>NZ_AXYZ01000018.1:0-142650 GCF_000483465.1 Pseudomonas sp. LAIL14HWK12:I7
GTCAGCAAGCCTTCGGCTTCGGTGGACATCAAGGACACCTCGAACGAAGTCATCGCCAAGCTGACCGCCACGCCTTCGGTAACCGAAGGCGGTGTGATCACCTACACCGTTACTCTGACCAGCAAAGATGGCCTGCCGATCAACAACCACGGCGCCCTGACCTTCACGCTGAGCGACGGCAAAACCGTCATCAACGTGCCGGCCAACAGTGCAACAGGCTTCGTCAACGTGGCTGCGCCGGATGATGTGTATATCGGCCAGACCTCTGTCGGCCTGGCGCTGCAGTCGGTAGGCGGCGCGGGTGCCAGCAAGTTCGAGCAGCTGACGCTGGACAAAACCACAGCCACCACCGTGGTCAACGACGAGCCAGGTGTCGGCACCCCAGGCACTGGCAACCAGGGCGATGTGACCACCATCGGTATCACCGGCACCACCTCGTTGACCGAAGGTGAAACCGGCAAATACACCCTCACCCTGAGCAGCCCGGCTAAAACGGAAGTCACCGTTACCCTGACCTACAGCGGCACCGCTAACGGCCAGGACTACACCGCGGTCACCACCGTGAAGATCCCGGCCAACAGCAGCAGCGTCACGTTCGATATCAAGACCATCGACGACAAGCTGGTTGAAGGTACCGAGAACTTCACCGTGACCATCGGCGCTGCCACCGGTGGCAACTTCGAAAACCTGCAGGTCGATAGCACCAAGGCGAGTGTCACCACCAACATCCTCGACAACGACCACCTGCCGGTTTCGACTGGCGGCGCGGTCAATGGCGTGGAAGACACCGACTATCTGTTCACCTGGAACGACTTCAAGGTCACCGATGCCGATGGCAACACCGGCCTGTTCGTGACCATCACCTCGCTGCCGGTCGACGGTAGCCTGAAGTTCTACAACGGCACCGCATGGGTCGATGTGAAAGCGGGCCAGGTCGTCAGCCAGGCCGACATCACCAGCAACTACCTGAAGTTCGTGCCGAAGGCGAACGAGTCGGGCACCGACGGCTATGGCGGCTCGGGCGTCGGCAACAAACAGGCTGACTACGCGCAGTTCAAGTACAAGCCGAACGACGGCACCAACTTGGGCAGCGAAGTGACCATGAAGGTCGACATCAGTCCGGTGGCCGACAAACCGACCCTGACGATTGGCAGTACCGATGTCGTGTCCAAAGGCCTGACCAAGGAAGTCTGGACCACCCTCAAAGGGCTGGGTACCGACGGCAACGGCATCACTGGCGACGCGCTGAAAACGGTCTTTGCCAACTCCGGCAGTGCTACCTCCAGTGGGACCACCACCAACGTGCAGTCCGATGGCAGCGTCACCGCTGGCACCGGTTCGAAAACGTCGGGCCTGCTGTTCCTGGAAGCCGGCAAGACCTACACCTTCAGCGGCATCGCCGATGACAGCCTGGTGGTCACCATTGGTGGCAAGACCGTGGTAACTGCGACCTGGGGCGCGGGTGGCCAGATTTCTGGCACCTTCACCCCAACGTCCAGCGGCTACTACCCGATCGAGGTTTACCACGCCAACCAATCAGGCCCTGGTAGCTATGACCTGAACATTCAGGCGGGCTCCGGTGCCGTCACCGACCTGAGCAGCAGTAACATCCCGATGTACCAGAACGTGACCGAGATGGCCAACGCTGGCCTGGGCGTGTCCGATCTGCACACCGTCAATGGCCAGAGCTACTACGACGGCTACAAGCTCAACGAAGGGCCGGAAGGTGGCTCGGTCAAGCTGGTCAGCATCAGCACCGGCCTGACCGACACCGATGGTTCCGAGACCTTGAGCGTGACCCTCAGCGGCATTCCGAAAGGGACTGTGCTGAGCGATGGCGCGGGCCACACCGTGACTGTCGGCGGTACGCCGGTGGACGTGACAGGCTGGAAACTCAGCGGCCTGACCCTGACCCCGCCGGCGTACTACAAAGGCACGTTCGACATCACCGTCACCTCCACGGCCACCGAAAGCCTCGGCGGTTCAGACAGCATCACCGGCAAGATCCCGGTCACTGTCTACGGCGCCACCTACAAGGCGACGGTGGGTACCTCGGGCGATGACACCATCAATGGCAGCGAAGGCAACGACATCATCGTCGCCGACGTGGCTGGCCTGAACGTGGTGGCGGGCAAGAACTACAACATTGCCTTCATGGTCGACAGCTCGGGCAGTATGAGCACCCAGTCCGTCGCTGCGGCCAAGGCGCAGTTGGCATCGGTGTTCCAGACGCTGAAAGCCAGCCTGGGCGCTGATACTTCGGGGACGGTGAATATCTTCATCGCCGACTTCGATACCCAGGTAAACAAGAACGTGGCGGTCAACCTTGCCGATACCGACGCACTGACCAAGCTTCAGGCGGTGCTGGACTCGATGGTGGGTGGTTCAAGCTACGGCGGTGGTACCAACTATGAGGATGTGTTCAAAACCACGGCCAACTTCTTCAAGAGCACCATGGCTACCGGTAACAGCGGTGCAGAGAACCTGACCTACTTCATCACCGACGGTAAGCCGACTTATTACCAGACCAATGAAACGACCAACTACCGCCTGTGGAGCGGCGGCAAGTACCTGGATGACGTAGTCAACGTCAACAACTACAAGGTGGGTGAGACCTTCAGTGTCTGGGCCGACGCAACGCACAAAGTTGAAATCAATAGCGAAGGCAGCCTCAAAGTGCTGACCTACACAGAAAACCGTTGGGGCAACCTGGTGCTTGATTCCACCCGCACGATCGGGACGATTCATGCTCAAGGGGATGGCACCTACGAGTTCTCCGGCCTGGGCGGTACCGGTTATGCCGATTCTTATAACTACTGGGATTCGGCGAACAACACGTCTGCCAGCTTCGCCCTCTTGGGTGGGACTAACGGTGTAAGCAAGGTGCAGGCAATTGGTTTGAACAGCGATGTCAGCCTGACTGACCTGAAGCCATACGACAGCGCCGGCAAGCCGCAGGCCAATATCGACCCATCCAACCTGGCCAGCGCGATCCTCGGGCATTCCGAGGCTACCCTGCCAGGCGCCGACAAGGTCGATGGCGGCAACGGCAACGACATCATCTTCGGTGACCTGATCACCCTCAACGGTGTCGTCAGCGAGGGCTACCAAGCCCTGCAGGCGTACGTTGCGCAGAAGAGCGGTGTCGAGGCCAGTGCCATCACCACCAACAATGTCCACCAGTACATCACCGAGCACTACACCGAGTTCGATATCTCCGGTGCCAACGACGGCAAGGATTTCCTGTCGGGCGGCAATGGCAACGACATCCTCTTCGGCCAAGGTGGCGATGACACGCTCGATGGTGGCAAAGGTAACGACATCCTGTTGGGCGGTACCGGCAAGGACATCCTGATCGGTGGCCAAGGCGATGACATCCTGATCGGCGGTAGCGGTGCGGACACCTTCGTGTGGAAGTCGGGCGATGTCGGCAACGACGTGATCAAGGACTTCAAGGTGGCCGAGGGTGACCGCATCGATCTGAAGGATCTACTTCAGTTCGAGAAGGGCAGCACCATCGACAACTACCTGAAGATCACCACGGTGGACGGCACCTCGACGCTGCAGGTCAGCAGCGAGGGCAAGCTCAACGCCACCGGTGGCCTGGCCAACGCCGATGTGACGATCAAGCTGGAAGGGGTCAACTGGTCCAATACCTCGATCAACTCGTTGATCAGCGGTGGCGACCCGACTATCCGTATCGATAACAAAGACAGCTGATGCCCAGCCCACCCGGGCGGTCGAAACGACCGCCCGGGTGGGTGCCGGCTCTTTCCTGCCTTCCCCTGACAGCGCATACTCGTGCGCCGGGCCTGCGTGCCCGGGAATCTTTGCCTATGCTGCTGTCTACCAACAAGGAACCAACGTGACGAGGGACACCGCCATGTTCTACGTGCAACGCAACGCTAGCGGCCAGTTGCTGCGGGTAGAAGCAGCCTCTTTTGACGAATTCACCGAAATACTCCCTGCTGACCATGCCGACGTCCAGGAATGGTTTGCCGACGACGAAGTGGAAAACAGCCTCAAAGAGCTCAAGCAAAGTGACCTGGACATGATCCGCGTGCTTGAGGACTTGATCGATGTGCTGACCGCCAAGGGTGTGTTCAGCATCACCGACCTGCCGGCCGGGGCGCAGGCCAAGCTGCTTAACCGTTCCAAGGCGCGCAAGGCGCTGGGCAGCCTGAACAACCTGATCGATGAAGAAGAGCAGGGCGGGTTGATCTGAGCGCGGATCAGCCCCGATCTACAGTGATATGGTTATTCATTAAAGATATTTAAAATATCTTTCTTATGACTTTATAGTTGCTTCCACTGCGTACCCGTCGACCAATCGATGCGCCGCACGACTTGAACCCACACGGGAAATCCCCGTGCGTTTCTGATCGTTGCGCGCCTTTGACGTCGCGCACTGCGTGGGAGTGAACCATGTCCGCCGCCTCGAACGCCTTGTCGTCCATCGACAGCGCCCAGCCGCAAAGCTTTGAAATCCGCCCGTTCTCCGGTGCCGTCGGTGCCGAGATCATCGGCCTGGACCTGACCCGACCGGTCAACGCCGAGGATTTCACCCAAATTCATCGCGCCCACCTTGATCACCATGTACTGGTGTTCCGCGACCAGCGCATCACCCCGGAGCAACAGATCAGCTTCAGCCGCCGTTTCGGCGAGCTGCAGATTCATGTGCTCAAGCAGTTCCTGCTGACCGGGCACCCCGAAATCCTGATCGTTTCCAACATCGTCGAAGACGGTCGCAACGTCGGCCTGGGCGATGCTGGCAAGTTCTGGCATTCGGACCTGTCGTATAAAGAGCTCCCCAGCCTGGGTTCGATGCTGCATGCCCAGGAGCTGCCCAGCGAGGGCGGCGATACGCTGTTCGCCGATATGCACAAAGCCTGGGACGCCGTGCCCGAAGCCCTGCGCAAGGTAATCGCCGGCCGCAACGCGGCCCATTCCTACACGGCCCGGTATGCCGAGACCAAGTTTAAAGGCAACTGGCGCCCGGCCCTCAGCGCCGAGCAATTGGCCCAAGTGCAGGAAGTGATCCACCCGGTGGTACGCACCCACCCGGAAAACGGCCGCAAAGCGCTGTTCGTCAGCGAAGGCTTCACCACCCGCATCGTCGGCCTGCCGGACGACGAAAGCCGCGACGTGCTGCAGCAGCTGTATGCCCTGAGCGTGCTCGAGCAGAACATCTACCGCCATCAGTGGCAGCCCCACGACTTGGTGTTCTGGGACAACCGTTCGCTGATCCACCTCGCCACCGGCTGCCCCGCGCACCTGCGGCGCAAGCTCTATCGCACCACCATCCAGGGCGATGCCCCGTTCTGACGACTGAGGAAACACACCATGCGTAAATCCATCAGCCGCCTGGCGGCAAGCATTGGCCTGGGCGCGAGCCTGGTCGTCGGCAGCCTGGCGGCCCCCGCCGTGGCCCAGGCCGAAGGCAAAATCCGCATCGCGGAACAATTTGGCATCGTCTACTTGTTGTTGAACGTGGTGCGTGACCAGCACCTGATCGAAAAACACGGTAAAGAACAGGGCGTCGACATTGAAGTCGACTGGGCCCAGCTCTCGGGCGGCGCGGCCATCAACGATGCGCTGTTGTCCGGCTCGGTGGATATCGCCGGTGCTGGCGTTGGCCCGCTGCTGACCGTCTGGGACCGCACCAAAGGCCGGCAGAACGTGAAGGCGGTCGCCTCGCTTGGCAACTTCCCGTATTACCTGGTCAGCAGCAACCCGAATGTGAAGACCATCGCTGACATCTCCGAGAAAGACCGCATCGCCGTGCCAGCCGTGGGCGTCTCCGTGCAGTCGCGCTTCCTGCAGTACGCCGCCGCCCAGCAGTGGGGCGACAAGGAATACAACCGCCTCGACAAGTACACCCTGGCCGTACCGCACCCCGATGCCACGGCCGCGCTGATCGCCGGTGGCACCGAACTGAACGGGCACTTCTCCAACCCGCCGTTCCAGGACCAGGCGTTGGCCAACAAGGATGTGCACGTTGTGCTCAACAGCTACGACCTGCTTGGCCCCAACTCGCCGACCCTGTTGTTCGCCACTGAAAAATTCCGCAAGGACAACCCCAAGACCTACAAAGCCTTCGTCGACGCGCTGGCCGAGGCCGCAGACTTCGCCCAGAAGGACAAGGCCGCCGCTGCTGACACGTACATCCGCGTGACCAAGGCCAAGATCGACCGCGATGTGCTGATCAAGCTGATCAACAACCCGCAGTACGAGTTCACGGTAACGCCGAAGAACACCTACAAACTGGCGGATTTCCTGTATCGGGTTGGCGCCATCAAGCACAAGCCGGAGTCGTGGAAGGATTACTTCTTCCAGGATGAACGCCCGTTGCAAGGGAGCTGATCGATCATGACCGCCCCATTGCCAGGCCACGCGGCCAGCAACCTGAGCCGTGTCGCCACGCCACCGCTGCTCTCGGTGGATAACCTCAGCCTCGAATACCGCACCGCGCAACGCGTGGTGCGGGCCACCCACCAGGTCAGTTTCGAAGTCGACCGCGCCGACCGTTTCGTCTTGCTGGGGCCTTCGGGCTGCGGCAAGTCCACCTTGCTCAAGGCCGTGGCCGGGTTCATCGAGCCCCAGGAAGGGCAGATTCTGCTGCAGGGCCAGCCCGTCAAAGGCCCCGGCCCTGACCGCATCGTGGTGTTTCAAGAGTTCGACCAGTTGCCACCCTGGAAGACGGTAAAGCAGAACGTCATGTTCCCTTTGCTGGTATCGGGCCAGCTCAAGCGTGCCGAGGCCGAGGACCGGGCGCTGCACTACCTGGACAAAGTCGGCTTGGCCGCCTTTGCCGATGCCTACCCACACACCCTTTCTGGCGGCATGAAGGCGCGCGTGGCGATTGCCCGGGCCTTGGCCACCCAGCCGAAGATCCTGCTGATGGACGAGCCGTTCGCCGCGCTGGACGCGCTGACCCGGCGCAAGATGCAGGAAGAGCTGCTGCTGCTGTGGGAAGAGGTGCGCTTTACCCTGCTGTTCGTGACCCACTCCATCGAAGAAGCGCTGGTGGTCGGCAACCGCATCTTGCTGCTGTCGCCGCACCCAGGCCGGGTACGGGCCGAGGTACACAGCCATCAGTACGACCTTGGCAGCCTGGGCGCGGCCGATTTCCAGGCCAGTGCCCGGCGTATCCATCGCCTGTTGTTCGATGAGGCGGACACGCCCGAGCAGGCCGACGACCTTGGCTTCAACGATATCCGTATCGCCTACTGACAGGAGCTTCAGCCATGACCACTACACCTGTACGTCAGGAATACGAGGTGCAGCTGGAGCCGCTGCTCAGTGTGCCTCTGGAACGCCAACTGCCCTTAGCCCAGCGCTTGTGGCAGCAAGGCTGGCTGCGCAAGGCTGTCATCCTGGTGGTGATCGCCGCGCTGTGGGAGGCCGTGGCCCGCTATCAAGGCAACGACCTGCTGCTGCCAAGCTTTCTGCAAACCTCTGCTGCGCTGTGGGACGGCCTGCTTAGTGGCGAGTTGCCCGCCAAGGTCGGCGTGTCGCTGGTGATCCTGCTCAAGGGCTATGTGCTGGGTATTGTGCTGGCGTTCGGCTTGACCAGCCTGGCGGTGTCGACCCAGCTTGGCCGTGACCTGCTGGGCACCTTGACCTCCATGTTCAACCCCTTGCCGGCAATCGCCTTGCTGCCGCTGGCGCTGTTGTGGTTCGGCCTGGGCGACAACAGCCTGATCTTCGTGCTGGTGCACTCGGTGCTATGGGCGCTGGCGCTGAATACGTATGCGGGCTTTCTCGGGGTGTCCGAGACGTTGCGCATGGCCGGTCGCAACTATGGCCTCAAGGGCCTGCGCTTGGTGCTGCACATCCTGGTGCCGGCGGCCTTGCCGTCGATTCTGTCGGGCTTGAAGATCGGCTGGGCGTTTGCCTGGCGCACCTTGATTGCCGCCGAACTGGTGTTTGGCGCCAGCAGCGGCAAGGGCGGGCTGGGTTGGTACATCTTCCAGAACCGCAACGAGCTGTACACCGACAAGGTGTTTGCCGGGTTGGCGGTGGTGATCTTGATTGGTTTGCTGGTCGAGGGGTTGGTGTTCAACACCCTGGAGCGGCTGACCGTGCGGCGGTGGGGGATGCAGCGCTAGCCAGTAAGCCTGCTCCGGCCTCTTCGCGGGCTTGCCCGCGAAGAGGCCGATACAGGCTATGGATTCTGGTACTGAGCCGCCGCATTGCTCAGCATCTTGCCAATCTCTTCGCGCAACCCCTCTGGTTGCTCAACCACCACCCCATCCCCCTGGCTCAGCAGCCACCAACGCAGCGGCCAGCCATCGCTTACCGTGGCCCGCAACCGATGCCCATGCTCCAGCGCCGTCAGCTGCATGTCGCTGCTCAACGGCGCCTCGCGCAACTGCCGCGCCAAGGCATCACTGACCCGCGCCACCAGCTCTACCCCCTCGCCTTGGGCCGGCTGCAGCGCATCACCGCGCAAGTACGTCAGCAAGTCGAAATTGCCACGCAGCTCGCCCACGGCACTCGACGACCAGTGCCAGCCGAACGGTATGCTCTTGTCATTGCGCTCCAGCGGAAAAATCAGCGACAACTCGTTGAGGTCGCGCTCAACCGTGCGTTTGCTGACATTGAACCCCACATCACGCAGGCGCCACACCAGCTCGGCGCTGGTGATGCCTGGGGAGCGGCTGGGCAGTTGGCGCAGCAGCGCCCACTGACGACTGAGGGTGGCGCGAGTGGTGGCGAACGGCAAAAGATAACGTCCTTGTCTAGGCTTGCCGCAATAGGATGGCGGCACGAGCGGGGCATGGCAATTGGCCACAGCCTGCTCAGATCAAGGAAGTCGCATTTGGTTGCCTCGTGCCGAATCGTTCGCGACAGGTTTTGTCGTGACGTCACGCAGAATCACGCCTCATCACAGCCGAGGTCGAGGTTGTGTGTCGTTCAATGAGGATGAACATGTCTGCTGCCAGCAATATCCATTCGCTGCTTGCCCGTCTTCTGCCAGAGCGGGTCATCGCCCCGCCAGCCCCTGCCGGGAGGCGTCATCGGCTGTTTGCCGGGGTCGGGCTGCCCAGCCAGCGGTCGTTGCTGGTCAGCCGCCTGGACGAGGCCAGCGATTTGCAGGGTGTGTACGCCGACCTGCGCCGCCAAGCGCTGCAAGGCAGCGTGGCCGCACTGAATGACCTCGGCTGGATCTGGCTCAATGGCAAGTACTGGCGTGCCGACACCGTGCTGGCCGGCCACCTGTTGCGCATGGCGGCCTTGCAGGGTAACGCCGCGGCCTGGTTCAACCTGGGCCAGCAGCATTACTTCGGCAAAGGCATCGACACGTCTTACGTGCAGGCGGCCGAGTGTTATCGGCAGGCGTTTGACCGCGGTATGTTGCATGCTGCCGCCGCGCTCGGTGACTTGTATGAAGAAGAAGTGTGCGATGGCGACCTGGACTGGCAGGTCGACCTGATACAGGCCTACCAATGGTTTTTGCGCGGTGCCCAGCGGGGCGAAGCGCGGTGCCGGTTCGAGGTGGGGTACCGGCTGATGCATGGCCTGTATGTGGAGGCCGATATCAAAGGCGCGCTGTATTGGCTTGAGCTGGCGGCTGCGGCCGGGGTGATGCAGGCGGCCGAGGAGCTGGCGGTGCACTTCAGCAGCCGCGACCGCGCGCGTTACCTCGACTGGCGCGACCGGGCCGTGCAGATGGGCAGCACGCTGGCGCTGACGATGAAGCTGGAAGACCAGGTCCAGCCCTGAACCTGTGCAGTGGGAGGTCGCGGGCCCTGTGGGAGCGGGTTTACCCGCGAAGCAGGCAACGCGGTACATGGCACCGGCTTCGCCGGTGTTCGCGGGTAAACCCGCTCCCACAGGGAATGTGCAACACAGTTGCTCTCGCGGGCTAAAGACCACGCATGAACAGAATTTCACCCACGCTACCCGTCGCCCACTGTTGACGACAGGGGGAGGGCGAGGCGTATATTGATAGTTAGCAAACTATGAATATCCTTGGTTCCCTTCATGACCCTTGATCTCCTGCGCCTGCAAGTCAGCAGCGGCATGGTGGTTGCCGCTCGCCATTGGCGGCGCATCTGCCACGCGGCTCTGACGGGCTACGGCATTTCTGAAGCCTGCGCCGCGCCACTGTTGATGATCGTGCGCCTGGGCGACGGCGTGCATCAGGTGGCGGTGGCTCAGGCCGCTGGCCTCGAAAGCCCGTCGCTGGTACGCCTGCTCGACCAGCTGTGCAAGGCCGGGCTGGTGTGCCGCAGCGAGGACCCTCTCGACCGCCGCGCCAAGGCCCTGAGCCTGACCGCCGAAGGCCGCACTTTGGCCGAATCCATCGAAGCCGAGTTGGTGCGCTTGCGCCGTGAGGTGCTGCAGGGCATCGACCAGGCTGACCTCGAGGCCGCCTTGCGCGTGCTGCGCGCGTTCGAAGCCGCCGGCCTCGGCACACCCGGCGGGGCAGCATGAACGGATTCTTCAGCTCGGTCCCCCCAGCCCGCGATTGGTTCTATGGCGTGCGCACCTTCGCCGCGTCGATGATCGCCCTGTACATTGCCCTGCTCATGCAGCTGCCGCGCCCGTACTGGGCGATGGCTACCGTCTACATCGTCTCCAGCCCGTTCGTCGGCCCGACCAGTTCCAAGGCCCTGTACCGCGCCCTGGGCACCTTGCTCGGGGCCGGCGGGGCGATATTCCTGGTGCCACCCTTGGTGCAATCGCCGCTGTTGCTGAGCGTCGCCATCGCCTTGTGGACCGGCACCTTGCTGTTCCTCTCGCTGAACCTGCGCACCGCCAACAACTACGTGCTGATGCTGGCGGGCTACACGCTACCGATGATTGCCCTGGCCGTGGTCGACAACCCCACCGCGGTGTTCGATGTGGCCTCGTCGCGGGCTCAGGAAATCTGCCTGGGCATCGTCTGCGCGGCCGTGGTCGGTGCAATCTTCTGGCCGCGCCGCCTGGCCCCGGTGGTGGTCGGCTCGACCGGCAACTGGTTTGCCGAGGCGATCCGCTACAGTGATACCTACCTGGCCCGTGACGTCGCCGCCGACAAGGTGGGCGGCATGCGTGCCTCGATGGTGGCCACGTTCAACACCCTGGAAATGATGATCGGCCAGCTCGGCCACGAGGGTGCCGGCCCCCACACCCTGAAGAACGCCAGCGAGCTGCGTGGGCGGATGATCCACCTGCTGCCGGTGATCGACGCCCTGGACGACGCCCTGGTCGCCCTCGAAGGCCGTGCGCCTGTGCAGTTCGCCCAGTTGCAACCGTTGCTGGCCGAGGCCCGCGAGTGGCTCAAAGGCACTGCCGACGATGCCTCACTGGCGCCCTGGGCCGCCTTGCACGAGCAGATCACCCGCCTGCAACCCAGCGCCGCCGCACTGGACCAGCGCGCCGGCCTGCTGCTGTCCAACGCCTTGTATCGCCTGACCGAGTGGGTCGACCTTTGGCAAGACTGCTGCACCCTCCAGCACGCCCTGCGCAAGGACGACGCCACGCCCTGGCGCGCCGCTTACCGCCACTGGCGCTTGAGCCGCCTGACGCCCTTCTTCGACCGGGGCCTGATGCTGTACTCGGTGTTCTCCACCGTCACCGCGATCATCGTCGCCAGCGGTTTATGGATTTTGCTCGGCTGGAACGACGGCGGCAGTGCGGTCATCCTCGCCGCCGTAGCCTGCAGCTTCTTTGCCGCAATGGACGACCCGGCGCCGCAGATCTACCGGTTCTTCTTCTGGACGCTGATGTCGGTGATCTTCTCCAGCGTCTACCTGTTCCTGGTGCTGCCCAACCTGCACGACTTCCCGATGCTGGTGCTGGCATTCGCCGTGCCGTTCATCTGCGTCGGCACGCTGACCGTGCAGCCGCGCTTCTACCTCGGCACCTTGCTGACCATCGTCAACACCGCCACCTTCATCAGCATCCAGGGCGCGTACGACGCAGACTTCCTGACCTTCATCAACGCCAACCTGGCCGGCCCGGTGGGGCTGCTGTTCGCGTTCATCTGGACCTTGCTGCTGCGCCCGTTCGGCGTCGAGTTGGCAGCCAAGCGCATGACCCGCTTCGCCTGGCGCGACATCGTCGAGATGACCCAGCCCGCCACCCTGGCCGAACACCGCCAGGTGGGCGTACAGATGCTCGACCGCCTGATGCAGCACCTGCCACGCTTGTCGCAGACCGGCCAGGACAGCGGCGTGGCGCTGCGTGACCTGCGCGTAGGCCTGAACCTGCTCGACCTGCTGGCCTACATGCCCCGCGCCAACCCGCAGGCCCGTGAGCGCCTGGCCACGGTCATCGAGGAAGTCGGCGCCCACTACGCCGCCTGCCTGCGCGCCAACCAACGCCTGCACGCCCCGGCCACGCTGTTGCGCAACATGGAGCGCGCGCGGCAAGGGCTGGCGCTGGACGACCACAACGACCGCGGCGATGCCCGCGTGCACCTGCTGCATGCCCTGAGTGGCCTGCGCTTGGCCTTGCTGCCTGGGGTCGAGGTGATGCTCGAGCCGACCGAACAACCGCAACTGCCCCCCGGCATCGATGGAGCCCCACTGTGATCGGTGATCTGGATATCAGCGGGGTGTTTCTGCCCACGCTGCTGGTGATGATGGTGTTCACCTACCTGCTGTTTCTGGGCGTGCACGCCTTGCTTGTGCGCCTGCATTTCTACCGCCTGGTCTGGCACCGGGCTTTGTTCAACGTTGCCCTCTACGCCGTGATGCTGGGCGCGGTCGACCACTTTTGCCGAAACCTGATGCTGCCATGAAAAAACCTTTGCTGACCCTGGGCCGTGTGGTCCTGACCTTGCTGGTCGTGAGTTTCGCCGCCGTGCTCGTGTGGCAGATGGTGGGCTACTACCTGTTCGCCCCTTGGACCCGCGACGGCCACATCCGCGCTGATGTGATCCAGATCGCCCCGGATGTGTCCGGGCTGATCCAGAAGGTCGAGGTGCGTGACAACCAGGTGGTCAAGCGCGGCGACGTGCTGTTCACCATCGACCAGGACCGCTTCAGCCTGGCCCTGCGCCAGGCCAAGGCGACACTCGCCGAGCGCGAGGAAACCCTGGCCCAGGCTGCCCGCGAGACGCGCCGTAACCGCAAGCTGGGCAACCTGGTCGCGGCCGAGCAACTGGAAGAGAGCCAGTCCCGCGAAGCCCGCGCCCGCTCGGCGGTCAACGAGGCACAGGTGGCTGTCGATACTGCACAGCTCAACCTCGATCGCTCGGTGGTACGCAGCCCGGTGGACGGCTACCTCAACGACCGCGCCCCGCGTAACCACGAATTCGTCACCGCCGGCCGCCCGGTACTGTCGGTGGTCGACAGCGCCTCGTACCACGTCGATGGCTACTTCGAAGAAACCAAGCTCGGTGGCATTCACATCGGCGATGCCGTGGACATCCGCGTGATGGGCGACAACACCCGCCTGCGCGGCCACGTACAAAGCTTTGCCGCCGGCATCGAAGACCGCGACCGCAGCAGCGGCGCCAACCTGCTGCCCAACGTCAACCCGGCGTTCAGTTGGGTGCGCCTGGCCCAGCGGATTCCGGTGCGTATCGCCTTCGACGAAGTGCCGGATGACTTCCGCATGATCGCCGGGCGCACGGCAACGGTGTCGATCATCGAGGACAAGCGCCCATGAAACGCCTGATGCTGGTGGGCATGGCCCTGTCCCTCGGTGCCTGTGCCCTGGTTGGCCCGGATTACGAAGTGCCGAAAGACGCGGCCGTGCAGCGCAGCGACCTCAACGGCCCGCTACGCCAGGACGCCGACAGTGTGGTGTCGGCGCCGGTACCCGAAGACTGGTGGCAGCTGTACCAGGATCAGCGCCTCAACCAACTGGTGCGCCAGGCATTGAGCGCCAATACCGAGCTGCGGGTGGCCGCGGCCAACATCGCCAAGGCCCGCGCCCAAGTCGAAGTGGCCGAATCGCAGGGCGGTTTCAGTGGTGGCATCAAGGCTGGCGCTCAGCGCTTGCAGGAGTCTGGCGAGGCCTTTTTGCTGCCCGAGAAGGTACCCGTGGCCAATATCGGTGAAGCCATCATCAGCGCCTCCTACCAGTTCGACCTGTGGGGCACGTTCAAGCGCGGCACCGAGGCGGCCAAGGCCAACGCCGACGCGGTGCAGGCCGCAGCGGACACCGCGCGCATTACCCTGGTGGCGGATGTGGTCAAGGCCTATACCCAGGTGTGCTCGGCCAACGAGGAATACCACATTGCCCGCGAGTCGCTGGACCTGCAGGAGCAAGGCGTAAAGCTGAACCAGCGCCTGCGCGATGCCGGCCGAGGCGACGAAACCCAGGTCACCCGCTCGCAGACCCAATTCAAATCCCTGCGCGCCGAACTGCCACGCTTCAAGGCCGAGCGCGAGACGGGCTTGTATACCCTCGCTGCATTGCTGGCCAAACCGGTCGAGCAGTTGCCCGCCGGCACCGCCGATTGCGCCGAACTGCCGCACCTGGCCCAACTGATCCCGGTAGGCGACGGTGCCGCGCTGCTCAAACGCCGCCCCGACGTGCGCCAGGCCGAGCGCCAACTGGCGGCCGCCACCGCATACATTGGCGTGGCCACGGGCGCGCTGTACCCGGACATCAGCATCGGCGCCCAGGTGGGCACCATCGGTATCCTCGAGAACCTTGGCGAGCCCTCCACCAACCGCTGGGGCTTTGGCCCACAGATCAGCTGGACCATCCCCACCAACGGCACCCGTGCCCGCATCCGCATGGCCGAAGCCTCCACCCAAGCGGCGCTGGCGCATTTCGACGGCGTGGTGTTGAACGCCATCCGCGAGACCCAGACCCGGCTGGCGCAGTACAGCGCCTTGCTCGACCGGCGTGATGCATTGGCCGAGGCAGAGAAGTCGGCCAAGGAAGCGGCGGACCAGACGCACCGGTATTACCAGGCTGGGCGTGAGTCGTTCCTGGCGGATTTGCAGGCGACGCGGACGTATACCGATATGCGCGCGCAGTTGGCGGCGGCGAATAGCCAGGTGGCGGTGGGGCAGATTGGGGTGTTTTTGGCGTTGGGTGGGGGATGGAAGGGGGGCGGCACGCCTTGATCGTTTTGAGGGGCGAAGGTGTTTGGCGATAGAGCTGCGGCGCCTATGAGATCGAGCGCCGCCCGCGCGGCGCTTCGCAGCACAAGGCTGCTCCTACATTTTTTTGGGCCAGTCACGCCTGTGAAGGCGGCGCGCGATCGCCTTGTTTGTAGGATTCGATATCGTGCCATGCACCAATGGGCCGCGCGCCGATGGGGCAGGAATAACTGGCCCGAAAAATGTAGGAGCAGCCTTGTGCTGCGAAGCGCCGCGCGGGCGGCGCTCGGTCTTGAGGGCGCCGAACCTCTAACGTCGAACACCCCGAATATGTAAGACATTTCCGAATCTGAAACCAAATGCTTCAGCTCTCGCTATCAGGCGAACTATCCTACGCGCCTGTCGGAAGGTGCTGTCTAGGCGGGGAGATGCCCCAGGAATAATGTCCTCGGGTCGCCTCGCAAGGCGATCGGGCGTGAGACACCCGGTTTGCATTCGGTAGCACCGCTTCATGGCGGTCGTGCGCGGGCAGGCTTAGGCCTGGCCGGGGTTACCGTATGTCCCGGGTCTCACTCCGTGCACGACTGCCACCCAATTCCGTGAGACGAGGAGGACGGTAGTTTTTTCTTTCCGCATACGGAGCCCCACCATGAAAAAAATCGTCCCCGACCCACCGCCCGCAACCCTCCTTCTGCTCGACCCACCCCTCATCACACTCCAAGACCCTCCCTGCGCCGAAACGTGCGACCTGCTGATCCGCGCCCTGACCCTGACTGTGGAGCAGACCACCTCCGCCCTGCTAGACAGTAGCCCTGGCCTGATGCGTGATGCGATGGGTATGAACATCCGCCTGTTGTGCCGGATGATCAACGCCTTGTGCGACCACACCCGCGCCAGCGCCTGAGCCGAGGACCAACACAATGCGCGACGATCCCACAGCGTCTTCCACCGCAGGCGAGGAAACCTTCGACCTGTTCCGCCTGCAACCTGACGTCCCCTTCAACCACGCCTTCTCTCAGCTGTCCGTACTGCTCGGCTGCATCCGCCACCTGACCACCGAAGCGGAAATGGAGAATGACCGCGTTGCCGGCAGTGCAGCGCGGATTCTCAGCGAGATGGCCAAGGCATTGATCGACGATATGGAGCGGGGGATGAACAGGGTGCATTGAGTGCACTAGCGCCAAGGCAGCGAGTGAGTGCGCTCACTCCTGCTTGGCTTCGGCCCGTTGTGTCGCAAGGATGTGTTGCGACTGCTGTTCGATGAAGTCGAATACCTCGACCGGAACGGTGTATTGGTATTGCTTGCGCCGGTTCCTGGATACGATGCCATCATTGGTTAGGCACATCATCACCAGGTTGGCCAAGTCGCTGCCACGGACATCATACTGATTGTCCACTGCCCGATAGACAGCGTCGTAACTGGCCAGGAAATCGACTTCCTTTTGCAGTTCCACTTCAAGGGCCATTCTGGCCATGTCGAGCGTGAAGGCCACGCACGGCGTCGCATCCCAATAACGATAGACGGCTTCGTGGCCTTTGAACTCGAAGCTGTATTTGCCGAAATCGATCCACTGAACTTCCCAGAAGTCGCGAACTGGCCTTGAGAACGACTGTAATGCCTCAAGGTAGCGCAACTCTTGGTGTTTCATGGCCACTGACACAGGCAGCAGCAGCCCATTTTCCAACGCTCCGGCCCGGCACAACGCTTGGTGAATGAGAAAGCGGGACAGACGCCCATTGCCATCCAGGAAGGGGTGTATCAATACGAAGCCGAACGAAATGATGGCGGCACACACCAGCGGGTCAATCTGCGACGGCGCTTCATTAGCGAAACCCATCAGGCTTTCCATCAACTCTCTGCACAATGCTGGAGGCGGAGGAAGGTAAGTCACCCCTGCCGCGCCCTGTGAACTGTCTGAAAGATAGTTTTGCTCATGCCTGAACGCTGCCGCTGAATCGAGGGGGTTGGAGAGGGTGGCATTCTGTAGTGCCACCAGATATTCCTCTGTAAGGGGCTGGCGTTCATGAGCTTGGCGCAGGAGTTGGATAAAACGTCGCGATTTACTCTCTGAGGGCGCCTCTCGCTCAATGGCAAATGAGTCTTTGGTTTCGTGCAGATAGGCCCAATTGAGTGCGCGGTCCATCATCACCGGCGGTAGCTCCGCCATGAAAGCTTTTGCTCTTGAGAGTATGTCGTGCTCAAGCAACCCTGTGATAACGGGCGTGCGCTCGACCGTCGCACAATAGGTAAAGTCACCCAGGCCGTTGAACTCGATACGCCACTTCTGATTACGAGGGCCAGGCCTGGTGATATAGCGTTGCGGGTCGAACAGCGGAGCGTAAGGCACCCGTATGCGTGCCGCTTGGTCAAGCTGTTTACCTGTGAACATTTCCCATAAATAGCAGGCTTTTCTGACGTAGATACCGTTAGGTGCCTGTGTGAAGGCTGACTCAAAGTGCTCGGCCGGGATGAAGGGTAAAGCTTGAGCAAGCACGGCCAGGTTGATCCCTTCGTGTTTCAGTGCGAACAACACATGTTCGAGAAGGTTGTCAGGTTCTGGTGCCATGGCGGCGGGGACGGCCAGTGTGTGGCCGATAAGCTGAACGCGTGTGACAGGCTCGATGACTGCTTTGTAACGCAGAGGAACTGCGGTCAGTTCCAGGTGATGGATCAGGCGTGAGTAGCCGACGGCCCTCATCTTGAAAATCCTCACATCGGTTTCATCGGGCAAACTTTTTCTCACTCTACAAGGAAAATTGTGATTTTCTGCGTATTGCTCAATTTTTTTCTCACTCGAGTACGTAATGGTGACAGCTTTCCTGGGGCTGCCCTCCCTTGAATATGCCGCAAGATTTTTCATGAAATCCGCTGGCGAGCCTTGAGCAAAGGAAAGTGGAAGTGAACAATGTTCTCTTTCGCATTCCCTCCGAGACTGGCCATGAAAACCCGTTCCCGTCTGCTTGCCTGGCTGCCTGCTTTACTGCTTGGCCCAGTGCTGGCGCTGTGCAGCACCGTGGTGCTGGCCGAAGCCCCCGCCGAGGCCGCCAAGGCCTTGCACCTGCTCGATTACATCGGTGCCGACTACCCGCCGACCGTGCGCGATGGCAAGGTGATCGACGAGGGTGAATACCGCGAGCAACAGGAATTCACTGCGTTACTGGCCGAACTGGTCAAAGGTTTGCCGGCGCATGCTGAGCAAACGGCACTGGAGCAGGGCGTAGAGGGTTTGCGCCAGGCCATTGAGCAGCGTCATGAAGGCGCCGCCGTTGCCCGTCAGGCCCGCCAGTTGGGCGCGCGCCTGGCGGTGGCCTACGAGGTTAGCCAGGCCCCGGTGATTACCCCGGACCCGGCCCGCGGGGCTTCGCTGTATGCGCAGAACTGCTCGATCTGCCATGGCGATACCGGTGCCGGCGATGGCCCGGCCGGTGTCGGCCTGGAACCGCCGCCCGCTAACCTGCGCAGTGTCGAGCGGCTTGACCAGTTGAGCCTGTTCGACCTGTACAACACCCTTGGCCTGGGCATCGAAGGCACTGAGATGCCATCGTTCGCCGATCAGCTCGATGAGCGTCAGCGCTGGGACGTCGCTGCCTATGTGGCAAGCTTCACTGCCCAGCCTGAAGCCGCCAAAGGTGACAAGGTCTGGAACCTGGCCGACCTTGCCCGCCAGACCCCGGCTGAAGTCGCGGCCAACGAAGGCGCCAGTGCGCTGGACGCGTTCCGTGCCCAGCGTGCCCAGCCGCCGCAGGTCAAACGCGGCCCGGCGCAGTTGCTCGAGTACACCGCCAGCACCCTGGATAAAAGCCTGGCCGCCTACCGCGAAGGCGATCACGACCAGGCGTATGACCTGTCTGTGGCCGCGTACCTGGAAGGGTTCGAGCTGGTGGAAAGCTCGCTGGACAACATCGATACCCAAGCGCGCAAAGACACTGAAAAATCCCTTATGGCTTACCGCCAGTCACTGCAGGACGGTTTGCCAGTGGCCCAGGCTGAGCAGCGCCTGACCGAAGCCAAGGCCAAGCTCAGTCAGGCCGCCAAACTGCTGGGCAGCGATGGCCTGAGTTGGTCGCTGAGCTTCATTTCCGGGCTGTTGATTCTGCTGCGCGAAGGCCTTGAAGCGATTCTGGTGCTGGCAGCGGTCCTCGCCTTCCTGCGCAACACCGGCCAGCAGTCGGCTGTGCGCAGCGTGAATATCGGCTGGGGGCTGGCGCTGGTTGCCGGCTTTGCCACCTGGGCCCTGGCGGCTTATGTGATCGACGTGGGCGGTGCCCAGCGCGAGCTGCTGGAAGGCTGCACGGCGCTGTTTGCTGCGGTCATGGTGCTGTGGTTGGGGGTATGGATGCACGACCGCCGCCACGCTGCGGCCTGGCAGGACTACATCAAGAGCAGCCTGGTCAGTGGCGGCGGGCGCTTTGGCTTTGCCATGCTGGCGTTCTTCTCGGTGTACCGCGAGCTGTTCGAGGTGATCCTGTTCTACGAAACCCTGTGGCTGCAGGCGGGGCCTGCCGGGCATCAGGCGGTGCTGGCAGGGGGCGCGACGGCGCTGGTGCTGCTGGTGGGGTTGGCGTGGGTGATTTTGCGCGGTTCGGCCAAGCTGCCGCTGTCGCTGTTCTTCAGCATCAACGCGGCGCTGTTGTGCGCGCTGTCGGTGGTGTTCGCCGGGCACGGCGTCAAGGCACTGCAAGAGGCCGGGGTGCTGGGCACGCGGCCGGTGGCGTTCTTCGAGTTCGACTGGCTGGGCATTCATGCCGATGCCTACTCGCTGGCAGCCCAGGCGGTGGCATTGCTGGCCATCGTGTTCCTGTACGGGCGCTCGCGGTTGGCCGAGAAGCGCAGGGCGGCGGCCAGCTAAGGCCGCCCTCCTGGTATACCTGTTCGATCAGGCCGGTTGTGGCGCCTTGAGAATGTTCTGCAGCAGTTGAACACTGTCGACGGCGTCATGACCCAGGCTGGTCAGGTAGCCACCATCGGGTTGATCGGTCAGCCCTTTCTCGAACAGGCGCTGAGCGGCCGCGATCAGGGCAGGGGAGGCGTGGCTGTTTATCTTGATGCCTTCCTGGCTGCTGTCGTGCTTGAACAGCGCGAGGACTTCCAGTTCGGCGATCAGATCGGGGGTAAAGGACATGGCGACTCCTGACTTCCAGACGAGGATGGCGGCACCGTCATCGGTGCCTGACCTTCGAGTGTAGTCGGGTTATTCGTCGTCGCCTTGATCCATCTCAGGTGGCAGCTCGGGCAGGGCGCGCAGGGCGTTTTCATACCACTCGCTATTGAAGGCGCGGTCTTCCACCAGCATGTTGTCGATCTCGAAGGCCAACACATGGGCCATCAGGTTGAGGATGTCCTCGCGCGCGTAGCCGACCAGGGTCAGCTTGTTGAACGTGGCTTTGGCGGCCGGCGGCTCGCCGCTTTCGATCTGGTTCTCGATGGCCTGGGTCAGCGTTGCCTCGGCGAAGGCTTCGTCGTCATTGTCGATGTCGGTGGGCTCGCTCATGGCGGTACTCCTGTGATGGGGCATACAGTTTGCCACGCCTGTGCTGGCAATGTCCGGTCATCGACCGGGTGCATGACGCTGGTCAGGCGCTGGCACAGGGGCTATAAAAGCCGGGCCATCCCCATACGGCCTGGAGGCTGTTACCCCATGCTCAAGCTTCACGGATTCTCGGTCAGCAACTACTACAACATGGTCAAGCTGGCGCTGCTGGAAAAAGGCCTGCCTTTCGAGGAGGTCACCTTCTACGGCGGCCAGGCGCCCAAGGCACTGGAAGTCAGCCCGCGGGGCAAGGTACCGGTACTGGAAACCGAGCACGGCTTCATCAGCGAAACCAGTGTGATCCTCGACTACATCGAGCAGACCCAAGGCGGCAAGGCACTACTGCCAACCGACCCGTTCGAGCAGGCCAAGGTGCGTGAGCTGCTGAAGGAAATCGAGTTGTACATCGAGCTGCCGGCGCGTACCTGCTATGCCGAGTCCTTCTTTGGCATGGCGGTGGAGCCGTTGATCAAGGAACGCGCCCGTGCCGACCTGCTGGCAGGCTTCGCCACGCTCAAGCGCAATGGGCGCTTCGCACCCTATGTGGCGGGTGAGCAGCTGACCATTGCCGACCTGATGTTCTGCTTCTCGGTCGACCTGGCCTACGCGGTGGGCAAGAAGGTGCTGAACCTCGACTTCCTCGCGGACTTCCCCGAGGCCAAGGCATTGCTGGAGAAAATGCGCGAGCACCCGCACATGGCGCGGATCCTGGCAGACAAGGAGGCGGCGATGCCGGCCTTCATGGAGATGATTCGTAGCGGCAAGCGCTAACTGTAGCTAGCGCTGAACCTGTAGGAGCAGCCTTGTGCTGCGAAGAGGCCGGTGCAAACACCTTAGATCCATGGTGTTTGCACCGGCCTCTTCGCAGCACAAGGCTGCGCCTACAACAAGCAGTTAGCGCGAAGCCAGCAGCGCCTGGCCGCGCACCACGGCCGCACGCACCTGCGCCGGTGCGGTACCACCAATGTGGTCACGGGCATTGACCGACCCTTCCAGGGTCAGCACAGCGAACACGTCCTGCTCGATCTGGTCGCTGAACTGGCGCAGTTCGTCCAGGCTCATCTCGGCCAGGTCTTTGCCAGTGTCCACGCCATACTTCACCGCGTGGCCGACGATTTCGTGGCAGTCACGGAACGGCAGGCCACGGCGTACCAGGTAGTCAGCCAGGTCAGTGGCGGTGGAGAACCCGCGCAGGGCCGCTTCACGCATGATCGCGTGCTTGGGCTTGATGGCCGGGATCATGTCGGCAAAGGCACGCAGCGAGTCGCGCAGGGTATCGGCGGCGTCGAACAGCGGTTCCTTGTCTTCCTGGTTGTCCTTGTTGTAGGCCAGCGGTTGGCCTTTCATCAGGGTCAGCAGGCCCATCAGGGCGCCGAACACGCGGCCGCTCTTGCCACGTACCAGCTCCGGCACGTCTGGGTTCTTTTTCTGCGGCATGATCGAGCTGCCGGTGCAGAAGCGATCAGGCAGGTCGATGAACTGGAACTGGGCGCTGGTCCACAGCACCAGCTCTTCGGAGAAGCGCGACAGGTGCATCATCGCCAGGCTCGCGGCAGCGCAGAATTCGATGGCGAAGTCACGGTCCGAAACGCCGTCCAGCGAGTTGCCCGATACGTCCTCGAAGCCCAGCAGCTTGCAGGTGAGCTCGCGGTCGATCGGGTAGGTGGTGCCGGCCAGCGCGGCGCTGCCCAGGGGCATGCGGTTGGTGCGCTTGCGGCAGTCGACCAGGCGCTCGTAGTCGCGGCTGAGCATTTCGAACCAGGCCAGCAAGTGGTGGCCGAAAGTGACCGGCTGGGCGGTTTGCAGGTGGGTGAAGCCGGGCATGATGGTCTCGGCTTCACGCTCTGCCTGCTCCAGCAGGCCCTGTTGCAGGCGGGTGATTTCGGCCAGGATCAGGTCGATCTCGTCGCGCAGCCACAGGCGGATGTCGGTGGCGACCTGGTCGTTGCGGCTGCGGCCGGTGTGCAGCTTTTTACCGGTGATGCCGATGCGATCGGTCAGGCGTGCCTCGATGTTCATGTGCACGTCTTCAAGGTCGACGCGCCAGTCGAAGTTGCCGGCCTCGATCTCGCCCTGGATGGTCTTCAGGCCATCGATGATGGTGTCGCGCTCGGCATCGCTGAGCACGCCGACCTGCGCCAACATGGTGGCGTGGGCGATCGAACCCATGATGTCGTGGCGGTACAGGCGCTTGTCGAAATCGACCGAAGCGGTGAAACGGGCGACGAAGGCGTCGACGGGCTCACTGAAGCGGCCGCCCCAGGACTGATTGGTCTTGTCGGTGCTCATGGATTCACTCATTGCAGGCGTGAACGAAAAAGTGGCGCCGATAATAGCAGGGTTGGGCTGGCTGCCGCAGGACGCCGGTCGAGAGAAATGACGGCAAATGGGCAGGCAAACGAGCAAGCAAGGATTTGCAGGATTGAACGGCAGTGTTCCACGGACCGTCTACAGTTGGACAGAGGACTGGCAGTGAATCTGCCGGCCGAGTGAATCTTTGGCCATTGCACCGGTCTAGAGCGTGACACGCAGTGTCGCTCGAACCACACTTGTCTACGCTACACCTGTGCGAGACTCATTCAGGAATCCAGCGCAATTATGAATGTCCTGATCGTTGATGACGAACCCCAAGGCCGTGAACGCCTCAGTAGGCTACTCGGCGAACTAGAGGGTTATACCGTGCTGGAGCCAAGCGCCACCAACGGCGAGGAGGCCCTGGCGCTGATCGAAAGCCTAAAGCCCGATGTGGTCCTGCTGGACATCGGCATGCCTGGCCTGGATGGCCTTCAGGTCGCTGCTCGCCTGTGCGAGCGCGAAGCGCCGCCCTCGGTGGTGTTTTGCACCGGCGACGATGAATACGGCACAGAGGCTTTCAAGGACAGCACCCTCAGCCATGTGACCAAACCCTTCCAGCCTCAGGCGTTGCGCGATGCGCTGCGCAAGGCCGAGAAGCCCAACCGCGCCCAATTGGCGGCGCTCACCCGGCCGGCCAATGAAGGCGGCGGCCCGCGCAGCCATATCAGTGCGCGAACGCGAAAGGGCATCGAGCTGATTCCCTTGCCCCAGGTTATCTATTTCATCGCTGACCACAAATACGTGACCTTGCGCCACGAGGGCGGTGAGGTGTTGCTCGATGAGCCCCTCAAGGCCCTGGAAGACGAATTTGGCGAACGCTTCGTGCGTATCCACCGCAACGCGCTGGTGGCCCGCGAGCGTATCGAACGCCTGCAGCGCACCCCGCTTGGGCATTTTCAGCTGTTTCTCAAAGGCCTGGACGGCGATGCCCTGACCGTCAGCCGGCGCCATGTGGCTGGCGTGCGCAAGATGATGCAGACGCTCTGACCACGTCTTTGCGCGGCCGCTGCCCACGGCCGCGCACGGGACGTACATAGCCATTGACCCGCATCTGCTGGTGATGCCGCCGGAGCTGTTATCATCGGCAGCATTTCTCTGCATCGGGGCGTTCCATGTCCACTCGCGAAATCCGCATTGCCACCCGTAAAAGTGCCTTGGCCCTGTGGCAGGCCGAATACGTCAAAGCCCGCCTCGAGCAGGCGCACCCTGGGCTGATCGTGACCCTGGTGCCCATGGTCAGCCGCGGTGACAAGCTGCTGGATGCGCCGCTGGCGAAAATCGGCGGCAAGGGCCTGTTCGTCAAAGAGCTGGAAACCGCCCTGCTGGACAACGAAGCCGACATCGCCGTGCACTCGATGAAAGACGTGCCCATGGACTTCCCTGAAGGCCTGGGCCTGTACTGCATCTGCGAGCGGGAAGACCCGCGCGACGCGTTCGTTTCCAACCGTTTTGCAAGCCTTGAAGCCTTGCCCGCCGGCAGCATCGTCGGCACCTCCAGCCTGCGCCGCCAGGCCCAGTTGCTGGCGCGTCGGCCAGACCTCGAAATCCGCTTCCTGCGTGGCAACGTCAATACCCGCCTGGCCAAGCTCGACGCTGGCGAATATGACGCGATCATCCTCGCCGCCGCCGGCTTGATCCGCCTCGGTTTCGAAGACCGCATCACCGCCAGCATCAGCGTCGATGACAGCCTGCCCGCGGGCGGCCAAGGCGCGGTGGGTATCGAATGCCGCAGTGCCGACAGCGAAATCCATGCACTGCTGGCGCCGCTGCACCATCTCGACACCGCCGACCGGGTGGTGGCCGAACGGGCCCTGAACAAGCGCCTTAATGGCGGCTGCCAGGTGCCGATTGCCTGCTACGCAGTGCTTGAAGGCGACCAATTGTGGTTGCGCGGCCTGGTCGGCCAGCCGAGCGGGGGCACTTTGCTGGTGGCCGATGCCCGGGCGCCGCGCGCGTCGGCTGAAGCCTTGGGCGTGCAGGTTGCCGAAGACCTGCTCAGCCAAGGCGCCGAGGCCATCCTCAAGGAAGTCTATGGCGAGGCCGGCCACCCGTGAGCCCTTGGCGCCTGTTGCTGACCCGACCTGAAGAGGACTGCGCGGCACTGGCGCAGAGCCTGGCAGCCGCCGGCGTGGCCAGCAACTGCCTGCCTTTGTTGGCGATCGAGCCTGTGCGATTGGGCGACGTGGCGCGTCAGCGGCTTGCCGAGCTGGGGCACTACCAGGCCATGATCGTGGTCAGCAAACCGGCCGCCAAGTTGCTGCTTGAGCAACTTGCGCACGCCGGCCTGCAGCCTCCGGCAACCGGCTGGTTTACCGTCGGTGAAGCAACGGCTGCAGTGCTGCAATCCGCCGGTCTTCAGGTGACTTTCCCTACGCAAGGTGACGACAGCGAGGCCTTGCTCGCACTGCCGGTCCTGCGCGACGCTATCGCGCTTCCTACACCACGCGTCCTTATCGTCCGTGGCGTGGGAGGTCGCGAACTGCTGGCAGAGCGTCTTGCAGAGCAAGGTGCTAGTGTCGATTATCTGGAACTGTATCGTCGCTGCCTGCCGGAATACCCGGCGGGCACGCTGATGCGTCGCATCGAAGCGGAACGCCTCAATGGCCTGGTGGTCAGCAGTGGGCAGGGTTTTGAACATTTGCAGCAGATGGCCGGCGCCGATTGGCCGCAGGTGGCGCGTCTGCCGCTGTTCGTGCCGAGCCCGCGGGTTGCCGAGCAGGCCAGGGCCGCCGGGGCCCAACAGGTTGTGGATTGCCGTGGCGCCAGTGCCACGGCCTTGCTGGCAGCTGTGCAGCGCAGCGCTGCACCTGCCTCTTAAGGCGCTAAGCTGAACGCCTAGCGCCCCCATGCAAAGGATGGATACGTGAGCGAAACTGTCTTGTCCAATAACGATCAGCCGTCGGCCCAGACGCCGGCGGATCCCGTCTCCGCCACACCCGCCAAGCGCTCCGGCACCGGTCTGGCAGCGCTGGCGCTGCTGCTGGGTGCCGCCGGGGTCGCAATAGGTGGCTGGGGTGTCTGGCAGGTGCGGCAACTGCAAGGCAGCGAATTCAACCAAGGGCAGCACCTTGAAGCCCTGAACCAGCGCGCCGAAGCGCTGCAGCAGCGTGAACAGCAGATCAGCGCGCAGCTGGCCAGCCTGCCGGCTGCCAGCGAGCTGGAAGACCGCCGTCGCCTGGTTTCGCAGCTGCAAGGCGATCAGCAACGCCTCAGCCAGCGTCTGGAAACCGTGCTGGGCGAGAGCCGCAAGGAATGGCGCCTGGCAGAGGCCGAACACTTGCTGCGCCTGGCTACCCTGCGCCTCTCGGCGCTGCAGGACATCACCAGCGCCAAGGCCCTGGTCGAAGGCGCCGACGAAATCCTTCGCGAGCAGAGCGACCCCGGTGCCTTCGCCGCTCGCGAGCAGTTGGCGCGCAGCCTAGCAACCCTCAACAGCACGCAGCAGCCAGACCGCACGGGCCTGTTCCTCAAACTGGCTGCACAGCGCGAACTGGTGCAACAACTCAGCGCCCAGTCGCCTGAGTTCGAGAGCAATGCCGATGCGCTCGGTGCGCTGACCTCCGACGGCGATGGCGCCAGTCGCTGGTCGCAGTGGTGGGCGGAGATCTCGAAGTATTTCCAGATCGACTTCAATGCCGATGACAATGTGCGGCCGCTGCTGGCCGGGCAGTCGCTCAACCAGCTGCGCCTGGCCCTGAGCCTGACCATCGAGCAAGCCCAGTGGGCCGCGCTCAATGGCGAGGCCAAGGTCTACACCCAGGCACTGGATGATGCGCGCAGCGTACTGCTGGCCAACTTCAATGCCGACAACCCACAAAGCAAGGCCATGCTCGACAGCCTCAACGCCTTGGCCGAGCAACCGGTGTCTGTGGTCACCCCTGACCTGAGCGAGAGCCTGGCCTCGGTGCAAGCTTACATCCAGCGCCGCCACCTGCCGGCCGAGGGTGAAGGGGGCAAGCCATGAAGCGGGTCTACCTGCTGGCCGTACTGGCGATCGTGATCGCCGCCGCGCTGGGCATTGCGGTGGCCAAGCACAGTGGCTACGTCTTGATCGCCTATGGCAGCTTCCGCTATCAGTCCGGCTTGTGGGCGGCGCTGGCGGGGCTTGTTGCCGTGATCGCCCTGCTCGGGTTGCTGCGCTATCTGGTTGGCCTGGTGCTGACCTCCAGCGGCGTGGTCAACCCGTGGTCGCGTCGTAACCGCAGCCGCCGCATCCGTCTTTCCATCGAGCAAGGCCAGTTGGACCTCGCCGAGGGCCGCTGGGCCAGTGCCCAGCGCCATCTGCACCGCGCCGCCGAAGCTGAACGCCAGCCCTTGCTGTACTACCTCGGCGCCGCCCGCGCCGCCAACGAGCAAGGCCGCAAGGAAGACAGCGACAACCTGCTTGAGCGCGCCCTGGAGCGTCAGCCGCAGGCGGAACTGGCCATTGCCCTGACCCATGCCCAGTTGCAGATGGACCGTGGCGACACGGATGGTGCGCTGGAAACCCTGTTGGCGATGCAGGCGCGGCACCCGCATAACACCCAGGTGCTGCGCCTGCTGCAGCGCTTGTACCTGGAACGTGGCGATTGGTCGGCGCTGATTCGCCTGCTGCCTGACCTGCGCAAGGGCAAGGTGCTGCCAGCGGCTGAGCTCGCCGAGCTTGAAAAGCGTGCTTGGGGCCAGAACCTGAGCCTGGCGACAACCCGCGGCGAGGATGCGCAAAGTGCGCGTCAGGCCCTGGAACGTGCCTGGCAGCAACTGACTGCCGCCCAGCGCCAGGAGCCGCAGCTGGTGCTGGCCTACGCCGAGCAGCTGCGCCAGGTCGGCGCCCAGGGTGAAGCCGAGCACGTGCTGCGCACGGCCCTCAAGCGTGAGTACGAAAGCCACCTGGCCCGCTTGTATGGCCTGGTGCGCGGTGATGACCCGGCGCGCCAGTTGCAAACAGCCGAAGGCTGGCTGAAGGCGCATCCACAGGACCCAAGCCTGCTGCTGACCCTCGGCCGCCTGAGCTTGCAAAACCGCCTGTGGGGCAAGGCGCGGGACTATCTGGAAAGCAGCTTGCAGATGGAGCGCAACCCGGAAACCTGTGCCGAATTGGCCCGCTTGCTCGCCGGCCTTGGTGAGACCGAGCGCAGCAACCAGCTGTTCCAGGAAGGCCTCGGCTTGCTGGATGAGCGCTTGCTGGCGCTGCCGTTGCCAGAAGCAGTGCGCGCCTGAGTTACGCCTAATCGTTTTACCTGGGTTACCCCTTAGTTCGCGCCAGCGTGCGGGCTAAGGGGGCGGGTAACTTGTCCGGCGATATAAGTTAGTTCTGCAGTCCATTTCTTAAGACGTTTCCTACTGCCAGGCGGGAAACTTCCTTTGCTATTCAGCGACTTGTCGTCCCTGTAGCGCCTTGAAACACAGCGGTTACTTCCTCTACCGTTTCAAGCCACTTCATTCCCCGGGACCTCCATCGCCCATGCTGCCGGCCCGTTTACGCACTTTTTTCTTTCCTGCCTGCCTTGCCGCGTTGGCTGTGCTGGCCGGTTCATTTCACCTGGAAAGTGCCCTGGGGCTGGTGCCGTGCCCGTTGTGCTTCAGCCAACGTTTGTTACTGGGCCTGTATGGGCTGCTTTGCCTGTGCGCAGTGCTGCAGGCACCGGGCAGGTCGGGTATTCGTCGTTACGCGCAAGCACTGTTGGCCTGCTCGGCGGCGGGGGCGTTGCTGGCGGCACGGCATGTCTGGCTGCAAGGGGCGGGTGGGGCAGTTCACGTGTGCCCGGCTCCGATCTGGGATGTGTTCGAGCAATCCTGGCGTGAAGCTGCGCGGCAATTGCTGCTGGGTGGCCCGGATTGCAACGCACTGACCTGGAGCTTTGTTGACCTGACACTGCCTGAATGGAGCCTGCTGGCATTCCTGTTGCTGGGCGCGCTGCCCTTGAGCCGCCTGCTGGCGTATCGTTTCCGCACCCTGGCGGGCGATTGACCTGGCGCAAGCCTGGGACGCTATCGCGACCAATGGTGTTGTAACGGGGTATTAAACACTTGTATGAACTTTGTCTGCTGCGTACCTTGATGGTCAGCACGCGCGGGAATAATCTCCCAGCACGCATACCGAAAATACAACTGCTCGATGCCGTCCTGCTGATGTCACCTTTGTGCTGCGCGGTCGTGGTGCGAGGTGCAGCGGCATCTACCCAGAAGGGAAGAGATCGCCATGCTCGATAGTTGTCAGAACGCCCAGGAACGCTGGGGTGGGGTTCACAAGCTGATCGACCGTTGGCTGGAGGAGCGCCATGAACTGGTGCAGGCTTTCCGCGCGTTGCGCGACGCCAAGCCAGCCTTCGCCGACAAGGACAAGAACCGCGATTTTTGCGCGGTGCTGGTCGACTATGTCTCGGCTTGGCATTTCGAAGTCAGCGAACAGCTGGTCAGTGAAGCCAAGGCCTTCGGCGACACTCGCGGCCTTGAACTGGCCACGCAGATCAACCCGCGCATCGATGACAGCACCCAGATCGCACTGGCATTCAATGACCATTGCGAGAAGGGCGAGTGCACAGACCCCGAGCGCTTCGCCGAAAAACTGGCCAAGCTGGGCGGCCTGCTGCACGAGCGCTTCGAGCTGGAGGATTGCCTGATCGAGGTGTTGCACAACGCGCACAAGGAAGAGGGCACGGTCGAAGCCTGAGGCGTGGCGTCAGTCGCCAACCGCCAGCAGTTCGATCTCGAATACCAAGGGGGTATAGGGCGCGATCAGGTCACCCGCGCCCTCGGCACCGTAGGCTTGCGCTGACGGAATCACCAGGCGCCATTTCGCGCCTGCATGCATCCGAGGCAACGCCACCCGCCACCCTTCAATCACCGAATCCAGGCTGAACCACTGCGGCTGTTGGTTTTGGTCGAACACCGAGCCATCCGGCAACCTGCCCACGTAGCGTACCTGCACCTTGCCACCCGCTTTCGGCTGCGCGCCGGCGCCGCTTTGCAGTTCGCTGTAAAGCACGCCTTCGGGCAGTTCATGCACACCAGCACGTGCCCGCTCGTTGGCCATGAAGCGTGTTTCCACCGCCTTGAGTTTTTCTGCCTGAGCCTGCTCGGCGGCGTTGTCGGCCTGCGCTTCGTGCTGCTGCAGCACAGCCTGCATATGTGCCTTGTCGAGCTTGAGCGGTTGCCCTTGATAAGACTGGCGCAGGCCTTCGACCAGGGCGTCCAGTTGCAGCCCCGGCATCTCTTCGCGCAGCCGCTCGCCCAGGCTGGCACCCAGGCTGTAGGCCAGGTCGTGGTCGTCTGCATTGGCCAGGGCAAAGGGCGCCACCAGGCACAAACCTAAAACAAGAAAACGCGGCATGGACAGTTCCTGCGCAATGAGCGGGCCGTGGCAGCCAACATCGGGGTTGGCCTGTATCTGCCAAATATGAGCAACGCTTAATTCAGCAACTACACTTTCACGGAGCTGCAAGATAACAACTTTGCCCAGGCATGCAACGCGGCGTAAATATTACTGTCAACATGCCCTAGCGGCGGTAGCAGCAGAAGCATAGTATGAGCCGCAATCTCGTCAGCCAGGAGGTAAACCATGTCGGCCAAAAAGAAGCCAGTAAGTACGCCGTTGCACCTGCTCCAGCAACTTTCGGGCAGCCTGCTCGAACATTTGGAAGATGCCTGCTCGCAAGCGCTGGCTGATGCGGAAAAACTGCTGGCCAAGTTGGAAAAGCAACGTGGCAAGGCACAAGAGAAACTGCACAACGGTCGCCTGAAACTGCAGGACGCGGCCAAGGCAGGTAAAGCCAAGGCGCAGACCAAGGCACAAAAAGCTATCGGTGAACTTGAAGGGTTGCTCGACTCGCTCAAGGACCGCCAGACCCAGACCCGTACCTACATCCAACAGCTCAAGCGTGATGCCCAGGACAGCCTGAAGCTGGCCCAAGGTGTGGGCAAGGTGCGTGAAGCCGCCAGCAAGGCACTGGACCAGCGTGCCGTCGCTGCCAAGGCTGCAAAACCATCTGCTGCTAAAGCACCGGCCAAGGCTGCCAACAAGCCAGCAGCACGCGCCACGGCCGCCAAACCTGCCGCCAAAGCACCTGCAGCCAAGGCGCCGGCCAGAGCTGCTGCCGCCAAGCCAGCCGCCAAAGCCGCTGCCACCAAAGCGCCGGCCAAAGCGCCAGCAAAAGCCGCTGCCGCCAAGGCACCCGCCAAAACCGCCGCCGCCAAACCTGCGGCCAAGCCAGCCGCTAAAGCCGTCGCTGCCAAAGCACCGGCCAAGGCTGCAGCTGCAAAACCCGCAGCCAAGCCAGCTGCTGCCAAGGCGCCAGCCAAAGCCGCCGCTGCTAAACCGGCAGCCAAACCTGCAGCGGCCAAAGCCCCAGCTAAACCTGCAGCTGCAAAACCTGCGGCCAAGCCTGCTGCCAAGCCCGCGGCTGCCGCTAAAGCACCCGCGCGTGCTGCCGCCAAACCGGCTGCAAAACCGGCGGTGAAAGCTGCTGCAAAACCGGCTGCTGCCAAACCAGCCGCGAGCAAGCCAGCTGAAACCAAGCCCGCCACGGCTGCCACCAGCGCGCCTGCCGCCGCGACCAACTCGGCCAGCCCGGCCGCAGCACCGTCGGCACCCGCCAGCACCCCGGCTCAGGCGCCGTCTTCGGCATCCTGAAGCGCTGCCGCCGCGACGCGCAATTGATGCAGCGCGCGGTGATCTTGGGCCTGGTCCGGCGCTAGCCGGGCCAGCCAGTCGTCCGTGGGCTCGTGCGAGTCCGCGGGCCACTGTCGCGAGCACGCCTGCAGGCGTTCCAGCAAGGCCTTCTCGGCCTGCAATTCCAACCCCTTTACTTGCTCACGCAACGCTGCCAACTGCGCATCGTTGTGCGCTGCCGTGCGCCATTGCTGGCGCAGGTTACGCAATGGCGCCACCACCTCACACTGCCAAGGTTCGGCAATGTCGCGCAGGGCTTGTGCGCGCTGACCTGTCGCGGCCACGCCGCGTGCTTGCAGCCACGTGCCGCAGAGCAACAGGCAAACGTCACCGCCCAACGCTTGCACGTCAAGGCAGGCCTCTTCCACGCCGGCCCTGGCATACAAGGCCAGGGCGTGATTCCACAGGTCGGTGTACATGATTCCACTCACGCTACGGGCCGAGGAAGCTGGTAGACTCCGCGACCATCATGATCAGACTATCCAACCTCACTTTACAGCGTGGTCCGCAGCGCTTGCTAGAAGGCGCCGAGATGACCTTGCACGCCGGCCACAAGGCCGGTTTGATCGGTGCCAACGGCGCCGGAAAATCCAGCCTGTTCGCCTTGCTGCGCGGTGAGCTTTCGCCCGATTCCGGCGATTGCCAGCTGCCCGGCGACTGGCGCATCGCCCACATGCGCCAGGAGGTCGACACCCTCGATCGCCTCGCGGTGGACTATGTGCTCGATGGCGACGTGCGCCTGCGCAAGGTGCAGGCCGAGCTTGCCATCGCCGAAACGGCGCACGACGGCACGGCCTTGGCGCGCCTGCACAGCGAGCTGGAAAGTGCCGATGGCTATACCGCCGATGCCCGAGCACGCAAATTGCTGGCCGGCCTTGGCTTCACCAACGAACAGATGGACCGCCGCGTCGGTGACTTCTCCGGTGGCTGGCGGATGCGCCTGAACCTGGCACAGGCACTGATGTGCCCGTCCGACCTGCTGCTGCTCGACGAGCCCACCAACCACCTGGACCTGGATGCCATCCTTTGGCTGGAAGACTGGCTCAAGGGCTACCCCGGCACCCTGTTGCTGATTTCCCACGACCGCGATTTCCTCGATGCCGTGGTCGACCACGTGGTGCACGTCGAGCAGCGCAAGCTGAACCTGTACAAGGGCGGCTACACCGCCTTCGAGCGCACCCGTGCCGAGCGCCTGGCGCAACAGCAGCAAGCCTACGAGAAGCAGCAGGCCCAGCGTGCGCACATGGAAAAGTACATCGCCCGCTTCAAGGCACAGGCCACCAAGGCCCGCCAGGCCCAGAGCCGGATCAAGGCCCTGGAGCGCATGGAAGAGTTGTCGGCGGCGCATGTCGATTCGCCGTTCGACTTCGTCTTCCGTGAGTCGCAGAAAATCTCCAGCCCACTGCTGGACATGTCCGAAGGCCGCCTGGGTTATGGCGACAAGGCCATCCTGGAGAAGGTCAAGCTGCAGCTGGTGCCGGGTGCGCGTATCGGCCTGCTCGGCCCCAACGGCGCGGGCAAGTCGACCCTAATCAAGAACCTTGCCGGCGAGCTGGAGCCGCTGTCCGGGCGCCTGGTGCGTGGCGAGAACCTGGCGGTGGGCTACTTCGCCCAGCACCAGCTCGACTCCCTCGACGACAAGGCCAGCCCGCTGTTGCACCTGCAGCGGATTGCCCCGACCGAGCGTGAGCAGACGCTGCGCGACTTCCTCGGCGGCTTCGATTTCCACGGTGACCGTGTCGACGAGCCGGTGGTGAATTTCTCCGGTGGTGAAAAGGCCCGCCTTGCCCTGGCGCTGATCGCCTGGGAACGGCCGAACCTGTTGCTGCTCGACGAACCGACCAACCACCTGGACCTGGAAATGCGCCTGGCGCTGACCATGGCCTTGCAGGAGTTCGCCGGTGCTGTGGTGGTGGTTTCCCACGACCGTCACCTGCTCAAAAGCACCACCGACGATTTCCTGCTGGTGGCTGACGGCAAGGTCGATACGTTCGATGGCGACCTGGAAGACTACAGCCGCTGGCTGGTCGAGTACCGTCAGCGCAACGCGCCGGTCAGCAACACCCCGGCCAACCCGGACAAGACCGACAAGAAAGCTCAGCGCCAGGCTGCAGCGGCCTTGCGTCAGCAACTGGCACCGCACAAAAAGGCGGCCGACAAGCTGGAAGCCGAGCTTAACCAGGTGCATGCGCAACTGGCTGAGATCGAAACAGCGTTGGGCGACAGTGGCCTGTACGAGGCCGCGCGCAAGGATGAACTGCGCGATGTGCTGGCCCGTCAGAGCAAACTCAAGCAGCGCGAAGGCGAGCTTGAGGAAGCCTGGATGGAAGCGCTGGAAACGTTGGAAAGCATGCAGACCGAGCTTGAGGCGCTGTCCTGAGGCTGAGGTCTTTGGGGCGTAGGGCGGGAGCCTTTTAGCGCTTGTGAGATCGAGCGCCGCTTGCGCGGCGTTTCGCAGCACAAGGCTGCTCCTACATCTGTTCGTGTCAGGCGCAAAGGGGGGTCGCGCCCATGCCACAGGAATAACTGGCCCAAAATCTGCAAAATCCGCTGGTTATTTTTTCGCCAACATCTTAGCTTAACGTTTTGCAACATATGTTCGAGCGAGGTGTGTGATGTCGATGGAAGTGTGGTTGGGCTTCTTTGCCGCGTGTTGGGTAATCAGCCTTTCACCGGGGGCCGGGGCGATTGCCTCGATGTCCAGCGGCCTGCAGTACGGTTTCTGGCGCGGTTACTGGAACGCGCTAGGCCTGCAGATTGGCCTGATCGTACAGATCGCCATCATCGCCGCCGGCGTCGGCGCTATCCTCGCCGCTTCCGCCACCGCCTTTACGGTGATCAAGTGGTTTGGCGTTGCCTACCTGGTCTACCTGGCCTACAAGCAATGGCGCGCGCTGCCGATGGACATGAGCGAAGAGTCTGCCGTGCGCCCGATCGGCAAACCGCTGAGCCTGGTGTTCCGTGGTTTTCTGGTCAACGTCAGCAACCCCAAGGCACTGGTGTTCATGCTGGCGGTGCTGCCGCAGTTCATCAACCCACATGAGGCCCTGCTGCCGCAGTACGTGGCCATCACCGTCACCATGATCACCGTCGACATGCTGGTGATGGCGGGCTACACCGGCCTGGCTTCGCGGGTGCTGCGCCTGCTGCGTACACCCAAACAGCAGAAGCGGCTGAACCGCACCTTTGCCGGGTTGTTCATCGGCGCGGCAACCTTCCTCGCGACCCTGCGTCGCGCGCCTATCTGACAGGCCATCGGGGGCGCACAAGCGCCCCCAGTTATTTCGGCTTTTCCACAAAGCCCTTGAGCAAATCCAGCGGCAGTGGAAAGACGATGGTCGAGCTCTTGTCCCCGGCAATCGCCCCCAGCGTCTGCATGTAGCGCAACTGCATCGCCCCTGGCTCCTTGCTGAGCATCTGCGCCGCCTGCATCAGTTTTTCGGACGCCTGCAACTCCCCTTCGGCATGGATCACCTTGGCCCGTCGCTCACGTTCGGCCTCGGCCTGGCGCGCGATGGCACGCACCATCGATTCGTTGAGGTCGACGTGCTTGATCTCGACATTGGCCACTTTGATGCCCCAGGCATCGGTTTGCGCGTCCAGCACCTGGCGGATATCGGCATTCAGTTGCTCGCGCTCGGCCAACAGCTCGTCCAGCTCATGCTTGCCAAGCACGGCGCGTAAGGTGGTCTGGGCCAGCTGGCTGGTAGCGACGAGAAAGTCTTCGACCTGAATGATCGCTTTTTGTGGGTCGAGCACGCGAAAGTACAGCACGGCATTGACCTTGACCGAGACGTTGTCGCGGGTGATCACGTCCTGCGGCGGTACATCCAGCACGACCGTGCGCAGATCGACCCGAACCATCTGCTGGATGACCGGGATCAGCAGGATCAACCCCGGCCCTTTCACCTGCCAGAACCGTCCCAGCTGGAACACCACGCCGCGCTCGTACTCGCGCAAGATCCGGAACGCCGACAGCAACAACACGCCCAGCAGCATCAGCAGGGCGCCGAAACCCAATTGCATGAACATCGTCATTCTCCTTGGGCCGCAGGTGCAGCAGCGCTGACCTCCAGCATCACGCCACGGCGCGCCGTGACTCGCACGTGTTGGCCAGGCTGCAGTGGCGTCGCGCACTGAACCTGCCACTGTTCGCCCTGCGCCTGCACCGAACCGCAGAACGGGTTGTCTGCCAGCACCTGAGTGACCGTGACCAGGCTCCCGACCAAGCCGGCATCGCCGCTCACCAGGGCGCGCTTGCGCGCTTTCAGGGCCATGCCCAGCACGCCACCGATGAGCAGCGCCGACAGCACTGCCAGGCTGGCGATCAAGGGCAAGGGGATGCCGAACCCAGGCACGTCGGTGTCCATCAAAATCACTGCGCCGACCACGAAGGCCACGATGCCGCCAAAGCCGACCACGCCAAAGCTGGGCAAGAACGCCTCGGCAATCATGAACGCCAGCCCGAGCAGGATCAGCGCCACCCCGGCGTAGCTCACCGGCAGCAATTGCAGGGCATACAGCGCCAGTAATAGGCAGATACCGCCGATCACGCCGCCTACGGTGGAGCCGGGGCTCATGAACTCGAACAGCAGGCCGTACACGCCGACCATGATCAGGATCAGCGCCACGCTGGGGTTGGTGATGACCGCCAGCAGGCGTGTGCGCCAGTCCGGCAGATGTTCGACCAGGCTGGCTGCGCGGGTGTGCATCTGCTGCGGCTGGCCGGCAGCGTCCAGTGTTTTGCCGTCGAGTTGGCGCAGCAGGTCGGGCAGGTCAGTCGCCACGAGGTCGACCACCTTCAGCCGCAACGCCTCGCTGGCCGACAAACTGACGGCTTCGCGCACGGCCTGCTCCGCCCAATCGGCATTGCGCCCGCGCAGCTGCGCCAGGCCGCGTATGTAGGCAGCAGCGTCATTGACCTGCTTGCGGGCGAGGGTTTGTTCATCACCACTGGGCTTGGCCTTGTCGTCCTTGGGCATGCCCGGGGGGCCGCCGATCTGCACCGGGGTGGCCGCGCCCAGGTTGGTCCCGGGGGCCATGGCTGCGACATGGCTGGCATAAAGGATGTAAGTGCCAGCGCTAGCGGCCCGTGCACCGCTGGGCGCGACGAAGCTGGCAACCGGCACGGGGCTGGCGAGGATGGCTTTGATCATCTGGCGCATGGCGCTGTCCAGGCCACCAGGGGTATCCATGCGGATGACCACAAGTTGCGCGCCTTGTGCATGGGCCTGGTCCAGGCTGCGCACCAGGTAGTCGGCACTGGCCGGGCCGATGGCATCGTCGATGCTCAACACCCAGACGGCACCGGGCGCTGCCTGGCTGCCCGGTGCCAGCCCAAGCAGCATTAACAGCAACAGCCAGCGCCACCAGCGAGCGGCCACCTGTCGTCACCTCGTTCGTCCCTATTACACAAGTTTAGTCATGCCTGCCGGGCCAAGGCCTAAAATTGAAGATTGGGGGCGCAATACCGGAGGTGCATCATGCGTATGGCAAAGACCCTGCAGGCCCGCCTGGACAAGGCCAACTGCGACTACGACATCATTCCCCATCCACATTCAGCCACCAGCCTGGAGTCGGCACGCACGGCCGGTGTACCCGCCGAGCGGGTCGCCAAGTCGGTGGTGCTCGATGACCGGCATGGCAACTACATCCTGGCCGTGCTACCAGCCAACCGGCATCTGGACATGAGCAAGGTGCGCATGTCGGGCGCCTGGCAACTGACCCGCGAAAGCGGCCTGCCGACGCTGTTCGGCGATTGCGAACGCGGCGCAGTGCCGGCACTTGGCGATGCCTACGATATAAAAATGCTGCTCGACCCGACCCTTACCCGGCAAGGTGATGTCTACCTGGAGGCGGGTGACCACGATCACCTGATCCACATGAGCATGGAGCAGTTCATGAAACTGGTACCGCACGCCGAAGTGCGTGAGCTGTGCTGATGTTCTCAAGCCAACGCCGGGCGGGCGTCGTGGACGGCCTGACCGGCTTTTAGGAGGAATCATGGAAGCACCGACCCATCCATTCGCCGAGCTGTTCAAACAGCTGGGCTTGCCTGACGATGCTTTGAGTATCGATCAATTCATCACCAGCCACTCGCCGCTGCAAAACGAGATCAAGCTGGTCGATGCCCCGTTCTGGACCGATGCCCAGCGCAACTTCCTCAAGGACAGCATCAACGAAGATGCTGATTGGGCAGTCCCTTTCGACCAACTCAACGAGGCGTTGCGCCGCCCCCGAAAATAAAGCGCCGAGCGGCACCTGACGAGTGATTGGCCGTTGCTATGCTCAGGAAAACAATAAGGGGATAGCGCGATGAAAGATCCCTACGCACCAGGGTTCTGGTGCTCCGTGACGATCCTGGGCACGCTGACGGCCAGTTACTTCTATGGCATCAGGCAGACGCAACAGATGAACCAGGCGGTGCAGTTTCTCTACGCCGCCGCCGCGGTCACCGTGGCGGTTGCGCTGGTGGCGCTGACCTGGATCGCCTGGCAACAGTTGCGCCTGAACAAGCGTGAGGTGATCCAGGGGCGAACGTTGCTGACCATCTGGAACACCAAGGTTGCCCTGCGCCGGGTCGAAACGGTATTCGACCGCTATTTCTGGGGCAGTTACTGGCACTCCGGGCGCACCTTCGAAGAAGTCATGGGTGAGCTCAAGGGCACCCCGCTGGAGCAAAGCCTGGACGCCTTAAAGCGCCAGTGCCGGGCCCTCGACCGCGAAATCCACGATCACCACCACCATTGGCTGGCCAACGCACGGGACCTCTCCAGCGTGGCGGCGGCCATGGCCCGCGAACGCTATCAGCTCGACCTGGGCGAGCCGACGAGCACGGGCAATGGCACCACTGCCGTGCTCAACCGCGACCTTGAAGTGCTGGTATACACCTGGTCGGCGCGCCTGCGCAGCTTCGACCACCAACTGGACGAACTGGAGCGCGCCTACCACTGAGGCGGTTTACTCGCCGCGGATGTACTGCTCCAGTTGCAGGATCAGGTTGGCCTGTTCGGCGATGGTTTCCTTCACCAGGTCGCCAATCGACAACAGGCCCAGCAGTTCGCCATTGCTGACCACCGGCAGGTGACGCAGGTGCAGGTTGGTCATCTGGTTCATGCAATATTCCAGATTGTGCTTGGGTTCCACGGTAATCACCGGGGCGCTCATGATCTCGCGTACTGGCGTTGCCGCTGACGAACGGCCTTTGAGCACCAGCTTGCGGGCATAATCCCGCTCACTGACGATGCCGATCACCTGGTTGTTCTCCACCACGGGCAGCGCACCGATATTTTTCTCCGCCAGCAGTTTAAGGGCGTCCAGTACCGAGTCGTCCGGGCCGATGGTGTAAACGGTCTGGGGCTGCGACTTGGTCTTGAGGATTTGTTCGACGTTTTTCATACGGGCCTCTGCGGGTGGAAAAAGCGCTGTCTCAATGTAAATAAAGCATCCGGCACGGCGCTCTGCACGGCAATGCAGGAAACGGCATGGAGGCGATTGAAAAACGTCATGGTTGAATCGATTGTGTACCAAGCACTCCGGCAAGCCGTGTATCCGGCGCTGGAGATGCTTACCTGGGTGGGGCAAAATCCCCGGTAATCTGTGACAATGCATGTCAAGTTGCCATCATCCAGACCTGTTTCGGCAAGGAGCCGCAATGCAAAGCATGTTTCGCCTCACAGCGCTCAGTTGCGCCTTCATCACCGCTGCCGGTTGCAGCAGCCAACAGATCGACAATATTTCCAAGAGCGTTAAAGACATTGGCAGGGACTACGGCATGCCCGTGCTCTGTGGTGTCGGGGTTGTCGCCGGGGGCGCTGCCGGTTATGCCCTTAAAGGCAAGGACGGCATCTTGCCGGGCGTTGCAGTCGGCGGCACGTTGGGGTGCATCGCCGGTTATGTCTGGCAGTCGCGCTTGCAGGAGCTTGACCGCATCGCCAAGGAAGAGAACCTGAAGATCACCACCGAGAAGTTGACCGTTGCCTCGGCAGCGGTGGTGACCGCCGTCCCTGAACAGGCGGGCCTGGTGACCCAGATCGAAGACACCGGGATGTTCGCCACTGGCTCCGACCAACTGACCCCCAACGGCCAGCGCGCCGTGGCCAAGCTGGCGCAGATGTATGCCAAGCCGGCCGCCACCGACAAGCAGGCCGCCGCCAAGGAGGCGCAGGCACGTCGCTTGTTGATCGTTGGCCACAGCGATGCCGTGGGCAATGCCGATTTCAACCAGAAGCTGTCCGAGCGCCGCGCCAAGACCGTGGGCAAGGTCATGCTGCAGGCCGGCATTCCGGCCAGTGCCATCTATTACCAAGGCGCCGGGGCATCGCGCCCGATTGCCGATAACAGCGACCCGTTGCTGCGTGGCCAGAACCGCCGTGTGGAAATTGTCGAGCTGGCCAACGAACAGGCCCTGGTGATGCGTGCCCAGGCAGAAGCGGGCAACACCCGCTACCTGCACTACGGCACCTCGACCGCTGCCAAGCCTCGGCAGGCGACCACTACTGCACAAGCGAGCAGCAAGCCTGCCGCGAGCAAGCCGACCACGGCACAGCGCACGCCTGTCACGGCCAGCAGTACCGCCAGCGCAACCACCAGTACCAGCAGCACCAGCACCAGCACCGCGAAGGCTGTTGCAGCTGTGCGTCCGCAGGTCGATTTCGCCGGTACTCCCGTGGCCAACTACAGCTGGACCATGGCGCAGAGCATCAAGCCGAAACAGAGTGGCTTCACGCTGATCAGCAGCGCATACGCCGCGCAGATGCCGATGTCCAGCTGCGAGGCCGACCGCCCACGCAATGCCGGTGAAGTGCTGAGCATGGTCAACGACCAACCTTTGCAGCGCCGCGCCACCAAGGACTACCTGCCGGGTTACAACAACCGGGTCTGGGCCAACCTGGTCAACGGGCACCTGGTGACCGTGTCGCCAGTATCGATCTTGCGTGAGAACGCCATGGTCGACCGCCAGCCGATCCTGCAGTTGGTCGAAGACTACAAACAGCCCACGCAGCACAAACCACGCACCATGAAGGCCGTGGCCAACACCTATGAAGGCGAAAGCGAAGTGCTCTACCGGGTCTTCGCCAGTGATGCCCAGGCATCGATTTCGTGCATGGACATCGTATTCAGCAAAGGCAACGCCGAGGTCAGCCAAGGTGCCTTGTTCTATGCCGCCGGCAGTGACGCGTTCGTCGCTTCCTACAAGCCGATCCCGGCTACCAAATAACCCCAGTCAAGGACGTCCTGAATGGAAGACTTTTCGCTCGCTGCACTTAAATCACTGATTCTCGCCAATCAGTTGCTCTCTGCCGGCCTGCTTTCGTTGCTGATCACTGCGGTGATCGTGCGTAACTATTGGGAAGAGGTTTCCTACTTCCTGACCCGTGTCTGGCACAGCTTCCCCTTGATCGGTACGGTCGCGCGCCTGTCGCGCAAGCCGGCTTCGGTCGACGCTGAAGGCTGGATCAACCACGAAGTCACCCTGTCGAACGTGTACAACAAGAAGTTCAAGCTCTACGCCAAGGACGCGAACGCCTACAGTGCCTACCTGGACTACCTGTCCAAGGCCGGTGAGGCCGGCCGTTCTGCACGGCCGTGGTGGGTGTTGGCGGTTGTCCTGTTGCTGGTGGTGATCGAGGCCATGGGGTTTGCCTATGTGGTCGCCGGCTGGGTGAACATGGACGCGTCGACCAATGACCGTCACTGGCTGACGGCATTCGTGGCGATTCTGCTGGCCGTTGCGTCGGCGTTTCTGGCCGAGGCTGCCGGGCACGCGGTGCACCACAACAGCCTGGTCGCTCGTGCCCGCCATTGGTGGCAGGGTGAAGAGCCTTCCAAGCGCTCGCGCTCGCTGAAAGCCAACAAAGCCATCAACCTGGAAGACTCCTTCAGCGACTCGGACAAGCCTGACTACGAGCAGTTGCTGGCCCGTGTGAAGGACGTGAACGCCAACGTCACGCGCAAGTTCTTCTGGTTGATCACCTGCGGTGCGTTCGTGGTGGCCATGGCCATTGGTGCCTTCCTCATCCGTTCGGCCACCCTGGACAGCATCGAGACCGAGATGGTCAACGGCATGCGTGCCGAAGCGTCCACGCAAAGCAGCACCGCGGGCTCGCCGTTCGACCTGCCAGCAGAATCCCAGGCCATCAACGATGAAGCGGATAACGCCACCATCGACGACAAGATGCAGGCGATCCGCAAGGCCAGCCTGACGACCTACGTGATGCTGTCGCTGATCTACGTGGCGATCCAAGGCATCAGCCTGTGGTTGGCCAGCCGCTACTTCTTCGCCGGTACGCACTCGCACACCGCCTGGCAGCGTACCCACAAGTACGCCACCTCCGAAGAAATGCTCGATGCGATGGACCAGAAGCGTTCGGCCATCGCCAGCCATGCCGATGACAAGCTGCGTCGCTTGCAGACCTTGTTGTCCAGCCGTGATCACACCGATGCCAATGTGCTGACGGCACTGGACGGGGAAAACACCGCCCGCCGCAATTTCTTGAGCTTCGTCGAACACAAGGCTGACAAGGTATCGGAGCAGCCAGAGAAGCCAGCGCGGCCGGTTGAGACCGTGGCACCAGCACCCGCGGCTGTAGCCGTCGCTGTCGCCGCGATGCCGGTCGAGCCTGCGCCTGCCGTAGCCCCTGTTGCCCCTGCTGCTGCAGTGGCCGAGCCGGTCGCTATCAAGGCCTCCGAGTTCCACGATGTGACTGGCCTGCCGGAAGAAAGCCTGGCCGCCGCCAGCCGTGCGCTGAATGTCAGCGAGGCGCAACTGCGCGACATCCGCGAGCAACAGCAAGCACTCAAGGCCCTTGGCCTGTTCCCTGCGAAGAAGGAGGGCATGCTGTCATGAGGCTTGCCAAGGCCCTGATCCTGGCGCTGGCGCTGCCGTGTGCAGCGCTGGCCGCCGAACGCAACGATCTGCAGAGCTGCTACACGCGCAACGGCCTGGCAGACATCAAGCCTGCAGGTTCCGGCCGCGAGCTGGTGGTGATCATCGATCAGACCATCCCGATGCCAGAAGACTTGCAGCGCAGCGCCTGGGGCCAGATCGACCGGTTCGTGCAGCCGGGCGATCGCGTCAGGCTCTATACCTTCTCGGCGTTCCTGCCGGGTGAGTATCAGCGCCTGGTGTATGCCGGCGAGCTGGACACGCCGTTGCAGGGAGAGGTTCGCGACGATGTGAACATGCGCAAGCTGCGTGGCCTGGACCAGTGCCTGGCGACCCAGAAAAAGGCGTTTCAGACCGGTTTCGGCGGGCTGTTCGTGAAGGGCCTGCGCGAGGCGCGTCAGGACATCCCCAAGAGCGAAATCATGAACACCCTGCGCCGTGTCGGTGAAGACATGGGCAAAGAGCAGGGTATCCAGGAGCGGGTGGTGTACCTGATTTCGGACATGCTCGAGCATTCCGACTACACCAGCTTCTACGCGGCCAACCAGATCAAGCAACTGAACGTTGGCAACGAGCTGAAGCTTGCGCAGAGCAAGGGGCTGTACGCCGACCTGCAAGGCGCCCGGGTGTATGTGTCTGGCGCTGGGCTGGTCACCGACGCGGTGAAGCATGCCTACCGCTCTGGCAAGACCATGGATGCGCTGAACGACTTCTGGGCGCAGTACTTGAATGCGTCCAACGCAACGTTGGAAGGCTTTGGCACGCCTAGCCTGAGTACCGACCTTCGATAACCCGGCCTTCCGGGTAATACGCACCCTTGTAGGAGCAGCCTTGCGCTGCGAAGAGGCCGGTACTGAGTATGCAACTCTGCTAGGTTTACCGGCCTCTTCGCAGCACAAGGCTGCTCCTACAGGTGATTGCGCTACAGCTTCGGCATCTGCCCGATGCGCGCGACCATCTCGCTCACCACCTGCAGATCCAGCATGAACTGCTCCACGGTCTTGAACTCGTTGTCGTTGTGCCCGGTGTATTTCACATCAGGCATGGCCAGGCCGAACTGTACGCCGTTGGGCAAGTCATGCACTGAGGTAGCCCCCGCCGAGGTGCCAAACTCGTGCTTCATGCCCAGGTTCTCGCTGGCCACGGCAAGCAGGGCCTTGACCCACTCGCCCTCCGGGTTGCGGTACATCGGCGCGTCGAGGCTGTAGTCGAAGGCCACCGGGACGTGGCTGGTGCTCTTCCATTTATCCAGCTTGGTCGCCAGGTCATCCTTGATCACGGCAATTTCCTTGCCCTTTGGGATACGCAGGTTGACCGCCAGTTTCAGCCCCTTGTCGTCCACGCCGACAAAGGTCGGCGAGGCGGTCAGCGGCCCCATGAACGCGTCTTCAAAGCCTACGCCGAGCTTTTTGCCCAGGTAGTCCAGGCCCCAGTTGTCGCTGGCATAGCGGGCGGCGTCGGTGAACTGGTTGTGCTTGAGTGGCACCTGCTTGCCCAGGCCATTGATGAACACCAGCATGCGCGCCACCGGGTTGACCCCAGACTCTGGCTCCGAGGAGTGGGCCGAGACGCCTTTCACGGTGAGCTGCACGTTCTTGCCGACCACCTTGGCATCGATGCTGAAATCACCGCCGTTGCCCTTCACATACGCGGCACCGGCTTTGTTCAGGCTGGCTGCCAGTTCGGCAGGCTTGTCGCTGGCCAGGGTGGCGACCGACGTCGTCGGGATCTGGTTGGTGGCCAGTCCGCCGGTGAGGTGGGTGATTTCGGCGCCCTTGCCGGTGGCGGCGCGCTTGGCGAAGCTGGCCATGACCGTGCCGTAGCCTTTCTCGGCGATCACCACAGGGTAGCCGCCGTCCAGCGCCAGGTTGTAGTCGGGCGTCGGGTTGCGCTCGAAGTAGTAAGGGATCGCGTCACCGCTGGTTTCTTCGGTGGTGTCCACCAGCAGTTTGAGTTGCCGGGCCAGCGGCAGCTTTTCGTCCTTGGCCACTTTCAGCGCATACAGCGCCACGACGATGCCGTTCTTGTCGTCTTCGGTGCCGCGGCCATACATGCGGTCACCCACCAGCGTGACCTTGAAGGGGTCGAGGCGAGTGCCATCGTCCAGCTTCCAGTTGTCCGGGTTGACCGGCACCACGTCGGCGTGGGCATGGATGCCGACCACCTCTTTGCCTTCGCCCAGGGTGATTTCGTAGACCCGGTTGTCGATATTGCGGAACGTCAGGCCAAAGCCTTCGGCCAGGGCTTTGATCTTGTCCGCGATCTTCAGGAACTCGGGGTTCTCGTGCTGCGGTACGCCATCGACGCTGAAGGTGGGGATGGCCACCAGTTCGCGCAGGGTCTCGGTGGCGACCTTGCCGTACTTGATACGGGTATACAGGCCCAGCAGGCGGTTGATTTCGTTCTGTTGCTCGTCGGCCAGCGGCTTGTTGGCCAAGTACGCGCTCAGCGTCTCGCCGAGGTTGTCGGCCTTGGCCAGGTCGCTGCCGTTGAGCTTGCCGATGAACTGTTTGAAGTCCGCCAGTTCTGTGCCGTCGTAGGCCTTGATGATGGCCGCGGATTGTTGCTGGGAGAGGTTGGCCTGGGCCGGTACGCTGAACAGGCCGATGCTGGCCAGCAGCAGTGAGGTAGCGGTGAGTTTTTTCAGGTACATGGGCGCGCGCATTCCTTCGCGAGTCATTGTTGGGGGTACCCGTTCGAAAAACGGGAAGGTGCCCACGCTAACACCAATGCTCTGCAGTACGGGAGTACCAGAAACGCGACATGTCGCACAAACGAAAAAGCCCCGGGAAAAATCCCAGGGCTTTCGAAGATGGCGCACTCGGCGGGATTCGAACCCACGACCCCTGCCTTCGGAGGGCAGTACTCTATCCAGCTGAGCTACGAGTGCAACGCGCACGCATGATACCCATCTGTTTCGGTTGCGTCCATCGCCTTGATCTGTAGCTGTTTTTACCCGCGCTTTGGGCATAACGCCTGTAGGAGCAGCCTTGTGCTGCGAAGAGGCCAGTGGCAGCAACGCAGACGTGTGCTGTTATCGCCGGCCTCTTCGCAGCACAAGGCTGCTCCTACCGGCCATCAGAGTGCGATCAGCTCGGGCCGCAGCCCTTCTACTCGGCGAACCACGGGTGGTAGGTAACCGCCGGCACCGGTGATTTGGTGCAGCACCTTCTCGCGCAGCCCATGCAGCGCCACGCCTGTGCGCAGGCGCGGGTGTGGCAGGTCGATTTCGACCACCGACTTGATCCGCCCCGGGCGCGGTTCCAGCACGACCACCCGGTCGGCCAGGTAGGTGGCCTCTTCCGCATCGTGGGTCACCAGCAGGGTGGTGATACCCGCACGTTCACGAATGGCCAGCAGTTCATCCTGCAGTTGCTGGCGGGTCAGCGCATCGAGCGCGCCGAAGGGCTCGTCAAGCAACAGGATCCGTGGGCTGGCCACCAGCCCGCGGGCGATTGCCACGCGCTGGGCCATGCCGCCGGAAAGCTGGTGCGGGTAAGCCGACTCGAACCCGCTAAGGCCGACCAGCAGCACAAACTCATGCACGCGCCGGGCGCGCTCACCCTGGGTCAGCTGTTCGTTGACCAGCCCCAGGGCGATGTTTTGCTCCACCGTCAGCCAGGGGAACAGGCGGTGTTCCTGAAACACGATGCCGCGTTCGCCACCGATGCCACTGACCGCGCGCCCGTCGACGCGGATGCTGCCGCTGTAGTCGGTGTCGAGCCCCACCAGCAGGCGCAGCAGGGTGGATTTGCCACAGCCGGACGCACCGACGATGGCGATGAATTCGCCTTCGTTGATCGACAGGTTGAAATCGTGAATGGCCTCCAACGGTTGGCCATCGACGCGGAAAACCTTACCGACCCCCTCGAAGCTGACCAATGGCGGGGTGACGTCGGGTTGATTGGCCGCAGGCAGGTGCGAGGTGTTGAAGGCGTTCATGCGGTTCTCCAGCGCGTGGCGCGTGATTCGAGGCGTTGTCCGAGGGTGCCGAGCAGGGCGCCGACCAGGCCGATCAGGACCATGGCGGCTATCACCTGGTCCATGCGGAACAGCTGTTGGGCGCCGATCATCAGGCTGGCGATGCCGCCGTCAGAAGGCATGAAGTATTCGGCGCCGATGGTGCCCAGCCAGGCGTAGATCAGCGACAGGCGCAGGCCGGCGAAAATCGCCGGGGCAGCGCCGGGCAGCACCAACCGGCGCAAGCGTTGCCACAGGCTCAGGCGCAAGGTGCGGGCGGCCTCGCCCAGCTGAGGCGACAGCCCGGCGATACCGCGCTGGGTGGCAATCAGCAATGGGAAGAACGCCGCCAGGGCCACGAACACAGTCTTGGCGCCTTCGCCCAGGCCGAACCAGGCCGTAAGCAGAGGCACCCAGGCAAACAGCGCCACTTGGCGCACGGCCGTCAGGCTCGGGCCGAACACGCGCTCGGCGCTGTGCGAAAGCCCCAGCAGCAGGCCAACCAGCAAACCCGCGCCACCGCCCAGCACCAGGCCGGTCAAGGTGCGTTGCAGGCTCAGCAGCAACGCCTGTGGCAGCGTGCCGTCCGCCAGCCCGCTGAACAGGGTGTGCAGCACGCCCAGCGGTGACGTGAGGATGTTCTGGTCAACCCAGCCCACGGTGCTGGTGGCCTGCCACAGCGCCAGCAGTGCAATCGGCAGCAGTAGGCTTTGCCAACCTTTTGGGATCGGGCCGCGCTGCTGCTCGCCGGTTGCGGGTTGCGGCCAGAACAGCAGGCGTTTCTCCAGACGCGAGAAGCCTTGCTCCATGAGCGCCCCAACCAGGCCGATCACCAGGATGCAGAGCAGCACCAGGTCGAGCATGAACAACTGCCGGCCCCACACCATCAGGTAGCCGATGCCCTCGCTGGAGGCCAGCAGCTCCACGGCCAGCAACGACGTCCAGCCGGTAGCCAGGGCCAGGCGTACGCCCGTGAGGAAGGCGGGCAGGGCGGCGGGCAACAGCAGCCGCAGGAACAACAGGTGACGGGGCAAGCGCAACGCCGCTGCAGCTTCACGCAGCTTGGGTTGGGCATCGCGCACACCGACCAGGGTGTGCAGGGTGACCGGCACCACCACGGCTTTGACCAGCACCACCAGCTTCAGCAACTCGCCGATGCCGAAAAACAGCATGAACAGCGGTATCCAGGCCAGGGTGGGAATTTGCGCCAGCGCGACGAAGGTGGGCAGCACCAGCGTCTGTGCCCGCCGCGACGACCCCAGCCAGGTGCCCAGCAGCAACCCGCTGACAATCCCGACCGCCAAGCCCCAGAACAGCCGCTGCACACTTATCCACAGGTGCCCCCAAAGCTCCCCGGAGCCAAACTCCAGCGCGCTCTCCCATACCCGCGAAGGCGCCGGCAGAATCTGCTCGCTCATCCAATGTTGCCGGCTGGCGACCACCCACAACACCGCGATCAACAGCGGCAATACCCAAGAAAGGTACGCACCCCTCTTGTAGGCGCTGCCTTGCGTCGCGAAAGGGCCGCGAAGCGGCCCCCGAAGCCACCCCCAACTCCTGTTCAGAATTCCATTCATCGGCATCTCTCGAACGAAGCGTTGTTATCTTATGCACTAATGGAATTAAAAATTCATAAGTGCGCATTTCAAGGGATAAGAGCATGCAACCCTTGCATGCGCAAACCCCTTACCGTTGCGTTTTCCTCATATTTTCCATGCGTTCCCCGCAAGCCCCCCGCAGGCCCGCATAGCGCCTGATTTATGCTTTCTGGTTACTAAAAAATGAAGTTTTGATCTTTGGAGGTTCTAACCAGACCTGCCTAGCTTCTGGCCAAAGCGCCGGCCTTCGTCGGTGGCAGCCTGCCAAGGAGCCTTGCCATGAAAACCCCACTACGCCACCTGATCACCGCCCTTGGGCTGGTCTTCACCCTCAACGCCCACGCTGCCGAGTCAGCCAAGCCAGCGAGCATCCGCATCGCCGTGCCCGACTTGAGCGCTGGCAGCAAACACAGCGCCGGGGGCGTGGTCGATGTGCTGCGCGACCAGCAATTGCTGGAGAAGGAATTTGCCAAGGACGGCATCCGCATCGATTGGCACTTCTTCAAGGGCGCAGGGCCGGTGGTGAACGAGGCCCTGGCCAATGGCCAGGCCGACTTTGCCTACCTGGGGGACCTGGCTGCGATCGTCGGCAAGGCCAATGGCTTGGATACGCGCGTGCTGTCGGCCGGCGTGCGCGGGGTGAAAAGCTACCTGGGGGTGGTGCCGGGGTCCGGCATCAAGACCCTGCACGACCTCAAGGGCAAGCGTGTGGCGGTGTTCCGCGGCACTGCCAACCAGCTGTCGTTCGCCAGCGCGCTGGCCAGCCAGGGGCTGTCCGAGCGTGACCTGAAGGTGATCAACCTCGACTTCAACGCTGCCAACGCCGCAATCGCCGCCAAGCAGATCGATGCCACCTGGGGCCTGTCGAACCTGCTGGCGCTGCGTGAACGCGGGCTGGTCGAACTGCCCGTCAATTCCCGCGACCTGCAAGGCGCCGGCAGCACCCAAGCGGTCTTGCTGGGCACCGGCGAATTCATCCGCCAGCACCCAGACCTGGTGCAGCGCCTGGTCAATGCCCAGGAGCAGGCTACCGCGTGGCTGCGTGACGAACACAACCGCGACGCCTATGTCGACCTGGTGGCAAACAACGCCAGCTGGCCGCGCAGCATCCTCAGCGATGACTTGGCCAAGGAAAACCTCGCGCATTACTTCGACCCACGCCTGGACGCTGATTTTCTGGCCCAACTGCAGCAGGGCGTCGACTTGGCCGCCAAAGAGCGCCTGATCCGCCGTGGCTTCCAGGTTGCCGACTGGGTCGAACCACGCTTTCTCGACACCGCACTGCAACAGCAGCAGGCCGTCCAGGCCGCCCGCTAACCCTTTGAACCGACAATAACCGCAAGGACCACGACCATGAGCAATGCCGCCCTGGCCACCGCGCCACTCGCCCTTGAACTCGACATCCATCCGGTTGCCGGCCGTATCGGCGCCGAGATCCGCGGGTTGAAGCTTTCTGCCGACCTGGATGCCGCCACGATCGATGCCATACAGGCGGCCTTGGTCGAGCACAAAGTGATCTTCTTCCGTGGCCAGACCCACCTGGACGACCAAAGCCAGGAAGGCTTCGCCAAGTTGCTGGGCGAACCGGTCGCCCACCCCACCGTACCGGTGGTCGATGGCACCAGCTACCTGCTGCAGCTCGATGGTGCCGAAGGCCAGCGGGCCAACTCCTGGCACACCGACGTGACCTTCGTCGATGCCTACCCTAAGGCGTCCATCCTGCGCAGCGTGGTGGCGCCGGCGTCTGGTGGGGATACCGTGTGGGCCAATACCGCAGCGGCCTACCAGGAGCTGCCCGAGCCACTGCGCGAGCTGGCCGACAAGTTGTGGGCGGTGCACAGCAACGAATACGACTACGCGTCCCTCAAGCCTGACGTCGACCCGGCCAAGTTGGAGCGTTATCGCCAGGTGTTCACCTCGACGGTGTACGAGACCGAGCATCCGGTCGTGCGCGTGCACCCGGTCAGCGGTGAGCGGGCGCTGCAGTTGGGGCACTTCGTGAAGCGCATCAAGGGTTATTCGCTGGCCGATTCGCAGCACCTGTTCGCCGTGCTGCAGGGGCATGTCACGCGCTTGGAAAATACCGTGCGCTGGCGCTGGGAAGCGGGGGATGTGGCGATCTGGGATAACCGCGCGACGCAGCATTATGCGGTGGATGACTATGGCACCCAGCCGCGTGTGGTTCGGCGGGTGACGTTGGCGGGTGAGGTGCCGGTGGGGGTGGATGGGCAACTGAGCCGCACAACCCGTAAAGGCTAAGTACTGCCCAGTCTGTGGGAGCAGCCTTGTGCTGCGAAGAGGCCGGTGCTGCCAGGCTCATTGCGTTTGGCATGCGCCGGCCTCTTCGCAGCACAAGGCTGCTCACACACAGCGGGCGGTAGGGTTGTTCATAGGTCGGTATCACAGGCAATCAACTGCCTGACCAACCCCTGCGCCAACGGCGACAACCCATACCCCACCCGGCTCACCACCCCATAGCGGGTATAAAACGCTTCTTCGTGCTCCGGCGCCAAGTCCGAAAGCTTCAGCGCCACCAGCCCCCCGTCACGTTGATACGGCCGCAGGTTGGCATTGCAGGCAATGCCGATGGTGTCCGAATGCATCACCACATTCAGCAACGCATAGCCATGTTCGCATTCCACCGTGGGCAGAAAGTCCTGCCGCCCGCTGAGGTCGCTGAGGACCTTGCGGATGTTCGGCGGGCGAAAGGTGGTGGCCAATGGGTACTCGAACAGGTCCCGCGCCTGCACTGCCTGCCGCGTGGTCAGCGGGTGACCAGCGCGGCAGCAGAAGTGCCAGCGCTGCGGCGCCAGCTTGTGCACGCGGTAATCCGGGTCTGACTCGAACTGGCGCGTGTCGGCGACGAAAAACTCGATCTCTTCGGCGATCAGCTTGCGGTTCAACGCCTGCCAGTTATCCACCTGAAAACACGTGCGCGCCGCTGGGTATTCGGCGACGAAGCGCGCCACTGCCCGTGGCACCAAGCCCCCCGCTGGCGCAGGGCCGGAGCCGAAGCGCACCACGCCGGTGGTAGCGCCGTTGAACTGGTGAATTTCATTGACCAGGTTGTGCGCCCCGTGCACCAGCCGCCGTGAATGCTCCAACACCAGCAAACCCTGGCGGGTGGGGGCCAGCTCTTTGCTGGCGCGGTCCACCAGGCGGCAGCCGATGTTGTGCTCGAGGGTCTGGATGCTGCGGCTGAAGGCCGATTGCGACAGGTTCACCGCAGCGGCCGCGGCCACGAAACTGCGGTGCTCGACCAGGGCAATGTAATGGCGCAACTGACGGAGATCGATATGCATTTTCTACATTAAAACCTTCGGTCAAATGCAATTGCTGATAAGGGTGAGTCCCCTTATAAAGGCTGTTACTTATTCCACTAAATATGAATTACAAATATTTATATCACTTAAAAGAATATAAGCCCGACTGACCGCGATTCGGTTCCGCCAACGGAAATGCTCGCTCAGGGCCCATGCCTCAAGGAGCATCAGCATGTCCCGAGTTTCCCGTTGGCCTGCGCGCGCATCGCGGTTCACCCTGCAACCCTTGGCCGCTGGCGTGTTGCTGGCGGCATCCACTGGCAGCTTTGCCGAAGCGCCTGTCAGCACAGCCCCTGCCTTAGAGCAGGAGGCCAAGCTTGGCACCGTTACCGTCAACGCCCGCCGTCGCGAAGAAACCGCACAGAGCGTGCCCACGCCGATCAGCGTGCTGAACAGCGAAACCCTGGAAACCCAGCGCATCTACCGCGTGCAGGACCTGCAACAACTGGTGCCCAGCACCAACGTCGCCTATGTGCATGCCCGTCAATCGAGCATCTCGATCCGTGGCCTGGGCAACAACCCGGCCAGCGATGGCCTGGAAGGCAGCGTCGGCATCTACCTGGACAACGTCTACCTCGGTCGCCCCGGCATGGCGGTGTTCGACCTGCTGGATGTCGAGCAACTGGAGGTGCTGCGCGGCCCGCAAGGCACGCTGTTCGGCAAGAACACCACCGCCGGTGTGCTCAACATCACCACGCGCAAGCCGACCTTCCACCGTGAGGGCAGCGTTCAGCAGTCGATTGGTGAAGATGGCTACCTGCAGACCCAGGGCAGCTTTTCCGGGCCGATCAGCGACACCCTGGCCGGGCGCATCAGTGCCTACCGCACCGAAGACGATGGCTACGTGAAGAACATCCACAACGGTGACGACCTCAACGGCGGCAAGCGCCAGGGCTTTCGTACCCAATTGCTGTTCAAGCCCAGCGAAACCTTCAACCTGCGTTGGATCGGCGAGTACAACGAAGAAGATTCCAACAACGGCATCCTCAGCTTGTACAGCACCGGCCCGACCATCAACGGCGTCAACCGCTACGAGAGCCTGGCAGCGCAGGCCGGCGCGACGCTGGTGTCGGGCAAGGACCGCAAGGTCAATTTCGATGCCGATCAGCAGGTGACGGTGTTCCAGGGTGGCACTTCGGTCGAGGCCAACTGGACCTTGCCCAACGACTTCACCCTCACCTCGATCACCGCCTACCGCTGGTGGGACTTTACCCCGCGCAACGACGATGGCCTCAACGTGCCGGTGTTCTACAGCGCTGGTGTGTCGGTGCGCGACAAGCAGTATTCGCAGGAGATTCGCCTGGCTTCGCCGACCGGTGGCGCCTTCGACTATGTGGTGGGCGCGTACTACTTCAAGCAGGACCTGGACAATAAGTCCTTCACCTATTACGGCCCTCAGGCAGACATCTGGAACATCACCCCGGCCGGCGCCCTGAACAACGTCAACACCCTCGGTGATGGCCACATCGACACCGACAGCTATGCGCTGTTCGCCCAGGGCACCTGGCACCTTACCGACCGCCTGGACTTCACCGCCGGTGTGCGCGGCACTTACGAGGAGAAAAGCGCCTGGGTGACCCGTGATGCGCCTACGGGTGGCGCGGCGGTCACCGGCGCCGCAGCGGCGGCGCGCCAGGGCAGGGTGGGTGCCTACGACTCGGGGGATCTCAACCAGTACAGCTTCAGCCCCTCTGGCCTGCTGGGCCTGAGTTACCGCTTCAACGACCAGATACTGGGTTACGCCACCCTGACCCATGGCGAGAAATCCGGGGGTATCAACCTTACCGTCGGCGCCGCGCCGCGCTTGGGCACTGACTCGCTGCTGGTCGGCACCGAGCGGGTCAACAACGCCGAAATCGGGGTCAAGAGCACGCTGCTGGATGATCGCCTGCAGCTCAACGCCAACCTGTTCTGGGCCGAAGTGCATGGCTACCAGGCCAACGTGTATGACGAGGCTAACCGCGTGCAGTACCTGGCCAACGCGGGGCGTGTGCGTTCGCGTGGCCTGGAGTTCGAGGCCACGGCACTGCCGGTGCGCGGCCTCACGGTCAACTTCAACGGCTCGTGGAACGACGTGCGCTACACCGAGTACGACGATGCGCCATGCCCGCCCGAAGTCAGCCTGGCCAATGCCACCGCCACCTGCGACCTGTCGGGCCATCAGGTGGTCGGTGCCTCCAAGTACATCGCCAACCTCAACGCCCAGTACAAGTGGCAGCTGGCCGAGCGCGTCGAGCCCTACGTCACCGCCAGCTACGCCTTCCGTTCCAAGGCGGTGGGCACCATCGACGACTCTGACTTCGGCCAGATCCCCAGCTATGCGCTGGTCAACCTCTCCACCGGCGTGCGCCTGGACCAGGGCGACGGCGTGCTCGACCTGTCGCTGTGGGTGAAAAACGCCGGCGACAAGACCTACTTCACCAGCCTGTGGAACTCCGCCAACGGTGGCTATGCCGGGGTACTCGGCACCCCTCGCACCTTCGGCGCTACCGCCCGTTACGACTTCTGAGCACAAGGAGCTTTGCCATGAATGCTAAAACCGAAACCCCTGCATTGCCTGAAGGCGCCTGCCTCACAGCCAAGGTCCCCGGGCCTGATGAGGCGCTGTTGGGCGACGTGGTGGTCAACCCGTACCGCCTGGCACCGCTGACGGCCATCATCCGCGATGGCGGGCGTACGCTGAGTGCGGCCCATGTGCGCGTGCTGGGCCGCGGCGAGCGGGGCGTAGACATCGCCTACGAGGTGTCGGACCGCTCGCTGTGGACCTATGGCGGCATCCCGGTGTTCGGGTTGTACCCCGACTACGTCAACCAGGTTGAAGTGACCTATAAACTCGATGGCGAGCGCATCCGCGAGCGTTATCAGGTCTATGCGCCGGCAGTGCGCCTGCCGGTGGTGGCGAAGCAGACTGCGGCGTTGCCAGAGGTCGAACCCATCAAGGTAGCGCCCGGCTTCGAAAATCGCCTTTACCTGTTCAACCACCTGCAGGGGGATATCCCGGGCGGCCGGGCCTTCAAGTGGAATGCCCTGGGCGGTGCGGCCGAGTGGGACCAAGTGGGCAACAACTGGATCGCCGACAGTAATGGCGACGTGCGCTGGTACTTGGATATCGAGCAGATTCACGATTCCAACCGCCGGGACGGCCTGGGCGGCACCATGGGCTTCCAGCAGACCCGTGACGGCAAGTTGATCTGGGGCCAGGGCCAGACTTACTCCAAATACGACTTGCTTGGTCGGCGCATCTGGCAACGCAGCCTGCCGGACAAGTTTGCCGACTTCTCCCACGAAATCCGTGAGACCGCCAACGGCACCTACCTGTTGCGGGTCGGTACCAGCGACTATCGCCGGCCAGACGGCAAGCGCGTGCGCTCGATCCGTGACCACATCATCGAGGTGAGCGAAGCGGGTGATGTGTTGGACTTCTGGGACCTGAACCAGATCCTCGACCCGTACCGCGGCGACCTGCTGGAAACCCTTGGCAAGGCGGCGATCCAGTTGCCCGACGGCGTGCAAAAGCACGAAGACCGGCTGGCCAACGAACTGGCCGAAGGCGACCTGCCGTTCGGTGACACCCCAGGCGTTGGCACCGGGCGCAACTGGGCGCACGTCAATGCCATCGACTACGACGCAGATGACGACAGCATCATCGTTTCAGCACGCCATCAAGGCGTGGTGAAGATCGGCCGTGACAAAACCGTGAAGTGGATTCTCGCCTCGCCGCAGGGGTGGCCGCAGCGCTTGCAGGACAAGGTGCTGACGCCGGTGCAGAGCGAAGGCTTCGATTGGTCCTGGACCCAGCACACTGCCTGGCTCACGGGCAAAGGCACGCTGACCGTGTTCGACAACGGCTGGGGGCGCGATTTTGCCCCGACCAAGCTGGTCGGCAATTACAGCCGCGCGGTGGAGTACAAGATCGACGAGGCCAAAGGCACGGTCGAGCAGGTGTGGGAGTACGGCAAAGCGCGCGGTGACGAATGGTACAGCCCGGTGACCTCGGTGGTGGCCTACCGGCCCGAGACCGATACCCAGTTCATCTATTCGGCCTCGGTGAATTTCCTGACCCCAGAGAAACTGACTACCACCGTGCTCAATGAGGTGCGCCGCGGGACGCAGGAGGTGCTGGTGGAGCTGAAGGTGCACAGCCGGCAGCCGGGCAGTGTCGGGTATCGGGCGTTGGTGATAGACCTGGGCAAGGCGTTCTGATCCATCCCGTCTGGGAGGGCCGTCGGTCCTCCCTTCACATTTCTTCCCGCTCGATCGTCTAACCTGTATCGGCCTCTTCGCGGGCAAGCCCGCTCCCACAGGATCTCCACAATCTCCTAGGGATGTGCACTCTGTGGGAGCGGGCTTGCCCGCGAAGAGGCCGGCTGCGGTGTAAAAAATCATGAAATTTCCGCAGGCTGTTCAACCATTCGTTCTTTTTTTCGAACAGCCTATTGTCCTACACCCCAGCAGCCGCTTAGCATTCGTTTGAGATTTCAAACGCTCGATGCCCTGCTTTGGGCGCTTTTCAACAATCAACAATTCGGGAAGCCGACATGCAGCTCAAAGACGCTCAGTTGTTCCGCCAGCAAGCCTATATCAATGGTGAGTGGCTGGATGCGGACAATGGCCAGACCATCAAGGTGACCAACCCGGCCACCGGCGAAGTCATCGGTACCGTGCCTAAGATGGGCACCGCGGAAACCCGCCGCGCCATCGAAGCCGCCGACAAGGCCCTGCCGGCCTGGCGCGCCCTGACCGCCAAAGAGCGTTCGGCCAAGCTGCGTCGCTGGTTCGAACTGATGATCGAGAACCAGGACGACCTGGCTCGCCTGATGACCACCGAGCAAGGCAAGCCACTGGCCGAAGCCAAGGGCGAAATCGCCTACGCCGCCTCGTTCATCGAGTGGTTCGCCGAAGAAGCCAAGCGCGTCTACGGTGACACCATCCCAGGCCACCAGCCTGACAAGCGCCTGATCGTCATCAAGCAGCCAATCGGCGTTACCGCGGCCATCACCCCGTGGAACTTCCCGGCGGCCATGATCACCCGTAAAGCCGGCCCGGCCCTGGCCGCTGGCTGCACCATGGTGCTCAAGCCTGCTTCGCAGACCCCGTACTCCGCTCTGGCCCTGGTCGAGCTGGCTCACCGTGCCGGCATCCCGGCTGGTGTGCTGAGCGTCGTCACCGGCAGCGCTGGCGAAGTCGGCGGCGAGCTGACTGGCAACTCCCTGGTTCGCAAACTGTCCTTCACCGGCTCGACCGAAATCGGTCGCCAGCTGATGCAAGAATGCGCCAAGGACATCAAGAAGGTTTCCCTGGAGCTGGGTGGCAACGCGCCGTTCATCGTGTTCGACGACGCTGACCTGGACAAGGCAGTCGAAGGCGCGATCATCTCCAAGTACCGCAACAACGGCCAGACCTGCGTCTGCGCCAACCGTATCTACGTGCAGGACGGCGTCTACGACGCGTTCGCCGAGAAGCTGGCTGCTGCAGTGGCCAAGCTGAAAATCGGTAACGGTCTGGAAGACGGCACCACCACTGGCCCGCTGATCGACGGCAAGGCTGTCGCCAAGGTTCAGGAACACATCGAAGACGCGGTCGCCAAAGGCGCCAAGGTGCTGGCCGGTGGCAAGCTGATCGAAGGCAACTTCTTCGAGCCGACCATTCTGGTCAACGTGCCGAAGACCGCTGCTGTCGCCAAGGAAGAGACCTTCGGCCCACTGGCGCCGCTGTTCCGCTTCCAGGACGAAGCCGAAGTCATCGCCATGTCCAACGACACCGAGTTCGGCCTGGCTTCGTACTTCTACGCCCGCGACATGAGCCGTGTGTTCCGTGTTGCCGAAGCGCTGGAATACGGCATGGTTGGCATCAACACCGGCCTGATTTCCAACGAAGTCGCACCGTTTGGCGGTATCAAGGCTTCGGGCCTGGGCCGCGAAGGTTCCAAATACGGTATCGAGGACTACCTCGAAATCAAATACCTGTGCATCAGCGTCTGATCACCGGTTAAAAGGCTTTACCTCTGCCAGCGGGGCGCGAGAGCGACGTCTCGCTGGCCTTTTTTACATGCAGTACCTGGTGGCCAGGGCGTTCACGGCAGTCGATCAACGAATACTGTGCGCGAGCACTCCCAGCCACCCCCGAATAAAAGCGCCATTCTGATCGGCGCAATGAGGGCATTATGAGCAAGACCAACGAATCCTTGATGCAACGCCGTGTAGCCGCCGTCCCACGTGGCGTCGGCCAAATCCACCCGATCTTCGTAGACACCGCGAAGAACTCGACGGTGATCGACGTTGAAGGCCGCGAACTGATCGACTTCGCGGGCGGCATCGCAGTGCTGAACACCGGCCACCTGCACCCGAAAGTGGTTGCAGCCGTGCAAGAGCAGCTGACCAAAGTCAGCCACACCTGCTTCCAGGTGCTGGCCTACGAACCCTATGTAGAGCTGTGCGAAAAGATCAACAAGCTGGTCCCAGGCGACTTCGACAAGAAGACCCTGCTGGTCACCACCGGCTCCGAAGCCGTTGAAAACGCCGTCAAGATCGCCCGTGCCGCCACTGGCCGCGCTGGCGTCATCGCCTTCACCGGCGCCTACCACGGCCGTACCATGATGACCCTGGGCCTGACCGGCAAGGTCGTGCCGTACTCCGCTGGCATGGGCCTGATGCCAGGCGGCATCTTCCGCGCACTGTTCCCGAACGAACTGCACGGTGTGAGCGTCGACGACGCCATCGCCTCGGTTGAGCGCATCTTCAAGAACGATGCCGAGCCTAAGGACATCGCCGCGATCATCCTGGAGCCCGTACAAGGCGAAGGCGGCTTCCTGCCAGCGCCGAAAGAGCTGATGCAGCGCCTGCGCGCCCTGTGCGACCAGCACGGCATCCTGCTGATCGCCGACGAAGTGCAGACCGGCGCTGGCCGTACTGGCACCTTCTTCGCCATGGAACAGATGGGCGTTGCGCCTGACCTGACCACCTTCGCCAAATCCATCGCTGGCGGCTTCCCGCTGGCCGGTGTGTGCGGCAAGGCCGAGTACATGGACGCCATCGCACCAGGCGGCCTGGGCGGCACCTACGCCGGTTCGCCGATCGCTTGCGCCGCGGCCCTGGCCGTGATCGAAGTGTTCGAAGAAGAAAAACTGCTGGACCGCAGCAAGGCTGTTGGTGAGCACCTGGTGACTGGCCTGCGCAAGATCCAGGAAAAGAACCCGATCATCGGTGACATCCGTGGTCTGGGCTCGATGATTGCTGTCGAAGTCTTCGAGAAAGGCACTCACACCCCGAACGCTGCTGCTGTTGGCCAGGTTGTTGCCAAGGCACGTGACAAGGGTCTGATCCTGCTGTCTTGCGGCACCTACGGCAACGTCCTGCGTATTCTGGTCCCGCTGACCGCCGAAGACGCACTGTTGGACAAAGGCCTGGCGATCATCGAAGAGTGCTTCGCCGAACTCGCCTAATGTGACACGCTTCAGAAAAAACCCGCCTCGGCGGGTTTTTTTTGTGCCCAGAAAACGCGATGGACGCTATCGTTGACGCAGGACTTGCCTTGGAAGCTGCGACGGATTGCGTGTCAGGGATATTCAGGAGTTGGCCATGAGCGCTGTAGACCCCACCCCACCTTGCGTACTGATTGTCGAGGGCGACCCGTGGGTGCGTGACATGCTCAAGGAGATGCTGCTCAGCGTGCGTTGCGACGCCCGTCTGCAGGTCTGCGCCGACGGCTCGCAGGCGCTGAGCGCGCTGTCGAGCAAGCCCGACCTGATCATCGCTGCGCGTGAGCTGGCCGGCGTCGATGGCCTTGACCTGCTGCGCAAGGTCCGCGCCAAAGGCCCGGAGTTGCCGTTCATTCTCATGAGCAGCCGCAGCGACAGTGCCAGCGTGCGCGAAGCGTTGCCCCTGCACCCCACCGCTTACCTGAGCAAGCCCCTGAACCTGGATAACCTGCGCAAGCGCCTGGAAGAACTCCTGCTGGCCGTTGGCGAAGAAATCGCCTGCCCGGTGCCGCCTTTGCAGCCGGGTGCCAGCCTGGCCGGTTACCTCGAGCAGCGCCGCGCGACTGCCGATGGCGGACCGCTGCTGGCCGATGTGCAGGTGGCGATCAAGCGCGCGCTGAACCCTCAGGGCCTGAACCTCAAGGTGCTTGAAGAGGAAGTGCGCAACGACCCGCAGGTTACCGCAGTGCTCATCGCCGCCGCCAACAGCGCCGCCCTGCACCGCGACGCGCCCGTGCAAACGTTGCTGCAGGCGTTGAACAAGCTTGGCAGCACCCAGAGCATGAACCTCATCCTGGGCATGACCCTCAAACGCAGCGCACGGCTGAGCGACCCCTTGCTGGCGCAGCACGCGGCGCACTTCTGGAAGCTCTCGCTGCACTGCGCTGAATACGGCCGCAGCCTCGCGCGTATGTTGGAGCTGGATGAAGGGCGTTGTTACTGCGCCGGGCTGTTGCATTGCCTGGGCGACCTGGCAGTGCTGCGCTGCCTGCAAGAGTGGCGCCTGGCCGGTGGTGAGTTGGACGAGGGCACGGTCCGCAAGTCGCTCGATGAATACGGCGCGGCATTCGGTTCGGCGCTGCGCACGCGCTGGCGCTTGCCACTGGCACTGCGTGAACTGATTGCGGCCATCTACCAACTGGGCGGTGGCGTGTATTCGCGGGAGATCCTGGCGATGAATCTGGCCGGGCAATTGTCACGGTTGCCGGCTGAGCATGGGTTGGAGCAGGTTGCCAGTAACAAGACTGCACGGCTGCTCAAGCTCGGCTTGGCGGAGCTGGGCCGGCTGCGCAAGGTCGAGAACCCGGAGGTGAAGCCGCAGCGTGAAGAATTACCTGTCGGTGAGAGCGGCGCTGATACCTGATCTTAGGTTTTTGTACGAAAAGTATGGTCATCCATCGTTGTGGGAGCGGGCTTGTCCCGCGAATGGGGCTACGCGGTGCATGGCACCGGCTTCGCCGGTGTTCGCGGGGCAAGTCGGATCGCCGCACCGCCGCTCCCACGTAATGCGTCATTTTTTAGAAATTGCGCAAGACAGTTGCTCCCATGCTCAGGGTTCATTCGTGCACGCGTTCTTGCCTAGTCAGAAATGACAAAACCCAGCCTAGGCTGGGTTTTGCAGGTCCCTCAAGGGGAATAAAACGCGAAGTGCCTCTAAGGGCTACGGGGACAAGATCATGGGGTAAGTATCAAATCAAGATGTCCTCGTCCAATTTGCCTGGGTTGATGAGCAGGCAGCTCATCGTACCACCCTCCGCTTAGCGTTCCAGCATCCCTGGTCGCGGAAAGAGGCACCACTATGCAGGCATCTGGATCGATTATTCCATTGAGAACGACTACCAGTCGGCTTTTTACCATTTCAGGTTCAAGCGATAATCGCGGCTTGGTAAGTTTACCTATCCCCGCACAATCTGATTCTTCCCCTGCCGCTTGGCCCGGTACATCGCCGCATCGGCGCGGGCGAACAGGCTGTCCAGCGACTCATCCTCATCCGTCAACGCCGTCAGCCCCTGGCTCACGGTCACCCCGTAGACGTGCTCGTCGTGGCTGAAGCTCAGCCGTTGAATCTCTCGCTGCAAACGCTCGGCGATCTGCTCGGCCACTTGTGCATTACAGCCCGGGAACACGGCCGCAAACTCCTCGCCACCAATACGTCCAAACTGGTCCCCTCGGCGTAGCACGGCTTTGCCGCTGTCGGCGATACGCTGCAGCACTTGGTCGCCTTCCTGGTGCCCGTAGCTGTCATTGATCTGTTTGAAATCGTCGATGTCCAGCAGCAGGAAGGCCAGTGGCGTGCCGTCCTCGCGGGCGCTGTCGAAGGCCTGCTGGGCACATTCGAAGAAGTGCCGGCGGTTGCTGCTCTGGGTCAGCACGTCGGTGGTGGCCAGGCGATGCAGTTCGCCTTCGAGTTGCTTCTTTTCGGTGATGTCTTCGGCGATACCGACAACGATGACCCGCTGTTCGCCCTCGCGGTGCTGGTTGATGTAGCACTTGTCACTCAGCCAGCGTACCTGGCCTTCGGCATTGAGGATGCGGTATTCGCGGTCTTCCACCGAGCCTTTGAGCAGCACTTGGGCCAGGCTGCGCTCGGCGTATTCCAGGTCGTCGGGGTAGATGCTGTCGCGCCACTCGTTGTAGTCGGCCAGCACCAGGCTGATCGGGCGGCCAAAGATACGTTCGTACGCCGGGCTGACGTAGAGCACCTGGCGAGCTTCCCAGTCAAAGGCCCAGAGTACGGCATTGACGCTGTCCAGCAACGAACTGAAGAGTTGTTCGCGTTCACTCAGGCGGGCGACTTCGCCTTGGGCGTGCAGCAGGGCCAGCAAGGTCTTGGCGGCTTCTGGAGGTGGGGTGCCGGGCAGGGAAGTTGGAATGTTCTTGGCCATGTGCACGAGCGAGTCTCGACAAGTGAGCGTGCGGCCAGCATCAGGCCCGCCACGCGGGCGATGTGCCGAGTTGGAGTGGTGGGCAGGGGGGGAAGTTCCAGGCGGCACGCCCTGCTAGCAGGGCGTGCCGATCAACGGCGGTCAGGCGCCAGTTGGGCGCAGGGAGTAGGTTTTCAGTTGTGCGGCGAAGTCGTGCAGGGCATGGATGCCGCTGGCTTCGGCCTCGTGCACCCAGTCCTTCATGGCCGCGAGCATGTCGTGGCCATTGGCGCTGGTGCGTGCCCAGATTTGCTGCAGGGCCAGGCGTTTTTCGTAAATGACCTTGAGGGCCTGGCTATGCGCGAGCAGCGTCTCGATGCGCACGTGGTGGCGGTCTTCCAGCAGGCTGGTCTCCCGCGACAGCAGGCGCTTGGCGCGGCGGAAACGGTGGCGCATCGACGCGTCGACCTTGGCCAGCTCTTGCTGCACCAGCGGGCCGATCACCAGCTTGCGGTACTGGGCCATGATCTGGAAGCGATTGTTGAGGATCGCCATGGCAGTGTCCATGTCCAGGTTGGCCTTGCCTTCGACCCTGTGGGCGATCGGCGCCACGCGCTGCACCTTGGCCAGGCGCAGGAAGCAGAACAGGCGTATCCAGGCCCAGCCCATGTCGAACTCCCAGCGTTTTACCGACAGCTTGGCCGAGTTGGGGTAGGTGTGGTGGTTGTTGTGCAGCTCTTCGCCACCGATGACGATGCCCCACGGCACCAGGTTGGTGGCGGCGTCCCGGCATTCGAAATTGCGGTAGCCGACGGCATGGCCCAGGCCATTGACCACGCCAGCGGCCCAGAACGGAATCCACATCATCTGCACCGCCCAGATGGTGATGCCAAGAGTGCCGAACAGCAGCAAGTCGATCACCGCCAGCAGGGCAATGCCGCCTAGCTTGTACCGCGAGTAGAGGTTGCGCTCGATCCAGTCGTCCGGGCAGTTCTTGCCGTAGATGCGCAGGGTTTCGGGGTTGCGTGCCTCTTCGCGGTAGAGCTCGGCGCCTTTGCGCAGGACCGTGCTCAAACCCTTGTGCACCGGGCTGTGCGGGTCGTCGGGGGTTTCGCACTTGGCGTGGTGCTTGCGGTGGACGGCGGTCCACTCGCGGGTGTTCTGCGCCGTGGTCAGCCACAGCCAGAAACGGAAGAAATGCTTGAGCGCGCCGTTGAGCTCCAAGGCCCGGTGCGCGGAGTAGCGATGCAGGTAAACCGTGACGCTGACGATGGTCACATGGGTCATCAACAAAGTGATGCCGACCAGTTGCCAGGCCGACAAGTCGAGCAGGCCGTTGTACCACATAGGTGTTAAAACCCTCGATAACACAGGGGAAGGGTCTGATTATCCCTTGGCAGGGAAATAAAACCAGTCACCCTTTCAGATAGGACGTCACGACATGTTTCACCCTTTATAATGCGCGCTCTTCGTTCATGGGCCATTCCACCCGACATGTCTGTTTCCGTTCGCGACGCCTTGCGCATGGCTGCGCTCTATGTGGTGCTGTCGATCCTCTGGCTGGTGCTGGCGGAGATGCTCCTGCATGGTATGACTGACGACCCGCTGGCACTGACGGTGGGGCGGCAGATCAATGTGGTGATCTGGGTCTTGTTCAGCGCGGTGCTGATTTTCGTGTCGCGGGCACGCCTGCTCAATTTCATCGGCATTGGCGCGCGCCTGCGCTGTGAGGACCGCGAGCGGCTGCGCATGGCGGCGGCGGTGTTCGACAGTACCCTCGAAGGGGTGCTGGTGACCGACCGCCAAGGCCTGATCGTGCACGTCAACCGCGCCTTCATGCGTATTACCGGTTACCAGCAGGATGAGGTCATTGGCCAGCGCCCGAACAAGTTCAAATCGGGCCGCCATGGCGCGTCGTTCTATCAGCAGATCTTTGCCACCCTGGCCGAAAAGGGCGAATGGAGCGGCGAGATCTGGAACCGCCGCAAAAGCGGCGAGATCTACCCGCAATGGCAGACGATCTGCGCCATACGCGATGACGCTGGTGCGCTAAGCCATTACGTGGCGGTTTTCAGCGACATCAGTGCGATCAAGCATACCGAGCAGGAATTGGCCTACCTGGCCCATCACGACCCGCTGACCGGCCTGCCCAACCGCCTGCTGTTCACCGACCGCGTCGAGCAGGCGCTGGTGACGGCGCAAGCCAACAAACGCGGTTGCGGTTTGCTGCTGCTCGACCTGGACCATTTCCAGAGCATCAACGACGGCCTTGGCCACACCATCGGCGATCAGTTGCTCAAGCTGGTGGGCGAGCGCCTGGGCGAGGTGGTGGGCAATGGGGTGACCCTGGCGCGGCTGGGGGGGGACGAGTTCGGTGTACTGGCCGAGAACTGCCAGCAAGTCGGCCAGGCGGGCAAGCTGGCGCAACGCATCATCGAGCGTATGCGCGAGCCGTTCGTGTTCGATGGCCATCGCCTGTTCATCAGTGTCAGCGTCGGCATCAGCCTGTTCCCCAGCGATGCGCTGGGTACCGAGCAGTTGCTGCGCAATGCCGACGCGGCACTGTTCAAGGCCAAGAGCAGCGGGCGCGCCTGCTATGCGCTGTACACCGAAGAGCTGACCGCGCACGCCCAGCACCGGGTGGAAACCGCCGGCGAGCTGCGCCGTGCCTTGGAGCAGGATGAACTGCGGGTGTACTTCCAGCCGGTGCATGACCTGGCCACGGCCGAGCGGGTAGGGGTCGAGACCCTGGTGCGCTGGGCGCATCCTCAGCGCGGCCTGGTGCCGCCGAGCGAGTTCATACCGATCGCCGAGCGCACCGGGTTGATTGCCGAAATCGACACCTGGGTGCTGCGTCAGGCTTGCCTGCAGATGGTGCAGTGGCAGCGCGAAGGCCGGCAGCTGGCGTTCGTCGCGGTGAATATCTCAAGCCGTCTGTTTGGCCAGCACGCGTTGTATCGGCAGGTGGCCGAAGTGCTGCACGAAACCGGCCTGGCCCCGGCGATGCTGGAGCTGGAAGTCACCGAGAGTGCGGTGATGGAAGACCCGGAAGTGGCGCTGGAGCAGCTGCATCGCCTGCGTGAACTGGGCGTGACCTTGGCGATCGACGACTTCGGCACGGGGTATTCATCGCTGCTGCGGCTCAAGCGTTTGCCGGTGCAGAAGCTGAAGATCGATCAGGGCTTTGTCGCGGGCTTGCCACATGACGATGACGACATCGCGATCGTGCGGGTGATCATTGCCCTGGCCCGCAGCATGGGCATGCAAGTGCATGCCGAGGGCATCGAGCAGCAAGAGCAGGCCAGCTTCCTGCTGCAGGAGCAGTGCCAGTTGGGCCAGGGTTACTGGTTCGGCCGGCCGGTGCCGGCGCAGGACCTAGAGTGGGGGTGATGGCTCAGGGCCGTAGTTTTTCCGTCATGTCGCGGATCACGCCATGGACGATGCGCCTGACCAGCCTGCTTTCACCGGCATGCCAGGCATGGACGTTTTTTTCCAGAAGGTCTCTTGCTGCATCTTCCACGCCCGGTACCAGCTCATCAATGATCTTGTTACCCAGCGGCGCGCGTACGCCAATCGCTTCACCGAGGCTGATGACGCTGGCCCTGGTAATGTCAGCGTGGGTGCGGACGCCTTCTGGCTTCCACACCAGTTCTGCCTCAAGCCATGGCGCAGCGGATTCGCCGTAAACGGCGGTGCACAAGAGGTCGTAGTGCGGTGCGAGGTAATACGCATCCGGACGCACGAAGAACGACAGGTTTTTCAAGTGGGCATCGTTGTTGCCAACGACAATGTTGAATACCAACCACCTGAATAGCTGAAGCCGCGTCTGGGCCACATTCCGGACCTGCCCGAGAATCTTTCGTAACGTTTCTGCAGTCGCTTGTTGGTACTTGAAGCTTTTGTCGAGCGTGAGCAATTGGCAAGCATCCAGCACATGCACGCGTTCGAGCCGATCATTCACCCGTGTGCGGTCGAAGCGCTCGATCAGATAGGCTGCCTCGGGTACGCGGCGAACCTTCACATCGGGTACTTGCAGCCCTACCGCTCGTGCAACACTCATCACGAACCACTCGTTCACTGCGGTCGCGTCATAGAGGTCACGGTCGGGGTGGTCGGGCTTGAGGATATGGGTCGACGGCGTGTTGCCGATCGGTTCGAACAGGGCGTCTTTGTCCATGACAATCGGCAGCTTATGCTGCGCGCCAGCGAGTGACATACGCTTCGGGGCGCCTGTGGTCAATGCGACTCGGGGCAGGTTGCGAATCCTCTCACTCAACTGAGCGTCCGAGATGGGCTTCAGGCCGCTCGCCTGCTCAAGTTGTGGCTCAGGTAGCAATGTGATTGCACCTGCCGACTCTGAACCGTAGTAGCTGAGCAAGCCAAAAGCGTCCGCGAATTCGAGCTTTGCATCGCTGGCCAGCAATGTGCGTGCTTGCTCTTCGGGCAGCAGATTGTCGAAGAACCATTGGACAGGGCGCTCGGATGATCCATCAACCAGCAAGCCTTTGGCACGAGGCAGTGCGGGCGACAGATCATAGCCGTCGGGTCGGGCTATCCAGGCTGGCGTATATTCCAGGCTCCAGACACCTGCGTTGTCGCTGAGCGTTGCAACGTGGTGGCTGTTGATCAGGATTTGGAGGGCTCTCATTTGTCAGGCACATCCACATAAACCCGTATGCCAAGTTCCTGCATCACTTGCAGGACGCTTGCGAGTGACACACTGCCCTTGCCTCGCTCGATGTCCCTGAGCAGGACGTGGCTTTTGCCGACGATGAGGGCCAGGTCCGATTGGGTTATTGCCTGGTTTTTGCGTACCTCACGTACTGCATTTCCCAAATCGAGAGGTGTCTGGATCTGTTTGAGGGAGCCCATGGGTGTTCAGCCGGTTCGAAAGAATAGTTTCGATTATGGTCGGCGACAGGGAACATTCAAGGAAAACTAAGGTTTTATTTAGTTTTTACCGTGTGGGGAGAGGTCAGCGCTAAAAACGAAAGTATTGTTTCGATAGTTAGCGTTAGCGCCTTGATGTGGTTTTATCTCAACGATAATTGAGTTTCTGTACAACTGCGAATGGGGCCGCAAAACGGCCCCTGACAATTCACCGCTTGTTCAACCCCTTCGCCAGCCGATCCCCACCCAGTTGAATCAACGCCACCAACGCCACCAGCATGGCGATCACGGTCAGCATGATCTGGCTGTCGAAGCGCTGGTACCCATACCGATAGGCAATGTCGCCCAGCCCACCGGCGCCAATCGCCCCGGCCATGGCTGACGAGTTGATGAGGGTCACCAGGGTAATGGTGAACCCCCCGACGATGCCGGGCAGCGCTTCGGGCAGCAGTACATGCCAGACGATGTGCCAGCGCCGGCAGCCCATGGCTTGCGCCGCTTCCACCAGGCCGTGGTCCACTTCGCGCAAGCTCACCTCGGCAATCCGGGCAAAGAAGGGGGTGGCGGCGATGGTCAGCGGCACCACGGCCGCCCATACACCATAGGTGGTGCCTACCACCAGGCGGGTGAAGGGGATCAGCGCGACCATCAGGATCAGAAACGGGATCGAGCGGAACAGGTTGACGAACGCGCCCAGCACCCGGTTCAGCAGCGGTGCCTCGAAGATGCCGCCCTTGTCGCTGGTGACCAGCAGCACCGCCATCGGTACACCCACCAATAGCGCGATCAGCGACGACACGCCGACCATCAGCAGGGTGTCGAGCAAACCTTCAAGCAGGCGATCAAACCACATGGCCCAGTACCTCCACGTCTTCGGCCCAACGGCGGGCACGCTCCAGCAATTGGTGGGTGTCGTGTGGCGAATGCTGCACCGACAGGATCAACTGCCCCAGGGCATGCTCACCGATGGTTTCAACGCCACCTTGCAGCAGGCGCACCCGGCCGCCGAGGTCGATGAACAGGGCAGAAAGCTCCGGCTCGCCGAGCAAGGTCAGCTTGAGCACCACGGCGCTGTCGCGGCTTTGCGGGCTGGCCTTGAGGCTGGCCTGCAAAGTCGCGGGCAGCTTGGCCTGCAAGGGCGCGAGCAAGGTCCGCGTCACTTCATGGCGCGGTGTGCCGAATACCCGCCAGACTTCCCCTTGCTCGACCACTTCGCCGCGCTCCAGCACCACCACGCGGTGGCAGATATCGCGGATTACCGCCATTTCATGGGTGATCAGCACGATGGTCAGGCCCAGGCGCTGGTTGATGTCACGCAGCAGTTCAAGGATCGAGGCCGTGGTTTCAGGGTCGAGTGCCGAGGTGGCCTCGTCACACAAGAGGATCTCGGGGTCGTGCACCAGCGCCCGGGCGATGCCGACGCGTTGCTTTTGCCCGCCCGACAACTGCGCGGGGTAGACGTGGTGCTTTTCCTGCAGGCCGACCAGCTCCAGCAGTGCGCGCACCTTGCGCTGGCGCTCGGCCTTGGGCACGCCGGCCACTTTCAGTGGCAGCTCGACGTTTTGCCACACGGTCTTGGCCGACATCAGGTTGAAGTGCTGGAAAATCATGCCGATGCGCCGGCGCAGCGCAACCAAGCGGTCCTCGTCGAAGGGCGCGATGTCCACCTGGTCGATCAGCACGCGGCCCTGGCTGGGTTGTTCCAGGCGGTTGATGGTGCGCAGCAGCGACGACTTGCCGGCGCCGCTGCGGCCGATGATGCCGAAGATCTCGCCATGGCGGATGTTCAGGTCGATGCCTTGCAAGGCAGGCTGAGCCTGGCCAGGGTAGGTCTTGCCGAGGCCGATGAAGCGCACGTGGGCTTCGTTGACCTCTGGGCGCAGGGCCTGTTCCTTGGCCGTTGGCGGCAATGGTTGGGGTGTCGGCGCCCTGAGCGCGCTGGCCTGGCTCATGTCAGCCCTCCCAACCGGCCTGGTAGAGGTTGCCGTGGGCTTTGTTCAAGGCCGCGCGCACCGCGGGCGAGTGCTGGTAGATATCGACGAACTTGGCCAGGCGCGGGTCGTCCTTGCTTTGCGGGCGAATGACGAACTGGATCACGTACTCTTTGTTTTCCAGGCCATCGAACAGCAGCGCGGAGGTGGCGTCGAAGCTGTTGGCCAGGCGGATGTAGGCCGGGTAGCCCTGGACCAGGTCAGCGTCGTCATAGGCGCGCACCAGTTGCACCGCCTCGACCTGAAGGATTTTAAGGTGCTTGGGGTTGGCGATGATGTCGTCTTCCGTGGCCTTGTAGCCGACCCCAGGTTTAAGCGTGATCAGCCCCGCCTTGGCCAGTAACTGCAGGCCACGGCCGCTGTTGATCGGGTCGTTGGCGATGGCCACGCTGGCGCCTTCGGGCAGCTCGGCGAAGCTTTTGTACTTTTTCGAGTACAGGCCGACGTTGTTGATGATGCCTGGCGCGTAGGGCACCAGGTTGAAGCCCGCAGCGGCCTTGGCGTTTTCCAGGAACGGGATGTGCTGGAAGTAGTTCACGTCGATGTCGCCGCTGTTGAGGCTGACGTTGGGGGCTATCCAATCGCTGAACTCGATCAGCTTCACGTCCAGGCCTTGCTTGTGGGCTTCTTCCACGGCGGTTTCCAGGGGAATCGCAAAGGCGGAGGTGGTACCGATTTTCATCGGCTCGGCGGCGAAGGCGCTGGCGGACAGGCCAAGGGTGACCGCAATGGCCGCGACGGGCCGGAACAGTTTCTCAAGCATGGTGCAGGGCTCCAGTCGGGGCAGGGGTTGGGGTAAAGCGGTAGCGCGAGCCGGGATGGCTGGCGGGCAGGTGCGGGTGGTCGGTATCGAACAACTTCTCGCGCAGGGTGCCCTCGGCGTAGGCGGTCTTGTAGCGGCCACGCTGTTGTAGCTGCGGGATGACCAGGTCGATGAAATCCTCAAAGCTTTCTGGTGTAACGGTGCGGGTCAGGTTGAAGCCGTCCAGCCCGGTTTCGTCGAGCCAGGCGATCAGGGCATCGGCGACCTGTTCAGGGCTGCCGACCAGGGTCACGTAGCGCCCGCCCAGGGCGTGCTGATCAAGCAGGCGGCGGCGGGTCCAGGCGTTTTCCTGCAGCTGGCGCGTGGCCGACTGAATGGCGTTGCCCTTGCTGAAGCCGATCGGCTCGTCCAGCCCATAGGCCGCAAAGTCGATGCCGGTGGAGGCGGCAAAGTGCGCCACGCCGGCCTCGGGGCTGGCATGGCGCAGGTACTCGGCATGCTTGGCTTGGGCCTGTTGCTCAGTGGGGGCGACGATCACCGTGATGCCCATGAACACCTTGACCGCCTGCGGATCGCGGCCCGCCGCCTTGGCGGCCGCGCGCACCTTGTCGACCTGGGCGCGGGTGGCGGTTTTGTCCTGGCCGCTGATGAACACGCACTCGGCATGGTTGCCGGCAAAGGCGAGGCCGCGCGGGGAACTGCCCGCCTGGAACAGCACCGGTGTGCGTTGCGCTGAGGGCTCGCACAGGTGGTAGCCCTCGACGTTGTAGAACTCACCGTGGTGGCTGACCTTGCGCACCTTGTCGGGCTGGGCGTAGACGCGCTGCTCGCGGTCGGCGACCACGGCATCGTCAGCCCAGCTGCCTTCGAGCAGTTTGTACAGCACCTGCAGGTACTCGTCGGCCTGGTCGTAGCGCCGATCATGCTCGGGTTGCTGCGCCAGGCCCATGGCGCGGGCCGCGCTGTCGAGGTAGCCGGTGACGATGTTCCAGCCGACCCGGCCATTGGTGAGGTGGTCGAGCGTGGAGAGGCGCCGGGCGAACAGGTAAGGCGCCTCGTAGGTGAGGTTGGCGGTAAGGCCGAAGCCCAGGTGGCGGGTGACGGCAGCCATGGCCGAGACCAACAGCAGGGGGTCGTTGACGGGTAGCTGGATCGACTCCTTGAGCGTTACCTCCAGCGACTGGCCATAGACGTCGTAGGTGCCGACGATGTCGGCGATGAACAGGCCGTCGAACAAGCCCCGTTCCAGCAGGCGTGCCAGGTCGGTCCAGTATTCAAGCGTCTTGTACTGGGTCGAGGTGTCCCGCGGGTGGGTCCACAGGCCATGGTTGATGTGCCCGATGCAGTTCATGTTGAAGGCATTGAGCAGAATCTGTTTGGCCATCAGATCGTCCCCCGACGCGGCGGGTTTTCGTTGTTCAGGTAGTAGTTGCCGATGGCGTGGTACTTCCAGCGCACTGGGTCGTGCAGGGTGTGCACGCGGGCGTTGCGCCAGTGGCGGTCGAGGTTGTGCTCGGCGAGGGTGGCCTGGCTACCGGCCAGTTCGAACAGCGTGGTGCCGGCGGCGAGGGAAATCTCGGTGCTGATGGCGCGTGCTTCGGCCACGGCAATGGAGGCGGCGGCGACGTTGTCGGCGCTGCTGTCTTGCTGGGCGCGGTCGAGGTATTCACCGGCGCGTTCGAGCAGGGCTTCGGTGGCGTGCAGGCGGATCGCCAGTTGGCCGAAGCTTTTCAGGGTCAAGGGGTCTTCGCTGGCCTTGTCCAGGCCCGAGTCGACCCAGGGGCGGCTGCGGGTGCGCACGAAGTGCAGGGCATCTTCGTAGGCGGCGCGGGCGATGCCGGTGTCGATGGCAGCGTGGAGAATCTGTGCCAGTGGGCCGACTGGGGTCGGGCGTTCGAAGGCGCTCTGGAAGGGGACTACGTCTTGGGCGCTGACCCACACGTTGTCGAATACCACCGAACCACTGCCGGTGGTGCGCTGGCCGAAGCCGCTCCAGTCGTCGATCACCTGCAGGCCTTGGCTGTCGGCGGGGACGAAGGCCAATTGTTGCACGCCATCGTCATCGATCACCGAGGTCGGGATGCGCTGGGCGTAAAGGGCACCGGTGGAATAAAACTTGCGCCCATTGATACGGAACCCATCACCGTCGCGGCTCAGGCGGGTGGTGCGGTCGTTGGCGGTCTTGGTGCCCAGTTCGGCCAAGGCATTGCCAAAGCGCCGGCCGGCCAGCACTTCGGCGTACAGGCGTTGCTGTTGTTCAGGGCTGCCGTTTACCCGCAGCACTTCCAGGGCATAGAAGTGGTTTTGCGGGATCTGCCCCAAGGAGCCATCGGCCTGGGCGATGCGGGCGATGACTTTGGCCAGGGTGACGTTGGACACACCGGCGCCGCCGAAGGCCTTGGGCACGCTGATGGCCCACAGGCCGGAGCGGGTGAACAGGTCGAGTTCGGCATGGGGCAGGCGACGCTCGCGGTCGCGCAGGGCGCTGTCGCGGCGCAGTTGCTGGGCGATATCTTCGGCGATGGCCAGGGCTTGGGTGTCGCTGGTGATGATGTTTGTGGTCATGGTGTTTCTCCGGGGCCTTGGGGGCCGCTTCGCGCCCCAATCGCCGGCAAGCCGGCTCCCACACGTTCGGCGGTAGCGCTCTGAAGGTGGGAGCCGGCTTGCCGGCGATTGGGCTGCGAAGCGGCCCCAGGGCCAATAATCAGATCCAGGAATGCCGCGCAGGCAGGCTGCCGTTCAGGTGGTAAGCGCCCACCGCGTGGTACTTCCAGCGCACCGGGTCATGCAGGGTGTGCACGCGGGCGTTGCGCCAGTGGCGGTCGAGGTTGAACTCGGCCAGGGTGGCGCGGCTGCCGGCCAGCTCGAACAGCTTTTCGCTGGCCTGCAACGAGACCTCGGTGGTCAGCACCTTGGCCTCGGCCACGGCGATCGAAGCGCGGGCAGCAGAAGCGGCGTCGATGGGGGCGGCATTGACCTCATCGAGCACCCGCGCCGCCTTGCGCAGCAGCGCCTCGGCAGCGTGCAGCTCGAGCTTGAGGCGGCCGATATCGGCGATCACGTACGGGTCGTCGCTGGCGCGCTCGACCTTGGCGTCGATCCAGGGCCGCGATTTGTCGCGCACAAAGCTGATGGCATCATCGATGGCCGCTTCGGCGATGCCGGCGTCGATGGCTGCCTGGATCAACTGCGAAGCCGCGCCCTGGATATTCGGCGTGTCACGCTGGCGCCAGTTGTCGATCACCAGTTCCGCATCGACCGGCACCTGGTCGAGCAGCACGGTGCCGCTGGCGGTGGTGCGTTGGCCGAACCCAGACCAGTCATCGACGATGCGCAGCCCAGGGCTGCCGCGGCGGACGAAGGCCAGGCGCTGGCGGCCTTCGTCGTCCAGTGCCTTGACCGCCACCCAGTGGGCGTACAAGGCGCCCGTGGAGTAGAACTTTTCACCACTGATGCGATAACCGTCGCCTACGCGGGTGATCTTTGCCTTCAGGGTCAGGGTGTCTTTGGTGCCGCGCTCGGGGCCGGCATTGCCGATGCGCCAGCCGTCCAGCACGCTGCGGAAGATCACCGCCTGCTGTGCCTCGGTGGCGGTCAGGCGCAGCAACTGCAGCATACCGAACTGGTTCTGTGGGATCTGCCCCAGGGCCGGGTCGGCGGCACTGATCAGGCGGAAGACTTCCGCCACAGTTTCGAACGAGACATCGGGGCCGCCATAGGCCTTGGGTACGCTGATGCTGCCCAGGCCGCTACGGGTGAACTGCTCGATCTCTGCCCACGGCAGTTTGCGTTGCTGGTCGCGGCGTGCGGCCTGCTCACGGGCCACGTCGGCCAGTTCGCGTGCGGCTTGCAGGGCCTCGGCGTCGTTGCGCAGCACCTTGGCTGGCAGCAGCAGGGGCGAGCTGTCGACGTCGCTGTGGAAAAGGGTATTTGGCTGGCTGGACATCAGTACCGCTCCTTGGCTGCACTCAATGCCCTGGCGATACGCACTGGGGTGATTGTGATCCTGACCATTCCTAACCTCACAAAAGTAGATGCGTCGCTTCAGCTGATGGCGACAGACGTTTGCTGGTCCGGTGGTCCGGTGTATATACCCTAATGGCTTATTAAAAGATTATGAACTAACCTTTTGGAATATATATAGAAGTTGAGATTTGCGCAGCGGGTGCCGGCTTCTTCGCGGGCAAGTCGGACCGCGAAGAGGCCAGTACAGGTTTATTCCGAAGCTGCGGTGCCGAGGAACTTGCGCAAGAACTGCCGGGTGCGCTCTTCCTTGGGCGCCGAAAACAGCGCCTTGGCTTCACCCTGTTCGACGATCACCCCCTTGTCGAAGAAGATCACCCGGTTCGCCACATCACGGGCAAAACTCATCTCGTGGGTAACGATGATCATGGTGCGCTTTTCTTCGGCCAGGCCGCGGATGGTGGCGAGCACTTCGCCAACCAGCTCCGGGTCGAGCGCCGAGGTCGGTTCGTCAAACAGAATCACCTCAGGCTCCATCGCCAGGGCACGGGCAATCGCTACCCGCTGCTGCTGGCCACCGGAAAGGCGCCGCGGGTAGGCGTCTTCCTTGCCCGCCAGGCCTACCTTGGCCATCAGCTTGCGGCCCAGGACGATGGCCTGGTCGCGGGGTGTCTTCTTGACGATCACCGGGCCCTCGATGACGTTTTCCAGGGCGGTGCGGTGGGGGAACAGGTTGAAGTTCTGGAACACGAAACCGGCCTGCTGACGCAACCGGCGAATCGCACTCTGCTGCCCACCCAGCGGGCGATTGGCATCGATGCTGATGGCGCCGATCTGGATCTGCCCGGCGTCGGGGGTTTCCAGCAGGTTGAGGCAGCGCAGGAAGGTGGTCTTGCCCGAGCCGCTGGGGCCGATGATGGCGACCACTTCGCCTGGCTGCACGGTCAGGTCGATGCCATTGAGCACGGTCTGGCCCTTGAACTGCTTGGACAGGCCTTTAACTACGATCATGCTCAATGCTCCTGGTCATGCTGGTTGACCCGCGCTTCCATGCGGTTCTGGAAGTGCGCGAGGATACTGCAGAGGATCCAGTAGATAACCGCCACAGCCAGGTACATGGTGAAGACTTCGAAGGTGCGTGCGGTAATCAGCTGGGCCTGGCGGAACAGCTCGGGCACCTGGATGGTCGCCGCCAGGGCGGTGTCCTTGACCAGCGAGATGAAGCTGTTGCCCAGCGGCGGCAAGGCCGTACGCAGGGCTTGCGGCAGGATGGCCCGGCGCATGGCCTGGGTGCGGGTCATGCCGATGCTGGCAGCGGCTTCCCACTGGCCACGGTCGATCGATGAAATCGCCGCACGCAGGATTTCGCAGATGTAAGCTGCCATGTTCAGCGACAGGCCGATCAGCGAGGCCGGGATGGGGTCGAGTTCGATACCGATCTGCGGCATGCCGAAGTAGATCACGAACAGCTGCACCAGCAGCGGCGTGCCCCGGAAGAACGACACGTAGATGCGTGCCAGCCAGTTCAGCGGCAACATCTTCGACAGCCGCATCAGCGCCAGGGCAAACCCCAGCACCAGGCCGAAGAACATGCCACCGACACTGAGCAGCACCGTATAACCCGCGCCCTTCAGCAGGAAGGGCGTGGAATCGACAACGAGTTGCAGGCTTTCAGCGATCATTTAGTGACATCGGCACCGAAGTATTTTTCCGACAGCTTGGCCAGCGTGCCGTCGGCCTTGAGCTTGTCGATGGCCTTGTTGAGGGCCGCCAGCAACTCAGGTTCGCCTTTGCGCAGGGCCACGCCGCTTTCCAGGCGCGAGAAGGCGTCGCCGGCAAGCTCGGTGTCCTTGGCTTTTTGCGCGTATTCCAGTGCGGCCAGGCGGTCGATCAGGATCGCGTCGATGCGGCCGTTGCGCAGGTCGGCGAATTTGCTCGGGTCGTCTTCATAGGTGCGCACGTCTGCTTGCGGAACATCTTGCTTGACCCATTGCTCGTAGTTGGTGCCCAGGCCTACGCCGACTTTCTTGCCAGCCAGGTCAGCCGCTTTGTGGATGTTCAGCTGCTCGGCCTTCTTCTTCAGGATCAGCGCCTGGATGCCGGAAATGGTGTAGGGCTCGGAGAAGTCGTACTTCTTCTTGCGCTCTTCGGAAATGGTCACTTGGTTGATCACCACGTCCAGACGCTTGGATTCCAGCGCGGCGAGGATCCCATCCCATTTGGTCGGTTGAACCTTGGCTTTGACCCCGAGCTCCTTGGCCAACAGCTCGGAGAGTTCAACCTCGAAGCCGGTCAGGTTTCCGTCTGCGTTGACGAAGCTGAACGGTGGGTAGGTGCCTTCCAGGCCGACGTTGATCACGCCCTTTTCCTGAATGGTCTTCAATTGCTCGCCGGCGAAGGCCTGGCTGAGCAGGCCGGCACCCAGCAGGATGGCCAGGCTGGCGTTGAGTAGCGGTTTGGCGAATTTCGACATGTCAGGCCCCGCGCTTGGTGTGGAAGTAGTGGGTGGCGACTATAAAGTTGGCCGCTTAGGCCAGGAAATAATAAAAAATTATCTTATTATTCCGTTTTGTTTTTATGCCGAGTGAAGTCAGCTTTGAGGGTAGGCCAGGATACTGGCGCCGTCATCGCGGCTTATGCCCGACTTAGCGCAGGATGGAATAAAGCGTTGTTTTTTCCAAGGGATGGATTTGCCGTAGAGTGGATTGCATAACGACAGATTGGCCCCAGGCAGGAGAACACCGTGAGCGAACAACCAACATCCGCGCATTGGCAGCTGCACAGCATCGTCAGTGGTTTGCGCAGCGCCCGTGAGCAATGGCGCAGCCGCAATGGCCGCAGCATTGGCGAGCAGGGCGGGCGCGAACTGCCCTCTCGCGAGGCCATGCGGCAGATTCTCGAGCAGTTGTGCGGGGCGCTGTTCCCGATGCGCCTTGGGCCGGTCGACCTGCGCGAAGAGAGTGAAGATTTTTACGTAGGGCACACCCTGGATGCCGCCCTGACCGCATTGCTGGCCCAGGCCCGCCTGGAGCTGCGCTACGCCGCCCGGCAGAGCCAGGGTGACTTGGTGTCCGTCGATGCCCAGGCACTGCGGCTGATCCAGGATTTTGCCGCGGCGCTGCCCAACCTGCGGGTATTGCTCGACACCGACGTGCTGGCCGCCTACCACGGTGACCCGGCGGCGCGCAGTGTCGATGAGGTGCTGCTGTGCTACCCAGGCATCCTCGCCATCATCCATCACCGCCTGGCGCATCACTTGTACCAGGCTGGTTTGCCGCTGCTGGCGCGTATCAGTTCGGAGCTGGCGCATTCGGCGACCGGTATCGACATCCACCCCGGCGCGCAGGTCGGCCCGAGCTTCTTCATCGACCACGGCACCGGCGTGGTGATTGGCGAGACCGCGATCATCGGCGAGCGGGTACGTATCTACCAGGCGGTGACACTGGGCGCCAAGCGCTTCCCAAGCGATGAGTCGGGTACCCTGCACAAAGGCCTGCCGCGCCACCCGATCGTCGAGGACGACGTGGTGATCTATGCGGGGGCGACGATCCTGGGGCGCATTACCATCGGCAAGGGCTCGACCATTGGCGGTAATGTGTGGCTCACCCGCAGCGTGCCGGCCGAGAGCAACATTACCCAGGCCAACCTGCAGCTGGATTGCCAGGACAAGAACTGACCTGAGGTCTTTACTGGCTGTACCGGCCCTTTCGCGGGCCGGTTCAGGCATGCACCGATCAGCACCCCGGTTCGCATCAAATCCCGATCCATGGTTAACTTGAACGCTTGTTCAATGAAAAAACGCTGGTCCGCTGCCGGTGTTCAACAGGAGGATTCCTTTGCTGAACCCGTTCATTTCGAACCTTACGTCACGTGACGAGGTGCATGCCCGATGAGTGCACCGACCCCCACCCTTGCCAACGGCAAGATGCGCATGAACCCTCCGGTGTTCTATTTCGCGGCAAGTTTCATCCTCATCTTCGGCCTCATTGTCATCACCAATCCGCAAGCCGCAGGCGACTGGTTGCTGGCGGCACAGAACTGGGCGGCCAACACGGTCGGCTGGTACTACATGCTGGCGATGACGCTGTACCTGGTCTTCGTGGTGGTCACCGCCTTGTCTGGCTACGGCAAGATCAAGCTCGGTGCCGACCACGACGAACCCGAGTTCAGCTACTTGTCTTGGGCCGGCATGCTGTTTGCCGCCGGCATCAGCATCACGCTGTTCTTCTTCTGCGTATCCGAACCGCTGACCCACATGCTGCAGCCGCCCCAAGGCGAAGCAGGCACGGCAGAGGCCGGGCGCCAGGCCATGCAGATCCTGTTCCTGCACTGGGGCCTGCATGGCTGGGGCGTGTTTGCCTTCGTCGGCATGGCGCTGGCCTACTTCGCCTACCGGCATAACCTGCCGCTGGCCTTGCGCTCGGCGCTGTACCCCCTGATCGGCAAGCGCATCAACGGGCCGATTGGTTACGCGGTGGATGGCTTCGGCATCATTGCCACGGTGTTCGGCCTGGGCGCCGACATGGGCTTTGGCGTGTTGCACTTGAATGCCGGCCTGGATTACCTGTTCGGGATCAGCCACAGCCAGTGGGTGCAGGTCGCGCTGATCACCCTGATGATGGGCGCGGCGGTGGCCGTGGCGGTCGCCGGGGTGGAGAAAGGCGTGCGGGTGATGAGCGACATCAACCTGTTCCTGGCCTGCGCGCTGTTGCTGTTCGTGCTGTTTGCCGGCCCTACCCAGCACCTGTTCAACACGCTTATCCAGAACCTGGGTGACTACCTCGGCGCCTTGCCCCGCAAGAGCTTCGACGTCTATGCCTATGGCGAAAACCGCGACTGGCTGGGCGGCTGGACGGTGTTCTACTGGGCCTGGTGGATTGCCTGGGCGCCATTCGTGGGCTTGTTCATTGCGCGTATTTCGCGCGGGCGCACCATCCGCGAATTCGTCTTCGGCGTGTTGTTGATTCCCCTGGGCTTCACCCTGGCGTGGATGTCGATCTTCGGCAACAGCGCATTGGACCAGGTCATCAACCATGGCATGACCGCGCTTGGCCAATCGGCGCTGGATAACCCGTCGATGAGCCTGTACCTGCTGCTGGAGACCTACCCCTGGAGCAAGGTGGTCATCGCGACCACGGTGTTTATCAGCTTCGTGTTCTTCGTCACCTCGGCCGACTCGGGCACTGTGGTGCTGTCGACTTTGTCGGCCAAGGGGGGTGACCCGGATGAAGACGGGCCTAACTGGCTGCGGATTTTCTGGGGCGCGATGACCGCGCTGATCACCAGTGCATTGCTGTTCGCCGGCAGCATCGATTCGCTGAAGTCGGCGGTGGTGCTGACCTCGCTGCCGTTCTCGCTGATCTTGCTGTGCATGATGTGGGGGCTGCACAAGGCGTTTTACCTGGAGTCCCAGCGGCAGATTGCGCAGATGCATTCGCTGGCGCCGTTCGCTCAGTCGCGTCGCGGGCGCGGCGGCTGGCGCCAGCGCCTGAGCCAGGCCGTGCACTTCCCATCACGCGATGAGGTGTACCGCTTCATGGACGACGTGGTGCGCCCGGCGATTGCCGATGTGCGTGAGGTGTTCGAGCAGAAGGGCCTGGTGCTGATTACCCAGGACGACCCGAGCCACGACAACGTCAGCTTGAAAGTGGGCCATGGCGAGGAGCAACCCTTCATCTACCAGGTGCAGATGCGCGGCTATTTCACGCCGTCGTTTGCGCTGGGTGGGCTGGGTGCTCAGGAGTTGAAGAACCGCCGTTATTACCGGGCGGAGGTGCACCTGAGTGAGGGCAGCCAGAACTACGACCTGGTGGGCTACAGCAAGGAGCAGATCATCAACGACATCCTCGACCAGTACGAGCGGCATATGCAGTACTTGCACCTGGTCCGCTAGACCGCTGGGGCCGCTTTGCGGCCCTTTCGCAGCACAAGGCTGCTCCTACAGGATGTGCGATCCCCTGTAGGAGCAGCCTTGTGCTGCGAATGGAGGCCAACGGCCTCCCGCGGTTCAAAACGGCGCATCCCCCAAAATCGTCGCCCGGTGCATCACCCGCCGATTCGGCCGGTAATCATCCACCGCAAAATGCTGGGTCACGCGGTTGTCCCAGAACGCCACATCATTTTCCTGCCACCGCCAGCGAATGCTGAACTCAGGCCTGGTCGCATGGGCGAACAGCAGCTTGAGCAATGCGTCGCTCTCATACTCGTTCAACTCATTGATGCGCGTGGTGAACCCTTCGTTGACGAACAGCGCCTTGCGCCCGCTGACCGGGTGCGTGCGGATCACTGGGTGTGACAGCGGCGGGTTGTTGCGCCGGGTCGCCTCCCAGCGCGCCAGGTCTTCTGGCGTGGTGCCAAAACGCTCGAGCGGGAACGACTTGGTGAAGTCATGGGTGGCCGTCAGCCCGTCAAGCATCTCGCGCAGGGGCGCCGACAAGGCTTCGAGGGCGGCAATGCCACTGGCCCACAGGGTGTCGCCGCCATACGCCGGCAGTTGTTTGGCGCTGAGTACCGCGCCTAACGCCGGGGTCGGCAGGAAGGTCACGTCGGTGTGCCAGACGGCATTGTCGCGCACGTCGGTGACCGCCGTGTCGAGCACCAGCACCTGTGGGGTTTCCGGCACGTTGGGGTAAATCGGGTGGATGTGCAGGTCACCAAAGCGGGTCGCAAAGCGGGCTTGCTGGTCTGGGGTGATCGGTTGATCGCGGAAGAACAGCACCTGGTGCTTGAGCAGCGCTTGCTCGATGGCGTCGCGCTGCTCGGTGGTGATGTCGCGGCTGATGTCCACGCCGCTGATCTGGGCGCCGAGCGCCGGGCTGAGAGGGGTGATGGTCAGGCTCATGTCGGTCTCGATCTGTTTTTACTAGGCGCCGAAATGCCGGCGTGGTCAGTGACTTTGCCCGTGCCAGGGCACCAGCTTGCGTTGCAGCGCGCGCAGGCTCATTTCCAACGCGAAGGCGATCAGGGCGATCAGCAGAATGCCCAGCACCACCACGTCAGTGACCAGGAACTGCGCCGCCGACTGCACCATGAAGCCCAGGCCGCTGGTGGCGGCGATCAATTCTGCGGCGACCAGGGTCGACCAGCCGACCCCAAGGCCGATGCGGATGCCGGTGAGGATGTCGGGCAAGGCGCTGGGCAGGATCACGTGGCGGATCAGTTGCGCCTTGGTCGCCCCCAGCGATTGCGCGGCGCGCAGTTTGGCCGGGTCGACGGTGCGTACGCCGGTGGCGGTGGCGATGGCAATCGGGGCGAAGATCGCCAGGTAAATCAGCAACACTTTCGACAGCTCGCCGATGCCGCACCAGATGACGATGAGCGGCAGATAGGCCAATGGCGGAATAGGGCGGTAGAACTCGATCAGCGGGTCGAGAATGCCCCGCGCCACGCGGTTGTAACCGATGGCGATGCCGACCGGGATGGCGGTCAGGGTGGCGGCGACCAGCGCCAGGCCGATACGGCCCAGGCTTGCCCCCAGGTGCTGCCACAGGCTGGCATCCATGTAGCCCTGGGTCAGTAGGGTCCAGGCCCTGGCCAGGATATCGCCGGGCGCTGGCAGGAACAGCGGCTCGATCCAGCCGGCGGCCGTCACCAGCCACCAGGCCAGCAGCAGGCTGGCCAGGGTCAGGGTGCTGATCCAGCGGGTAGCAAGCGGGCGGCGTACCTTTTCAGCAGGCCGGGTGTGGGCGTCGCGTTTGCCGGTAACCGGCAGATCCAGGCTGCTCATGCGCGCTCCTGCAGGCTTTGGCGTTGGGAGAAGACCCGCGCCAGCACATGCTCGCGGGTTTCGATGAAGCGGGGGTCGGACTTGATCGCCCGGGCCGGCTCGCCCGCCGCGTAGCGTTGGCCGAAGTCCAACTGCAGGCGCTCGACTACACGCCCCGGGTTGGGCGCCAGCAGCACCAGCTCGCTGGCGAGGAACACCGCTTCTTCAATGTCGTGGGTAATCAGGAACACAGGCTTTGCGGTGCGCTGCCAGACCTGCAGCAGCAGCTCTTGCATCTGCTCGCGGGTGAACGCGTCGAGCGCGCCGAACGGCTCGTCCATCAGCAGTACCCGTGGGTCGGCCGCCAGCGCGCGGGCCAGGCCAACACGCTGCTTCTGGCCACCGGACAATTGCCATATGCGCCGCTCGGCAAACCCTTCCAGGTCGACCAAGGCCAGCATCTCGCGGGCTTTGGCCTCGCGCTGGGCGCGCGGTACGCCGGCCAGCTCAAGGCCAAAGGCGACGTTGCCCAGCACGTTCTGCCAGGGCAGCAAGGCATCGTCTTGGAACACCACACCGCGTTCGGCGCTGGGGCCGTTGACCGGTGCACCGTCAAGGGTGATGCGGCCGCCGCTGGGGGCGACGAAGCCGGCGATCAGGTTGAGCAGCGACGTCTTGCCGCTGCCGGAGGGCCCGAGGGCCACCAGCAGCTGGCGTGGCCCCAGGCTCAGGTTGATGTCGGCCAGCACCGGGGTGCTGGCGCCAGGGTACTGTGCGCTGATGCGCTCCAGTTCAAGCAAGGCCATGACGGGCTCCGGATCAGTTTGGAAGGAACTTGGCGCTGACGTACGGCGAGTAGTCCGGCAGCACCGCGTCGACCTTGCCTTGTTGCTTGAGGAAGGTGGCTGTGTCAGTCAGCGCTTGGGTGGTCGGTGCACCCAGGGCGTTGGCCTGGTCGGCGGCCAATGGGTAGACGTTGCCTTCCAGCAGCACCGGGATATCGCTGGCCTTGGCGCCGGACAGCTTGACCAGCTTGGCCACGTTGTCCTTGTTGGCCAGCCACGCTTGCGGGTCTTTGCGGTAGTCGGCGTAGGCGTCGAGGGTGACCTTGGCGAACGCCTTGACCACGTCAGGGTGCTTGTCGGCGAAGTCCTTGCGCACGATCCAGGCGTCGAAGGTCGGTGCGCCTTTTTCGGCCAGTTCACCGGAGGTGATCAGCACCTTGCCGTTTTCCTTGGCCACGCCCAGGGCGGGGTCCCAGACGTAGGTCGCGTCGATGTCACCGCGTTTCCAGGCGGCAATGATCGCCGGTGGCGCGAGGTTGAGGATCTGTACTTTGGACGGGTCGATGTTCCAGGCCTTGAGCGCCGCCAGCAGGCTGTAGTGGCCGGTGGAAACGAAAGGCACGGCCACTTTCTTGCCGATCAGGTCTTGCGGCTTCTTGATGCTGTCGCGCGCCACCAGTGCTTCGCCCGCGCCGATCTGGGTGGCGATCAGGAAGGTCTCGACCGGCAGTTTGCGTGTTGCCGCAGCGGCCAGCGGGCTGGAACCGAGGTAGCCGATCTGCACGTCACCGCTGGCCACAGCCGTGATCACATCGGCGCCGTTGTCGAATTTGCGCCAGTCGATACTGGCCTTGCTGGCTTTTTCGTAGTCGCCATCGACCTGGGCCACTTTGGCCGGGTCAACGGTGGTCTGGTAGGCCACGGTCAGGTCGGCGGCCTGGGCCAACCAGCTGGTGCCGGCGAGGGTCAGGGCGGCGAACAGGCGCAGCGGAGCGTGCGGGATCATGGTTGAACCTCTCGTCAGGCAATCGATGTGATGGATGGCGAGAAGACTAAATGATCTAAGAAATCTAAAATAAATAACTTTTTAGAATTAGCTTAGGAGCCAAATGCTTTAAGCCGCGCGCCGTTGATGTCGCGCAATGGCGAAATCCGACAGGGCTGCTAGGCTTTTTCGTCCCTTAGAGCAGTATGGAATTAGGTTATGAGCAAACGTTTGCAAATAACCCACAGTTATGAACGAGTGTGCCGTTTACAACAAAAGGCAGTAAAGGTTCCTAACATATTCCGGAAAAATCTTACAAATTCATAAAACGGTCATTTTGGATTTATAGGATTGTCATTATCCTGTAGCGCAGGTGGCGTCTTAGACCAAAGTCGCGAAACGTTTAGAAACGATTGACTTCATGGTCACGCTTTGGGACTAAATCGCCAATCCACGGTGAGCGGGGCAGCAGACCCCGCCTCCAGAGATACACAAGAATTAGAACGTAGAGGAGCAAAACATGTACAAGTCCAGCCTGGCTCTGGCCGTGGCACTGGGGGTTCTCGCCCAACAAGCAGGCGCTGCCGGTTTCGTTGAAGACAGCAAACTGTCGCTCAGCTCGCGCACCATGTACTTCAACAACGACAACCGTGACGGCGGTGCTGACAACCGCGAGTCTGGCCAGGGCTTCAAGCTCGACTACCTGTCCGGTTTCACCGAAGGTACCGTTGGCTTCGGCGTCGATGTTCAGGCCCTGTGGGGTATTCACCTGGATGGCGGCCGCGGCAAGCACCCTGACAGCAGCAGCTTCTTCCCGAGCGATACCGACGGGTCTGCTGTAAGCCAGTGGGCGCGTGTAGGCGGTAATGCCAAGGCTCGCTTCTCCAAGACCGAAGCCCACTTCGGTAGCGCCCTGGCGCCGAACCTGCCGATCCTGGTGGCCAACGATGGCCGTCTGCTGCCGCAGACCTTCGAGGGTGGCACCATCCAGTCGAAGGAAATCGACAACCTGACCGTCAACGCCGGTCAGCTGACCCACGCCATGGGCCGTGCTTCGAGCAACCGTACCGGCCTGTCCGTGGCGGGCGCTACCCAGGACAGCAACAAGTTCCGCTACGGCGGCCTGGACTACAAGCTCACCCCAGACCTGACCCTGCAGTACTACTACTCGAACCTGGAAGATTTCTACAAGCAGCACTTCCTGGGCGCGACCCACGTGTTCAAGATTGCTGACGACCAGTCGTTCAAGACTGACCTGCGCTACTTCGACAGCAGCAGCGACGGCAAGAACGGTGAAGCTGGCTACCGCTTCAGCAACAACGGTGGCTATGCCAAGAACCTCGGCGAGGTCGACAACAAGACCTGGTCCGCCATGTTCACCTACACCCTGGGCGGCCATGCGCTGATGCTCGGTCACCAGCGCGTCAACGATGACGGTGGTTTCGTCTGGCTCAACCAAGGCAGCGTCGTTGATGGCAATGGCCGCAACGAAGGCGCCGCTGGTTCCAGCTTCTACCTGTTCACCGACAGCATGATCAACCAGTTCGCCAAGGCCGGTGAGAACACCACCTTCGGTCAGTACTCGTATGACTTCGCGCGTCTGGGCGTGCCAGGCCTGAAAGCTTCGGTCTCCTACCTGAAAGGTGAAGACGGCAAGAACGCCAACGGCAACGGTACCTTCAGCGAATGGGAACGTGACGCCCGCGTCGACTACGTTATCCAGGAAGGCACCTTCAAAGGCCTGGGCGCCAGCCTGCGTCACGGTGTCTACCGTGGCACTGGCACCAGCTCGCTGGCTGACCAGGATCAGACCCGTCTGATCTTCAACTACACTTACAACTTCCTGTAAGCCGTAGCTGAACCAGAAGCCTCGCCTAGTGCGAGGCTTTTTTATGTCTGCAATTCGGTATGCTCTGTGGTTATAAATAAATCAGTATTTATTCTTTTTGTTTTTAACTGAATGCAGGCACATTGAACCCCACAAGGCCAGAACACAGCACAGGAGCCGCACCCCATGAGCCTCAAACTCGGCGACATCGCCCCCGATTTCGAACAGGATTCCAGTGAAGGCAAGATCCGCTTCCACGAGTGGCTCGGCAACAGTTGGGGTGTGCTGTTTTCCCACCCGGCCGACTTTACCCCGGTGTGCACCACCGAACTGGGCCTGACCGCCAAGCTCAAAGACGACTTCGCCCAGCGCGGCGTCAAGGCCATCGCGCTGTCGGTGGACCCGGTCGACTCGCACCACAAGTGGATCGATGACATCAACGAGACCCAGAACACCGTGGTCAACTTCCCGATCATCGCCGACGCCGACCGCAAGGTGTCCGACCTGTACGACCTGATTCACCCGAACGCGAACGACACCCTGACCGTGCGCTCGCTGTTCGTCATCGACCCGAACAAGAAGGTGCGCCTGACCATTACCTATCCGGCCAGTACCGGGCGCAACTTCAACGAGATTTTGCGGGTGATCGACTCGCTGCAGCTGACCGACAACTACAAGGTCGCCACGCCAGGTAACTGGCAGGACGGTGACGACGTAGTGATCGTGCCTTCGCTCAAAGACGAGGAGGAGATCAAGCAGCGTTTCCCCAAAGGGTATCGGGCGGTGAAGCCTTATCTGCGCCTGACGCCGCAACCTAATCGTTAAAGGATCCACGTTGCATTGCTCTTAGCCATAGCAGGGATTTCGGGCCGTTTCGACGGCCCTTTTTTATGCCTGAAGGAACGGTGTTGGCTTCTTCGCGGGTAAACCCGCTCCCACAGAGACCGTATTGGGGGATAGATAAAAGTGGAATAAACAAATGAAAAAATATGATTTCTAGATATATGAACGGGCTGTTAATGTCACTCCCAACAGAACACAAGGAAGCGCTCCAATGCTGGTCGTCTCAATCGGTGGTAGCCCTGGTACCCGTTCACGCTCCGGCGTGTTGCTCGAGCGCTCGCGCCAGTGGCTGCAGCACCGTGGCGTCGAAGTAGTGACCTTCCAGGTACGTGACTTCCCCGCCGAGGACCTGCTCCATGCGCGCTTCGACAGCCCGCAGGTGCAGCACTTCCAGCAACTGGTGGCCCAGGCCGATGGCCTGATCGTCGCCACCCCGGTGTACAAGGCATCGTTCGCCGGCGCGCTGAAAACATTGCTCGACCTGCTGCCCGAACGCGCCCTGGAGCACAAGGTCGTGTTGCCCATCGCTACCGGCGGCAGCATCGCCCACATGCTGGCGGTGGATTACGCGTTAAAACCGGTGCTGTCGGCACTCAAGGCGCAAGAGACCCTGCAAGGGATCTTCGCCGACGACAGCCAGGTCGCCTACGCAGAAGGCGCCAAGGCGGCACAGCTGGCACCTGCTCTGGATGAGCGCCTGCAGGACTCGCTGGAAACCTTCCACGTTGCCCTGGCCCGTCGGCCGCGCCCCGTGGCCCCCGGCGTACTCAATGAACGCCTGATCAGTGCCCGCTGGAGCATCTGACCCGGTTCAACGGCTTTATCGCGTCATCCACCTTACTCGCCCGTCAACGAGGCAAGCAGGTGCAACCCGAACCCCATTCGCACAGGAGAGCGCCATGCGCACAGTCTTCTTGCGTCGTGGTCTGGTCGCCCTGTTTGCGGCGGCTGTGTCCTTCGGCGCCATCACCCAAGCCCAGGCCGAGAGCCTGCGCATCGGTTATCAGAAATACGGCACCCTGGTGCTGCTCAAGGCCAAAGGCACGCTGGAGAAGCGCCTGGCCGAGCAAGGCGTGCAGGTGCAGTGGACCGAATTCCCCGGTGGCCCGCAGTTGCTCGAAGGCCTGAACGTCGGCTCCATCGACTTCGGCGTCACCGGCGAAACGCCGCCGGTATTCGCTCAGGCTGCCGGCGCCGACCTGCTCTACGTGGCCTACGAGCCACCGGCGCCGCACAGCGAAGCGATCCTGGTGCCGAAGGGCTCGTCGATCCAGTCGGTGAAAGACCTCAAAGGCAAGAAAGTCGTCCTCAACAAGGGCTCCAACGTCCACTACCTGCTGGTGCGTGCCCTGGAAGATGCAGGCCTCAAATACAGCGATATTCAACCGGTCTACCTGCCGCCAGCCGATGCCCGCGCGGCATTCGAGCGTGGCAGCGTCGATGCCTGGGTGATCTGGGACCCGTACCAGGCCGCCGCCGAGAAACAGCTGCAGGCACGTACCCTGCGTGACGGCAAGGGCCTGGTCGACAACCATCAGTTCTATCTCGCCACCCGTGACTATGCCACCCAGCACCCTGCCGTGATCAGCACCTTGATCGACGAAGTGCGTGCCGTGGGCGAGTGGTCCCAGGCCAACCCGCAGGAGGTCACCGATCAGGTTGCGCCCCTGCTTGGGCTGCCTGCCGACATCACCCTGACCTCGGTCAAGCGCCAAGGCTACGGCGCTGCGCCGCTCACCCCTGAGGTGGTGGCCGCACAACAGAAGATCGCCGACACGTTCCAGGCGCTGAAGCTTATTCCCAAGCCGCTGAGCATCAAGGACGTGATCTGGACACCCCCGGCCAAGGTCGCCAGTGCGCCTTGATTGAATTGCCTGCGCCGGGGCGTTGCTCCGGCTTGAGCCACCCTTGAGGAGACAACTCCAATGAGCCTTAACATTTTCTGGTTTCTTCCCACACACGGTGACGGCAAGTACCTGGGCACCTCCGATGGCGCCCGTGCAGTCGATCACGGCTACCTGCAGCAAATTGCCCAGGCTGCCGACCGCCTTGGTTTTGGTGGGGTGCTGATCCCTACCGGGCGTTCCTGCGAGGATTCCTGGCTGGTGGCTGCGTCGTTGATCCCTGTCACCCAGCGCCTGAAGTTTCTGGTTGCTCTGCGCCCCGGCATCATTTCGCCGACCGTGGCGGCGCGCCAGGCCGCGACCCTGGACCGCCTGTCCAACGGCCGTGCGCTGTTCAACCTGGTCACCGGTGGCGACCCGGACGAACTGGCCGGTGACGGCCTGCACCTGAGCCACGAAGAGCGCTACGAAGCCTCGGTCGAGTTCACCCGTATCTGGCGCAAGGTGCTGGAAGGCGAAAACGTCGACTACGACGGCAAGCACATCCAGGTGAAGGGCGCCAAACTGCTCTATCCGCCGGTTCAGCAACCGCGTCCGCCGCTGTACTTCGGCGGCTCGTCCGAAGCCGCGCAAGACCTGGCGGCCGAGCAGGTCGAGCTGTACCTGACCTGGGGCGAGCCACCGGCCGCTGTTGCCGAAAAAATCGCCCAGGTGCGCGAAAAGGCGGCCGCCCAAGGCCGCGAAGTGCGCTTCGGTATCCGCCTGCACGTGATCGTGCGTGAAACCAATGAAGAAGCCTGGGCCGCCGCTGACCGCCTGATCTCGCACCTGGACGACGAAACCATCTCTCGTGCCCAGGCCTCGCTGGCGCGTTTCGACTCGGTCGGCCAGCAGCGCATGGCTGCCCTGCACGGCGGCAACCGCGACAACCTGGAGGTCAGCCCCAACCTGTGGGCGGGTGTCGGCCTGGTACGTGGCGGCGCCGGTACTGCGCTGGTCGGCGATGGCCCTACCGTGGCTGCGCGGGTCAAGGAATACGCCGAGCTGGGCATCGATACCTTCATCTTCTCGGGTTATCCACACCTTGAAGAGTCCTACCGCGTTGCCGAGCTGCTGTTCCCGCACCTCGACGTACAGCGCCCGGAACAACCGAAAAGTACCGGTTACGTGAGCCCGTTCGGCGAGATGGTGGCCAACGACATCCTGCCCAAGTCCGTGTCGCAGAGCTGAGGGCCGGGCCATGAGTCGTGCAACTTCTTCTACCTTGGCCCAGCGCCTGGCCCCATGGGCACTGCCGGTACTGCTGCTGGCGGCCTGGCAGCTGGCGGTCAGCGCGGGCTGGCTGTCGACCCGCATCCTGCCAGCGCCGAGCGCGGTGGTCAGCGCGGGTGTCGAGCTGGTGCGCAGCGGCGAGATCTGGACCCACCTGGCCATCAGTGGCTGGCGTGCCGGGCTGGGCTTCGTCATCGGCGGCAGCATCGGCCTGGCGCTTGGTTTTATCACTGGCCTGTCGAACTGGGGCGAACGCCTGCTCGACAGCTCGGTGCAGATGATCCGCAACGTGCCTCACCTGGCGCTGATCCCACTGGTGATCCTGTGGTTCGGTATCGATGAGTCGGCAAAGATTTTTTTGGTCGCCCTGGGCACGTTGTTCCCGATCTACCTCAACACCTACCACGGCATCCGCAACGTTGACCCGGCGCTGGTGGAGATGGCGCGCAGCTATGGCCTGTCCGGTTTCGGCTTGTTCCGTCAGGTGATCCTGCCAGGTGCATTGCCCTCGATTCTGGTGGGCGTGCGCTTCGCCCTGGGCTTCATGTGGCTGACCCTGATCGTGGCAGAAACCATCTCGGCGAATGCCGGTATCGGTTACCTGGCGATGAACGCCCGTGAGTTCCTGCAGACCGACGTGGTGGTCTTGGCCATCGTCCTGTACGCCGTGCTTGGCAAGCTCGCTGACCTCGCCGCCCGCGGCCTGGAACGTGTCTGGCTGCGCTGGCACCCGGCCTATCAAGTGGCCAAGAAGGAGGGCGCATGACCGTGCTCAAGGAACAGCCGCCACGCCTGCTGCGTGGCATCCCTCTGGCATCCAATGGCCTGCGTAAAACCTTTGGCCAGCGTGAAGTGCTCAAAGGCATCGACCTGCACATCCCGGCTGGCCAGTTCGTCGCCATCGTTGGCCGCAGCGGCTGCGGCAAGAGCACTTTGCTGCGTTTGCTGGCCGGCCTCGACCAGCCCAGCGCCGGTGAATTGCTGGCCGGTGCAGCACCCTTGGCCGAAGCCCGCGAAGAAACCCGGCTGATGTTCCAGGACGCGCGCCTGTTGCCGTGGAAGAAGGTGATCGACAACGTCGGCCTGGGCTTGTCTGGCAACTGGCGGCCACGTGCGCTGGATGCGCTGGAAGCAGTCGGCCTGGCCGACCGCGCCAACGAGTGGCCGGCAGCACTCTCCGGTGGCCAGAAGCAACGGGTGGCCCTGGCGCGGGCACTGATTCACCAGCCGCGTCTGCTGTTGCTGGACGAGCCGCTGGGTGCCTTGGATGCATTGACCCGTATCGAGATGCAGCAATTGATCGAACGCCTCTGGCGTCAGCACGGGTTCACCGTGTTGCTGGTCACCCACGATGTCAGCGAGGCGGTTGCCGTGGCGGACCGGGTGATCTTGATCGAAGACGGCGAGGTCGGGCTCGACCTCACTGTCGATCTGGCACGGCCAAGGTCGCGTGGTTCGCACCGTTTGGCGGCGCTGGAAAGCGAAGTGCTCAACCGTGTTCTGTCGGCTCCGGGCACTGCGCCTGAGCCGGATCCTGTAGCCCCTTTGCCCACGCAACTGCGTTGGGCGCACTGAATGACTCACTTACCCGACTGAAGCCAAAGAGAAGGAATCAAGCCATGACTATCAAAGCCATCAACGTTCGCAACCAGTTCAAAGGCACCGTGAAAGAAATCCTCGAAGGCCCGGTACTGTCGGAAATCGACGTGCAGACCGCCTCCGGCGTTGTCACCTCGGTGATCACCACCCGCTCCGTGCGTGAGCTGGAGCTGCAGGTGGGCAGTGAAGTGATTGCCTTTGTGAAGTCGACAGAAGTGTCCATCGCCAAGCTGTGATTCTGGTGTTGAAGGGGGCTGCTCTGCAGCCCTTCGCGGGCAAGCCCGCTCCTACAAGAGATCGAATGCCCTCAGGAGATCGAATCCCATGTGGGAGCGGGCTGGTCCCGCGAAGGGCCGCAAAGCGGCCCCAACCATTTCAACCCAAACGCTTAGCCAGAAACGGCGGCAAATAAAGCCCCAGATACGCCTCGAACACCCGCTTGCCTTCCTCAGCCATACGCGCCGTGATCTGTTCATGCAACTGCACCGACCGCGCATACACCCGGTCGCTCAGCTCCATGGCCAGGGCAAACACATCCACATCCGCAGGCATCACCGGCAAGTGAAAATGCTGGTCGAACAGCTTGTACATCAGGTCGCCCAGCTCCATGTCATGCTGCCGGTCGGCTTGCACCACTTCGCTCAGGCCATGCTGCGCCAGGATCAACTGACGCGCCGCGGCATCCCCGTTGTAGATATCCAGCATGCGTTGCTCGATCAACCGTGACAGTTCATGCCAGGTCGTCAGCGTACTGCTGTCGATCGGTGCACTCAGCGCTTCGCGAAACGCCCGGTGCACGTCGGCGGTCAACGCCTCCAGCAGGGCTGGGACGCTGGCGAAGAAGTGGTACACCGACGAAGGGGGTATCTGCGCCCGCTCGGCCACGCTGTAGATCGACAACCCCGCCACCCCCAGCTCGGCAAGCAGCTCGCGCGCGGCCGCCAGGATCGTCTCGATCCTGGCCTGGCTGCTGGCGCGCGGCTTGCGCGGGGAGGCGGTGCGGCTCATCAGTTGCTGATCGCCAGGATGCTGGCCTGGTAGGCGCCGACGAACAGGTCGAAGTCGCCGACTTCGGTCTGCTCAAGCTCGGCCTGCTTGGCCAGCGACTCGCGGGCCAGCGTTTCGAAGGCCTGCTGGCGTTCGCTGCTGAGCGGTTGCTCGCGGAAGCGCTCGGCGTGAACGCGGCTCTGGCGCAGCGAGAACTGGACAAAACTTTCGTCATGTTCGGTCATGCGTGCCAGGACTTGGGCCGATGGGGTCAGCGAGGCGTCGTCGACCTTGGCCTGTTGCTCCTGCAGGGCGTTGGCATGTGCGTCGCCGCCGTGGGCGCGGTCGAGCAGCTCGGCCAGTTGGCCAATGCGAGTGATCAACTCGGTAGCCCAGGTTTTCAGCGCGATGGGCTGACCATCACGGTGCAGTTCCAAGCCTGGGCGACGGCCTTCTTTGACTACGGTCAGGAAGTTGCTGGTGCACTGGCCACACTCGCCGTTGTCCAGTTGCGGGCTTTCTTCAAGCGCGCAGAACAGCAGGAAGGCATCGAGGAAACGCGCTTCGGTCAGGTCGATCCCGACCGGCAGGAACGGGTTGATGTCCAGGCAGCGCACTTCGACGTACTGCACGCCACGAGACGTCAGCGCCTGGATCGGCCGCTCGCCGGTGTAGGTGACACGCTTGGGGCGGATGTTCGAGTAGTACTCGTTCTCGATTTGCAGGATGTTGGTGTTCAGCTGCACCCACTCGCCATCCACGTGCGTACCGACCTCGACGTAAGGCGGGTAGGGCGTGCCCACCGCCTTGCGCAGGCTGTCGGTGTAGCTGGCCAGGTTGTTGTAGCACGGCGTGAGGCCGGCCTGGGCGTTGCTCTGGTAGCCCAGGTCGCTCATGCGCAGGCTGGTGGCATAGGGCAGGAACAACGTTTCGGCATCCAGTTCTTCGAGCTGGTGCGGGCGGCCACGCAGGAAGCCTTTGTCCAGGGTCGGCGAAGCGCCGAACAGGTACATCAAAAGCCAACTGTAGCGGCGGAAGTTGCGGATCAGTGCGATGTAGGCCGACGACTGATAATCGCGCGCGTCTTCTGCGCTGCCTTCGCTTGCGCGCAGCAAGGGCCACAACGCTTCAGGCAGCGAGAAGTTGTAATGGATACCGGCGATGCACTGCATGGTGCGGCCATAGCGCAGGGCCAGGCCTTTGCGGTACACGTGCTTGAGCTTGCCGATGTTGGAGCTGCCGTATTCGGCAATCGGGATGTCTTCCTCGGCCGGCAACGCGCAGGGCATCGACGGGCTCCACAGGTATTCGCTACCCAGCTTGGTATAGACGAAGCGGTGGATCTCGTCGAGGTTCTCGAGCACCTGGGCCGGGTCCGCCAGGGCCGGGGTGATGAACTCCAGCAGCGACTCGGAATAATCGGTGGTGATCTGCTCGTTGGTCAGCGCCGAACCCAAGGCCTCAGGGTGCGGGGTCTGGGCCAGGCGACCTTCATCGGTCACGCGCAGGCATTCTCGCTCAATACCGTGCAGGCACTGCTTGAGCAGGGGGAGATTTGCGCCGAGCAGGCTCAGGCGGCGGTTGAGGAGTTCGCTCAAGATGTATTCCTTCACGCGTCAGTCGCCCCAATATGGGGGTAGAGATAACGGTCTACAAGGGTAGGAAGAAAGGAACTGGCGTTGTCGCCTGGTTTACGCGGTTCCGGCACCGAATTGTGGGGCCGCTTTGCGCCCCATCGCCGGCAAGCCGGCTCCCACAGAAGGTCAGCGGGGACCTTGTGGGAGCCGGCTTGCCGGCGATGCGGCACGAAGTGGCACCAAGTTGCTGCTGAAAATACCGCAGATACAGCTTGGTGAGCTAGAGAACCGCGAAGGTTCCTTGCGCTTTTGCCACCAGTTTGTCGCCTTGAACTACGTCGGCGTCGACCACCAGCGTGCGCCGCCCGGCGTGCAGCACACGGGCCGTGCACAGCACCTCGCCATCACTGACCGCGCGCATGTAGTTGATCTTGCATTCGATGGTCACGCTCTGCTGGTCGAAACCATGGCTGGCCGAGCAGGCCAGGCCCATGGCGATGTCCACCAGGCTGAAGATCGCCCCACCGTGCAGTTTCTGGCCACGGTTGCGCAGTTGCGGCTCGAGCGCCAGGGCCACTTCGGCAACGCCTGTGTCCAGGCGTTGTAGGCGGCAGCCAAGCAGTTGGCTGAAGGCGCTTTCGACGTATTCGCGCGGGACGTCCATCACTTCTTCTTCAGCTGCTTGGCGTTGGCGAACAACGACGCCATGGCATTGTTGACCGGGGCGGCAGTGGCAGTTTCACGCTGGCGCGGGGCCTGCTGCTGGCGATTGCCGCCGTTGCCACGGCCGCCGCCACGGTTGCCTTCGACCTTTTCGCCCGGGGTATCGCCCATGCGCATGGACAGGCCGACGCGCTTGCGCGGGATGTCCACTTCCATGACCTTGACCTTGACCACGTCGCCGGCCTTGACCGCTTCACGCGGGTCTTTGATGAACTTCTCGGACAATGCCGAGATGTGCACCAGGCCGTCCTGGTGCACGCCGATGTCGACGAAGGCGCCGAAGTTGGTGACGTTGGTGACCACGCCTTCCAGGATCATGCCAGGCTCCAGGTCCTTGAGGTCTTCGACGCCGTCCTGGAAGGTGGCGGTCTTGAACTCAGGGCGTGGGTCGCGGCCGGGCTTGTCCAGCTCTTGCAGGATGTCGGTAACGGTCGGCAGGCCGAAGGACTCGTCGGTGAACTTCTTCGGGTCCAGGCGCTTGAGGAAGCTGCTGTCGCCGATCAGCGAGCGGATGTCGCGGTCGGTGCCAGCGGCGATGCGCTGCACCAGCGGGTAGGCCTCAGGGTGCACGGCGGAGGCGTCCAGCGGGTTGTCGCCGTTCATCACGCGCAGGAAGCCGGCGGCTTGTTCGAAGGTTTTCTCACCGAGGCGGCTGACCTTTTTCAGCGCTGCACGGGTCGCGAACGGGCCGTTGGCATCGCGGTGGGCGACGATGTTCTGTGCCAGCGTGGCGTTAAGGCCGGAGATGCGGGTCAGCAGCGCCACCGAGGCCGTGTTCACGTCCACGCCCACGGCGTTCACGCAGTCCTCGACCACGGCGTCCAGGCCACGGGCCAGTTTCAGCTGGGACACGTCGTGCTGGTACTGGCCGACACCGATGGATTTCGGGTCGATCTTCACCAGCTCTGCCAGTGGGTCCTGCAGGCGACGGGCAATCGACACGGCGCCGCGGATCGATACGTCCAGGTCCGGGAACTCGCGGGCGGCCAGTTCCGATGCCGAGTACACCGACGCACCGGCCTCGGAGACCATGATTTTGGTGATTTTCAGGGCTGGGTATTTTTTGACCAGTTCGGCCACCAGCTTGTCGCTTTCGCGGCTGGCGGTGCCATTGCCGATGGCGATCAGTTCCACCGAGTGCTTGGCGCACAGTGCGGCCATGATGGAAATGGTGCGGTCCCAGTCGTTTTTCGGCGCGTGCGGGTAGACCGTCGTGTAGTCCAGCAGTTTGCCGGTGGCGTCGACCACGGCGATCTTGCAACCGGTGCGCAGGCCTGGGTCGAAGCCCAAGGTGGCACGCGGGCCGGCCGGGGCGGCCAGCAGCAGGTCGTGCAGGTTGTGGGCGAACACGTTGATCGCCTCGCTTTCGGCGTTGTCGCGCAGTTCGCCGAACAGGTCGGTTTCCAGGTGGGTGTACAGCTTGACCTTCCAGGTCCAGCGCACCACTTCACCCAGCCACTTGTCGGCCGGCCGGCTGCGGTTTTCAACGCCGACGTGGTTGCCGATCATCACTTCGCACGGGTGCAGGGTGCCAGGCAGTTCTTCACCGACTTTGAGCGAGGCGCTCAGGATGCCTTCGTTGCGCCCGCGGAAAATCGCCAGGGCACGGTGCGACGGGGCGTTGCGCAGCAGTTCGTCATGGGCGAAGTAGTCGCGGAACTTGGCGCCTTCTTCTTCCTTGCCAGCCACCACGCGGGCGCTGAGCACCGACTCCTGCTTGAGGAAGTTGCGCAGCTTGTCGAGCAGGGCGGCGTCTTCGGCGAAACGCTCCATGAGGATGTATTTCGCGCCTTCCAGCGCCGCCTTGACATCGGCCACGCCCTTTTCGGCGTCGACGAAGCGGGCCGCTTCGGTTTCCGGGGTCAGCTGCGGGTCGTTGAACAAACCGTCGGCCAGCTCGCCGAGGCCGGCTTCCAGGGCGATCTGGCCCTTGGTGCGGCGCTTTTGCTTGTAGGGCAGGTAAAGGTCTTCGAGGCGGGTCTTGGTGTCGGCCAGCTTGATCTCGCGGGCCAGTTCCGGGGTCAGCTTGCCCTGTTCCTCAATGCTGGACAGGATGCTGGCGCGGCGCTCATCGAGTTCGCGCAGGTAGCGCAGGCGCTCTTCCAGGTGGCGCAGTTGGGTGTCGTCCAGGCTGCCGGTCACTTCCTTGCGGTAACGGGCGATGAAGGGCACGGTCGAGCCTTCGTCCAACAGGCCCACGGCCGCTTCGACCTGTTGTGGGCGTACGCCCAGTTCCTCGGCGATACGGCTGTTGATGCTGTCCATGTAAACCACCTGACAATTGTGAATACGGGGGCCGCGCGCGGGTTTGCAGCCCGACGGCACTGGATGAAAGCCGCGCATTATACCCATCGTGACCGGCTTGCGGTGATGGCGCCAAGCCAGCCTGAACGGCCCGGAACTGGCGCCGGGGGAAAAATCTGCTAACAATGCTCACGGCACGCGTTGCAACGGCTACGCCATAATGCGCGGCGATACCAGAGGAGTAATTCATGACCGGCACTGCAAACACCGCTGAAGGTGACAAGATTCTCATCGTCGACGACGATCCGGGGCTGAGCAGCCTGCTGGAGCGTTTCTTCACCAGCAAGGGCTACCGTGCCCGCGCGGTGCCCAACACCGAACAGATGGACCGCCTGCTCTCGCGGGAGGTGTTCAACCTGGTGGTGCTCGACCTGATGCTGCCGGGCGAAGATGGCCTGTCCGCCTGCAAGCGCCTGCGCCAGTCGAACAACCAGATCCCGATCATCATGCTCACCGCCAAAGGCGACGAGCTCAGCCGCATCAAAGGGCTGGAGCTGGGCGCTGACGACTACCTGGGCAAACCCTTCAACCCGGACGAACTGATGGCCCGGGTCAAGGCCGTGCTGCGCCGCCAGGCGCCGAGCGTCCCGGGTGCCCCGGGCAGCGAGGACGAATCGGTCACCTTCGGTGATTACGAGCTGTCGCTGGCCACCCGCGAGCTTAAACGCGGCGACGAAGTGCACATGCTCACCACCGGTGAGTTCGCCGTGCTCAAGGCGCTGGTCATGCATGCGCGTGAACCGCTGACCCGCGACAAACTGATGAACCTGGCCCGTGGCCGCGAGTGGGATGCCCTGGAGCGTTCCATCGACGTGCAGATCTCGCGCCTGCGCCGCATGATCGAGCCCGACCCGTCCAAGCCACGGTATATCCAGACGGTCTGGGGCGTAGGGTACGTCTTCGTGCCGGACGGAAACGCCGGCAAATGATGCCGCGTCGTCCATGAGAACGCCGTTGTGGTTTCCGCAAAGTTTCTTCGCCCGCACGCTGTGGCTGGTGCTGATCGTCGTCCTGTTTTCCAAGGCGCTGACCCTCGTTTACCTGTTGATGAACGAGGATGTGCTGGTCGACCGTCAGTACAGCCACGGTGTGGCATTGACCTTGCGCGCCTATTGGGCTGCCGATGAAGAGAACCGTGACAAGATCGCCGAAGCCGCAGGCCTGATCCGGGTGACCGGCTCGGGTGTGCCGGAAGGCGAGCAGCACTGGCCTTATAGCGAGATCTACCAGCGCCAGATGCAGGCCGAGCTGGGCGAAGACACCGAAGTACGCCTGCGCATTCATGCGCCACCGGCGTTGTGGGTCAATGCGCCGAGCCTCGGCCCTGGCTGGCTCAAAGTGCCGCTGTACCCGCACCCGCTGCGTGGGCAGAAGATCTGGAACGTGCTTGGCTGGTTCCTGGCCATCGGCCTGTTGTCCACCGCCTCTGCCTGGATTTTCGTGCGCCAACTGAACCAGCCCCTCAAGCGCCTGGTTTTCGCCGCCCGGCAACTGGGCCAGGGGCGCAGCGTGCGCTTGCCAATCAGCGATACGCCCAGTGAGATGACCGAGGTGTACCGCGCGTTCAACCAGATGGCTGAGGATGTCGAGCAGGCCGGGCGTGAACGCGAGTTGATGCTGGCAGGGGTTTCCCACGACTTGCGTACACCGCTGACGCGGCTGCGCCTGTCGCTTTCGCTGCTGGACAGTGACAACGAGCTTAGCGATGACATGGTCCGCGATATCGAGGACATGGACGCGATTCTGGACCAGTTCCTGGCGTTCATTCGCGATGGCCGTGACGAGCCGGTAGAAGAGGTCGACCTGGCCGACCTGGTGCGCGAAGTGGTGGCCCCGTACAACCAACCCGAAGAACGTGTACGGCTGTGCCTGGAGCCGATTCCGCCGTTCCCGCTGCGCCGGGTTTCGCTCAAGCGCATGTTGGGCAACTTGATCGGCAACGCCCTGCACCATGCCGGCAAGGGCGTGGAAGTGGCGGCCTATGTGTCCGGCGACGAGAGCGCGCCTTACGTGGTGCTCAGCGTGCTGGACCGGGGGACGGGGATCGACGAGTCGGAGCTGGAGACGATCTTCAACCCGTTCATTCGCGGTGACCGTGCCCGTGGAGGCAAGGGCACCGGGTTGGGCCTGGCGATCGTCAAGCGCATCGCGGCCCAGCATGGCGGGAATGTCGAGTTGCGCAACCGGTCGGGTGGCGGGATCGAGGCGCGGGTCAGGTTGCCGTTGGGGCTTTTGCTGCCGCGTAATGCGGTGTGATTGTCGGGGCCGCTTTGCGGCCCATTCGCAGCACAAGGCTGCTCCTACAAGGCTTACGCGGTCCCTTGTAGGAGCAGCCTTGTGCTGCGAATGGGCTGCAAAGCAGCCCCAACATTTCAGCCCTTACCCTTGGTCCGGGTCTGATTCGGCCCGCCATTCTTCTCCAGGTGTTCAATGATCATCCCGGCCACGTTCTTGCCGGTGGTCACTTCAATCCCTTCCAACCCCGGCGACGAATTCACCTCCATCACCAATGGCCCATGGTTGGAACGCAGGATATCCACCCCCGCCACGCTCAGCCCCATCACCTTGGCGGCACGAATGGCGGTAATCCGCTCTTCCGGCGTGATCTTGATCAGGCTGGCGACACCCCCCCGATGCAGGTTGGAGCGAAACTCGCCGGGCTTGGCCTGACGCTTCATCGAGGCAATCACCTTGTCACCCACCACAAAGCAGCGAATGTCGGCCCCGCCGGCCTCCTTGATGTATTCCTGCACCATGATGTTCTGCTTCAGGCCCATGAACGCCTCGATCACCGACTCTGCAGCTTGAGTTGTTTCGCACAGCACCACGCCAATGCCCTGGGTACCTTCCAGCACCTTGATCACCAGGGGCGCGCCGTTGACCATCTGGATCAGGTCCGGGATGTCGTCAGGTGAGTGGGCGAAACCGGTGATCGGCAGGCCGATGCCACGGCGCGACAGCAACTGCAACGAGCGCAGCTTGTCACGCGAGCGGGCGATGGCCACCGACTCGTTGAGCGGGTAGACGCCCATCATCTCGAACTGGCGCAGCACCGCGCAGCCATAGAACGTCACCGAGGCACCGATGCGCGGGATCACCGCATCGAAGCCTTCCAGTGGCTTGCCGCGATAGTGGATCTGCGGCTTGTGGCTGGCGATGTTCATGTAGGCCCGCAGGGTATCGATCACCACCATTTCGTGGCCACGCTGGGTACCGGCTTCGACCAGGCGGCGGGTGGAATACAGACGCGGATTGCGCGACAGCACAGCGATCTTCATGCAGCACCTGTGACAGGGGAAAGGGTGGCCGGAAAGGCCGGTTTGTCTTGTACGTACTTCAGGCCAGGGTTGACCACCAAGTGGCCGTGAATAAGTGCCTTGGAACCCAGCAGCAGGCGGTAGCGCATCTCTTTGCGACAGGCCAGGGTGAACTCGACTTCCCACACGCTATCGCCCAGTGCCAGCGATGTGCGAATCACATAGCGGGTCTGGGCGTGGCCATTGGAGCTCTTGATGGTCTTCATGGTCACCAGTGGCGCTTCGCAACGGCGGTGGCGCAACTGCACCACCGAACCCAGGTGCGCAGTAAATCGGACCCACGGTTGGCCGTCACGTTCGAACTGTTCCACCTCGGTGGCGTGCAGGCTGGACGTACTGGCGCCGGTGTCGATCTTGGCGCGCAGCCCGGCGACGCCAAGGTCGGGCAGGGCTACCCACTCGCGCAGGCCGATCACAGTCAAATGGTCAAATGTCTTCACGAAGCGCACCCAGGGGATAAGGTGGTGAACTGTAAGCACGGCGTGGACTTTTTGCATCCGCAAGATACGGTAGTACAGTTCGATTAAAGACAGAATTCGAGGTAACGGGATGGCACACAAGGCGGAAGAAGACGACAAGGTTCGCCTGGACAAATGGCTATGGGCGGCGCGGTTCTACAAGACCCGCGCGCTGGCCAAGGCGGCCATCGAAAGTGGCAAGGTGCATTGCCGGGGCGAACGCTGCAAGCCGGGCAAGGAACCGAGGGTAGGGGATGAGTTTGTACTGCGCACCGGGTTTGACGAGCGCACAGTGGTGGTCAAGGCGCTGTCGGTGGTCAGGCGCGGGGCGCCCGAAGCGCAGGCGCTGTATGCCGAAACCGAAGAGAGTGTGCGCCGCCGCGAACAGGCTGCCGAAATGCGCAAGGCCGGGGCGATGGGTGTGACCACCGATGGCCGGCCAAACAAGAAGCAGCGGCGACAGATTCACCAACTGCACGGTAGCTTTGACTGAACAGGGGCTGCTTTCAGCCCATTCGCGGGGCAAATGTGGGAGCGGGCTTGCCCCGCGAATGGGCCGCAAAGCGGCCCCCGCTGTTAGCGAACCACCGCCAATCTACCGACCAACGGTAACCTGGCTGCCAGGGCAAACAACGGCGCCGTCCAGCGCATCAACGCCGCACTGCCTTTGGCCGCCAGTGGCGTATAGCAACTCCACCCCAACGCCAGCACCGCCATCAGCAACCCGCCGATGTAGTCGTCCTGGCCCCAATGGGCGCCCGCCACCAAGCGTGGCAGCATGAACACCAGCGCCAGCCCCCAGACCACCAGGTAGTGCATCAGGCGACGGCTGAACACGCTCATGAACAACGCCCAGACCAGCAGCACCGAGGCGTGATCGCCCGGGAAACTCTTGCTGGAGCGGTCCTTGAGTTCCCAGGCCGCTTCCAGGTTCGGGTAATAGTCACTGAGGTGCACGACGTCATCGAAGATCATCGACGGGCTCTTGTGTTGCCACCCCGCAGCATCCACCCACTTGGAAAACAGCGCGCGAATCACCACTAATAGGATCAGGGTCACCAGAAAGCCGAAAAACGCCTCACGCACCTGGCAGGCTTTGAACACCCAGTTGCCACGGATCAGCACCGCTAGAAGGATCAGCCCGACCACGATGTCGAACGGGCGCAGGCTGCCAAGGGTCCAGATGTAGCGCCAGGTGGTGTTGTCGGCCAGCGGCGCATTGAGGCTGTGGAACAGCCACTCGTCGAAAGTCAGGCACAGGATCTGGCCAAAAGGCCATAACCAGAAACACAGTAGAGCGATGGGCAGCAGTGTGCAGGCTGCCAAGGGCCCGAAGGACCACCTTGCTTGGAACAGTGGTCGATTGTCCATAAGATACCTCTATTGCCAACAGGAATCGGAGCGCCTTGTGAGCGCTCTGCCACGGGCTTCGCAGTATTTCGAAACGCCGTGTAACCATTTTGTCATCATTTTCAGATAGCCAGAACCTATGAGCGAATTGCCGGATACCGATTTCACCCAACGTTTCCTCTTCGACGACCGCGATATCCGCGGTGAGTGGGTAGGGCTCGACCGCAGCTATGCCGAAGTGCTGGCGCGTCACCCGTACCCCCAACCCGTAGCCGCGCTGCTCGGCGAATTGATGGCCGCCACCGCATTGCTGGTGGGTGCCCTGAAGTTCGACGGCCTGCTGATCCTGCAGGCGCGTTCTCAGGGGCCGATCCCGCTGCTGATGGTGGAATGCTCGGGCGAGCGCGAAATCCGCGGCGTGGCCCGTTATGAAGCCGATCAGATTCCTGCCGACGCGACCTTGGCGCAGCTGATGCCCGACGGCCATCTGACGCTGACCATCGACCCAGTCAACGGCCAGCGCTACCAGGGGACCGTGGACCTGGACGGTGCCAACCTGTCGGAGTGCTTCACCAATTACTTCGTTCAGTCGCAACAGCTCAACACCCGTTTCTGGCTCGATGCCAAAGATGGCAAGGCCCGCGGCCTGCTGTTGCAGCAATTGCCACGTGATCGCCAGCCGGACGACGAAGAGCGCGAGGACAGCTGGCAGCACGTTGTAGCCCTGGCCAAAACACTCAAGCCTGAAGAGTGGCAAGAAGACAACGAAACCTTGCTGCACCGTCTGTACCACGAAGACGCGGTGCGCCTGTTCGACATCGAACCCCTGCGTTTCCACTGCAGCTGCTCGCGCGAGCGCTCCGGCAATGCGCTGGTCAGCCTCGGCGAGCACGACGCCAAGCAGTTGGTCGAGGAGTGTGGTGGCAAGGTGGAGATCGATTGCCAGTTCTGCAACGAGCGCTATTTCTTCGATGCAAGCGATGTGGCGCAACTGTTTGCGGGTGGCGGCACGGACACGGCCTCAGAAACTCGCCACTGAAACGATTAATTGCAGGGAAATCTCCTGTCTAATTGCGCAAAAGCGCGGTTACGACAGGAGGGGCCTACTTTTTTTGGGCTTTTCTGGCATAATCCGGCCACTTTTTTCGCTGTAGTAGTTTTTTACAGACAACTACAAAACGTTTGGAGCACTCGGCCTCGGGCCGGATGGGGTATCTCATGACGCAAGCCAACAACACCGTGTACACCGACCTGAGCGTCGATGAGCTGGTAAAAGAAGCGCTGCAACGCGGTGAAGGCGTACTAGCCGATACCGGCGCACTGGTCGTTGAGACTGGGCACCGTACTGGCCGTTCGCCGGCTGACCGTTTCATCGTCGAAGAACCTTCCACCCAGGATGCCATTTCCTGGGGCCCGATCAACCGCAAGTTCCCGGCCGACAAGTTCGATGCCCTGTGGGACCGCGTCGAGGCGTTCAACAACGCCCAGGATCACTTCGTTTCCTACGTTCACGTAGGCGCCGCTGCCGAGCACTACTTGCCGGTGAAGATGACCACCCAGACTGCCTGGCAGAACCTGTTCGGCCGTTGCCTGTTCATCAACCCTGAACAGTTCAACCCGGCTGGCCGTGACCAGTGGCAAGTGCTCAACGTTGCCAACTTCGTGTGCGAGCCTGAGCGTGACGGCACCAACTCCGACGGCTGCGTGATCATCAACTTCGCCGCGAAGAAGGTGCTGATCGCTGGCATGCGTTACGCCGGTGAAATGAAGAAAGCCATGTTCTCGGTGCAGAACTTCCTGCTGCCGGCCGCTGACGTGCTGCCAATGCACTGCGCTGCCAACATCGGCGAAGAAGGCGATGTGACCCTGTTCTTCGGCCTGTCCGGCACCGGCAAGACCACCCTGTCGGCCGACGAAAGCCGTTACCTGATCGGTGACGACGAGCACGGTTGGGGCGAAGGCGTTGTCTTCAACATGGAAGGCGGCTGCTACGCCAAGTGCATCGACCTGTCCGAGAAGAACGAGCCGGTCATCTGGAAAGCCATCAAGCATGGCGCAGTGCTGGAAAACGTCGTACTCGACGCCAACAAGCACGCCGACTACACCGACGTCAGCCTGACCCAGAACAGCCGTGCGGCCTACCCGCTGGAGCACGTTGCCAAGCGTTCCGAAGCGAACCTGGGTGGCGAGCCTAACGCGGTCATCTTCCTGACCTGCGACCTGACTGGCGTTCTGCCTCCGGTTTCGATCCTGAACAACGAACAGGCTGCTTACCACTTCCTGTCCGGTTACACCGCGCTGGTCGGTTCCACCGAAATGGGTTCGGGCGGCGGCATCAAGTCGACCTTCTCCACCTGCTTCGGCGCGCCGTTCTTCCCGCGTCCGGCTGGCGAGTACGCTGAGCTGCTGATCAAGCGCATCAACGGCTTCAACTCCAAGGTTTACCTGGTCAACACCGGCTGGACCGGCGGTGGCTACGGCGTTGGCAAGCGTTTCAGCATTCCGACCACCCGTGCTGTGATCGCTGCGATCCAGAGCGGTGCACTGGTAGGCGCCGAAACCGAGCACTTGGACATCATCAACCTGGACGTGCCAAAAGCCGTTCCGGGCGTCGACACCGAGCTGCTCAACCCGCGCACCAACTGGGCTGACAAAGCCGCTTACGACGAAGCGGCCAAAGGCCTGGCCAAGCTGTTCATCGAAAACTTCAAGAAATTCGAAGTTTCCGACGCGATCAAGGCTGCTGGTCCACAGCTGTAAGCTGTCGCCAGTTGCAACGAGGAAGCCGCCCTTAGGGGCGGCTTTTTTTTGAGTTTTTTTTGATAATGCGTCTTGGCTGGGAGGTGCTCGCCACAGCATATTCAGCGCCCGTGATATCGAGCGCCGCCCGCGCGGCGCTTCGCAGCACAAGGCTGCTCCTACATCTGTTTCGGGCCAGTAACGCCTGTACCAACGCGCGCGACCGCCTTGTTTGTTCCTCACGATATCGAGGTGGACGCTAAAAGGGCCGCGCGCCTCTGCCTCAGGATGCATTGGCCCGAAACAAATGAGCAGCCTTGTGCTGCGAAGCGCCGCGCGGGCGGCGCTCGATTTGCGCACCACCTCAGAACCCAAGACAAGCACCTGGCAGCCTTCACCCCATCTCTCGGCCAGCAAATGCACATCACGTCCGTAATTTCTGTTTCACTGATAGCATTCATTGCGACCTCGTGAGACAGACAAATGACTGAAGCCCCACAGCGCAGCGCATTCACCCACTTCCACCCCATCCTCACCCGCCCGCAAGACAACGACCACAACGGCCATATCGCCGGTGCCACCGTGCATGGCTTCTTCGAAACCGCTATCCAGGCGTTTCTGGTGGAGCAGGCCGAATTCGACCTGCGCGAGGGTGCGCTGGCGGCGTTTGTGGTCAGTTCGGCAGCAGACTTCTTCGCCCTGCCGGGCTTTCCGGATGTGCTTGAGGTGGGGCTGGGCGTGACGCGCCTGGCTGGCAGTACCGTGGAGTACCGGTTGGCCCTGTATCGCCCGGGTGAAGTAGACGCCTGTGCGGCGGGGACGGTGGTGCAGGTGTTCATCGAGCGGGCAAGCGGCCGGCCTGTGCCGTTGCCAGAGGCGCTGCAGGCAGTGCTCGTTGGCCTTCAGCTGGGGCAACAGGCATAAAAAAGCCCCGCCGGTGCGGGCGGGGCTTTTGTTGCCAGGGCTGGGCCCTCAGGCATTAGTCGCGCCAGTGGCGCTTGTGCTTGCGGTGGCCGTAATGGTGGCCACGGTCGTAGTGACGGCGGTCGTCATAGCTGCGACGGTAGCGACGATCGTCATGGCGCTCGTCTTCGTCGGCCTTGTTACCCATGTAGTTACCCAGCGCGCCACCGGCACCACCGCCGGCTGCTGCACCAATGTAGCTACCGGTGGTACCGCCCACGGAGCGACCGACCACGTTACCGCCTGCAGCGCCCAGCGCGCCACCGATGGCGGCTTCGCCACGCTGACGTTTGTCGGCACCCAGTGCGCCGCCGGCGGCGCCGCCCAGGCCGGCACCAATCGCGCCGCCTGTGCTACCACCGATGGAGTTGCCCACGACGGAGCCGAGTACCCCACCCAATGCGCCGCCAATGCCGGCCTCGGTATTGCCACCGGCCATGGCAACGCCGCTGAGCAAGCTGAAAGACAACAACAGAATCGAGGAGTACTTCTTCATCAAGAGAGCCTCATAGGGATGACGAGGCGAATTTGAGGCTCTGGAGCGCGGCTGGCAATTGAAATCCGACGAGTAGCACGAGTTGTACACAATTCTCTAAGTTACTGTATTTGCTGTGAAACTTAATCGGTTTTTGGCTGTCAGAGGTACTTATGACAAAGCCCTGAACCGTTGCGGAACAGGGCTTTTTTCGTTTTTTGGCGGTGCTGCTTTCGGCTCTTTCGCGGGCAAGCCCGCTCCATCACCATCACCCCAACACCTCTCTAAAGAATGCGCCCATTGTCCCGCGCCCGCTCAAGCTTGATGGCAATGAACTTCGACGTCGGCGTATGGCTGCCATCGCCAATGCTCTCAAGCGGCACCAGCGGGTTCACTTCGGGATAGTAAGCCGCCGCTTGCCCCGCCGGGATATCGAAGGCCAGCAATGTGAAACCGTGCACACGGCGCACATGCTCATCCCCCCACAACGAAACGATGTCGACCTTCTGCCCCGGCTGGAAGCCCAGGCGGACGATGTCGGCCTCGTTGGCGAACAGCACTTCACGCTGGCCACGCACGCCGCGGTAGCGGTCATCCAGGCCATAGATGGTGGTGTTGTACTGATCGTGCGAGCGCATCGACTGCATGATCAGGTCGGGCAACTGGCCGCTGGCCCGCACCCTTTCATCAAGCAAGGTATCCGGCAACAGGTTGGCCTTGAAGTTGGCGCGGCCGGTAGCGGTCTTCCATTCGCGGCTGGCGGCGCTGTTGCCCAGGTAAAAGCCACCCGGTTCACGCAGGCGTTCGTTGAAGCCGCTGAAGCCGGGGATGGTGTCGCCGATCAGGTCGCGGATGCGGTCGTAATCGGCCACCAGCCAGTGCCAGTCGACCGGTTGTTTGCCCAGGGTGGCGGCGGCGATACCGGCGACCACCGCAGGCTCCGAGCGCATCTGCGTCGACAGCGGTTTCAACTGGCCGTTGGAGGCATGGACCATGCTGAACGAGTCTTCCACAGTCACCGCTTGTGGGCCATCGGCCTGCAGGTCGATGTCGGTACGGCCCAGGCACGGCAGGATCAGCGCCTGCTTGCCGTGGACCAGGTGGCTGCGGTTGAGTTTGGTGCTGATGTGCACGGTCAGTTCGCAGTTGCGCAGCGCCTGCGCGGTGCGCTCGGTGTCTGGTGTGGCTTGGGCAAAGTTGCCGCCCAGCCCGATGAACACCTTGGCGCGGCCGTCGAGCATGGCGTGGATGGCTTCGACGGTGTTGTGGCCGTTGTGCCGCGGCACGGGGAAGTTGAAGCGCTTTTCGATGGCGTCGAGCAAGGCCACCGGCGGGCGCTCGTTGATGCCCATGGTGCGGTCGCCCTGGACGTTGCTGTGGCCACGCACCGGGCACAGGCCGGCGCCTGGCGCACCGATGTTGCCGCGCAGCATCTGCAGGTTGACGATTTCCTGGATGGTCGGCACCGAATGGCGGTGCTGGGTGATGCCCATCGCCCAGCACATGATCACCCGCTTGCCACGGCAGTACATGCGCGCGGCCAGCTCGATGTCGGCCAGGGTCAGGCCGGATTGCGCCTGAATGTGTTCCCACGAAGTGGCGTCGACCACGGCCAGGTAGTCATCGACGCCGTGGCCATGCTCGGCAATGAAGGCGTGGTCGAAGACCGCAGGCTCGCCCTTGGCCTGGGCTTCACGTTCCCACTGCAGGACGAACTTGGCCATGCCACGCAGCAGCGCCATGTCGCCACCCAGGGCCGGGCGGAAGAACGCAGTGTTGGTCGGCCGGTCGCTGTTGGTCAACATCTCCAGCGGGTTCTGCGGGTGCTGGAAGCGCTCCAGGCCGCGCTCTTTCAGCGGGTTGACGCACACCACCTGGGCACCGCGTTTTACCGCATCGCGCAGCGGGTCGAGCATGCGCGGGTGGTTGGTGCCCGGGTTCTGGCCCCAGACGAAGATCGCATCGGCATGCTCGAAATCGTCGTAGGTGACCGTGCCCTTGCCGACGCCGAAGCTCTGCCCCAAGGCCACGCCGCTGGCCTCGTGGCACATGTTCGAGCAATCCGGGAAATTGTTGGTGCCGTAGGCGCGCACGAACAATTGGTAGAGGTACGCCGCTTCGTTGCTGGCACGGCCCGAGGTGTAGAACTCAGCCTGGTCAGGGGTTGCCAGGTTGTTCAGTTCGCGGGCGATCAGGGCGAAGGCCGCCTCCCAGCTGATGGGCTGGTAATGGTCGCGTTGCGCGTCGTAGACCATGGGTTCGGTCAGGCGGCCCTGGTACTCCAGCCAGTAATCGCTTTGCTCGCGCAGCGCGCTGACGCTGTAGCGGGCGAAGAAGGCGGCATCGACGCGGCGCTTGGTGGCTTCCCAGTTGACTGCCTTGGCGCCGTTCTCGCAGAACTTGACCATGCCGCTTTCCGGCGAATCGCCCCAGGCGCAGCCAGGGCAGTCAAAGCCGCCATTCTGGTTGGTCTTGAGCAGGGCGCGAATGTTCTTCAGCGCATTGTCGCTGCCGACCCAGGCCTTGGCCACGCTACGCAACGCCCCCCAGCCACCGGCGGGGCCGTGGTAGGGCTTGTAGCGAGGGGAGGAGGCTGGGGCGTTGTCCGGGAGGTGCTGGTACGAGGTCACGGCTGTTACGACTCCGCCGCTGGGCTGTAGACCCGCGGTGCGCTGTGCTTGGGCAAGTGGATGAGGTTGAGGTTGTGCTTGCGTGCCCATTGCAGGGCAAGGCCGGTGGGCGCCGACAGGCTGACCAGGGTCTGGATGCCGGCACGCAGGACCTTCTGGATCAGCTCCAGGCTGCAGCGGCTGGTGACGATGGCCAGGCCGCCTTCACTGTCGATGCCTTGGCGCAGCAGGGCGCCGATCAGTTTGTCGAGGGCGTTGTGCCGGCCAATGTCCTCGCGGCCGAGCAACAGCTCGCCGTTACGGTCCATGAACAGTGCCGCATGCACCGCGCCGCAATGCTGGCCTAGCGGCTGGAAGGCGTCGATGCGCTGGCGCAGGCCAACCAACCACTGCGCGGGCGGCAGTGGCGCGCCGGGGAGTTCGGCAAGCTCTGGCAGTGCCTGCTCCAGGGCTTCGACCCCGCACAGGCCGCAGCCGCTGGTGCCGGCCAGTTGGCGGCGCTGGTTTTTCAGGTTCCAGAAGGCGCGGCTGGAGATTTCCAGGTCGGCGTACATCGCCGAACCGCTGCCAGAAAGCTTGAGGTCATAGATTTCCTGGGTGCCTTCGACAATCCCGCTGCCGACGCTGAAACCGACTGCAAAGTCTTCCAGGTCGGTCGGGCTCACCAGCATTACGGCCTGATTGAGGCCGTTGAAGGCGATGGCCAGGGCCACTTCTTCGGCCAATGGCGTGCTGGCACGCTCGGCGTCGCTGAGCTGGACGTACTCGTAGGTGTTGCTGGCGGCGGGCAAGGCCAAAGGCGATGAGGCCGCGCAGACCGGAGGTTTGCTGTTCATCGGGGCTGACTACCGGCGGCTTTTTGATAGCACAAGCCTAGGCCTGTGGGCCGGTCACGTCTAATCGCTAGGGTCTATGCCGTGATAGACCGCGTCGATTGGTCGCACTGGGGCAGGGTGGGCAATCCTGGCCTAGACTCCTGGCTCCGAGGTTTTATCAACAAGGAGAACGCAATGAGCCTGTTCAGTTTCGTGAAGGAAGCCGGCGAGAAGTTGATCGACCTACTGACCCCCGGCAATGCCAATGCCGAGGAGCAGTTGAAGAAACACGTGAAAGACGTCGGCCTGGGCAATCCGAACATCACCGCCACTGTAGAAGGCGACAAGATCATCCTCAAGGGTGAGGTGGCCAGCCAGGAGGAGAAGGAGAAGATCATTCTCGCGGCGGGCAACATCAGTGGTGTGGCCAGCGTTGACGATCAGATCACCGTAACAGGGCCAGTCGTTCAGGCGGCGCGGTGCGTTACCGTTAAAAAGGGTGACACCCTGTCAGCCATTGCCGTAGTCGTGTATGGCAACGCCAACCAGTACAACAAGATCTTCGAGGCCAACAAGCCGATGCTTACGCACCCGGACAAGATCTACCCGGGGCAGGTGTTGCGCATTCCGGACTGATCTTTACTGCCCGTACCGCAGGGTAGCGCATCAGCCTGTAGGAGCAGCCTTGTGCTGCGAAGAGGCCGGTATGGCCAGAGTATGCCTTTTGCCATACCGGCCTCTTCGCAGCACAAGGCTGCTCCTACAGGTCGGCGCTGTACCTGCGAAAAGGAGCATCACAGGCCTGCCAGCAAATCCCGGTAATCCTCGACCGCGGCAAACTCCTGGGTGTCGCGGGGTGCCGCCTGGCTATCGGGCTGGCGCACCGCCAGCAAATGCCCCACGCCAAACCGCTGGGCACTGCGCAAAATCGCCAGGGTGTCATCGATGAACAGGCTGCGCGCAGGCTCAAAGCCGATATCCGCCTGCAAGGCATCCCAAAACTGTGGGCTCTCTTTCGGGTAGCCATAATCATGCGAACTGATCAGCCGCTCGAAATACGGCGCAAGTTCCACCCGCTCCAGCTTCAGTGACAGCGAGTCACGGTGGGCATTGGTGATCATCACCACGCGTTTGCCTGCCTGACGGATGGCGGCCAGGAAGGTGTCGGCGTCGGGGCGCAGGGCGATCAGGTCGGCGATCTCGCGTTTCAGTTCGCGGATCGGCAGCTTCAGTTCACGGCTCCAGAAGTCCAGGCAGTACCAGTTGAGCGTGCCGGCATTGCGCTCGAACAAAGGCTGCAGCTCCATTTCCGCCATGGCCCGGCTCACGCCATGAAGCTCGGCATAGCGCTGGGGCAGGTGCTCCAGCCAGAAGCGGTTGTCGTAGTGCAGGTCGAGCAGCGTGCCGTCCATGTCCAGCAGGACAGTATCGATGGCAGACCAGGGAAGAACAGGCATGGGAAACTCTCGTTCAGTCGGCTAGCCACGGTATAGTAACCCGTTCACGCCAAGGAGCTGCCCCATGCGCCAGAAACCCACCGTCCTTAACCGCGAAATCGTCGCCAGCAGCCGCCTGTTCCGCGTCGAGGCCGTGCAATTGCGCTTCAGCAACGGTGCCGAGCGCACGTATGAACGCTTGGTCGGCCGGGGCAATGGTTACGGGGCGGTGATGATCGTGGCCATGCTCGATGCCGAGCATGCCGTGCTGGTCGAGGAGTACTGCGGCGGCACGGACGAATATGAGCTGTCGCTGCCCAAGGGCTTGATCGAGCCGGGCGAAGACGTGCTGGCCGCGGCGGATCGCGAACTCAAGGAAGAAGCCGGCTTTGGTGCGCGGCAGCTGGAACACCTGACCGAGTTGTCGCTGTCGCCGGGCTACATGAGCCAGAAGATCCAGGTGGTGCTGGCCACCGACCTGTATGAAGAACGCCTTGAGGGCGACGAACCAGAGCCCATGGGCGTAGACAAGGTCAACCTGCGCGAGCTGTCGGCCCTGGCCATGCACCCGCAATTCACTGAGGGCCGTGCCTTGGCGGCGCTGTACCTGGCGCGCGACCTGCTGATCCAGCGGGGGCTGCTGGAGCTATGAACGACCTGCAACTGATGCACGAAGTGGTCAAGCTGGCCCATTTGGCGGGCGAGGCGATTCTGCCGTTCTGGCGGGCCGACGTGGCGGTGACCAACAAGGCCGACGATTCCCCGGTGACCGCCGCCGACCTGGCCGCCCACCGCATCATCGCTGATGGGCTGCTGGCGCTGGCGCCACAGGTCCCCGTGCTGTCCGAGGAGGACTGCAACATTTCGCTGGCCGAGCGCCAGGGCTGGAGCCGCTGGTGGTTGGTTGACCCGCTGGACGGCACCAAGGAATTCATTGCGGGCAGTGAAGAGTTCACGGTCAACATCGCCCTGATCGAAAACGGCGTGGTGGTGTTTGGCGTGGTCTCGATGCCGACCAACGGGCGCTGCTACTCGGGTGGGCGCCAGTTGGGTGCGTGGCGTGCCGAGGCGGGGGAAGCTGCCCAGCCAATCCAGGTGCGTAACGCACCGCCTGCCGAAGGCCGTTTCACCGTGGTGGCCAGCCGTCGCCATTCCAGCCCCGAGCAAGAGGCGCTGTTGGCAGGGTTAGGGGCGGCGGTGGGTGAGCTGGACCTGGCCAATATCGGCAGCTCGCTGAAGTTCTGCCTGCTGGCCGAAGGCAGCGCCGATTGCTACCCGCGCCTGGCGCCGACGTCGCAGTGGGATACCGCCGCTGCACAGGGCGTATTGGAGGGGGCCGGTGGCGAGGTGATTGGGCTGGATGGCCAGCCGTTCACCTACCCGGCGCGTGAATCCCTGCTTAATCCGTTCTTCCTGGCCTTGCCCCGCGCAGCCGCCTGGCGCCAAGCCTTGATCGAGCTGGCGTGTAAAGAACAAAACGCTTAACCCCGCGCCTCATGATCTTGTGGGAGCGGGTTTACCCGCGAAGAAGCCAACCCGGTATCTGGCACCGGCTTCGCCGGTGTTCGCGGGTAAACCCGCTCCCACAGAGCCCCTGCTAGATCAGCAGGCGTTGTTTCGGTCCATGCGTGTGCGTCAGCGGTGCAGCACGTACTGGCCGCTGAATTTCACGGCAGGCTCGTCACTGCCGGCATTGCTGACGGTGGTTTCCAACGTCAAACGCGCCCGCCCACGGCGCTGGTACATCGCCACGAAGCGCTCCCAAGCCTTTTCGTCCGGCGCCGCACAGCGGGCCACTGCCGCGCCGGTGACCGGCAGCGGATAGCTGATCTGCCCCTCCTGAATGACGATATGCCCGTCATCGATGCCCAGCTCGCGCAAGCGCAGGTGCAGCCATCCCCAACCCACCAGCACCGCGGCGCAGTACAGGCTGCCGCCGAACATGGTGCTCTTGTGGTTGACGTTGGCTGCCAGCGGCAGTTGCAGGCGCAGGGTGTGCTGCTGCCAATCGATGACCTCCAGGCCCATTTCGCGGGTCAGAGGGATGTCGCTGTGCAGTACGGATTGCAGGTACTGGCTGTCGCTGCTCATGGACGGTTGTCCTCCTGGTCGTCGTGCCCGCCACTGCCGCCGTCAAAATTGAGGCTGTGTTTGCGCAGCTTGTCATGCAGGGTCTTGCGGGGGATGCCCAGCGCTTCGGCCAGGCTGCGCATCGAGCTGTGCGGCTGGGCAAGCTCGGCGGCGATCAGCGAGCGCTCGAACTGTTCGACCTGCTCGCTGAGGTTGCCGGTCAATACCGCCGCCGTGGGCGTTGCCGCAGCGGGCGCCTGGCCGTCGAGGGCAAGCTCCAGGCCAAGGGCGAAGCGCTCGGCGACGTTCTGCAGCTCACGCACGTTGCCTGGCCAGTCGTGGCGCAGCAGCAAGGCACGCTGGGCCGGCTGCAGGGTGTGCGGCGGCAAGCCGTGACGCTGGCTGGCGGCGTCGGCAAAGTGCTGGAACAACACCAAAATGTCATCGCCACGCTCGCGCAGCGGGGGGATGCGCAGCGGCGCCACGTTCAGGCGGTAATACAGGTCGGCCCGGAAGCGCCCTTGGTCTGCTGACTGGCGCAGGTCTTCCTTGGTGGCGGCGATGATGCGGATATCCAGCGGGATCAGCTGGTTGCCGCCCAGGCGTTCGACCACCCGCTCCTGCAGCATGCGCAGCAACTTCACCTGCACATCCAGGCTCATGCTCTCGATTTCATCGAGGAACAGCGTGCCGCCATTGGCGAATTCGAACTTGCCGATACGCCGCTTCTGCGCGCCGGTGAAGGCGCCGGGTTCGTGGCCAAACAGCTCGCTCTCGACCACCGATTCGGCCAATGCCCCGGCGTTGATGGCCACGAAGGGCCCGTCGCGGCGGCTAGAAAGGTCGTGCAGGGCGCGGGCCACCACCTCTTTGCCTGCACCAGTCTCACCCAGAATCAGCACATCGGCACGGGTGCCGGCCAAGGCGCCGATCTGCTCACGCAGGCGTAGCATCGTCGGCGACTGGCCCACCAGGCGGGTGGCCAGTTGCTGACGGTCGCTCAAGGCCAGGCGCAGGCTGCGGTTGTCGAGCACCAGGCGGCGCAGGGCCAGGGCGCGGCGCACGCTGTCGAGCAGGGCGTCGCTGGCGAACGGTTTTTCGAGAAAGTCATAGGCGCCGGCACGCATGGCCTGTACCGCCAGCGGCACATCGCCGTGGCCAGTAATCAGCAGCACAGGCAGTTCGCTGTCGCGGCCGTGCAGTTGCTCCAGCAGTTGCAGGCCATCGATGCCCGGCATGCGGATGTCGCTGACCACCACACCGGGCCAGTCGGCTTCGATGCGCTCGGCCAGGCCTTGGGCATCGGCCAGCGCCACCACCTTGAGCCCGGCAAGGTCCAGGGTCTGGCTCAGGGCTTGGCGCAGGTGCGGGTCGTCGTCGACCAGAATCACCTGGGCTTGGCTGTCGATCAGTGTCTCGGGGCTCATGCCGAGGGGTCCTCCGAATTGGGCAGGGTTGCGCCGGGTGCCGCCACGCGCAGTTGCAGGGTAAGCAGGGCACCGCCTTCTGGGTGGTTGGCCAGCAGCAGTTCGCCGCCCAGGGCGCGCATCAGGCTTTCGCAGATGGCCAGCCCCAGGCCAAGGCCCTGGGTGCGGGTCTTGGTGGTGAAGAACGGCTCTTTGGCATGCTCCAGTGCCTGGCGGCTGAAGCCTGGGCCGTTGTCGCGGATGTACAGGTAGACGTAGCCATCGCGCTGTTCGGCACTCAGCCAGAGGCGGCGCGGGTTGGCCTTTTCGGTCAGGGCATCGAGGGCGTTGGCCAGCAGGTTGCCCAGCACTTGGCGCAGGCGGGTTTCGCCGGCTTGCACCCACAACGTGGCCTCTGGCAGGTCGCGGATCAGCTCGACGGCCATCGCCCGGCGGCGCTTGGCCAGCAGCGCCAGGGCGTCGTCCAGTGCCGGCTGCAGGGCCACGCTTTCCGGGGCGTGGCGGTCGCGGCGGGCGAAGGCGCGCAGGTGGGCGATGATCGAGGCCATGCGCCCGGTCAGCTCACCGATCAGCTTGAGGTTGCCGCGAGCGTCTTCGGTGCGCTGGTGGTCGAGCAGGATCTCGGCATTTTCGGCGTAGCTGCGGATGGCCGCCAGCGGCTGGTTGAGCTCGTGGCTGATGCTCGCCGACATGGTGCCCAGCACCGACAGCTTGCCGGCCTGGACCAGTTCGTCCTGGGCCCGCACGGCCTCCTGCTGGGCGTTTTCACGTTCGAGCACGGCGCTCTTGAGGCGGGTGTTGAGGCCTTCAAGGTCGGCGGTACGTTCGGCGACGCGCTTTTCCAGCTCTTGACGGCCACGGGCCTCGAAGTCGATGCGGTCGATGTAGTGCCGACGCCGCTGCATCACCAGGCCGGCCAGCAGCACCAGCACCAGCAACGTGCCGGCGCCGATGGCCATCACCGTCTGCACCGAGCGGTCGACCAGGATGCGCGGGGCGAGGATGCTGACCTGCCAGCCGGTTTCCTTGATGTCGCGGGTCTGGGTGATCCACGCGTCCTGGTTCAGCACCAAGGGTTGCGGGGCCTGGGTCGGGTACGGCTGGATGGCGATGATCGCCTGGCGCTCGGCCTCGGTCAGCGCGCGGGTGGCGCGGAAACGCCAGTCCGGCCGAGAGGTGAGGATGACCACGCCGTTATGGTCGGTCAGCAACAGTTGCTCGGGGGTACGGCCCCAGAGGGTTTCGGTGTGGTCGAGGTCGACCTTGACCACCAGCACGCCCACGATCCGCTCGCGGTCGCGCACGGCGGCGGCGAAGAAGTAGCCACGCTTGGCCGAGGTGGTGCCCTGGCCAAAAAAACGCCCCAGGTGGCCGGCCATGGCTTCGTTGAAGTAGGGGCGGAAGGCGAAGTTGCGTCCGACGAAACTGTCGTGCTTGTCCCAGTTGGAGGCGGCCAGGGTATTGCCGCTGACGTCCATCAGGTACATGACCTCGGCACCGGTCTGCTGGACGATATCCTTGAGCAGGCGGTTGGCGTTGGTCACCGCTTCCAGGCGGAACGGGTCGGCCAGCACGCCGCGCAGTGCCGGCAGGTCGCCGAGGATTTGCGGCAGGGTTTCGTAGCGGTGCAGGGTGCCCAGCAGGTTGGCGACGTACAGGTCGAGGGTCTGGCGATTCTGCGAGGCCAGCTCTTCCTGGTAATAGCGCTCGGCCAGATGATGCAGCGGCCACAGCAGTGGGATCAGGCACACGGCCAGCAGGGCCAGGCTGCGCCAGCGGGGACGGCGTGGGGGCGTGGGTTTCGCGATCATCAGGTCAATGCGCCAGAAAAGTCTGACGCAATTATGCGCTACTTGAGGCAGTCGATCAGCGCCTGCTGCCAGTGCGGCAGGCTGATGTGCCATTGCTGGGCCAAGCGTGAGCAGTCCAAGCGTGAATTGAGTGGCCTGCGGGCGGGTGTGGGGTATTCGCTGGACGGGATCGGCTGCAGTTCGGCACAGGGTAACCCTTGCGCCTGCAACTGGTCGGCGATCGCTTGGGCGAAACCGAACCAGGAGGTCTCACCTTGCGCAGTGAGGTGGTAGGTGCCCCAGTCGCCAGCCTGCCCGGCTTGCCAGCGCTCGATCAGCGTGCGGGTGCTGGCAGCAAGGGTAGCGGCAGACGTCGGCGCGCCAATCTGGTCGTTTACCACGCGCAGTTGGGGCTTTTCCTGCAGCAGGCGCTGCATTGTCAGCAGGAAGTTGCGCCCATACAACGAATAGACCCAGCTGGTACGCAGGATCAGGTGCTGGCCGGCCACCGCGGTAATCGCCTGCTCGCCGGCCAGTTTGCTGTGGCCATAAACCCCCAGGGGGTTGGGCGTGTCTTGTTCGGTATAGGGCGTGGCCTTGCTGCCGTCGAAGACATAGTCGGTGGAGTAGTGGATGAGCGGCGCACTCAGCCGTGCTGCTTCTTCGGCGAGCACGCGGGGGCCATGGGCATTGATTGCAAACGCCAGCGCGGGCTCTTGTTCGGCCTGGTCCACCGCCGTGTAGGCAGCAGCGTTTATGATCAGGTCGGGGGCGAGCCGGCGCAGCGGTTCGCGCAGGGCCTCGGGCTGTGCCAGGTCGAGGTGCTCGCGGCCAAGCACGTGTAGCTCGCCAAGCCCGGCCAACTGCGCCTGCAGCGCTTGGGCAACCTGGCCATTACGGCCGCAGACGACGATTTTCATGGCAGCAGTTGCGCCTCGCTCAGCGGTACGCCGACCTTGTCTTTGTCCGACAGCACCGGCGGCCCCGCGAGTTGCCAGTCGATGGCCAACTCAGCGTCGTCCCAGCGGATGCAACGGTCTGCGCCAGGGTTGTAGTAGTCCGTGGTCTTGTAGAGAAACTCGGCCGATTCGCTGACCACCGAGAAGCCGTGGGCGAACCCCGGTGGAATCCACAGTTGCCGATGATTATCGGCCGACAGGTGCACCGCGACCCATTTGCCGAACGTGGGCGAGCTCCTGCGCACGTCCACGGCAATGTCGCGTATCTCGCCCTGTACCACCCGCACCAGTTTGCCCTGGGTGTTTTCCACCTGATAGTGCAGGCCGCGCAACACGCCTTTGACGGAGCGCGAGTGGTTGTCCTGGACGAAGTCCACGGTGACGCCGGTGTGCTTCGCGAACTCGCGGGCATTGAAGGCTTCGAAGAAGAAGCCACGGCTGTCACCGTATACCGTTGGCTCGATGATCAGTACGTCAGGGATCTCGGTGGGGATGATGTTCATGCAGACTCGTTTGCCAGTTTGCCCAGGTACTGACCGTAACCGGTCTTCTTGAGTTTTTCAGCCTTGGCCAGCAGCTGGTCACGGGTGATCCAGCCCTTGTTGAAGGCGATTTCTTCCAGGCAGGCCACTTTCAACCCCTGGCGGTTCTCGATGGTTTGCACATATTGCGAGGCATCCAGCAGGCTCTCGTGGGTGCCGGTGTCGAGCCAGGCGAAGCCACGGCCAAAGCGCTCCACACGCAAGTCGCCGCGCTGGAGGTAGGCATTGGTGACATCGGTGATCTCAAGCTCGCCGCGCTCCGAGGGGCGAATGCCTTTGGCGATTTCGACCACGTCGTTGTCGTAGAAGTACAGGCCCGTTACGGCATAGCTGGACTTGGGCTTGAGTGGCTTCTCTTCGATGGACAGCGCGTTGCCCTGCTCGTCGAACTCGACCACACCGAAGCGCTCCGGGTCCTTGACCCAATAGCCAAACACGGTGGCGCCGCTGGGGTGGCTGACCGCGCGCTGCAACTGTTCGGTGAAGCTCTGGCCGTGGAAGATGTTGTCACCGAGGATGAGGCAGACCGAGTCGTCACCGATGAACTGCTCACCGATCAGGAACGCCTGGGCCAGGCCGTCGGGTGATGGCTGCTCGGCATAGCTGATGCGAATGCCGAACTGGCTGCCATCGCCGAACAGCTGGCGATACTGAGGCAGGTCCTGGGGTGTGGAGATCAGCAGGATGTCGCGGATATCGGCGAGCATCAGCACCGAGATCGGGTAGTAGATCATCGGCTTGTCATAAATCGGCAGCAGTTGCTTGGATACCCCGAGGGTGATGGGGTGCAGGCGGGTGCCGGATCCTCCGGCCAGGACGATGCCCTTGGTCATGCAATGAGCTCCTTGATGTCGGTATTGCCCAGGCGTTCCCCCTGGTAGCTGCCATCCTGGACATGGCGGCACCACTGCAGGTTATCCAGGTACCACTGCACGGTCTTGCGCAGCCCGGTGGCGAAGGTTTCCTGCGGTACCCAGCCCAGCTCCCGTTCGATCTTGCTGGCATCGATGGCATACCGCAGGTCATGGCCGGGGCGGTCTTGAACGTAGGTGATCAGGTCTGCATAACGGGCCACGCCTTCAGGGTGCTGTGGCGCCAGCTCGTCGAGCAGGGCACAGATGGCGTGGACCACGTCGAGGTTCTTCTGCTCGTTGTGGCCGCCGATATTGTACGTTTCGCCGACCTCGCCGCGGCTCACCACCTCAAGCAACGCCCGGGCGTGGTCTTCGACGAACAACCAGTCGCGCACCTGCTGGCCATTGCCGTACACCGGCAGTGGCTTGCCGGCCAGGGCATTGAGGATCATCAGCGGGATCAGCTTTTCAGGGAAATGGTACGGGCCGTAGTTGTTCGAGCAGTTGGTGATCAGTACCGGCAGGCCATACGTGCGGTGCCAGGCGCGTACCAGGTGGTCCGAGGCGGCCTTGCTCGCCGAATAGGGGGAGCTGGGCGCATACGGCGTGGTCTCGTGGAACAGGTCGTTGGCGCCATGCAGGTCGCCATACACTTCGTCGGTGGAGATATGGTGAAAGCGGAACGCACGGCGCTGCTCGGCAGGCAGGCGGCTCCACCAGGCACGGGTGGCTTCGAGCAGGGCATAGGTGCCGACGATATTGGTCTGGATGAACGCTGCCGGGCCGTCGATCGAACGGTCCACATGGGATTCGGCAGCCAGGTGCATGATTGCGTCGGGCTGGAAGCGCTCGAGTACGGCACTGACTGTCGCCGCATCGGCGATATCGGCCTGGACGAATTCGTAACGGGTATTGTTGGCGATGCTTTGCAGCGACTCGAGGTTGCCGGCGTAGGTCAGCTTGTCGAGGTTCAGCACTTCGTGTTCGGTGTTGCCGATCAGGTGACGGACCAGCGCCGAGCCAATGAAGCCGGCGCCGCCTGTGACGAGTATGCGCATCTCAAGTCGCCTCTGGTAAACCAAGTTCTATGGCATGCAGCCTAGCTCGTCGGCTAGGGTGGTGGCAGACAAATATCATGGGTTTGAGCGTGATCATGATGGATATGCCGATTGATATCGATCTAATAAGCGATAAGGCTTTGCCGATCGGCTATTTTTGCTTTTAAAGCCGATATATATCGGTTATAAATTTGCCATCGCTGCTCCTACCCCCATCGACCAACGCCCCAGCGCACATCGGCTCAGGGCCTACGCAGAGGTTAACCATGAAAACCCTCAATTCTACCCCCCGTGCCGACGGCTTCCACATGCCCGCTGAATGGGCGCCGCAGACCCAGGTCTGGATGGTCTGGCCGGAGCGTTCGGACAACTGGCGCCTGGGTGGCAAACCGGCACAGGCCGCTCATGTGACATTGGCCAAGGCGATCGCCCGCTTCGAGCCAGTGACCGTGGGTGTTTCTGCTGGCCAGTACGAGAACGCACGCCGTCAGCTTGACCTGCCGAACATCCGCGTCGTGGAAATCAGCAATGACGACGCCTGGGTGCGCGACACCGGCCCGACCTTCGTCATCAACGACCAAGGCGAAGTGCGCGGCGTGGACTGGGGCTTCAATGCCTGGGGCGGCTTCGATGGCGGGCTCTACGCACCCTGGAACCGTGACGAGGAACTGGCCGCCAAGGTCCTGGAAATGGAGCGCTGCCAGCGCTACCAAACCGAGGGCTTCGTGCTGGAGGGTGGCTCGATCCACGTGGACGGCGAGGGCACGGTGATCACCACCGAAGAATGCCTGCTCAACCGTAACCGCAACCCGCACCTGGGCCGTGAGGAAATCGAAGCGGTCCTGCGTGAGCAGTTGGCCGTCGATACCGTGGTCTGGCTGCCGGACGGCCTGTACAACGACGAGACCGACGGCCACGTCGACAACTTCTGCTGTTACGTGCGCCCGGGCGAAGTGTTACTGGCCTGGACCGATGATTCCAACGACCCCAACTACGCCCGCTGCCACGCGGCAATGGACGTGTTGAAAAACACCCGCGACGCCAAAGGCCGTGAGTTCGTGGTGCACAAGATGCCGATCCCTGGCCCACTGTACGCCACGGCTGAAGAGTGTGCTGGCGTCGACCAAGTGGCCGGTAGCCAGGAACGCGACCCGTCGGTGCGCCTGGCCGGCTCGTACGTGAACTTCCTGATCGTCAATGGCGGCATCATCGCGCCGAGCTTCGATGACCCTGCCGATGCCCAAGCCAGAGCCATCCTGGCCGAGCTCTTCCCGGATCATGAAGTGGTCATGATCCCAGGCCGTGAATTGTTGTTGGGGGGCGGCAATATCCACTGCCTGACCCAGCAGCAGCCGGCGCCAGTCAAGCGCTGAGACCACCCTGAATAAAGAGGCCCGTCATACGACGGGCCTTTTTTTCGGGCGACCCTTCCAAGCGACGTCCGGCCGCCTGAGTGGCATACGTTTTGTATTGTTTTTCAATTAGATAGCTCGAATGGGTCGGGCTCTCTGATCTGTAACAATGCCTACGTAAATTAGCCGCTCACGGGCAAAGGAGTACGTGTGGAAATGAACGCAGCAAGTGAGTCGGCTTTGTGCCCATCGGCAGTTAACCACCCATCGCTCAAGCTGTTGGCGCAGTGGTTGAAGCACCATGGAAACATCCAGGTCAGGACGACCGACCCACGACGTCTGCTTGCCGGGCGATACCCGCAAGGGCTGATCAGTGAAGCAGAGATGCAGGCGCTGATGGCGGTGTGGCACTGATCTCATCGGTTTTACCGGTGCTGGCCCCTTCGCAGCACAAGGCTGCTCCTACAGGTGGCGTGCGATCCCTGTAGGAGCAGCCTTGTGCTGCGAAGAGGCCGGTACAGGCAACAAAGATCAGAAGCGGTAAGTGCTCGTCACCACAAGGCTCCGCGGGTCGCCCACCTGGATCTGCGCCGCACTGGTCGCCGAGCTGTAGTAGGTCTTGTCGGCAATGTTGTTCAACGCCGCCCGCACATCCCAGTCGTGGGTGCGGTAGCCGGCCAGCGCATCCCAGCGGCCGTAGCCTGGCAACACCGTGGTGTTCTGGTTATCGGCATAACGCTCACCCACCAACGTCAAGCCGGTCTCGGCGTACCAGCCCAATTCCGGTTTCCAGGTCACGAACAGGCTGGCATTACGCTTGGCCACGTCGTTGATGCGGTTGCCTTCCTGGTTATTGTTGTCTTTGACGATGGTTGCATCCTGCAGGCCGATGCCCCCGCGCACGTACCAGTTGCCGACGATATTGCCGGTGGCGGTCAGCTCGATGCCTCGGGAGCGTTGCAAGCCGCTGAGCAGGGTGATTTCCGGGTTTTCCGGGTCACGCGTGCGGCGGTTGTACAGCTCCAGTTCATACACGGCGAGGGTGGTGGTGAGGCGCTGGTCGAACCAGTCGCTCTTGACCCCGATCTCCTTCTGGCGGGTCAGCTCTGGCCCGGTGTCGTTGGTGTTGCCCGGCGCGCCGGGGGTGATGCCGATCAGGCCACCGCCCACTGGCGAGAAGGTCTTGCTCCACGATGCATAGAAGGAGTGATCGCGCCACGGCGTGTAGACCACACCCAGGCGCGGGCTGGTGGTGTTGCTGTCCTGCGGCTCGGTCAGGCCATCCTTGTTGGTGGTCTCTACCTCGAACTGGTCGAAACGCACGCCAGCGAGCACCTGCCATTGATCGTTCAGGCGGACCTGGTCTTGCAGGTAGAGGCCACGGCTTTGGACCACGGTGTGGTTGTCGCTCGACAGCAACATTGGGCCCGTGTGCTGCCGGCTGCGGTCGGGGTTGCCAACGTCCAGGCTTGGCACACTATTAAGCGCAGCGGTGTACAGGGTCGGGTCACGCCGTTGGCTGCCGAACTCCAGGCCCACCAACAGCTTGTGCTCCAGCCCCACGGTAGTGAAGTCGCCCTCGGCTTCGAGGTTGTTGAACAGGTTGCGGGTGTTCAGGTCCTGTTGCCAGCGCTGGCGGGTGACAGTGTTGGTGCTGGCGTTGTAGCCCGTCGCATAGGTGTTGTCGAACTCGCTGTCGAGCTTGAACAGGCCGAGGGTGTGGCGCAGTTGCCAGGTTTCGTTCAGCTGGTAGTTGAGCCGCGAACGCAGCGACTGGGCGCGGTCATCGATGTAGTCGCGCTGGGTATCGCTGTAGGTGGTGCTGCGGCTGACGTCGGCGGGGCGGCCATTGACCCCGGGGATACCGCGGTCTGGTGTGCGGTTGTAGCGGCTGTATTCGTACTGCACCAGCCAGTTCAGGTCGGGCGAGAGCTGCCAGCTCATCGACGGGGCGAACAGCTGGCGGCTGCCATCGATGCCGTCGCGGAAGCTGTTGTTGTCCTGGTTGCCCAGGTTCAGGCGCAGGCTGATGGTATCGCTGGGGTCGGCGCTGAGGTCGGCGTACAGGCTGCGCAAATCTTCGCTGCCGCCTTGCGCCTCGATGCTCGAACGGCGGCCGTGATCCGGCGCCTTGCTGACGCGGTTGACGATGCCACCCTGGCTGCCGCGGCCATACAACACCGCTGCGGGCCCTTTGAGCACCTCGACCCGCTCGATGTTGTTCAGGTCGCGAATGTACTGGCTGTCGTCGCGAATGCCGTCCAGGTAGAAGTCGTTGCTGGCCTCGAAGCCGCGGATGCGCACGCTGTCGAAGCGCGTGTCGGCGCCGCTGCTGACGTTGGGGATGCCCTCAAGTGCCTTGCCCAGGGTGTTGTTGCCGTAGTCCAGCACGTTGGCGGTCTTGACCGTGTCGATGGCCTGGGGCACGTAGCGCACGGGCGTCGAGGTGCGCGTCGCAGTACTGACTTCCTTGACCCGCGGGTTGTCCTCCTCGCGCTCGCCTTCGGCAGTCACTGACATTTCCGGCAGGGTGGTGGTGGCAGCGGTGGCCAGGCTGGCGCTGAACAGCAGCGACAGGCCAAGCGTCAGCGGGGAGAGGCGGCAGGGTACAAGCATGGAGACATCCGGACCGTGGCAGGTGAGAAAGGGTGCGAATGGTAATGCTTGCTATTTACTGTTGCTTGGGTATTTGTAAAGGGTTGTCTTTACATATGTATCACTTTGTAACCGCCGCTGTTGTATGCTCCGCGCCCATGAAAGCTGCCGGGTTGGTCAAAGCGACATTTCTGACAGAAGAAAAAATGCCCACTGATAGCGCCAACAGGCATGGAAATGCACCAGCGGGCTGGGTGATTTTGGTTATATCAACCTGCATTTCACGATTTTTTGACATTTGTAATCGCACACCGCTAGGATTCGGCCAACGCCTGCTGGCCATGACATGGCCATGCTGCTGTAAAAGGCCACCGTGCGATTGCCGGCAAGCCTTTCAGTCTGGATCCGCATAGCGTCGAACCTACGAAGGGGCGTTGGTTCCTGGCGTCATATTGCGAAGCGTTTTTGATTAAGAAATAAGGAAAACAACATGTTGAAAACCAGGATCAGCCTGGTCGCACTGGCAATGATCGCCGCGACCCAGGCCCAGGCCAATGAGCAGGCCGACAGCAAGGGCTTCATCGAAGACAGCCACGCCAACGTTCTGCTGCGCAACGCCTACATCAACCGTGACAAGAAGCACGGTACCGATGACCAGATCGAATGGGGCCAAGGCGTCATCGCCAACTTCTCCTCCGGTTTCACCCAGGGCACCGTCGGTGTCGGTGTCGACGCATTCGGCCTGTACGCCCTGCGTCTGGACGGCGGCAAAGGCCACAACGGTGGCGGCGGCGTCGACTTCTTCAAACCGCACGACACCAAGAACGCCGACGGCAACGCCAGCTCGCCACATAACCTGGCCCGTGGCGGCGCAGCCGTGAAATTCCGCATCTCCAACACCGTGCTCAAGTACGGTGACCAGATGCCAGCACTGCCTGTGCTGCAGTACGACGACGCCCGTCTGCTGCCAGAAAGCTTCACCGGTACCCTGATCACTTCCAAAGAAATCCAGGGCCTGGAACTGAACGCCGGCCGCTTCACCCAAGAAGCGCGCAAAAGTGCCGAGCGTCGTGACGGTGGTGGCCTGAAGTCGATCAACGTCTTCGGTGGTAGCTACAAGTTCACCGACAACTTCACCGCTTCGCTGTACACCGCAGACAACGAAGACGTGATGCAGAAGCACTACCTGGGCATGAACTATGTCTTCCCGATCGCCAGCGACCAGTCCCTGACCCTGGACTTCAACGGCTACAAGTCGGACATCAACAACAAGTTCGTCAAAGCGGCCGAGCTCAATGGTGACTCCAACACCATCTGGAGCCTGGCGGCGACCTACGCCTACGGTGCGCACTCGTTCACCATCGCTCACCAGCGCAGCACCGGCAGCACCGGTTACAACTACGGCTTCTACCAGAACGCCGGTGGCGTGGGTGACGGTGGTTCGACCATCTACCTGGCCAACTCGTACTGGTCTGACTTCAACGCCGAAGACGAGCGCTCCTGGCAGCTGGGCTACGGCCTGGACTTCGGCGCCTACGGCGTACCGGGCCTGACCTACAAGCTGGCCTACGTAGTGGGTGACAACATCAACACCCGCAACGTCGCCAACCCGCAAGGTTTCGGTGAAGGTAAAGAGCGCGAAATCTTCAACCAGATCCGTTACGTGGTTCAAGACGGCCCGGCCAAAGACCTGTCGGTCAAGCTGCGCAGCTCGTTCGTACGCACCAACAATGCCGTACAGCAGAACGGCTACAACGACGACGGTAACGAAGTCCGCGTATTCGTCGAGTACCCGATCAGCATCTTCTGATCGCATGGCGTCGGGGCTGCTTTGCAGCCCTTTCGCAGCGCAAGGCTGCTCCTACAAATACATGGACATCGCGCTCGCTGCCCCTGTTGTAGGAGCAGCCTTGCGCTGCGAAGGGCCGCAAAGCGGCCCCAGCTCATCAAGCTGGGACGCTTTCCTCACGGCGCCTGCCAGTTGCCTTCGCTACCAGCACGCCCTCCCCAGTCTCCGGCGCAAAACTGTCGCTGCGCGCCATCCGCCACATCCGCGCATAAAACTCGCTTTCAATCGAGCCACTGAGCAATTCGCCAGGCTTGAGGAACGTATGCAGGTCTGAAAACAAGCCGATCTCGCTGGCGCTGACACGCCGTGCCAAATGTTTGGGCTTGAGCTCCGACGGGTGCTCCAGGCCCGCCGCCGCAAGCATCTCAGCCAATGTATGCAGGGTATTGCGGTGGAAGCTCGCCACCCGCTGAGCCTTGTCCGGCACCACTAACGCACGCTGGCGGAGCGGGTCCTGGGTGGCGACCCCGGTCGGGCATTTGTTGGTGTGGCAGCTCTGCGACTGAATGCAGCCAATGGCGAACATGAAGCCGCGCGCCGAATTCACCCAGTCGGCACCAATGGCCAGCACACTGGCGATGTCGAAGGCGCTGACGATCTTGCCCGCCGCGCCAATGCGGATGCTCGAGCGCAAATTCAGGCCGACCAAGGTGTTGTGCACGAACATCAAACCTTCGCGCATGGGCACGCCCATGTTGTCACTGAACTCGCGTGGCGCCGCGCCGGTGCCGCCTTCCTTGCCGTCGACGACGATAAAGTCGGGGGTGATTCCCGTCGCCAGCATGGCTTTGGCAATGCCCATGAATTCCCACGGGTGGCCCAGGCAGAACTTGAAACCCACCGGCTTACCCCCCGACAGTTCGCGCAGGCTGGCAACGAACCGCAGCAGTTCGACCGGCGTGCGGAACGCGCTATGGGCGGCCGGCGAAATACAGTCCTCGCCCTCACGCACGCCACGGGTGGCGGCGATTTCCGGGCTGACTTTGTGCCCTGGGAGTATGCCGCCGTGGCCGGGTTTGGCGCCTTGGCTGAGCTTGATCTCGATCATCTTCACTTGCGGCGAGCGGGCTTGCTCGGCGAAGCGTTGTGGGTCGAAACGGCCTTCTTCGGTGCGGCAGCCAAAGTAACCGCTGCCGATCTCCCAGATCAGGTCGCCGCCATGTTCGCGGTGGTACGGGCTGATGCTGCCCTCACCGGTGTCATGGGCAAAGCGCCCCAGCCGTGCACCCTGGTTGAGCGCTGCGATGGCGTTGGCGCTGAGGGCGCCGAAACTCATGGCCGAGATGTTGAAGATCGATGCCGAGTACGGTTGCCGGCACTGCGGCCCGCCAATGGCGATGCGGAACGAGGCGGGGTCGGGCGTGGCCACCGGCAGCATCGAATGGCTGATGAATTCGAAGCCGGGTTTGTAGGCATCGTTGAGCGTGCCGAAGGCTTTTTCGGCGCTCTCGTTCTTCGCCCGTGCATACACCAGGGAACGCTGGGACCGTGAAAACGGCAGCTTGTCGTCGTCACCTTCGATCAGGTATTGGCGGATTTCCGGGCGGATGGTTTCGATCAAGTAGCGGATGTTGCCCAGGATCGGGTAGTTGCGCCGCACCGCGTGGTGGCTCTGGCGCAGGTCATTGAGGCCGACCAGGCTGAGCAGGGCGGTGATCAGGGTGAATGGCCATAGCCAGGCATGTTGGGGCAGTAATGGGAGGCTGGCACAGGTGAACGACAAGCAGATGAAAAGGCAGGCGTAGCGGCTGGGCAGTGAGTGTTTCATGGGTCCATCGCAGGCAGGATGACCCGCGTAGGATAGGCAATGGCGGGCTGCGGAAAACCTGGGCAATCGGTAAAACACTGTTACCTGATCCCGTGCCCAGCTCAGCGCTTTGTGGGAGCGGTGACAGGTTATCGAGGTAACAGCACGCTGGCCCGCAGCCCACCGCCGTCGCGGTTGCACAACAGCAACTCGCCGCCATGGCTGGCCGCGATCCGCTGGGCGATACTCAACCCCAAGCCATACCCGCCAGACGCCTGGTTACGCGACCCTTCACCCCGCACGAACGGGTCGGTAACCGTCGCCAGCAAGCCTGGCGCGATCCCCGGCCCTCGGTCATCGACATGGATATAAACCCCCGTGGTCGCGCGCTCCAGCGTGACCGAAACCTCCTTGGCATAGCGCAAGGCATTGACCAGTAAATTCTGCAGGCAACGCTGCAGCAGCAGCGCATCAACCCGCAAGCTGCCGCCCTGGCCATGAACCGGCAGTGGCTCGCGGGCTGTGGACAAGTCGGCACACTGCCGCGTCACCAGCCGGTCCAGGTCCACCTGTTGCAGGTTTTGCTGCTCCCCGGCCCGCAGGTAATCGAGCACTTGGCCAATCATGTCGTCCATCTGCGTGATGTTCTGCCGCAGGCGCTGGCGATGCTCGTCGTCCGGCAAGCGCTCCAGGCGCAGGCGCATGCGGGTCAGTGGGGTGCGCAGGTCGTGGGACACGGCAGCCAGGAAGTAGGCCTTGTCGTTGACCATCGCAATCAACCGCTGCTGCATCGCGTTGAAGGCCTGGGCGGCCTGGCGCACTTCTTCCGGCCCGTCCAGCGCCAAGGGCGGCTGCTCCAGGTTGCTGCCCAGGCCGCGCGCGGCATCCGCCAGGCGCCGCAACGGGCGCAGGCACAAGCGCACCGCCACCAGGCACACCAGCAGCACAGCGACGATGCGCAGGGCATACACCCGCAGCAGGTAATCGCTGATCAACACCCAGGCGGACTCGCCGCTCCAGCCCTGCAGCTCCTGGCCATCGATGGTCAGCCAATGCCCGTCGGCCAGCGGCACGGCAAACGCGATATGTGCCTGCGCCGTGCGCAAACCGAACAGACTGCGCCAGACAATCGGCTGGCCCAGTTCATCGGTCAGGTGCACCTTCAGTAGGCGCACCTCCTGGGCGTGGCCCAGCTCGTACTTGAGGGCCTGTTGCAGCAGCAGCTCGATACGCTTGCGCCCTCTGCGTTCGTCGTGTTCCGCCGCGGGCAGGTTTTCGGCACAGCGCAGCTGATAGTGGGCAGGTGCCTGCAACGGGCTGCCATGGCAGTTGGCGCTGGCAATCAGCGGCGCGCTGCGGGCGGCGATCAGCCGAACAGGGGCCTCAAGCACCTGGGCGAAACGCACATCGAACCAGATGCTGCTCGACATCAACTGGATCACCACGGTGCCGCTGACCATGATCAACAGCAGTTGGCCAAACAGCGTGCGCGGCCATACCCGGCGAAGCCAGCGCATGTCAGGCATCAGCCTCGCTGCGCGCAAGGCTCAGCAAGTAGCCTTCGTTGCGGATGGTAAGGATCTGCGCTGCGCCACCCGGCGCGCGCCGCAATTGCTGGCGCAGGCGGCTGACGCACATGTCCACCGAGCGGTCGTCAGGCAGGTGGTCACGGCCGAACGCACTGCGGGTCAGCTGATCGCGGGACACCACGCGGTTGTTGGCCTCCAGCAGCTCGCGCAATACGCGGTGGTCGGAGCGGGGCAGGGTCAGCGTTTCGCCGTCAGGGCGGGTGAGTAGGCGTTTGACGTGGTCGAGGCGAAACCCAGCGAACTGCTGCGCTTCCACCGCGGGCTTTGCAACCGGCGTATCCAGGCGCTGCGGGCGGCGCAATACCGCTTTTATCCGGGCAATCAGCTCGCGTGGCTCGAAGGGTTTGGCCAGGTAATCGTCCGCGCCCACTTCCAGGCCAATGATGCGGTCCAGCGTGCTGCCTTTGGCCGACAACATGATCACCGCCAGCCCGGGCGTCGATTGCAACTGGCGGCACAGGCTCAAGCCATCCTCGCCGGGCAGCATCAAGTCCAGCACCACCAGCTCGACTTTATGCAGCGCCAGTTGCTGGCGCATCCCATCGCCGTCAGCGGCCGCTAGCACGGTATAGCCGGCATCGGTCAGGTAATCGCAGAGAAGTTCGCGGATCTCGTCGTCATCGTCGACAACCAGCAGGGTCGTGCTCATTTCAAAAAACACCTGTTCGATGAGGGCCGGTGGCGCTCGTTACGTTCGATTACAAGCCCGTACAAGCCGGGCCTGGAGCCCCAAGGGCGGATCCCTAGAATCGTAACAAAAAATCATCTGCGAATACGAAGCCTTCCCAAATGAAACCTCGGAGCATCATGAACGACTTCTCTCCCATCAGCCGAGGCGGAAGTCGCCTCAACCCGCTGGCCTTCTTCATTGCCGTGGCCATCAGCGGTGGAGCGATGGCGGCTGACAGCCAGCCCCTGGAGCTGGATGCCACGCAGATCGAAGACAGCGCGCTGGTGCCTGCCGATGAAACCGGCCAGCTAGGGTACACGGTCGAGAGCAGCCGCAGTTCAACCGGCCTCAAGCTGACGCCGCGTCAAACACCGCAGTCGGTGACCACCATCACCCGCCAGCAGATGGACGACCGCGCCATCCACACCATCGAGCAGGCGCTGGAAACCACGCCAGGCGTGACCGCAAGCAAGGCCGAGGTAGGCGGCCGCACCGACTACCGCGCCCGCGGTTATTCCATCACCAACTGGAAGGTCGATGGCCTGCAGTTCCAGGGCGGTTCCGATTTCAGCGGCGGGGGTAATGCGCTGAACATGGACCTGTACGAGCGCATCGATATCGTCCGTGGCGCCAACGGCCTGCTCGGCGGCACTGGCGACCCGTCGGCCACCGTCAACCTGATCCGCAAGGCCCCAACCAAAACCTTCGGCGGCAGCGCCTACGCCACCTATGGCAGCTGGGACAAACGCCGCCTGGGCGCCGACCTTAACCTGCCGCTGTCCGAAGACGGCCGCCTGCGTTCGCGCTTCGTGATGACCCAGCAGGACGCCAACTCGTTCCGCGACAACCAGTCCGAACGCTCCCGCGCCGCGCTGGCCAACTTCGAATTCGACCTCGACGACGCCACCACCCTGGGCGCCGGCTACCAGTACGAATACAACAAAGTAGTCGGCGGCGGCTGGGGCGCGAACATTCCGATCTGGTATGGCGACGGCAGCAAGACCGACCTGCCGCGCAGCACCAACGTAGTGCCGAGCTGGAGCTTTGGCGAGTACACCACCCGCACCGCCTTCGGCTCCCTCGAACACCGCTTCGACAACGACTGGTCGCTGAACCTCAAGGCCGCGCAAAGCACCGCCGAGGCCCTCAACCACCGCGGCCTGGCCAAGGTCAACTCGGCCGGGCGCGGCAGCTTTGGCGGCTACTGGGACCAGGACGGCAGCGGCGCCGTGCTCAACGGCCTGCACAGCTCCAGCGACACCACCCAACAGTCTGCGCAAATCGACCTGTCCGGCCCGTTCCAGCTGTTTGGCCGCACCCACCAAGCGATGGTCGGCTACAACGACAGCCGCACTGTCGCCTGGTCGCCGGAATACACCTGCAACATGGTCAGCGACAGCCAAGTCAGCGCCGCAGCGCTGGGTTGCCAGTTCCGCGCCAACAACGGCTTCCCGCTGACCGACTGGCGCAATGGCGTGGATGACGATTACGACATGCTCGCCTCGCGCACCGGCCGCCACAGCAAAACCACCACCCGCCTGCAAGGCATGTACGCAGCGACCCGCCTGAGCATCACCGACCCACTGTCGGTGATCGTCGGCGTGCGTACCAGCAACTACTCGGCCATTACCCGCAGCAACGCCGGCGTGCGCACCAGCCAGGAAGAAAACGGCATCGTCACCCCCTACCTGGGGGCTATTTACGACCTCAACGACACCTACTCGCTGTACGCCAGCTACACCGACATCTTCACCCCACAAACCGCCGAGACCAGCAGCGGCAGCAAAGTCGAACCCATTCGCGGCCAAAGCTACGAAACCGGTATCAAAGGCGAATGGTTCGATGGCCGCCTGAATGCCTCGGCCGCGTACTTCCGCACCAAGCAGGAAAACAAAGCCGTGCTGGACGGCGACCTGACCACCCCAACCGGCAACGACGCCTACAAGGCCGGGTCCGGCCAGGAAACCGACGGCATCGACCTGGAAATCGCCGGCGCACTGACCCCCAGCTGGAACGTCTACGCCGGCTACACCTACCTGCACTTCCGCCGCATCGACAGCGACGGCCGCAGCGACCCATCACACCTGTTCAAGGCCTCCACCACCTATCGCCTCTCCGGCCCACTGGACCGCCTGACGCTTGGCGCAGGGGTTACCGCGCAGAGCAACATTCGTGCGGTGTCCAGCCCCGCTGGCCAGCCCACTAATGGCGTGAGCGCAGGCTCGACCGACGTCAACTGGTCGGGGTATGCGATTTGGAATGCCATGGCCAAGTACCAGCTGACGGACGAGACCAGCGTTAGCCTCAATGCCAATAACCTGTTCGACAAGCATTACTACACCCGCTACGGCTTCTATGCCGGGGCAATCTATGGTGACCCCCGCAATCTTTCACTGACGCTCAGCACGTCATTCTGACGCCCCCCTGTAGGAGCAGCCTTGTGCTGCGAATGGGCCGCAAAGCGGCCCCTTTCCCACCCACAATCAACTGCACTGCACCCCCGACACCTCATCAATCGGCTTATCCAACCGGTCCTCAAACCTGTCCCAGCCCTCGCCGAACAACTCCACCGGATGCATGGTCCGGTCTGACCCATTGCCACAGGCCAGTGCCTTGGCTGGGCAGTAGAGGTCGCAGCCCCAGCAGATGCGCTCGGGGTGGCTGGGGTGGGTGGGGAATTTTTTGGGCATGGTGTTCAGGCCTCGCAGGTGGGGGGCTGATTTCACGCTAGGCGGTTTGGTGGTTTGGGTTTTGATTAAGATCAAGGTGGGGTTGGGTGTTGCGGTATGGCTTTCAAATTACCGTTTCAGTGATGGCACAAACAAAAAAGGCCCACCTTTCGGTGAGCCTTTTTTGATACAGCACCAGTAGTCGAACGGATTTGTATTCATATGATTTACAAGCTATTTATCGTCAAGGATATGCGCCTCTATCTCTAAAAGTATTCTCAGATATTCGATCGAATGTCGTTCATTAGGCGTGGTAGGCTCTGCATCAGAGCCAAGCCACCAAGTTATCACGGAGATGATATTGAGTCAGAAGATAACTCTGTCTCGAATTATGAAAGTGCCTGAATGCGATTTTACGTAAAGCGCAGCTCATTCAGTTTTCTCAAACTTAAATCTTTCCAATTCATCAAAATTCGGAGTTCTGTATCCGGGTGCAAACATTGAGCTCTCCACCCCGTAAAGAGCCAATGGATCGCTAAGCCATAGGCGGTAAGCCTTGTCTTTGATGCTGTGGTCAGGCGAGCAGTCCACATGGTACTGCTGCAAAACGTACCCCGCCATTGCCGCACGTACTCGAAGCCGTAGGACTCCGTCAGGCATGTCGAAGTCGCACATCATTATCTGTGTACAATCCTTATCAGGATGAGGGACAAGAGGGAGGTCAAGCATTCGATTCCACTGGTCATCGTTCTTCTTGTTCTCATTGGTGAGTGCCTGTTCTTCTAGTTGCACTTGAGCAGACCCGATTCGAGCTAGAACAAAGTCCACAAACTTCTCGCGCTTACGATCATACGCGCGTACGTGCCAACGCAAGCCATCGCAACTTATAGCGAACGGCACAATCTCACGTTCAGATTTTCCCGAGCCTGAGGTATAGCTTATTTTCACTACTTGGTTGAGGCTTATTGCGCGTGAGATTGGCGCCAGAACTTCTACTTTCGGCTTGCTGAGCAGAGTAACCGACTCATTTAGGATGAATGGCTTCTCTCCATCCAGACCGTATCCGTATCCATGGGAGAGAGCTGTGAGCACGCGTTCAGGCGAATGTGTGGCTACAGGCGAGAACGTCTCGCGCATCACGTAATGCTTGGTCACGGTGTCGAGCTCAGTGTTATGAGGAGCAATCTCTCGATACTGAGCGAAATCACGAGTAGCCGCCGCCGCGCCCACCCCGAATCTGTCCATGAGGTCAGTGCGTGAAGCGGTTCCCGTGAAGTACAGTCGGAAATCTATGTACACCAGGCGCTCTCGTTGGGCCTGGCTGTATTCGCTCAAGTCGATCATTTGCTCTCCGTCTTGCTTTCTCACGGTCTTGCCTTCTTACCTGCCTTGCGGAACGCACCCATCGTGTGGTCGGGCACATCTGAGATCCTACGATAGCACATGGGAGTGCTTGACGTAATCAAAATGATGATGGTACATTTGCGTTGTGGTTGACTATTATGACTGTAAGTAGCACATTATGAGCTTCAAAATGGTGGTTCGGATGAAATTTCAGAACGCCAGAAACACAAAGGCCGGTCAAGGTACGAACTTGACCGGCCTTCGGAAAAAGACATCTGAATTGGCTCCAGGTGTCTCTCGCGCTTTGTGGAAAAAGCTTGTGGATGGTAGCCCCTATGGGGTCCTTTCGCAAGGGAGCGAGTTCTGTGTTTGAGCCATCTCGAAGGAGGACATTCAATGTCCCAGCTTGAGATGTTCGAAAAACCCGATGGGGAAGGCGAGGTTATCTACCGGATGACCATCACCACCAAGTCGGGGAAGGTGATTCGACGTGCTAACGGGCAACCGTTCCGTATCGTCATTCGCCCGAAAGCGACCAGTTGATAATCGCTTAAACAGAGCCCAGGACACATTTTTGTGTCCTGAAGGCCACTCGCTCCTCATATGAAAGGGTCTAGAAATGTCTAGATGCACAGCACCGATACGCGGACATAGCTCAGCGGCAGCGGCGGCAGCCTGCCCTGCGTGCCGCTACCGCAGCAGCTCTCGCTCCTACTCCACATCATTTGGTAGCAGTGGGAGCAGCTATAGCGGCTACAGCTCCAGTAGTGGGGCTACCAGGTCGAGCGGGACGGCAAGGCCACGCTGGTCCAAAGCTGGTTCGTCCGTGTCATACACATTGGGTCAAGTGCAATCACTTCAACCAATTCGCCAGACCATTGAGACGCGAGCAGCGGCACAACCTGACCTGCGTGACGTATTTCTGTGCCACGCGTGGGACGATCGGCAAGGGGCGGCCAAAGAGCTACACGAGCTTCTAGTAGCTGCTGGTGTCAAGGTTTGGTTCAGCGAGAAGGATCTTGGACTCGGTGTTCCGATGATGCGTGCCATCGACAAAGGCTTAGCGAATTCGCGAATTGGACTCGTGCTGGTGACTCCCGCGTTGTTGGCCCGCCTCCCCAAAGAAAGCGTTGCAGACAAAGAGCTTTCCACGCTCTTGGCGGGTAACCAACTAGTTCCCATCGTGCATAATACGACATACGACGCACTTCGCAATGTCAGCCCGTTACTCGCGTCCCGAAGCGGCCTAGACACCGCTGAAGACTCGATGTCGGTGATAGCTGAAAAGATTGCCGAGTTGGTCACGCTCTAGACGTGGCAATCAGTTGGTTCGTTACCCTGCTAAACTTGAGTGAAATTTTTCTCCACTTTATTCAAATAGACTGACCGCTGGAGAAACTGTTAGCGCAAGAGCTGGTGCGTGTTTCCGCCCCTTTTTGCTATCTGTAAATAGCAGAAAGGGGTGGTTGGCAGCGTATGGCTCGGGTGTGGCAAATTTGGCTCGATAATTGGCATTGGTAATTGGCCGCAGCTTGTCATTGAGTGTCTTCATGGTGTTAGGTTGCTCGATATAGATAGCCGCTGTCATTGGGTGATGTCGCCTAGGGATTAGTTATGATAAAGCCACCGTTTAAAATTCTTAAGTCTAATCTGGTCGATGCGTTCTTTATTACGCCTGATAAGTTGTATCGCGAATTCGAAGCTCCTTTAGAAACGGTGGATAGATTCAGGAACGGGAGAATCTATTTTCTCGTCAAACGGCGTAAAGCGCGATTTTCCAGTGCCTCGCTGAACAGAAAGTGCCAGATAGTATTTAAGTATTCCTCACAGGGCATACTGTCGCGCCCTCACAAGATCGACATTGCTCAGTTGATGCATGGCGCGCCGGGTATCAATAAGAATTTCTTTCCGACGCCGGCCCATCTGCAATCAATGATTCAATATGTCGAGTCTGCAGATGAGTATGAGCGCCTGTTGAAGCGAGAGCCCATGGTTGCGGCTGTCATGCCGGGAAGCGGGGTGACGGAACGTGCGGATCGGGCAATCGCCTACCATTTTCTGACACCAGCGGACCCGACGCCCAAGGATGAAAATAGGCATATCATCTTTGCTCATCAACTGCTGCGTGTTACCGAAGACGTTCCAGAAAAGTACGAGGTTATTTACATCGGCAAGGCCATGGAGTTGTCCGGCCGAATGGATGGGCACAAGCGTGTGCAGCAAGCTCAAGCAGAATGCGAGGACAATGCGGAGATCTATCTGTACTTCTTCACACCTAAGTTCGAGGCGATGGCGTCTCGCGATGGCATGGTCATCAAGCGGCCTAACGATTATACGACCCTAGGAGAAGAGAATCTTGTGCTCGCCGCCGAGGCCGGTTTGATAAATTACTTCAAGCCTGAAATGAATGTTCAGAATAAGACAACGGAATTGCGTAAAAGCAAGACCATGGCTCGCGTGAAGAGTTTGGATTACACACATTTTATTTCGGAGTGTAATTTTGATGAGCGTGACTATGCGTTCGAAACGTCGAAAGTCAAAAAGAGCGGCGTGCACGAGAAGATTTACTCACTTTGACGCAGAGCAGGCATCTTCTATTCATATTGACGTCAGCTTTCAGTCGGTTGCTTCCGTTCGTCATTATCTGAATCACATTTCAGTCTGAGATTGAAGGTCCATGACGTATCTAGGCGCCGAGCGAGCAGTCGGATGGTAAGCAGATAGTAGTATCGTGTTGCGTCGTCATGTCTGGCGAGGCAATGCTCTATGAACCAAATCAGATGCTTTCGCTGCCAAGCCCAGGGTGTTGTTCGCTTCCAGCGCAGTGCAATTTTATTCTGTATGGTTTGTGATTGCCGTAAGTGACGTTGCCGCGTCGCGTGCGATCCGCTCAGCACTCCAGCTAAAAAAAGCTCCATATCGAATAGCTTACTCACGTCCGCCCTCCAATATAGGCCGCGACGACATCGATCCGACCGTGGCCCAGCTCGTAGCTGATTTGCCTCCGAGCCTCGCGGTCAAGGTGCTGATCTAACTGGCAGCATTGACCCCCGTTTATAGGCGCGCGATGTTGCGTGATTTGCTCGTAACGCTCACATGCGTATGCCGCTCGCAGCTCATGAAAGCCTTTGAGGCTGTGTCCATGCAGGATGTCCCGCGCCGGGCGGACGATGTGCTGTAGAACGTCAAGGTAGCTTTCGTGTGGCGCAATGAGGTTGCGGCTACCCGGAGGCGACATCTGCCGTGCAAACCCAAGTGCACCTCGAACATGGTCGTCCGCCGCAATCCAGCGAGGTGCCGAGGCACCGGCGCGGCCACCTTTTGTGCCGTCCTGGATGTTGATCTTGCCGCAGGCTTCAGCCTCACGGCTTAGCCGTGGCAGATCAGCCAAGATTGCTTCACGCAAGCGCATGCCGGTAGCTCGCGCCAATAGAATGATCGCGGCGGCGCGTAGCTGATGATGGCGGCAAAGCACATTGACGATCTGCCTCACCTGTTCACGGTCCTGGCCCTGAGGCACCGACTGGCGAACCCCGGTGCGCTGCATACCCAACGCCTTGCTCGGACTTGGCAACTTCACGTACTGATCACCGCGAAGCGCTGCCATGGTCCTGTTATCGCTGGAAAGCCGATTTTGTGCGGTGCTGATGGCGAGGTCGCCGCGCCTAACCACGTCGCGCAGATATGCCGCATAGTCGACCAACACACTTCGATCAATCCGCCGCGCATCATTGATACCTGGCCCTTGTTCGGAGCGGCACCACTTAACGAATGCCTGCCACCGATCACAGTGCGCCTTGACCGTGCCGTAAGCCTACGTCTCAGGATGCAGGCGACGGCGGAAATTCCACCGACAGCCCATTAAAGGTATGCTTTTGCATAATTCATGGAGGAGCGTCTTCAGTGTCTTCTGAAAACCATCTCGTTTTTGCCTGGTGGAACACAAGCTTGGCTCCGTCGGGGAATAGCAGATCCACGCCGGAGGAACGGGCCCTAGCGTGCCAAGTGATATTGAACTTAATCACGTCGGTGGGAGCTGACTTTATTGCTCTCGGCGAGATGTCTGATCTTGACCTAGAAGATGTGGCCTCAGTCTGTAATCCCTACGACTATACTGTCCACTCGGGAGTTACTAAGGCAGGCCGCTCGCAGTTTGATATATGCTTCGTAATTAACGAGCGAAAACTGTCCTTGCTTCATTCGAAAGACATAGTATCCAAGAAGGGCGAATCCACGCTCAAGATTGCAAAAAGACTGGATGTTGCGAGTGTGGACGATGGCACCATATTCCATTTACTAATTTCTCACTGGCCTAGTAGGCTCTGGTGCGAAGAAAATCATGCTGATCGGCATACATACGGCCTCCGGCTTAGAGACTCAGTAGAAGATATCTTCGAACTATACGAAAGCTCGCCTTTTGTTATCATGTTGGGCGATTACAATGATGAGCCTTTTGATAAGTCTCTCAGCGATCAAGTAATGGCCAGCCGGGACATAGATCTAGTTAGGCGCAAGCGACATTTACTGTACAACCCGTTCTGGCAGCACCTATGCAAGAGAACGGTAGAACACTCTGGATCCGGAAGCTATTACTATAAAGGAGGCAAGGTCACTAAATGGCACACCTTCGACCAGCTCATTTATTCGCATGCATTTGTGACGTCATCAAGTTGGAGCTATAAAGCTGATGAGAATTTAGTTCATGAGATTCCCCAACTAGTCGAGCTGGTAACCAACCCGGCAATCATATTTGACCACCTGCCTGTATATGGCAAGGTAGAGAGGAGTACGCAGCATGGCTAATTTCTTGGAGTCATTCAAAAAAGGGATGGTCGCAGCCGAGAAGGCGATCGCTAACAAGGATGATATAGACTCTGTATTCCAAGAGCTAAGCGACGAGATTGAGAAAGCCACTGAAGGTAAGATAAAAATTAAAATCACGACTCTCCAAGAGCCGTTCAATACTATTGGCATGACCATCTCGGATGTAATGAACAGAAAAACCTATCAGGCGATTGTAGCGTACAGTCCTTTATCAGTAGGCGATCCACAAGAGCTAGCGAGGTGGAAAATATCTGAAAACGGTTATCCATGCCGCGTAGTACTTCCTGATACGGAAATCTATTGTGAAGATAGGAAGGCATTGGAAGGTGCTCTATCTAAGTTAATCTCTACATCTACAACTGGCAAGATTTTCAAGGCGCTTTTGGAGAGGCAACCTCGGCTGCCAGTGGATGACGATATTTAATGAGCATTGCTCCACTAAAAAGCCCGCTTTTGCGGGCTTTGTTGTTCAATCAGACGTTAATCCCAAGTCGAAGCATTCGCTTGCGCATGGCTGCCGCCACTTCATTCAGTTCGGCATCGGTTAGCGCCCTGGAATAGATTGCCACCGCCGAGATGTCCACCTCGCCGCCAAACGCCGCACTGCCGCTGCCAATCTGGAATAGAGAATCAGACAGCACTCGCGACGCGCCGTCAAAACCTTGAAGCATGGTGTTCTTGGTGAGGTTCTGCACCTTGGTCAGCATTCAGCTGCTCGAGCGCAATACCTGCTTTGCCCGCAAAGCCTTGAGGCGTTCGGCCTTCGGTTTCAGAGCGAGGCTGTGGCCATCTTTCGTGAAGTGGAAGTGGACGATCCGCGACAGCGTCGCCTCGTCGCCGGTGACGCTCGCGTTCTGTGCGATGGCCAACGCGCCCCGCCAGAGGTCTACGCGCTTCTCGTTGCCCGTCGTTTTCGCACCTGTCGCGCGCAGCTGGGCGTGGTAGTCGAACATGGGTTTCACGTCGTCCCAGGTGAACTGGATGGTGACCGTGCGTCCCTGGGTATCGATGTAGGTCCGGTCGGACTCGATCAGTACCAGCGGAAGGTTGCTGACCTCGGCAAACGAGCGGAGCAGGCCGACGGCGCTTGCCCCCGATCCGCTCGGTTTGATGCCCTCGGTATTCTCCCGGCCGAGCAGGCGCCAGAGCAGGCGGAGCAACATGGATTTGCCAGAACCTGGTTCACCGCTCAGTTCTAGGAAGCCGAACGATGCCTGCTGGCTTGCGATCTGTTGGACAAAGAGCGAAGCGGTCCACCAGGCCAGGGCGCCAAGGCCATTCATACCGGTGACGTCCATGAAGTCGCGGAACCAGGACGGATCGAAATTTTCGCCACGCTCGAACTTGACGGTGGCCAGCGCAGTCTTGATCCCCCGGCCCTTCACCTCGATGAAACCGTGACTATTCACCTGCAGCTCGCGGCCATTCTGAAAACCGAATTCAGGGAAGCAGTAGGTGCTCGTGTCCTCGTCGTAGCCCAAGAACGGCAGGCTGCGCACAGTGCGAACAGGTCGATACTCATCATTCAGCCACTTGGCTTTGAGCCAGGCCAGCTCTCGGGCGCCACCTTCGAAGTTGCCGCCAGGTGTGAAGTCCAGCATGCCCTTCACGAAGCCTCGGGGATCAGCGATCGATCCGGAGGACAGTGCGGCTTGGCAGTTGCGGCTTTGGTCCGGGAAGGCAAAGCTGAAGTGATAGCGCTGCTCGCCGGTGATGACGTCCTTCTCCAGGTAGTCCAGGTCCGGTACGCAGTTAGACACCTGCTCGGCTCGTGACGCGCCATAGAAGATGTCGCGATTGCCTTCCAGCTTCTGGTCGTCCAGGGCCTTGGTCAGCTCGGCCTGGTTGACCCGAACAGAGAACAACTGGTTGTTGAATTCGACCAGGTAGAAGCCAGCGGGCCGACGTAGGTAGACCAGGTAGGCCAGTTTGCGCGCACTCTCAGCGGTGAACAGGCGGCCCCGGTAACAGGCGTCCTCGACGAAGACCTGGTCAAGCTTGCCGTTACGGTAGACGTCGTCCCAGTCCAGCTCGCCGGCCAAGGCAACCCACCCGATCTCTTTCATCGACCGCAGTTGCTTGAGGTGCTTGCGGATGTAGGTCCGGCCGGCCTTGTCGTCGTCCAGGGCGACTACCCAGGTGACCATCTTGCCTTCATTGGCCTCGACGATGTCCCAGGGGAAGTTCACGCAGCTGATCGCGCAATAGCCTTGAAGCCGGCTAGGTGGAGGGCGATAGCGTGGAAAATGCCTTCGACGATGTACACCCGATCGTACTTCTCGATCGTCTGCCCAGGTGGCACCCACCCGGAGTTGGTGTACTTCATGCCCGCCTTGATGCCGGCCTTCTGGTCCTCGTTACTTGCAATGGCACGGGCATCGATGATGCGCTCCCAGTAGCCGTCGCAGAGCGGGAAACGGACAGTGTCAGCCCACTCCCCGGATGGCTTCATCTGACGACGCCCCTGTGTGTACCAGCCCTGCAGCTTGCTGATGTCAAAGCCGCGGGCTCGACTCAGGTAGGCATCTGCAGTTGCGTTGGGGTTCTCCGGCGTAGAGGGGGAAGCGCTCAGGTTTTCGAACAGGTGCTGATAGCGATTGCGGGTGCGCTCCTCATAGCCGCAGTTGTTCAGCCTGTTGCACTTGAGCTGGTAAGGCTTCTCTTTCTTGACGAACACAGAACGCTTACCGCAACTCGGGCACATGCCCTTGTTCAGGTATTCCTTCGTCTCGTCCTTGGGCTGGAAACCCAGCTCCGGATCGCGCTCGAGGGCGGGAATGACGTCCTCAAGGTAGATCCGGTCGAAGTGTTCCGGTGTGATCCGTGCGTTCATTTCGGTTCCTTACTGCTTCGCTGCCAAACGAACGCGCTCTTCCTGCTCTGCAGCTTCCAGAGTCATGTGAATCATGTTGATGAGTACTGCACTTTTCGATCCGACCTCCTTCGGCCGAGTCAGGTAGTGGCCTGCCTTGATTTCGTTTTCCACGGCGCTCTTGGACTGGCCGGACCGCTTCACGAACTCAGCGATGGTCACGTATGGCGTGTCGATAGCAATCTGCATTCTGTTAACCTCTGCTCTGGATATCTAGGGATATTTAGGTTAAAAGTACACATATGGAACCTTGATTAAGTACCCATACGGAACCATGGCAAGAGGGAGATGCGGTTAATGGGGCTAGCTGAGAAGCTGAAGGCGATCCGGATCAAGGAAGGTCTGACCCAGTCCGAGCTTTGTGAAGCAACGGGGCTGAGCCTGAGCAGCTACAAAAAATACGAGCTGGCACTGCGCACAGAGGTGAGTTCGGTCGCGCTGCTCAAGCTCACGAATCACGAGCGTTTCAAGAAGTACACGCTTTGGCTGATGACCGGCGATGTGGCTCCGGCATGCGGCCAGGTGAGCCCGGTTTAACCCATGTCGATCAAGAAACTGGATTCAGGCGAATGGCTGGTCGATTGCAGACCAGAAGGCCGTGACGGACCTCGCGTGCGTCGCAAACTGAAATCCAAGAGTGAGGCGATGTACGCCGAGCGGATGCTGATGGAGGATGGTGCCCGGGGAGAGTTCGAGAAGAAGTCTAAGCGTGACGATCGGCGCCTGGGCGACTTGGTCGACCTCTGGCACAAGCTCCATGGTCAAACATTGAAGCGAGGGGTCGAACGCCAGCGGGCACTGCAGGCGATGGCCGAGCGCATGGGAAATCCTCGCGCAGCCGACTTCACAGCGGCGCACTTCACGAAGTATCGGGCCGAGCGCCTGGCCGGTGAGCACGGCCGCACTTCACCTGGCAATGGGATGAAAAAGGGGCAGAAGGCCAAGCCTGTAAGCCCTAACTCTCTGAATCACGAGCTGGCCTATCTGAGTGCGGTTTTCAATGAGTTGGATCGACTAGGAGAGTGGTCGGGGGGAAATCCCCTGGAGAAGGTACGTCGGCTCAAGTTTGATGAGGCAGAGATGGCGTATCTGGAGAAGGGCGAGATCCCGTCATTGCTCAAGGCGTTGGACGGAATCTCGGACAAGGGCGGGGTGGTTGCAAGGGTTTGCCTGGCGACGGGCGCACGGTGGTCTGAGGCAGAAGGGTTGGCGCCTAAGCAGGTTCGGGGTCAGCGGATCAGTTTTCACCGCACCAAAAACTCCAAAAGTAGGGTGGTCCCTATAACCCAGGAGTTGGAAGACCTGGTCAAGACTGCGCTGCCATTTGGTGATTGCTACAAGAGATTTGGCGAAGCGATTGAGGCTGCCGGCATAGAATTGCCAGATGGGCAGTTAACTCACGTACTACGTCACACTTTCGCTAGTCATTACATGGCCAACGGCGGTGACATCCTCACTTTGCAGCGGGTTCTCGGTCATTCCTCTCTTACGATGACTATGCGTTATGCGCATTTCAGCCCCGGCCATCTCGCCGATGTAGTTCATCTTAACCCCCTTACGTGTAAAAAAATGGAGGAAAAAAGTGACGGAAACCGTTGAATGGTGCACGGTCGTTTGGCAGGTGGTAGATGGCACATCTTCCACCACCAGTACTGGTTGGACTACCTTCGCAGTTGCCGCATTAACTGGTGCTTTCGGCCTAGCAGGTATCTGGCTAGGACAGAAAAAACAAGCGCAATCCCAGGCTAAGAGCGTCAGAGCCGCGTTGCTCGCGGAAGTGGCTGCTATTGAGAAATTCCTCGTAGCTGAAAACTATCTGGAAAAGCTGAAAAAGATTGCCCAGGATTTGAGCGCTGTCAAAAGTGCTCTGCAGAGGGGAACTCGCAGGTTTCAGGTCGCCACAGCGGATCACCTGAACAGAATCTACAAAGCCAACCTTGCGCATTTGGGGGCGTTATCGAAGACCGAGGCCATTTTGGTCGTTCGTCTCCACCACCTTCTTGAAGGTTTTTTGGCGGATGTCACCGGCTCAGGACCTTTGGCTTTCGGTTCCACCAGACCCGAAAAATTTGAGGCGGCTGCTCAGCAGGTGGAAGACATACTAAACATCGCGCACCGCTTAACCGGCGAAGAGAAGCGCTGATGGCATCTGTGTGGACAGAATGTGGACGTTTGAAAGAGAAGGGGGAGTAATCTGCAGGGAGCTAGTGTGGTGTTTCAGAAATACCACTGAAAATCATCTACCCAGCGCTCGTGCCGCGCGAGCGACTGAGGCAAGGATGTCCTCGGCCTTCTTGTGCCACCGAAATGGCTTCGGATTCTGGTTGTAGGTTTCCAGGTAGTGCTCAATCGACGCCTCCAGATCCTTAACGCTGACATGTGCCTGCCGCTTGATCCACTTCTCGCTCAGCGTTGAGAAAAACCTCTCAACCAAATTCAGCCAGGATGCCGAGGTGGGCGTGAAGTGGATGTTGTAGCGTGGCCTCGCCGCAAGCCACGCCCTGACCTTGTCAGTCTTGTGAGTCGCATAGTTATCCATGATCAGATGAATC
>NZ_KI519608.1:0-8691 GCF_000483465.1 Pseudomonas sp. LAIL14HWK12:I7
TAGGAGCAGCCTTGTGCTGCGAAGAGGCCGGTGACCACACAACAGATCTTCGCTGTTATCACTGGCCTCTTCGCAGCACAAGGCTGCTCCTACCGAGGTGGGGTTATCGGGTTTCGGCTTGCGCTGCCCCTGTGCCTTGCACCGGCTCCAGCGGCGGATGCTCCTGCGCGGCATGCATCAGGTCTTCAGTCACTCGCAACTCGGCACCGGTGGGCGAGAAGGTGGTGGATGCCGCGAACGGCGCCGGGTGCTCGGCCGCCGGGCGCTTGCCTCGGCGCCACAGGAAGAAGCTGACCATGGCCAGGTTGACCACTGCAAAGGCCCAGAACAGCCCGGCCTCGCCAAACGACGTCATCATCGGCGAAATCGCCAGCGGCGCCAGCGCCGAACCCAGCGAGTTGATCAGCAGCAAGCCCTGGATCATCGGCACCAGCGCGTCGGACGGTGCACGGTCGGCAGCGTGGCTGACCGCTACCGGGTACAGGGCGAACACGCCGCCACCCAGCAGGAACAGCATTGCGGGCAGCAATGACGATTCAGACGGCAAGAACACCGTAATCAACGACAGCACCACGCACAGGCCGGCCAGGGCAATCAGCACATCCTGGCGGTCCTTGCGGTCGGACCAGCGCCCAACCGGGTACTGCAGCAGCATCGCACCCAGGATCACCCAGGCCATCATGCTGCCGACTTCGCCCACGTCCAGGCCAATACGTTGCAGGTACAGCGGCAGCAGCGCATAAATGCCGGCAATCGCCACCCCCGAACCGAAGCAGCCGACCAAGCCCGACGGCGCGACTCCCAGCAGTTGGCGGGGCTTCAGCGGTTCGACCTGGTCCAGCAGTGGCGACACCCGCGGCAGGATCACGATCGGCAGCACCGACAGCGCCGCGAGCATACCCGCGAGCATGAATGGCGCGGTGTCGCCCAAGCGGGTGATTTCGCCAAGGCCTGCCTGGGCAATAACGCCGGCGCCGTAGAAGGCAATCATGTACAGCGCCAGCAGGCGGCCACGGATTTTCGCGTCGCCGGCCAGCAGCAACCAGCTCTCGATCACGAGGAACACGCCCACCGCAGCCCAGCCGTTGATCAGGCGCAGGATCGACCACCACGTGGTGTCGTAGAACAGCCCTTGCAACAGGATGGTCGCGGCGATCAGCGAGGCGAAGCTGGTGTAGGCGCGGATATGGCCGATGCGCAGGATCAGCCGGTCATTGAAGATCGCGCCAAGGGTCAAGCCAATAAAGTAACTGGACGACACAATACCGATGGTGGTGGCTGATTCACCGGCCGCGCCCAGGCGCAGGGTGGTCAGGGAAGACATGAAACCGTTGCCCAGGGCAATGATGAAAAGCCCGAGCAGGGGCGCCAGCGCCATGGCCAGCAAACGCGGAGACATACGTACCTCAAGTTGGATGAGCGGAATGAGCGCCTCTTCGGACGCGCACGCCAGCTGGGCCCGAAAGGGGGCCAAGAGGCTGCACGGATGTGCCTGGGCTGGATGCGACCTGGGCAAGACTCAACCGCTGGGCCGTAAGGGAGCTGGGCCGGGCGGGGTCGGTTGAGCCTATTTCACATGGGCGGTCATGTGTTCAGGCGCGGACTCTGTCATTGCTGCCGGTTGCCACCGTTCAAGGCGACGGGCGAAAAGGAACCGCGATTCTACGTGCTTGCAACCTTTTGCCCAAGGGGCATTGGCCTGCGACGAGACGCCGCAGGGCGTCGCGACGTACAGGCTTAATTCGCCCGTTTAATAATAATTTGTATAGAAAAATAACTTTAGTCGTATTGATTCATTGTTTTGGCGGCGGGCAGTGAGTATTTATTGATCTGGATCAATACAGGTACGTAATTAAATACCGTATCAGCCTGTTGATCGACAGAACTTATCAAGCAATCAAGCCGCTCAATTGGTCCCTGCGGCATCCTGCCACTACAATGGCGGGCGCGGCCCGCAAGGGGCGCCTTGATAAACGTGTGATGCCGCGGTCCATTTAGTCGTTGCAAAAGAAGTTGCGTTTTAATAACGCGCTGTAGATTTCTATTGCCCCTGACTTGTGCCCGTCACCGAATTAGAACGATCAGCCGATAACACCCGTTGATAAGTAACGCCTGTGTGCCCGGTATTTAATCGGGCCGAGATGAGGAGATCCCATGGCACTTGGCAGACGACAATTTTTCAAACTGTGCACGGCCGGTGCGGCGGCAGCGACCACGGTGTCGCTGGGCTTTGCCCCGGCAGTGGCCAATGCCAGCCAGTCACGCCAATACAAGCTGTTGCGCGCCAAAGAGACCCGCAACAACTGCACCTACTGCTCGGTAGGCTGCGGCATCCTCATGTACAGCCTGGGCGACGGCGCGAAAAACGCCAAGGCACGCATCTTCCACATCGAAGGCGACCCGGACCACCCGGTCAGCCGAGGTTCGCTGTGCCCGAAAGGGGCAGGGTTGGTGGACTACATCCACAGCGAACAGCGCCTGCTGTACCCGGAGTACCGCGCGCCAGGCTCGGACACGTGGCAGCGGATTACCTGGGACCATGCCATCGAGCGCATCGCCCGCTTGATGAAGGCTGACCGCGATGCCAACTTCATCGAGAAAAACGCCAAGGGCGTTACCGTCAACCGTTGGCTGTCCACCGGCATGCTGTGTTCTTCGGCGGCCAGCAGCGAAACCGGCTCGCTCGACCAGCGCTTTACCCGCGCCCTGGGCATCCTCGGCACCGACAGCCAGGCGCGGGTCTGCCACGCCCCGACCGTGTCGGCGCTGGCGCCCACCTTTGGCCGTGGCGCCATGACCAACAACTGGGTGGACATCAAGAATGCCAACGTCGTACTGATCATGGGCGGCAACCCCGCCGAAGCGCACCCGGTAGGCTTCAAATGGGTGATCGAGGCGAAGATCCGCAACGGCGCCAAGGTGATCGTCGTCGACCCGCGCTTCAACCGCAGCGCTGCAGTGGCCGACCTGTATTCGCCCATTCGCGCAGGCTCCGACATCACCTTCCTGATGGGGGTGGTCAACTACCTGATCAGCCATGACCGTATCCAGCACGAGTACGTGCGCGCCTACACCAATGCCAGCCTGATCGTGCGCAGCGACTACAGTTTCGACGACGGCCTGTTCAGCGGCTACGACGCCAACACCCGGCGCTACGATCGCAGCTCGTGGGCCTATGAACTCGACGAGCAGGGCTTTGCCAAACGTGACGTGACGCTCAGCCACCCGCGCTGCGTGTACAACCTGCTCAAGCAGCATGTGAGCCGCTACACGCCGGAGCGGGTCAGCGAGCTGTGCGGTACGCCAAAGGACGACTTCCTGCAGATTTGCGAGATCCTTGCCAGTACCAGCGCACCGGACAAGACCGCCACCTTCCTCTATGCCCTGGGCTGGACCCACCACACCACGGGCGCCCAGATGATTCGCGGCTCGGGCATGATCCAACTGCTGCTGGGCAACATCGGCATGGCCGGTGGCGGCGTCAACGCCCTGCGCGGGCACTCCAACATCCAGGGCTACACCGACCTGGGGCTGCTGTCGCAACGCCTGCCGGGTTATATGAACCTGCCGTCCGACAACCAGACCACGGTCGAGACCTACCTGAAAGAAACCACGCCCAGCGCCCAGCTGCCCGGGCAGGTCAACTACTACCAGCACACGCCCAAATTTTTCATCAGCCTGATGAAGAGCCTGTGGGGCGACAAGGCCACCCCTGAGAACAACTGGGGCTTCGACTGGTTGCCCAAGTGGGACGACAGCTACGACGTACTCAACTATTCCAACCGCATGTATGAAGGCAAGGTCAACGGCTACATTGCCCAGGGCTTCAACCCGATCGCGGCCTTCCCGGACAAGAACAAGGCCGCCGAGGCCTTGGCCAAGCTCAAGTTCCTGGTGATCATCGACCCGCTGGCGACCGAGACGTCGAGCTTCTGGCAGAACCACGGAGAGTCCAACGACGTCGACCCCGCGGCGATCCAGACCGAGGTCTTCCGCCTGCCTTCCAGCTGCTTTGCCGAGGAGAACGGCTCGATCGTCAACTCCAGCCGTTGGCTGCAATGGCACTGGGCCGGGGCGGCCCCGCCCGGTGAGGCCTGGCACGATGGCAAGATCCTCGGCCACCTGTTCATGAAGCTGCGCGAGCTGTACCGCGACGAGGGCGGCGTATGCCCCGAGCCTGTGTTGAACATGGCCTGGGACTACAAGAACCCCTACGATCCAGAGCCCGAAGAAGTCGCCAAAGAGTCCAACGGCTACGCCCTGGCGGACCTGCATGATGACAAGGGCAACCTGGTGCTGCGCAAAGGCCAGTTGCTGGACAACTTCGCCCAATTGCGCGATGACGGCAGCACCGCCTGCTTCAACTGGGTGTTCGCCGGCTCCTGGACCGAGGCCGGCAACCAGATGGCCCGCCGCGACAACGCTGACAGCGGCCTGGGCTGCACCCCAGGTTGGGCGTGGGCCTGGCCGCAGAATCGGCGCATTCTTTACAACCGTGCCTCGGCCGATCCGCAGGGCAACGCCTGGGACCCCAAGCGCCAGATCATTGCCTGGGATGGCAGCCGCTGGAGCGGCAGCGATGTCCCGGACTACCCGGTAACCGCCGCGCCAGGCAGCAACGTCAACCCGTTCATCATGCTGCCCGAAGGGGTAGGCCGGTTGTTCTCGGTTGGCGCCATGAACGATGGGCCGTTCCCTGAGCATTACGAACCGATCGAAAGCCCACTGGCGTCCAACCCGCTGCACCCCAATGTCAGCAAGAGCCCGACCGCACGCCTGTATGAAAGCGACCGTGCGCGGATGGGCAGCCGTGAGGAGTTCCCTTACGTGGCCACCACCTACTCGATCACCGAGTTGTTCCGCCACTGGACCAAGCATTCGCGGCTCAACGCGATCATCCAGCCCGAGCAGTTCATCGAGATCGGCGAAGTGCTGGCCAAGGAAAAAGGCATCGTCCAGGGCGACCTGGTGCGGGTCAGCACCAAGCGCGGCTACATCAAGGCCAAGGCGGTAGTGACCAAGCGTGTCCAGCGGCTAGAGGTCGCCGGCCAGATGGTCGACACCATCGGCATCCCGTGCCACTGGGGCTTCGAGGGTGCCACCCGCAAAGGCTTCCTGGCCAACACGCTGACCCCGGGGGTGGGTGACTCCAACACCAACACCCCGGAATACAAGGCGTTCCTGGTGAACGTGGAAAAGGCCTGACGGAGCGACGCACATGTCCCTGCAATCCCAAGACATCATTCGCCGTTCGGCGACCAACGCCTTCACCCCCGCGCCGCGTGCCCGCGATCACCAGGCCGAGGTGGCCAAGCTGATCGACGTCAGCATCTGCATCGGCTGCAAGGCCTGCCAAGTGGCCTGCAACGAATGGAACGACCTGCGTGACGAGGTAGGCCACAACGTCGGCGTGTACGACAACCCGGCCGACCTCACGCCAGACACCTGGACGCTGATGCGGTTTGACGAGCACCAGGACGAAAGCGGCAAGCTGGAATGGCTGATCCGCAAGGATGGCTGCATGCATTGCGCCGACCCGGGCTGCCTCAAGGCGTGCCCGCAACCGGGGGCGATCATCCAGTACGCCAACGGTATCGTCGATTTCCAGTCCGAGCATTGCATCGGCTGCGGCTACTGCGTGGCCGGTTGCCCGTTCGATGTACCGCGCATCAGCAAGAAGGACAACAAGGCTTACAAGTGCACGTTGTGCGTTGATCGGGTCAGCGTGGGCCAGGAACCGGCCTGCGTGAAAACCTGCCCGACCGGCGCGATCAACTTCGGCAGCAAGGCTGACATGCTGGTGCAGGCCGAAGAACGCGTGAGCGAACTGCAAGGCCGCGGCTTTGCCGGTGCCGGCATTTACGACCCGCAGGCGGTCGGTGGCACCCATGTGTTCTACGTGCTGCAACACGCCGACAAGCCGCAGCTGTACCACAAGCTCAACCCAGACCCGCGTATCAGCAGTGCGATCGAGGGCTGGAAAGGCTGGCTCAAACCGGTAGCCGCCGCGGCATTCTTCGCCACCCTGGCGGGCACGGTGTTCCACTACATCGGCGTTGGCCCTAACGAAGTCGAGGAAGACGACAAGGAGACCCTGGTATGAACAAGGACCGATTGATTCTGCGCACGCGCTTCATCGACCGGGCCAGCCACTGGTTCATGGTCATCTGCTTCTTCCTGGTGGCGATGTCGGGGCTGTCGTGGTTTTTCCCGTCGTTGAACTGGCTGAATGGCGTGTTTGGCACACCGCAGCTGGCGCGCATCCTTCACCCGTTTTTCGGGGTGGTGGTGTTCGTGGTGCTGATGTTCCTGTTCGTGCGCTTCGTCAGGTACAACCTGCCCGAGCGTGAAGACGGCATCTGGTTTCGCAACGTCAAGCGCGTGTTGGCAGGCGACCACAGCCAGCCGCTGCGCATCGGCAAATACAACGCCGGCCAGAAGATCCTGTTCTGGGGGATCATGGGCCTGATCACCTTGCTGATGCTCAGTGGCGTGATCATCTGGCGGCCGTGGTTTGCCGACTACTTCAGCATCTCGCTGATTCGGATTGCCTTGTTTGCCCATGCACTGGCAGGCATCTCGCTGATCCTGCTGATCATTGGCCATGCGTACCTGGCGTTCTGGGTGAAAGGTTCGATTCGCGGCATGATCACCGGCTATGTCTCACGCAGTTGGGCCAAGTCGCACCACGATCGCTGGTATCAGCAGATCAACAGCAAGAGCGAGAAGAAATGAGCAGCATCAAACTGACGGCGGTCGAGCAGCCTACCGGTGGCGTGGGCACCATCAGCGCCTTGTTGCTGCCGCAACTGGACCAGCACTTCGCCAAGCGCGGGGCGCGTTTGCGTCACTTGGCACAGGGGCATGAGCAAGCCGACTATCTGGAGTTCGCCGCCACCATCGCGCAGGCCCAGCAGCGTTTGCTCGATCGTTTTCCCGTGCCGGCCAACGTGCTTGAGGCTCTGACTGAGCGGCTGGGCGCTGAGGCGCCATTATCGACGCAGTTGCACTCAGGTTACTGGCAGCAAGTGCTCGAGCATCTGCTCGAGGACCTGCGCACTGACGCCAGCGACCCGGTATGCGCGGCCCTGGACAGGCTCGCCGCGCTGAGCGCCGATCAGCGCGAAGCCTGCGCCCAAGACTTGCTGCAGGGCCAATATGGCAAGGTGAACAGCGGCGAGGCGGTGTTTTTGTGGGCCGCCCTGGGGCTGTACTTCGTGCAACTGGCTGCGGCCTTGCCGGCGCATGCGCATGCGGCAGTGGGCGAGCATCGCCAGTTCTGCCCAGTGTGCGCCAGCGCGCCGGTGGCCAGCGTCATCCTCACTGGCAAGCGTGCTGGGCTGCGCTACCTGCATTGCGGGTTGTGCGAGAGTCGCTGGCACATGGTGCGGGTCAAGTGCAGCAACTGCGAGCACACCGGTAAGCTGGACTATTGGTCGCTGGAGCGTCAGGACAGTGCGGTCAAGGCGGAAAGCTGCGGTGACTGCGAAAGCTACCTGAAGGCCTTCTATTACGAGCACGACCCGGCACTGGAGCCTGTCGCCGATGACTTGGCCTCCTTGCAGCTGGATGCCGAGCTTGAAGGGCAAGGCTTTGCCCGTAGCAGTATCAACCCATTTATGTTTCCGGGTTGAAGCAGCGTAGGACTGCGGCATACTGACGCCTTTCGCACACCAGGAAGGTAAGGCTCATGCTGGCATCGTTGTTCGCCGTTCTGGCACCTGTGTTCATCGTTGCCGGCATTGGTTTTGCCTGGGCCCGCAAAGGCTTGGACTACCCCACTGAGTTCATCGCCAGGCTGGTGATGACGGTCGGCACACCGTCGCTGGTACTGTCGACCTTGAGCCGCACGGAACTGGACCCAACGGCATTTACCAGCATGGCGCTGGCCTGCCTGTTGTGCACGTTGGGCATGGCCCTGGCAGGCCTGCTGGTCAGCCGTGCCTCGGGGCTACACTGGCGTGTGCTGCTGCCGGCGTTCATGTTCCCCAACACCGGCAACATGGGCCTGCCGATCAGCCTGTATGCCTTCGGCGAGCGCGGCCTGGCCCTGGCGGTGGCGTTTTTCCTGACCCTGTCGATCGTACAGTTCACGGTCGGCATGGCCATCTCCGGCACGGCAGCTTCGCTCAAGGCGCTGGTCCGCAACCCCGTTGTGATCAGCCTGGCGGGCGCGATGCCGATCATCTTTCTGGATTTCGAATTGCCGCGTTGGCTGGCCAACACGGTGAACCTGCTCGGTGGTATGACCATCCCGCTGATGCTACTGACCCTGGGCGTTTCGCTGGCCAGCATTCGCCTGCGCCATGTGGGCAGCGGCATGCTGCTGGGTGGTTTGCGTATCGGCCTGGGCGCGGCGGTGGGGTGGGCGGTTGGCGTGGCCTTGGGCATGGATACCCTGGAGCGTGCGGTACTGATGGTGCAATCGGCGATGCCGGTGGCGGTGTTCAATTACCTCATGGCCGTGCGCGCCAACCGCTCGCCGGAGCAGGTGGCGAACCTGGTGATGTGTTCAACGGTGCTGTCATTCGCCTGGTTGCCGATTGTGCTGGCGGGGTGGATGTAGCGTGCTGCCTTGTCATACGGGCTTTGTGTAGGAGCAGCCTTGCGCTGCGAAGAGGTCAGTAAAAGCAGCGAAGATCTACTGTGTTTTCACCGGCCTCTTCGCAGCACAAGGCTGCTCCTACACGG
>NZ_KI519608.1:9381-96991 GCF_000483465.1 Pseudomonas sp. LAIL14HWK12:I7
GGTAAAAGCAGCGAAGATCTACTGTGTTTTCACCGGCCTCTTCGCAGCACAAGGCTGCTCCTACACGGTATCTACTGCGCATCCCGGGTGTCGATACTGACCACCACCGACATCCCTGGCCGCAACCGCTTCGCCTCTGGCTGGTCGGCATCCACAGTGATGCGCACCGGGATCCGCTGGGCAATCTTGACGAAGTTGCCGGTGGCGTTGTCGGCCTGCAGCAGGGCGAATTCGGAGCCGGTGGCCGGCGAAATCTGCTGCACATGGCCGTACAGCTTCTGGTGGTTCAGCGCATCCACGGTGAAACTCACCGGCTGGCCGATGCGCACCGCGGCCATCTGGGTTTCCTTCATGTTGGCGATTACCCACAGGGTATCAGGCACCAGCGCCATCAGTTGCGCACCGGAATTCACGTAGGCCCCCAGGCGGGTGCCGATCTGCCCCAGCTGGCCATCGCGCGGGGCGGTCACGCGGGTGTTGTCGAGGTCGATACGGGCGAGCTCGACGGCGGCCTTGGCATTTTCCACCGAGGCCTGCAACGCGGCCCGGTTGACCACCACGGTTTCCCGGTCCTGCCGGGCGATTTCCAGGGCAGCCTTGGCCTGGGCCAGGCTGGCGACAGCAGCCGCCTGGCTGGCACGGGCAAGGTCCAGCTCGCGGCGCGACACCGAACCGTCGCTGACCAGCGCCTGGTTACGGCTGAGGTCGGCCTTGGCCTTGGCCCCCTGGGCCGTTGCATCGCCGATGGCCGCCTGGCGCTGGGCAATGGTGGCTTCGGCGCTGTTGCGTTGCTGCAGGTTATTGGCCAGTGCCGCCTGCTGCTGTTGCAACTGGGCGATGGCCTGGGCCAGGCGTTGCTTATAGATGCGGTCGTCCAGTTGCACCAGCAGGTCGCCTGCCTTGACGAACTGGAAGTCATGCACCGGCACATCGACGATGTAGCCACTCAGTTGCGGGCCGATGATCGTCACCTGGCCGCGCACCAGTGCGTTTTCAGTGCTCTCGATGGCACTGCCGAACGGCGGCAGGCGCCAGGCGTAGAGCACCAGCAGGATGCCGGCCAGGGCCACACAGGCAAAACTGATCGACGACAGGATGCGCATCCGGCGCGAGCGTACCGGGCTGGTCGGTTCACTGGGCGGCGGCGTGCCCTCTGGGGTTTCAGCAAGGGCAGTGGTGGTGGTCGTGCGGGTTTCGTCGGTCATCAGGTAGGCGCGCCGCGGCTAGAGTCAGGGGAGGTGGCCTTGCGGGCCGTGTACCAGAGCCAGGTGCTGCGGATGCAGATCCAGATCATGGTCAGGATAGCGATGCTGCCGATCAGCATGAACACATCGTTGTAGGCCATCACGTTGGCCTCGCGGGTGGCCGCACTGGCCAGCACGCGCATGCCGGCCTCGCTGCGCAGCGCGGGGTCGGCAAGGAGGCCGGCATAGCCGCCACCGCCGCTTTGCACCCGGGCGTTGACCAGGGGTTCGAGGTAGCTGAGGCGGTCCATCAGGTGGCTGGAATGGAATTTCTCGCGCCAGGTCTGGAAGGTGCCCAGCAGCGCCGCGCCAATCAGGCCTCCGAGGTTGTTGCAGATGCCGAACAGCACCGAAAAGCTCACCAGGTTGCGCGGGTTGGCGCGCACATGGCTGATGCCCAGGGCCATCGACGGGCCCAGGAAGAACGTGCTGCCGAAGGCCAGCAAGAACTGGCTCAGGTACATCTGCGCCGGGCGCGTGAGGTTGCTTGAACTGCTGTCCATGAACGCCCCGGTGGCCATCGCCAGCAGCGACACCAGCAACGGGATCACCAAGTGCTTGGGGTCGATGGTCAGGGCGCTGGTCGCCAGGCCCGCCACCGCACCCAACAACATGATCGCGTACAGCGTGCGCATCTGCTCGCTGCCCATGTTTAACACTTGCAGAAAACCGACCGCGCCGGTGGACTGCTCCGAGGTGACCATGCGGATCAGAATCACGCACAGGGCCAGGCGGATGATCGTGCCGCTGCCCAGCCAGCGGGTCATCAGCAGCGGGTTCTGGCGATTGTGCTCGATGGCCAGCCCACTGAATATCAGGCCAATCGACGCGGCCAGTGCCACACCGATCCAGGGCGTTTCCAGCCACCAGTCAATGCGCCCCAGCGACAGCGCGGCGCAGAGCAGGGCGGTGCCGCTGGCCATCAGGGTGAAGGTGAGAAAATCCAGTGGCTCGAAGGTCTTGAAGCGGTCGCCCGGTGGCAACTTGAGCATCAGCACGCAGCCCAGTGCGGCCAACGCCAAGCCGAGTTCGAACAGGTATAGCCCGCGCCATTCGGCGATCTGCAGCAAGTCTTCAGAGAACAGTCGCGCCAGCGGCAAGGCCAATTGCGAGGCGCCCAGGCCCAGCACCATAGCCTTGAGCCGCCACTGCGCGGGGAACGCCTGGATCATGTAGTACAGGCCCAGCGAGCTCAGCGCGGCGCCAACCATGCCATGGGCGGCGCGCACGGCAATTGCCGAGTTGAGGTCATTGACGAACAGGTGGCCAAAGGTGACCAGCGCATACAGCACCAGGAACACTTCGGTGAAGGCACGCAGGCCGAACTGCTGGCGAAACTTGACCAGCAGCAGGTTGATGGACACGTTGGTCATCACATAGGCGGCCGGCAGCCAGGCCATTTCGGCGGTGGTCGCCCCCAGCGCACCCTGCAGGAACACCAGGTTGGCTGTTACCAGCGCGTTGCCCAACCCACCGGTGATCGCCACCAACAGGCCCACCAGGCCAAAGGCCAGGCGTTTGGCGGGCGAGTGCAAAGGCGTGGACGGCGATCCGGGCAGGCTGGGTTTTTCGTGGGGGAGCCACTGGCGGGGGGCGTATTTGTCCATGGGCAGACTTTACGTGAGGGGCTGGGGCATTAACACCGTCTGGGCTCAAGTTTGCCGTGCGGCGTGCGTCAGTTTTGCAGAGTTTCCGGGCTATTGAAGTTGCTCAAACGCGGATCATCCTTGGCACACACCAGCGCTTGCACAGCCCCTTTCAGCAGGGCCTTCTGCAAGCTTCGCTCATTGGCCGCCCACGCCTGCTCCAGCACCGGCAACACCTTGCGCGGCAGCACACTGAACATCGGCTGCCAGTAGCCTGCCTGGCGCACCATCGCCGCACTGTCGCCGGCCACCGCCAGCCGCAGCAGGTCCTCGATCAACGGCCGATCAATCAGCGGTGCATCGCAGGCCAGCACCACCACCCATGCGTGCCGCGCCGCCGCCAGGCCTGCGATCACCCCGGCCAACGGCCCAGGGAAATCGGGGGCTGCATCGCCCACCAACTGGTCAGCATAGGCTCGATAGGCGTCCTGGTTGCGGTTGCAGGAAATGATCAGGTCATCGCTCAGCGGGCGTACCACGCGTTGCACATGCGCCACCAATGGCTCGCCTTGCCAGGCCAGCAAGCCCTTGTCGCGGCCGCCCATGCGCTGGCCGCGGCCACCGGCGAGGATGAGAATGGAACAGGGGGGCAGGGCAGCAGGCATGAAAAAGGGTTCCGGGCAGTCAATGCCAGGAACCCTCCCATGTCATGCGGTGCTTGTCCAGTCAGCGTGCGTCAAGCGCTGGAGTCGCCTCGGCTTTAGCGCCGCGACCGCGCCCGGCCAGGCGCATCACCACGACGAAGAACACCGGCACGAACACCACCGCCAGGGTGGCGCTGAGCATGCCGCCGATCACACCCGTGCCAATCGCTTGCTGGCTGGCCGAGCTGGCGCCGGTGGCGATCGCCAGGGGCACCACGCCGAGGATGAACGCCAGCGAGGTCATCACAATCGGCCGCAGACGCAGGCGGGCGGCTTGTACCGCGGCATCGACGGCATCGACACCCTGGTCCACCAAACTCTTGGCGAACTCGATGATGAGGATCGCGTTCTTGGCCGACAGGCCGATCAGGGTGATCAGGCCGACCTTGAAGAACACGTCATTGGGCATGCCCCGCAGGGTGACTGCCAGCACCGCACCGAGTACCCCAAGCGGCACCACCAGCAGCACGGCGGTGGGGATCGACCAGCTCTCGTACAGCGCAGCCAGGCACAGGAACACCACCAGCAGCGACAGCGCCATCAGGATCGGCGCCTGGCTGCCGGACAGCCGCTCCTGCAGCGACAGGCCGGTCCATTCCAGGCCTGCGCCGGCCGGCAGTTGCGCGACCAGGCGCTCGACTTCGGCCATGGCTTCACCCGAGCTGTAGCCCGCCGCCGGTTCACCGGAAATAGACACCGCCGGGTAACCGTTGTAGCGGGTCAGCTGCACTGGGCCGCTGACCCACTTCGCCTGGACGAAGGCCGCCAGCGGCACCATCTTGCCACTGCTGTTGCGCACATGGATTTTCAGCAAGTCTTCGACCTGGCTACGCTGGTCGCCTTCGGCCTGCACCACCACCCGTTGCATACGGCCCTGGTTGGGGAAGTCGTTGACGTAGCTGGAGCCGACGGCGGTATCCAGTACCGCGCCGATGTCGGCGAACGACACCCCCAGGGCATTGGCCTGGCGACGGTCGATTTCCAGTTGCACCTGCGGGCTTTCGGCCAGCGACGCTTCGCGCACGTTGGTCAGCACCTTGCTTTTGCCTGCACCCGCCAGCAACGCATCGCGGGCGGCCATCAGCGCGGTGTGGCCCATGCCGCCACGGTCCTGCAGACGGAACTCAAAACCGGTCGACTCGCCCAGGCCATCGATGGGTGGTGGCAGCACGGCGTAGGCCACGGCGTCCTTGAGCTGAGTGAAGGCCATAGTGGCGCGGTCGGCAATCGACTGGGCGCTGTCATCGGCACCGCGCTCGGACCAATCCTTGAGCGTGGTGAACGCCAGTGCCGCGTTCTGCCCACTGCCAGAGAAGCTGAAGCCGAGGATCAGCGTAGTGTTGCCGACACCGGGTTCCTCCGCATTGTGCGCTTCGATCTGCGCCGCCACCTGTTCGGTACGCATGCGGCTGGCGCCTGGCGGTAGTTGGATGTCGGTGATGGTGTAGCCCTGGTCTTCGGTGGGCAAGAACGCCGTGGGCAGTTGGCTGAAGCCATAGCCCAGCACGGCCAGCAGCACGCCGTACACCAGCAGGTAGCGACCGCTGCGCTTGAGCGCTTGCACCACCCAGCGCTGATAGCCGTTGCTCATGCTGTCGAAGCGTCGGTTGAACCAGCCGAAGAAGCCCTTGCGCTCGTGGTGCTCGCCTTTGCCCAACGGTTTGAGCAAAGTCGCGCACAGTGCTGGGGTCAGGCTGAGGGCGAGAAACGCCGAGAACAGGATCGACACCGCCATCGACACCGAGAACTGCTGGTAGATCACGCCCACCGACCCTTTCATGAAGGCCATCGGCAGGAACACGGCCACCAGCACCAGGGTAATGCCGACAATCGCCCCGCTGATCTGGCCCATGGCCTTGCGCGTGGCTTCCTTGGGCGGCAGGCCTTCTTCGGCCATGATCCGCTCGACGTTTTCTACCACCACGATGGCGTCGTCGACCAGAATGCCGATGGCCAGGACCATACCGAACAGGGTCAGCACGTTGACCGAGAAGCCCATGGCCAGCATCACGGCGAAGGTGCCCATCAGCGCCACCGGCACTACCAAGGTCGGGATCAGCGTGTAGCGCAGGTTCTGCAGGAACAGGAACATCACCGCGAACACCAGCAGCATGGCTTCGAACAGCGTGTTGATCACCTGCTGGATCGACACCTTGACGAAGGGCGAGGTGTCATACGGGATGTCGTATTTGACGCCTTCCGGGAAGTAGCGCGACAACTCCTGCATCTTGGCCCGCACCAGGTCGGCGGTTTCCATGGCGTTGGCGCCGGGGGCCAGCTGTACGCTGAACGCGGTCGCGGGCTTGCCGTTAAGGCGCGTACCGTACTGGTACTCCTGGGCACCGATCTCAACCCGGGCGACATCGCCGACGGTCACTGTAGACCCGTCCGCGTTGGCGCGCAGGACAATGGCCGCGAACTCCTCTGGCGTGCTCAGCTGGCCCTTGACCAGCACGTTGGCGGTGATTTCCTGGGTGCCGCGGGCGGGTAGGTCACCAATACTGCCAGGGGCGACCTGGGCGTTTTGCGCGGCAATGGCATCAGCCACATCGTTAGGCGTGAGGTTGAAACCGATCAGCTTGCTCGGGTCGATCCAGATCCGCATGGCACGCTCAGAACCATACAGCTGGGCCTTGCCGACGCCCTTCAGGCGGCGGATCTCGTTCATCACGTTGCGCGCGAGAATATCCGACAGGGCGGTTTCGTCGAGCTTGCCGTCCTCCGAAGTCAGGGTGGCCAGCAGCAGGAAGCCGGTGGACACCTTCTCCACCTGCAGGCCTTGCTGGGTCACGGGGCGAGGCAGGCGCGACTCGACCACCTTGAGGCGGTTCTGCACATCGACCTGAGCCAGGTCCGGGTGCGTGCCAGGTTCGAAGGTGGCGGTGATGGTGGCGCTGCCCAGGCTGCTTTGCGACTCGAAATACAGCAGATTGTCGGCGCCGTTGAGTTCCTGCTCGATCAGGCTGACCACGCTCTCGTCCATGGTCGCCGCTGAGGCGCCTGGGTACACGGCGTAGATTTCCACTTGCGGCGGGGCCACGTTGGGGTACTGGGCCACCGGCAGTTGCGGGATGGCCAAGGCGCCGGCAAGCAGGATGAACAACGCGACTACCCAGGCGAACACTGGGCGGTCAATGAAAAAGTGCGGCATCAATCAGCCCCTCACTGGCGGTTGTGCTGTGCGATCGGCGGCGCGCCGGGCGCTGTGCCCTGGCTCGCTTCGACCTGCACCTGGTCGCCGGCCTTGACGTGTTGCAGGCCTTCGATAACCACTTGTTCACCGGGCGCCAGGCCTTCGCTGACCACCCAGCGGTCGCCCTGGGCGCTGCCCAGCACGACCTGGCGATCGCTGACGCGGGCCTGCGGGTCGACCACCAGTACTTTCGGCACACCGGCGCTGTCGCGCAGGATGGCGCGCTGCGGCACGCTGAGGCCCTTGGGCTGCACCGCTTGTTCCAGGCGCACGCGCACGTAGCTGCCCGGCAGCAGGTCGAGGTCCGGGTTGGGGAACTCGCTGCGCAGGGTGATCTGGTTGGTGCTCGGGTCGACGCTGATGTCAGAGAACAGCAGCTTGCCGGGCAGCGGGTAGGCGCTGCCGTCGTCCTGAATCAGCGTGGCGCGAGCCTGGTCGTCGCCGACCTGTTGCAGCTCGCCGGCACGCAGGGCACGGCGCAGGGCGTTGAGCTCGCGGGTCGACTGGGTGACGTCGGCATGAATTGGGTCCAGTTGCTGGATGGTGGCCAGGGGTGTGGTCTCGTTCTGCCCGACCAGTGCACCTTCGGTTACCAGCGCGCGGCCGATGCGCCCGGAAATGGGCGCGGTCACCGTGGCATAACCCAGGTTCAGGCGGGCCCGCTCCAGGGCAGCCTTGGCCTCGGCAACTTCGGCGTCAGCCTGCAGGAAGCTGGCCCGGGCATTGTCGTATTCCTGGCGGCTCACGGCCTTGTCGTCGACCAGCTCGCGGTAGCGTTGCTCTTGCAGGCGCGCTTGATACAAGTTGGCCTGGGCCTTGGCCAGGGTGGCGCGGGCGCTGTCGTGGTCGGCCTTGAACGGCGCCGGGTCGATGAGGAACAGCACGTCGCCTTGCTTGACGTCGCTACCCTCGCGGTAGACCCGCTTGAGCACCACGCCAGCTACACGTGCGCGCACCTCCGCAGTCCGCGGTGCCAGGATACGGCCGCTGAGTTCGCTGCTGATGGCCAGCGGCTGCAGTTGCAGGGTTTCGACGCGCACCTGCGGGGTGGGCTCTTTTTCGTCCTGCTCGGCGCTGTCGCCACAGCCGGCCAGGGATATGCTCAGAAACGCCAGAAGCGCCACGGGGCGCAGGCGAGGGGGGAGGCTAGTAGGCATACGGATCTTCCGATGATGACGCGGTGTATGCTACGGCAGGCGTTCCCTTGGTGGCTGTTAATACCTGTAGGGCGAGTGTGAAAAAGTGTGAAGAAGCGTCCTGCCTCGGCGTAGGATTCTATATCCTGCCTGGACTTCCTCTTGTGTCAAAGCGCTTATGCCAAACCTTTTATTGGTCGAAGACGACAGTGCCTTGTCCGAACTGATCGCCAGCTACCTGCAACGCAATGATTTCCATGTCCAGGTGATCGCCCGCGGCGACCACGTGCTGGACGCGTTTCGCCGGCAAAAGCCCGACCTGGTGATCCTCGACCTGATGCTGCCCGGCATCGATGGCCTGCAACTGTGCCGCTTGCTGCGCCAGGAATCGCAGAGCTTGCCGATCCTTATGCTGACCGCCCGTGACGACAGCCACGATCAGGTGCTGGGCCTGGAGATGGGCGCGGACGATTACGTGACCAAGCCCTGCGAGCCCCGTGTGCTGCTGGCCCGTGTGCGCACGTTGTTGCGCCGCAGCAGCGTCAATGAGCCACGCCTGGACAGCGATTTGATCCAGATCGGTGGCCTGCGCATCGACCTGGCCGAGCGCACCGTGAGCTGGCGCGGCGAAGAGGTGGAACTGTCCAGCGGCGAGTACAACTTGCTGGTGGTGCTGGCGCGCAACGCGGGCGAAGTGCTGAACCGCGACCGCATTCTGCAGCAACTGCGCGGCATCGAGTTCAACGGCACCGACCGTTCGGTGGACGTCGCCATCTCCAAGCTGCGCCGCAAGTTCGACGACAGTGCTGGCGAGGCGCGCAAGATCAAGACCGTGTGGGGCAAAGGCTACCTGTTCAGCCGTGTCGAGTGGGAGTGCTGACCGAGCATGCTGAAGATCCTGGTGCGCCTGTACCTGTTGATCATCGTCGCCTACGCCGGTGCGCTGCTGTTCATCCCTGACTCCATCGTCGGCCTGTTCCATGAACGCTTCATGGCGTACAACCTGGACCAGACCAAAGGCGTGCAGTCGCTGATCGTCCGCCAGTTCCACCAGGCCCCGCAACAGCAGTGGCCAGCGGTGGAGCGAGACCTGGCCAATGCCTTCGCACCGCTTGAGGTCAAGCTGCTGCGCATGGACCAGGCCGACCTCAGCGCGGATGAACAGGCCCGGCTGGAACATGGCTTGTACGCCGTGCGCATCGCAGACTGGGGTTATTACGAGACGGTGCTGGCACCGCTCGACAAGGACTGGCTGGTGCGCCTGCATGCGCCGCCTGATCCACTGGACATCAACGTGCTGTCCTGGGGCGTGACGGTGTTGATCGGTGCAGCCATGCTCGGCTGCCTGTTGCTGTGGGTGTGGCCGCACTGGCGCGACCTGGAGCGGCTCAAGGAAACCGCTCGACGCCTGGGTCAGGGGCAGATGGCAGAACGTACGCACATCTCGCCGCACTCGAACATCGGTGAGCTGGCCGGGGTGTTCGACACCATGGCCAGCGACCTGGAACGCCACGTCAACCAGCAGCGCGAGCTGCTCAATGCCGTGTCCCACGAGCTGCGTACCCCGCTGACCCGCCTTGACTTCGGCCTGGTGCTGTTGTTCGACGAAGTGCCGGCTGCCAGCCGCAAGCGGTTGTTGGAGCTGGTTGGCCATGTGCGTGAACTGGATGAACTGGTGCTGGAGCTGTTGTCCTACAGCCGTTTGTACAACGCCGACCAGGCGCGCGAGCGGGTCGAGGTATCGCTGCTGGAGCTGGTAGACAGCGTGCTGGGCAGTTTTGCCGAAGAGCTCGACAGCCGTGGCATCCAATGGGAAGTGCGGGCCGAGCGTGAACTGCCACGCTTTGTACTCGACCCCCGGTTGACCGCGCGGGCCGTGCAGAACCTGGTTCGCAACGCCATGCGATATTGCGACGAAAGCCTGCTGCTGAGGTTGCGGCTCGAGGATGACGGTGCCTGCCTGCTGACGGTCGAGGATGACGGGATTGGTATCCCGGTCGAGGAGCGTGAGCGGATTTTCCAGCCGTTCTACCGGTTGGACCGTAGCCGTGATCGCAATACCGGTGGGTTTGGCTTGGGGTTGGCAATCAGTCGACGCGCCATCGAAGGGCAGGGGGGCACACTGACGGTGGCGCAATCGGCGCTGGGTGGGGCGCAGTTCAGGATTCGTTTGCCGGCGGGTGGGTAGGTTGGCTGTGCCGGCCCGTTCCCACAGGAACGCACACTTTTGAAGTGAGGCGGCGAGCCTATGGGAGCGGGCTTGCCCGCGAAAGGCCTAGCCTGCTAGCTGCTGCTTTCGGCGAAACGACTCGTCCACAGCACGAACCAAACCTTGCCGCTAGCCTCACGCCCATGCGCCGCAGTGCCGGTTTGCCCGCGCGCATCGCACTGGTACTCTTGTGGGCCAAATCGTGTCGTTTGGCAGATCGTATTTCAGGGAGTTGAACATGCAAGGCAAGGCCCGCAAGATCGTCCAGGCCATTCTTTACGAAGCCATCGCCGTTGCCTGCGTGGCACCCGCGCTGGAACTGGCGTTTGGCGCCGGGATGGCTCAGTCGGCGGTGTTGTCCGTCCTGATGTCGGGGATCGCCATGAGCTGGAACATGGCATTCAACTGGGGTTTCGAGCGTTGGGAGGCGCGTCAGCCGCAACGCGAACGCACCTTCATGCGCCGGGTCTTGCATGCCTTGGGCTTTGAAGGCGGGCTGGTGGTGATTCTGCTGCCGCTGGTGGCGTGGTGGCTCGATGTCAGCCTGTGGGCGGCCTTCTTGACCAACCTGGCGCTGTTCGTGTTCTTCTTCGTGTATGCGTTCGTTTTCCAGTGGGGGTTCGACAAGGTGTTCGATGTGCCGCTTTCGGCGCAGCAGGCAAAGTGTTGACTTGCTGCCCTGCGGCGGGATAAGTTCCTACCCCATGAATACCTTCCCGCATGTGAACGCCATTATTATTACCGCCATTATCAGTTTGGCGGGCTAGCGCGTACGTGCACCTAACCCGCCCTGGAGGCGGGTTTTTACTCTCTGACTCCTGGGCAACGTGAAAATAGCCAAGGAGTCATCGATGACCAGCTTCAGCGCCAACCTGCGTACCCCTGTCACGCCACAGCAACTGCTGTCGGAACAGGTACGGCGTATTCTCGCCGCACCGGTGTACGACCTGGCCATCGAAACGCCGCTGCAGGCAGCGCCAGCACTGTCCGCCAGCCTGGGCAACCAGGTGTTGCTCAAGCGTGAAGACCTGCAACCCACCTTCTCATTCAAGATCCGCGGTGCCTACACCCGCCTGTCACGGCTGACGCCCGCCCAGCGCGAGCGCGGGGTGATCACCGCGTCCGCCGGCAACCATGCCCAAGGCGTGGCGCTGGCGGCTTCGCACCTGGGGCTGAAAGCCACCATCGTCATGCCAACCACCACGCCCTCGTTGAAAGTGGAGGGCGTGCGCTCGCGTGGTGGCCATGTGGTGCTGCACGGTGAGAGCTTCCCCCATGCACTGGCCCACGCCCTGCAATTGGCCGACAGCGAAGGTGCCACCTTCGTACCGCCGTTCGATGACCCAGACGTGATCGCCGGTCAAGGCACCGTGGCCATGGAGATCCTGCGCCAGCGCCCAGGTGCACTGGATGCGATCTTCGTCCCGGTGGGCGGTGGTGGGTTGGTGGCGGGCATTGCGGCCTACGTGAAATACCTGCGGCCCGAGGTCAAGGTGATCGGCGTCGAGCCGGAGGACTCCAATTGCCTGCAGGCGGCCTTGGCCGCGGGCGAGCGGGTGATCCTGCCGCAAGTCGGCACCTTTGCCGATGGCGTGGCGGTGGCGCAGGTCGGTGCTCACTGTTTTGAGCTGTGCCGGCACTTCGTCGATGAAGTGATCACCGTCAACAGCGACGAACTGTGCGCAGCAATCAAGGACATCTACGACGACACCCGCTCGATCACTGAACCTTCCGGTGCCCTGGCCGTGGCCGGCATCAAGAAATACGTGGCCCGCGAAGGCGTGCAGGGCCAAACCCTGGTGGCGATCGACTCCGGGGCCAACGTCAATTTCGACCGCCTGCGCCATGTGGCGGAGCGGGCCGAGCTGGGTGAACAGCGCGAGGCGATCATCGCCGTGACCATCCCTGAGCAGCCAGGTAGTTTCCGCGCATTTTGCCAGGCACTGGGTAAACGCCAGATCACCGAGTTCAACTACCGCTATTACCCGGGCAAGGAAGCGCGTTTGTTTGTCGGGGTGCAGACGCACCCGCTGCACGACCCTCGGGAAAACCTGCTGACCAACCTTGCCGAGCAGGGTTACAGCGTACTCGATCTGACCGACAACGAACTGGCCAAGCTGCATGTGCGCCACACTGTGGGTGGGCATGCTGCGCCGGGGGCGGATGAGCGTGTGCTGCGCTTCGAGTTCCCGGAGCGGCCAGGGGCGCTGTTGGGGTTCCTGGAGCGGTTGGGCAAACGCTGGAACATCAGCCTGTTCCATTACCGTAACCATGGTGCAGCGGAGGCGCGGGTATTTGCTGCGCTGGAAGTGCCAGGGGATGAGCTGGCGACGTTGCCGCAGACGCTGGATGAGATGGGCTACCGTTATTGGGATGAGACCGAAAACCCAGCATACAAGCTATTTCTGGGGTGACCTGTAGGAGCAGCCTTGCGCTGCGAAGAGGCCGGCGACAGCACCCTTGATCTTGGTTATGTTCACTGGCCTCTTCGCAGCGCAAGGCTGCTCCTACAGGTTGCGCGTAGCGCTGGGGTGCTTAGCGCTCACGCATAAAGAAGCCCGCCACATACTTGCGGAAGGTTTCCAGGCTCTTGAAGTCGGCATAGCGCTTGAAGTTCTCGGCATCCGGCTCCGGGCCAATTGGCTGCTCCAGTAGCGACACCGAAAGCACCCGGTCCTGATCCGAGGTCAGCACCAGCTCATCCATCACCTGCCCGCCGATCACCGGTCGACGCATCTGGACCTTCACGCCTTTGCTGGCCATCCAGTCGATCAGCGACACCAACGCCTTGAGTGGCTCACGCTCTTCATCGCGGTACACCGGGAACAGGTGGGCGCGTGACAGCACGGGCACGCTGGCGACATGGATCAGCTCGTAAAAGTGGCTGCCAGCACTAGCAGGCGAATACAGCGCCAACGCCAAGAGCGGCCCGGCTGCACGGCTGCCTCCCCAATACAGGTGGTGGCCCTGGAAGTCGAACCCGTCCTCGCTGCGGCTATTGAACAGCTTGCGCCCTTTGATCTGGTCGACGCAGTCCAGCATCAGGCCATGTCGACGATGATTGCCGAACACCGTCGCCTCGCGCAGGCGGGCCTTGAGCATCATCATGTGCTTCATATCCAGCCGGGTTTCCAGGTAGTTGCTGGCCGGTACCCGCTCTAGCAGCGGGTAGCGGCTGGCGACGCTGCGCAGCTCGGCAAACTGCCCGGTGAGGTCTTTTTTCAGGTGGGTGGCGTAGAGGTTCAAGCCGCTGATCTCGATCCAGGTCAGCAGCAGCGACAACAGCCGTTGTTGTTCGCGCCGGTCAGTGCCCTCACTGCCACTGTTGTCCTGGGCCGGGCGAAAGTCACCGATCAGGCGCAATGGCGTATCAGGTGGCAGCCAGGCCGCAGGTGGGGCGGGGTCGTCTTCGCGTTCTGCAGCTTCACGCTCGTCCTTGGTGAACGGGCAGCCAGGCGCATGCTCGGCAGTGCCTGGGTTGTTTTTCAGGAACAGCGTGCCGGTGTTGCCGTTGAGGGTCACGTTCAGCACCGGCAGCGCGTCCTTGCGGCAGTCGCAGGCCAGCCATTGGTTGGCGTTACGCACCTTCATCAGCAACTGGTTGGCCTGCAGCAGGCGAGGGCCAGCGAGCGTGCCTGTGTTGAAACCGACCAGCAGCTCTTCTTCAGCGGGGGTCAGGCTGCGGACCTGCGCGGCGGTCTTATCGATGATTCGCATTAAGGGGCAGCTCCAAGCTACGAGCCTCAAGCTTCAAGCAAAGTTGAGCCGCTTTCAACCAGTTGAGTCATGTTTGCTAGCCTGGCTGGCGTTGCGGTGGATCTTCCTTTGGCCGGAGTGCCTCGCAACAAGCCAGTAGCAGTTCAGTGCCGCTTAGCTTCAGATTTGGGTACTGTCAATTCTACGAGTTGAAGATGAGCGGGTGACGCTTCAGCATGCGGCCTAAGCAAAGAAACTAATCGGAGACGTTTGCGAAGTTCCGATTGGACGATAAACGAACGCTATGAGGGGCGTATGGCCAAATGAAAAAAACAGCAATGCTTGCTTACGGGGGGCTTTGGCCATCTGTAAATCTTTTACAGGCTTACAACGGTGAACGCTCGGACCGGGTGACGGAACGTTATCCACTGGGCAACGGCTACCGAAACTACAGCCCTCAGATTATGCGGTTTACAAGCCCCGACGGGCTTAGCCCTTTTGGCAAAGGGGGGAGGAATGCATGCATACCGCCAGAAAGACCCAATGAACAGCGTTGATCCGTCGGGACACTTCATCGTGGCCTGTTCGCCTGTATCCGGTGAGGGCAAAAGGCCCTCCACCGGATGTTTCCCGCAGGCGCATCACAAGACAGAGGCGCGACCAATCAGAGCGGGTACAAAACGCGCCGCTCAGTGACCACTGAACATCTGCGCGGCGCGGGCGCGAATCTCGTCAGGGCTGAGGTCCTCCTTGTGGGTCGAGACGAACCAGATATTGCCGAACGGGTCCTTGAGGGTGCCGCTGCGGTCGCCATAGAACTGGTCCGTCACTTTGCGCAGCTGGGTGGCGCCGCATGCCAGGGCCTGGGCATAGACCTTGTCGCAGTCTTCGACATACAGGTGCAGGCCTACCGCCGCGCCCGGGAGTTTCTGGCTGGCGGTAAGGCCACCTTCCATGTCGCAGGGGTCGCCGAGCATCAGCGACGAATCGCCGATTTTCAATTCAGCATGCCCCACGCGACCGCCCGGGGCGTCGAGGCGGAACATCTCGACCGCGCCAAAGGCTTTCTTGTAGAACTCGATGGCCTTGGCGGCGTCGTTGATGCCCAAGTAGGGGGTGATGCTGTGCTGGCCTTCGGGGATGGGTTTGGCTGCCATGTTCGCTCTCCTTTGAAACGGGCGCCGGTTGGCGCCTTTTTGCTTAGAGTCGTTTGCACAGATGGAAAATCGACAGTGGCGCTAGACCGATTTTCTATAACGGCGGCCGTCAGAAGATGTAATCGGTGGTCAGGAAACTCGATTGGCGATTGCGGATGATCTCGCTGATCAGCGTCTTGTTGGCCTCCTGGAACTTGGTCGCCACCAACGTACGGATCGAGAACACGCGCAGGGCGTCATGCACCGACAAGGTACCTTCGGCACTGTTCTTGCGGCCGTTGAACGGGTAAGTATCTGGCCCGCGCTGGCACTGCGCGTTGATATTGATGCGGCCGACCTGGTTGGCAAAGGTGTCCACCAGGCTGCCGATGGTCGCCGGGTCGTTGCCGAACAGGCTCAGTTGTTGGCCGTAGTCGGAATCGAGCACGTAATCGATGACGGTTTCCAGGTCGCGATAGGGCACCACTGGTACCACTGGGCCGAACTGCTCCTCGTGGTACACGCGCATGTCATGGCTCACCGGGTACAGCAGGGCGGGGTAGAAGAACGACCCGCGGCTTTGCCCACCGCCTTCGTTGATGACCCGTGCCCCCTTGGCTGTGGCATCGGCCACCAGGCCATCGAGGTAGTCGACCTTGCCCGGTTCCGGCAGTGGTGTCAGCGCCACACCGGGTTCCCATGGCATGCCAGGTTTGAGCGCGGCGAGTTTGCGCTGGAATTTTTCCAGGAAGGCGTCGACTACGTCTTCGTGGACGAACAGCACTTTCAGCGCCGTGCAGCGCTGGCCGTTGAATGACAGGGCGCCCGTCACGGCCTCTTCGACCGCGTTGTCCAGGTCGACTTGGGGCAACACGATGCCGGGGTTCTTGGCGTCCAGGCCCAGGGCCGCGCGCAGGCGGTGCGGGCGCGGGTGTAGTTTTTTCAGGTCGCTGGCGGCCTTGTGGGTGCCGATGAAGGCGAACACATCGACCAGGCCGCTGGCCATCAGCGCGCTGACGGTTTCGCGGCCGCGGCCATAAATGACGTTGATCACCCCCGGTGGGAAGCTGTCGCGGAAGGCTTCGAGCAACGGGCGGATCAGCAATACGCCAAACTTGGCCGGCTTGAACACCACGGTGTTGCCCATGATCAGCGCCGGGATCAACGTGGTGAACGTTTCGTTCAGGGGGTAGTTGTAGGGCCCCATGCACAATGCCACGCCCAGGGGGGCACGGCGGATCTGGCCGAGGGTACCCTGTTCGAGCTCGAAGCGGCTGGAGCGGCGGTCGAGGTCCTTGAGCGCATTGATGGTGTCGACGATGTAGTCGCAGGTGCGGTCGAACTCTTTTTCCGAGTCCTTGAGGTTCTTGCCAATCTCCCACATCAGCAACTTGACCACGGCCTGGCGCTGCTCGCGCATCCGCGCCAGGAAGCGTTCGACGTGCTGTATGCGTTCGGCAACGCGCATCGTCGGCCAGGCGCCACGGCCCTTGTCGTAGGCCTGCACGGCAGCGTCGAGCGCGGTGAGGGCGGTGTCGGCGTCAAGCAGCGGGGCACTGCCGAGAATGACCTGGCGCTCGCCGTCGGCTTCCTTCAGCCAGACCGGGCTGCGCACCGTGGCCAGAGGGCCGTCCCAGCGCCTGAGCTGGCCGTTCACCAAATAGTCGCGTTGTTCCAGGGGGGCTTCCAGGCGCCAGGTGTCGGGGATGTTCTCGGCGGTCGGGAAAAGTGAATCGAGCAGACGGTCCATGGGTACTGCACCTCACATATCTGAGCGGAGTTGGTGCCAGGTGAAACGCTTCAGCTTCGAGCATGCACCGGTCACAGGAAAAACACCAGTCTGGCTCAACATTGCCTGCGCTGCGCCGATACAGAGCTAACCCGGTGCGTCAGCAGGCCTATGATCACTTCCATTCCCCCAAGCGACGATACACAGATGGCCGCACTGCTGGCTTCGCCCTTGTTCTGGTTGGCGTTGGCCGCCATCGGCCTGCTCGGCCTCTGTGTCGTGCGGCTCAACGGCAAGCAGCGCCAGCTGCAGCTGCATAACCACGAACTGCGCCGGTCACAGGCACAGTTCGAACGCCTGGCGCACTACGACACCATTACCGGGTTGCCCAACCGGGTGCTGTTCCAGCGGCAACTGGCCGAGGCCATCGACAAGGGGCATGGCCTCGCCGTGCTGATGCTGGATATCGACGGGTTCAAACAGGTCAACGACAGCCTTGGCCACGCGATGGGCGACCTGCTGCTGCAGCAAGCGACCGCGCGCTTCCTGCAGGAGCTGGACCTGCACGACCGCGTCTGCCGCCTGGGCGGTGACGAGTTCGTGTTCATGCTCCAGGGCACACAGGGCCAGATAACCCACCAGTTGCGCCATGTGCTGCGGTGCCTGCAGCGGCCGTTCGACCTCAAAGGTAACGCTGCATTGGTTACCGGCAGCATTGGCCTGGCCTGGTGCCCGCAGCATGGCGAGGATGTCGACAACCTGCTGCGCCACGCCGATACCGCCATGTACGCCGCGAAGGAAAGCGGGCGCAATACCTGGCGGGCGTATCACCCGGACATGACTGCGCGCTTGCAGCAACGCCTGGAATTGGAGCGCAACCTGCGGCGTGCGCTCAACAATGATGAATTCGAACTTTGGTACCAGCCCAAGGTGGACCTGTTCAGCGGCAAGCTGGAAGGTGTCGAGGCGCTGCTGCGCTGGCGCGACCCGCAAGCAGGCCTGGTGTCACCGGCCGAGTTCATCCCTTTGGCAGAGCGTACCGGGTTGATCATCCCGTTGGGCGAGCGTGTGCTGGAGCTGGCCTGTGCGCAGCTGGCAACCTGGCGTCGGGATGACTGCCTGCCCGGGCCGTTGGCGATCAATGTCGCGGCATTGCAGATCGAGCGCAGCGACTATGTGTCGAGCCTGGCGATGGCCCTGGAGCGTCATGGCCTGGCCGCCAATCTGCTGGAGGTGGAGATTACTGAAAGCCTGCTGATGGAAAGCCAGCAGCAAGCCTGCGCGGTGCTCGCGCAATTGCAGGCCATGGGTGTGGCCACTGCGGTGGATGACTTCGGTACCGGTTATTCGTCGCTGGCCTACCTGCGGGCGCTGCCTATCGACCACCTGAAGATCGACCGCGCGTTCATCAAGGACCTGCCTGCAGACGATGATGCGGTGGCCATTGCCCGTGCCATCATCGACCTGGGGCATGCCTTGGGTTATCGCATTACTGCCGAAGGCATCGAAACTCAGGAACAGTACGATTTTCTGCGCAATGCCGGCTGCGATCAGGGGCAGGGCTACCTGATGGGGCGGCCGATGCCGGCCGCCGAGTTGCAAAGCTGGATAGCGCGTAACCCGCGTAGGCAGCGCCTGTCACTTGGGTAACAGGCGCTTTTCGCCGCTCGCTACAGGGGAAGGCGGAACAGATTGTGCGGCGGGTGCGTCAACCACTCCTGGCGTAGTACCGGGTCAGCATCGATGGCTGCTAGACGCCGCCAGAACTCCGCGCGGGCTTGTTGCGGGCGAGCTATGAAAAAATCGTTTTCCAGCAACGGCCTGAGGTCGCGGCGGTACTGAAGTGGCAAGCGTTGCCACAGCGCAGCCTGTTCCGGGCCCGTCCCCTCGAAGAACTCTGCATAGTCCCCCTCACACACCAGCAAATCGACTTCATGGGCGACATTGTAAGCATCGACCTGGGCCAGCATGCCTTCGCTCAGCCACTCACTTTCCAGGCACAGGGCTTCGGCGGACGGGCCGGGGATGTTGAAACCTACCGGCAGCCGCTGGAACTGGTTGCCAGACAGGTCCAGGACGAGCGGTTCGGTAATGACGTCCAAGCCAAGGGGCAGCTCGGTCAGCCCACACTCGGACAGGAACAGGGTTTTCAGGTGTTCAAGCCCGTGCAGGTCTGGCGCCTCCAGCAGCGGGTTGCCCGACAGGTCCAACACGATAAGCCCGGCGCACTGGTTCAGGGTTACCTGGTTGCGGTTGTCCCAGGTGATGCGGTTGTTGTCCAGATCAAGCCAGGTCAATCGATCGGGGTTGGCCACACGGGGCAGGGCGTCGAAACGGCAATTGGACAGCAACAGGCGTTTCAATTTGGGAAAGCGCTCCAGGAGCTCTGCAGGGAGCTGACTGAGTGCAGGGTTGCTGTGCAGCGATACGTGCTCCACATGGGTGAAGTCGTCCGGCAGAGCCAGGCTGGCCAGGTCCTGGTTTTCCAGTTCGAGGCCGGAGAGGTCGAGGCTGGCAATCCGGCCCCCGCCTGCGAGTGGCACGCTCGACAGACGCCGCCAGGCGTTGATGATTGGGCGGATCGCCCGCTGGCGTTGGTGCGGGCGTTGAGGGTCGGGGCGGGCCCATTCCTGCAGGTTGCGGCGCAAGGTATCCAGGCGTTGTTGCAGGTCGCGCAGCCTTTGTGTCGGTGAGCGAAGGTCATTGTCTTCAGGGTCGCTTCCGAGTACATCTTCGATTTCCGAATCAGTGGCATCGGGGTACAGGCGGCGATAGGCGCCGGCCAGTGAACCTGTGTGGCGCGGGTGCGGGGCTTGCGGGTCGAGTGGGCGACCTCCACGCAGTTGAACTGAGCGGGCGCGACGCCTGGCGCGAGGCCCCCACAGGCGCTGTGCAAGGTCATCTCGGTTGTCGTTGACCCAAGCCAGGACGCGCTGGCGTAACGTACGCCCATCGGCCTGGACAATCGCCAGCGCGTCGCGCTGGATGTGCGGCAGTGCCTGCTCCACAGCGCGGCACAGGTCCATGTCCCGCGTGGCGGGGGCAGGGCGCTGCCCCAGGTCAGCCTCATAGCCTTCTGCGCTTTTGATCACTCGGCAGGTACGGCCTGCTGAGTTGCTGCCGATATGTTCAAGCAGAGGGCCTTCGGGGCTCCCCGCACGTAGCTCCAGGCGAACATCGCGCGGCCAGTCGGGCAAGCCATCAAGGGCACTGAACAGCAGGCGTTCGCTACCGGCATCGGCCCGAGCGGGAACGAGCACGCCTTCCACGGCACGTACCAGCGGCAGTTCGCTGTGCGTGTGTTCAACCTGCTGACGCAGCCAGGCCGGTAACACCGCGTCGTTTTCCCAGGCGAGGGATTGCGCGGCGCTCAGGGGCGCCAGCAGACGCCTGGCGAGTACGGCCGACAGGCGAGGGTAGGCTTCCAGCAATCTGCGTGTTGCCGGTTCGATGGGCGCATCGCCGTTATACAACCGTTCGAACAGGTTGCCCGGCGCGTCGTTGCCCAGCGCAACCACCTTCGCTTGCGCGGCCATACGTTGCAGGGTGTCGAGCAGCAAAGCCGGTGGCGGCTGCCCTTCGAGGTGCACGCGGCGCAGGTACGCGGCATCGGTCCCACACATGCGGCCAGCCAGCTCAAGTTGTTCGGGTGTGAACGCTGCGTAGTTTTCCCCCAAGCGGCGAGCCAGTATTGCGAAGGACCACTGTGATGGCTGTTCATGGCTTGCGCGCCAGGCACCCTGTTGATTGTGCTCCAGAGGCGGCTGCCAAGCGTCCTGCGCGTGTGGGTGCACAAGCCGCCACTGCTGTGTCTGCGTGTCCAGGCGCTGTTCGTAGAGGTGGCCATCCATGCGAATGAAATACCGGCCATCGTGCAGGTACTGGCCTTGAGCATTGGCGTGCACGCTCTGCGGCAAGTCAAGGGGGCTGCGATAGGGTGTGAGGTCTGCCTGCCAGAGCCGGTAGCGGCCATCGGGCTTGCGAACTTCCTGCAGGCTCTCCAGCAGCGGGCTTTTGAACAACTTCGGCACCACGTGGCCAGCGACCACCAACCCGCCGATCAGGGCCAGGTTCAGGCCGACCGCCTCCAGGTGACGCAATGCCAGGTGGCGGTCACCCTGATGCCAGGCCTCATAGCCTTCGTACACTTCGCCAAGCAGTTGGCACGCCGTCACCGCCAGCATCAGCGTGCCCACGGCGGGGATGAAGAAGCCGGCCAGGTTGAGCGCGTCCATGCCGAGGTCTTCCCACGCTTGCAGGCGGTTTGCCCGGGCCGTAGCGTCGGCTTCGGCAGTCGGCACCGCCAGCTGGCGAGCTTCGCGTTTGAGGCGGTCAAGGTGCAGCGCCTGATAATAAGCAAAGGGTTCCTCGGTGATTGCCAGCCGAGTGGGGCGCAAATCCGCCTCAGGGGCCCGCTGCCATGCCTTGTCGTCGTCAGAAGCGCCTGAGGCGTCAAGGTTTTGGTGCAGCAAGTCGAGAAAGTGCTGCTGCTGACCCTGCTCCACGTACGCCATGAACGTTTGCCGGTCTGTGGGTTCCAGCAGCAGGACCGCCAGTGCCTCGTGTACAGCCTCAAGGTCGGCGCATTGACGCAGGGCCTGGTCGTGGCCTGGCAAATAGAGCAGCAGCCCGCTGATGCCGGTGTCTATCAGCATCACCTCATGCAAGGTGATACCGAACAGTGCCAGTTGCCAGCAAGGCATCTCGTTGCCCTGCAGAAACAGGTCGACTTGGTCGCGCGCGGTGCCGGTGAGCACATGACGCATGTAAGCCAGGTCGGCGGCCAGGCGCAGCCTATCCTTGTACACGGCGATCGCCTGTTCGCGTACGTGTGGCTTAGCGAAATGTTGCTGCAGATGGGCCTGGTATTGCTGCCCCAAATCGAGCGAACGGCACAGTGCGGCGAAGCCAGCGGGTGTGAGCGGCAGCCGCTCCACCTGGTAGCGCTCCGACACCAGCGGGAAGTGCGCTGGGGGTGTTTGCGGGCCCAGTACTGTGGTGCCCCGTACCTGAACGGGTGTGACCTGGATCGTGTGGCTTGGTGCAATGGCGCTCTGGGCGCTGAAGCGTTCGTCATCGGCAAAGTTCTGCAGCGCGGCCTGCAGCAGCGTGTCACGACGATGACTGTTCAGGTAACGCATGCCTGCCCAATGCCAGGTGCTTTCTACCCGAAGCAGTTCGGTGCCACGAAGCGGGGCGCTGCACCCGTGTTCGGCAAGGCGTGCCGTCAGCCGGGGCTCAGCGAACGCAGTGATTTGCTCAAGCCCCTCAAGGGCCCGGGCCAAGGTGCTTTGCGAGCGCAGCAGGCGCGACTGGCTACGCTGCACGGCCTGGCGAAGATCGGGGGCGGCGTTGGCAAACCAAGCCTGCGTGTAATAGGCCGGTAGTTGGCTTTGCCTCAAACTGTGCCATTGAGACGGGGCTATTGAGTGTGCCCAGGTGGGCAATTGTGTTTCCAGTAGCGTTTGATGCGGTTCGAGCGTTGAAAGGGTTGGCATGTCGATGCTCCTTTATGAGGAGAGAGCATCAAACGGTATTGGTTAATAACCAGGTGGTAACCCGGTATTGCCTGCAACTCAACAGGCGTCATGTGTTAGCGTCACACGATCATCAAAATAAAAAGCGTTTTTTGACGTCATAAAATAGATTGGCATGCTGTCAAAGTGCCGCTTGCCAAACCGTTGCCTGGCATCTTAAATTGTTACTGAATGTGAGAGTGAAGTTTCGATAGTAATCTTTTGTATATCAGTGCGTTGGGTGTGTTTATTACAGCTAATTATCATCTTGTTCTGATCTGCCCATAGACAACATCAAAGGACGTCGAAGAAGAATGAAACAGCACTTGGCAGCGGTGGCACGAAAACTCATCTCTCCTTCGACGCGCTACGAGATCAGGCTGCTTGCCAGCCAAGTCCGCGAAGTGCTTGGCCGAGCCTGTGTCTGGCGGTGGGAGGTCGCCAGGTTCAGGCTGCAGCAGGAAAGCCCCTACGAAATCCTCTACATCGGGCGCAAGCAGCAGCGCGAGATGGCCAAGCTGCTGATTGGTGGCAAGGCTCCGGGCAATGCTCCGGTTGCCGGCAGCAGTGCAGAGCCAGACGCGTCGAACCATGTGGTGGTGGTGAGTGAAATGCCCACCACAGGGGCGTTGTCCGTGCCGCACTACCTGAGTGCCGTGGTACCACTGGGGCGAACGCTGGATGACATTACCGCCCGCTACGACAGCGAGTTGCGCCGTAGCATTCGCAAGAACCGGCCGCTTTATCAGATGAGGCAGACGCTGTCGGATGAAGAAATCGCAATGGCTGACAGCCAGTTACTGCGCCCCTATGCCACGGCCAGGCAGGGTATTCATGCTGCGCAGTTTCCCACGGACGATGTGTTCCGCATTGCCAAGAGCGTCGGGCGGCTGGACCTCATCACCTTGGGCGACGAAGTGATCGGTTGCCACCTGGGTTGTGAAGTCACGCGCGGTGGCAAGCGCTACTGGAGCACGCTGCGTTTTGGTTATAGCGAAGCGGTGTTTTCAGATGCGAAAAAACTGCGTGAGGTGAACTCCATCACCACCTTCATGGCGCTGGAGTGGGCGTTGCAACATGGCTTCGATTATTACGACATTGGCCTGTGCCTGGCGCGGCCGGATGACGGTTTGCTGAAGTGGAAAAGAAGGCGCGGTGGCGACATTGATTCGTTAGGTAATCATGCCTACCTGTTCGTGCGGCTACCCAAGACCGGGACGGCGAAATTTCTATGGGAAACGCCAATGTTCGCGGTTGAAGGCGACAAATTGACACTGCACCTGGGCTTGCCGGACGGGCCGAGCGATGAAGAGGTTGCCAGCCGGTACCACGAGATGGTCTTTGGCGGCCTGCACAAGATCTACCTCTATGGTGACCAACGTTCGGGCGAGTCGTTTATCGAGACCTTGCGCACGCGTTACGCCAATTTACAGTCGCCGCCGACGATGGAAAGGATCACATCCAACTGAGTCGTTCAAAGGCTAGTGACCACGCCACCTCGGGGAGCACTTCATGGGCAGCGATATCTCCAAATTCAGCGCACCGTCTGCCGGTAAACGGCATAAGTGGACCCTTGCCGCGTACAAATACATGGCGCGCAAGCGGCTCGCACGTAATTCTGCCATCGACCTGAAAAGCATCGCGTCAAAAAGCTGGGATATCGCGCCTGGTGAAACAACGGTTTCCCCGGCCGCCTTCTATTTGCCCAATCAGCTGGAGCGGGTGACGGGGTGGGAGGCAAAGCGCTTTTACCCCTACGTGCATCCCGCCCGCACGATGGAGGGTGGGCTCAGCGTGGCGCAGGGCCCTACACGTGGGTACCTGATCAAGGACGTGTGGTTGGTCGATGGCGCGCTCTACAAAGGCAAGGCCAGCCACTGGTTATCCTTGAAACCGAGCACCTTCCCGCGGGTTGTGGTGGAGCACGAGATCGAGCGCGCGGCCATCTACTGCACGCAAAATGGCAACTCCTGGTTTGGCACCTGGTTGATGGAAGACTGCGTCACCTATGCCCTGGCGTGCAACGAGGGCGTACCGGTGACCACTGCGCCCTCTGCGCGCTACCCACTGTTTACCCAGGCGCCGGCTTATGAAGACTGGCTGGGCATGAAGCCCCTTCGTTTGCGCAGTGCGTTTTTCCGTGAGCTGGTGCTGTTCGACGACCAGAGCAACAACCAAAGCCGCCACTTGCGCTACCGAGCCATGGGCGAAAAGCTGCTGTCGCATGTGCCCCACGAACCACACCCCGGTGTGTTCATATTGCGTGGTGGCGACGGCGACTTGCGCTTCCTGCGCAATGAAATGGCCGTAGCAGAGCACCTGCGCACGCACAGGGGCTTTCGCATTGTCGACCCGCTGAAAACCGACGTGCCGAGCATTATCGCGGCGTGCGCCGGCGCCAGGGTGGTGGCTGGGGTCGAAGGTAGCCAGCTGGTTCATGGCGTGAACGTGCTGCAGGCCGGTGGCTCAGTATTGACGTTGCAGCCACCGAACCGTTTTGTCAGTTATTACAAATACCTGACGGACCGCGACCAGCAGCACTTTGGCTTTGTGGTGGGCATGCCGGAAGGCGATGGGTTCAGGATCGACATCGATGAGGTGGAGCGCACCCTGGATTTGATGCCGGTGTAGCTACCGGCCAAGCCTCAGGTAAACGCGCCAGATTTCGGTTCGGAAGGCCAACCATTAGCATTTGGTTTCTCAGCGATGAAACGCAAGGGCTTGCTTCCTTCACGTCTTCGATTGATCAGCAATCACGATAGCGCCTGCCGCCGGGGTCTCCTGTGCGGCTTCTACCGTAGAAAAGTTCGCTATATCAGCGCCTTACACTTAATTGACCATTATCTGGCAGTACCGAGAAACGCCTGCAGTTTATGTGTGACGGCATTTTGACGAAGCCACCCCTTGCTCATTGAATTTTATTATGGTGTCGGATCATTGACGTAGTGTCATTGTGCCCATAAGCTCAAATCAACAGCGAGGAAGTCTCCCGCTAAACCCACCAATAAATATTTTTATTATCCTCTTTATAGGAGGGGGTTATGCGCTCGACACTGTTCATTAAATCAATATTCTTGTTGGTGCTTTTAAGTGGCGCGGCGCGCGCTGCTGATTCGTATGTCAATCAAAACAGTGTCATTCCTGTCGCAACGGCAGGGTGGTTCTTCGCCTTTGCAGTCATCGGTTTTGTTGCCGTTGCCAACAGAAGAAAGATTTAAACGTTCTCGCGTGGCAAGGGTAATAGGGGGCTTTAACAGTTGATCAATTACGGGGCTTTTTTGAGCTGTCGGTAAATTGACGTCTGAGGTTTGTTGTTGATGGCTTCGCAGCCGCTGACAGCTTGTCAATTTTCCAACTGTTGCTATATTCCAGTGGCGACTCATCGCCATTAGCCGTAGGGTGTCGCAGCGGGCGGGTCAGGCAGGGTGTCGAGGTGTCAAGGTACAGGGCCTCCAGGAAGGTTGAGGCCATCGCAGCAGGCAGTGCGGTTGCGAAGTGGAGCGAGAGTTGGTGTGCCGTTCTCATTCAGTGCTCTTTGTCAGGCCAGTAGGCCGGAGGGACCCTCATGGTACGTTCATTGTGTTCCGCTTTTTGCGTGCTGATGCTGTGGTCTGGTACCGGCAACGCGGTCGAAAATAGCGCAGCTTATCGGCTCAGCCCTGGCGATGTGGTGATGGTGTCCGTCTGGCAAGAGGAGAGCCTGCGTCAAGAAGCCACCGTGCTACCCGATGGCAGTATCACCTTCCCCTTGGCAGGGCGGATTGATGTCGCTGGCCTTGATGTCACGGCCGTTGAAAAACAGGTCGCTGCCAAACTCGAAAAATTCCTCCCCGACCCGAACGTCAGCGTTGTCGTCAAAAGCATCGCCGGCAACCTTGTGTACGTGCAGGGCAAAGTGATCAAGCCAGGGCCCGTACAAATGGCGGGGCCCACGGCCGTATTGCAGGCCTTGAGCATGTCGGGTGGTTTGGACAAATTCGCTGACGAAAGCGACATTAAGGTGGTTCGCGGCCAGGGGGCTTCCCAACGGATTCTGCCCGTGAGATATAGGGACCTGGTTTCCGGGCGTGACATGTCCACCAACATTCAACTTCAGGCTGGCGATACGCTGGTCGTTCCTTGATCTTGCCTTAATAAGAACACTTAATGCCTCTTCTTAGAACAACTAGCATTGCAACGGCAATCATGGTCTTGCCGTTTACGGACGCGGTCCAGGCAGCAAATTGGCAGTCATCGGTGGTGGTACCGACCTCGGTCGAATACGACAGCAACCCGTTGTTGCTGTCGTCTGAAGAAAAGGGAGTGACGCGCACCATCATTGCGCCCGACTACACCCTTGTCGGTACCTTCGACCGCGACGAATTACGGTTGGGTCTTGGCATGCACGTGTTGCGTTCTTCAGACACAGACATCGTCGACGACCGCGAAGACCCCAATGTAAGCCTGGGCTGGCAACGCGACACCGAGAAAGGGCGTTTTGGCCTGGTGGCTCAGTACAACGAAAGCTCTACGTTGTCCGGCATTGTCCAGGACACCGGTGTGGTAACCACCGACGGCACGCAGAAGCTGTATACGCTTGCAGGCAATTGGAGCAGCGCCATCACCGCGCGCAGTACGTTGTCCAACGAAACCAAGTACAGCCGAGCGCGATACGACATCAACACGCTGACCGGCTACAACGAGCTGGGCAACGTGACGACCTGGACCTACGCCTGGAACGAGCGGGCCGATGTGTATACCCGGTTTGGGGTGAGGCGCTATGAGCCCGAACAGGACCTTACTGCGACCGCCTCTAACAGCTACACCCCTGCAGTTGGGGTGAAGTATCAGTTCTCCGAGCGCCTGAGTGCCGATGCGCACGTTGGCGTCAACCAGGTGTCCGGCTCTGAAGGCGGTCGGCGCGGGGAGGGCGGGGTCTCGCTGCTGTATACCGGGGTGCGTTCCGACCTCAGCTTGAGTGCCGAACGCAGCACGGTCGCCAGCGCGGAGGGTGGTTTTGCCGAGCTCGACATGGTGCGCGGTATCTACAGTTACGCGGTCAACGAGCTGACCCGCGTCGGCGCCGATGCCACCTGGCAAGACAGCAAAGGGCAAACCCCCAACACACTGCAAATGTACAGTGTCTGGGCCAGCCGGGAATTTTCGCCTTTTTGGGATCTGCGCCTATCGTTGATGTACAAGGAGCGGCGGCAGGACGATGCACCCACTGCGGACGCAACAATTGTTGGTTTGACGTTGACGTATAGGTACCCCGACCTCTGAACTTCAGCCTGGTGGCCTTTATGAAGTCTGACTACGAGCTTTCCCTTAAAGATTACATCGCCATCATCAAGGATAGGGCCCTGTTATTAGGGATCAGTATCGTAGTCATTCTTGCCGCGACCGTGGTGGTCGCGGTCAGCGTGCCACCGATCTATCAGTCCACCGGGACCATTCTGGTGGAGTCGCAACAGATTTCCCCCGAGCTGGTATCGGCGAACAACAACAGTTTTGCCGATGAGCGCATCGAGGTCATTCGCCAGCGCGTCATGACCCGCGAGAACCTGCTGCGGATCATCGAAAAGTACAGCCTGTTCGCAGACAAGCGGCTTAGCGAAAGTGACAAGATCGACCAGATGCGCAATGCCATCGTGGTCGCGACCCTCAGCACGTTCGTCAGAGGGCGGGGTGAGGCCACAGTCGCATTCAATGTGTCCTTCGAGCACAAGCAAGCGCAGGTGGCCAAGGATGTCGCAAACGAACTGGTGACGCTGTTCCTCAACGAAAACCTCAAGCAGCGCACCGAGCGCGCCAACGAAACCACCGAATTCCTGACCCAGGAAGCCAACAAGCTGGGTGCCGAGCTTGCCAGCCTGGAAAACCAGCTGGCGGACTTCAAGCAAGCCCACGCCAATGCCTTGCCTGAGCACCAGTCGCTGCGCATGAGCATGCTGTCGCGTTCGGAGCTGGAGTTCAGGGAGGTCGACCGTGATTACAAGACCGCGCAAGAGGAACTGCGTTACCTGGAGCTTGAACTGTCGGCGGCCAATGCCGGCTTGACCACCAAGGCTGACGGTACCCGGCCGTCCAGTGCCGACCAGCCACAAGACCTGCCCAGCCTCAAGGCCGAGTACGCCCGGCTGCTGACCAAATACAAGGACGCGCACCCGGACGTAGTTGCGGTCAAGCGCAAGATCGATGCCCTGCAGGCCAGCGGCGGCGGCAGCAAGGCTGCATCGTCGGTCAGCCTCGATGTGGCGCGGGTGCGTGCGCGGATTGGCGCGGCCCAGGAGCGCATCACCTCACTGGCGGAGCAAAAGCGTGAGCTGGTGAAGAAAATGGAAGGCTACGAGGCGGAGATTCTTGAAGCCCCGCAAGTGGAGCGTGGCCTGGTCACGTTGATGCGCGACCACGACAACGCGCGCAAGAAGTATGAAGAGATCCGTGCCAAGGAAATGGGCGCGAAAATTACCGAAAGCCTGGAACAGGAAAACAAGGCAGAGCGTTTTGTGCTGCTGGAGCCACCGCTGCTGCCCGAAAAGCCGATCAAACCCAACCGCAAGAAAATCGCCGCCCTGGGCCTGGTGCTGGCACCGGCAGGCGGTGGCGCGTTGGTGATGCTGTTGGAAATGCTCAATCAACGGGTACGGGGTGTAGGGGCGCTAGAGAGCGTGTTGGGCAAGCGTGTGCTGGTGACGGTGCCCTTCATCACCACCCAGGCGGAACTGGCAAAGCGTAAACGCTGGCGCAACCTGCTGATCCTGGCGGTGCTTGTGCTGATTGCTATGATGGTAGTGCTGGTGCACGTGTTCTACATGCCGTTGGATGTGTTGCTGTTCAAGGCTATGGCGCGGTTTGAATAGGGAAAGCAGTGATGGACAGGATCAAGCCGGTAGTTGGCAATGGTATTCATCAAGTTTCTCCAGGTGCTGCCCAGGCACCGCAAACCGCCCACGGGGCGGAGCCTCCAGAAGTGCCAGGGCAATTCGATTACGTGAAGACCAAGGTGGTGCCGTTGCGTGCGGAGCACCTTGAGCGCAATCGGATTGTCGCGTTCAACAAGAACTCGAACATGAGTGGGCCGATCGACCTGTTGCGCACGCAGGTGCTGCAGGCGATGGAGGAAAACGGCTGGCGTACCTTGGCCATCACCTCGCCAACACCCGAGGCGGGCAAGACGGTGCTGGCGATCAACCTGGCCATGAGTATCGCGCACCATACGACCAAGACGGCGCTGCTGGTGGACTTCGACCTGCGTCGCCCCAAGGTCGGCAGCAGCCTGGGCTTGCCGATGGAAAAGGCCCTCAACGAGTTGTTGTCTGACCAGGCCGGGCTCGAAGAGGTGTTGGTCAACCCCACGTTGCCGCGTTTTGTCGTGCTGCCGACGCGGGTGCCTATTCCGATGTCTACCGAAATGCTGTCCTCCCCCCGGGTGAACAACCTGATCAGCGACTTGCGCAGCCGCTATGAGTCGCGCATCTGCATCTTCGATTTGCCGCCGTTGTTGAGCTCAGACGATGCAATCACCGTGATGCCCAAGTTCGACTGTGTGTTGTTGGTCGTCGGCAACGGCATGAACAGCAAGCAAGAGATCGAGGAATGCCTGCACCACCTGGCGACGGTCAACCTGATTGGCACGGTGTTGAACAAGGCGGATGAGAAGCCGCGCACCTATTACTGACTATTCTCTATCGAGTGTAGGAGCAGCCTTGTGCTGCGAAGAGACCTGTGAAAACATAGCGAATCTTCGCTGCTGTCACCGGCCTCTTCGCAGCACAAGGCTGCTCCTACACCCGATAGTGAATAGCCGCATGATCACGGCCGATGCCACGGGTACTGCAACTCCCATCTCCAGGCATGCGCCACGATCTGCTCCAGCGATGCATACGCTGGCCGCCAGCCCAACACAGTCATCGCCTTGCCAGCATCCGCCACCAACCCTGGCGGGTCACCCGCGCGGCGGGGTGCATCGAGTGTGTGGATCTGCCGGCCCGTCACTGTGCGGGCGGTATCGATCACTTGTTGCACTGAAAAGCCCAGGCCATTGCCCAGGTTGAACGCCGTGCTGGGGCCGCCAGCGACCAGGTAGTCCACTGCCAGCGCATGTGCCGAAGCCAGGTCGGCGACATGCACATAATCACGAATACAGGTGCCATCGGCGGTGTCGTAATCCCGGCCAAACACCGTGACCGCCTCACGCCTGCCTGCGGCCGCCTGGAGGATCAACGGTATCAGGTGGGTTTCCGGCTCATGGCGCTCGCCCAGCTCCCCGTCAGGGTCAGCCCCTGCGGCGTTGAAGTAGCGCAGGCACACTGACTTCAGCCCGTAAGCACGGTCGAAGTCCTCGAGTATCTGCTCGACCATCCACTTGCTGAGCCCATAGGGGTTGATCGGTGCCTTGCCATGCGCCTCGTCAATGGGCACATACAGCGGGTTGCCGTAAACGGCTGCGCTGGAGGAAAACACCAGCCGCTTGATGCCCGCATTCACCATCGCCTGCAGCAATGTCAGGGTGGCCGCTACGTTGTTCTGGTAATACTTGCCAGGGGCGCAAACCGACTCGCCCACCTGAATGAACGATGCGAAGTGAAAGACCGCATCGAAGTGGCACTCGGCGAACAGCACATCCAGCGCCGGCTCGTCGGCAATGTCGAGCTTGGCCCATTGCACCCCAGGCCCTGGCGACACAAGGTCCGCCACCACCACATCATGGCCCGCGGCCAGCAAGTGCTTGACCATGTGCGAGCCGATATAACCTGCGCCACCGACAACCAGAAACTTCATCCGTGCCTCCTGGACTCTGCTGTTGTACAGACGCCGCGGGTCGTCCCTGGATCGAACAGGTGGGAGTATCAGCTACAGGTCTCTTGAGACTGTAGATGGCCAAATGCTCTATTTCAAGAACAGCCAGTTGGACATGTACTGGCCATCGAACGTGATCACATAGCGCCCGTTCTGGTACGCCACTGACAATTCCTTGAGCTGCGCGTGTGCATCGCGCGCGAACAGTTTCAGACCGCCCGCCGCCTGGATGGCCAGGGTGCCTTCGAAGGGCTCGACATTGAACGGTGTCTTGTCGTCGACCTTGGGCACAGCCCGGGTGCCCAGTGAGATCAGCAGGCTGCGAGCCTGGCCCAGCGGTTTGGCATCCAGGCTCTGCACGACGACACTGGCATAAGGCGTCTTTGCCTGTACCTCGACCTGCCCAAGGTTGAGGGTTCGACCGCCCAGCCAGCCGGTCGCCGCCTGGGTCAGGGGGGTATCGATAGTGTAGAGGCCTTGTTGCCAGTTGCGCTTGAGCTCCCCGGTATCGGTTACCGACTCGGTGGCGTCAGGGGGCAGCAACGATTGGGCAGGGTCACGCAGCACTTGGGCATCGGCCGGGATGATGCTGGGTTTCAACCAGGGCAACTCCGGCGTCTGCGGCATGGCGATCTGCAGCCTGCCTTTTTCCATGGCGGTGCGCAGCAGCAGCGAGTTGCGCGGCGTGATGTCTTGGTTGAACAAGGTGGCGGGTGTTGGCGCGAAGACGTAACGGGTGGTGGCTTGCTGCACGTCCGCACGGCGGTAGAGCAGGGCAGCCGCGGGGAGCGTGGCCAGCATGGCCGGGTCGTTGTACGCGTGCCAGTTGTCTGCCGTGCGCCAACCGCTGTTGAAGGCCTGCTGACTATAGGCATATTGCATCATGGCGTCCCAGCCTTGGTGGCTGGCCGTGCCCGCCACATACAGGGGCAGCGAGTGACGGTCGGGCAGGGGGAAGGGTTCAGCGTTCCATTCGGTGACCGTCAGAGGCAGGCCGACGACCTGGGCCGCGGCAATCCAGTTGATCATCCCGTCGCTGGTCAGCGGGTTCTTCTCGAGCTGGCCGATGGCGCCGTAGCTGTGCGCATCGATCACATCGCCCGAGGTCAGCGCGGGCAGCGCGCTCAGGCCATTGCCGCCCCAGGTGCTGGTGGTGGCAATGGGTACCTTGACCCCCAGACTGCGCAGGTGCGCAATCATGTCGACATCGAAACGGCGTTCCAGATCATTCAAGAAGAGCTTCGACGGGCCATGTTCCCAGGCGCGCCAGGTGCGGTCTGCAGGCAGGTCATTGTGCTTGGCGAAGGCGTCTGCCTGCTCCTGGTAAAGCTTGGTATGTGCGGGGACTTTTTTGTCCGGCATCAGGGCGTTGCCGTAGTGCTGGGTGATGTCGTTTTCGTTGGTGATCAAAACCGCAGCAATGGCCGGGTCGTCTTTGTAGGCTAGGCCGGTGTAGGGGTTCACATGGGTCATGTACTGCTCAGTAAAGCGTTTCATGGCCTGTTGAATGCTCTGGTTCACATAGGCGTAGCCTTTAAGGTCGACCCTGGGCTCGCCCTTGGCCAGCTCCTTGAAGTCATCGATGTTGTCATTGGCGGTGAGGGCGCGCTGTACGTGCATGTCGAGCCAGACGTAGATGCCCTCGTCCTTGAGGCTTTTGACCCACAGGTCGATCTTGCGCAGCGACTCGGCATTGAGCTGCTGGGTATCGCGAATCAAGGTGCCGTCGCCAAACACGTTCGGGCTGACCCATGGGGAGTCGTGGTGGTGCAGCCGGACGAGGTTGAAACCCAGTGCCGACAGGCGTTTGGCCTGTTTGATGATTTCCTCGTCTGGCGTCTTGAACAGCGAGTACGCAGACAGGTTGGTGCCCCAGAAACGCACGGGGGTGTTGTCCTCGAACATCAGTTGCTCGCCGGAAGACTTTACAAAGCCGCGTTTGCCAGCCGGTTTTTCTGGTGCATTGAGAAAGGACAGGTCGACCGGCGAGGTTTGCCAGTCAAGCTGGTCATCGGGCCACTGCGCGGGGTCTTGCAGGCCAAAGCGCTCGGTGGGGGTTGGGCCCAGCTCGATATCGCCCGTCACGTTCAACGTCGCCTTGATCTGCTGCTGGCCGGCGCTGATGGGGTCTTTGTAGAAGAACGCGCGGATCTCGGCATTGCTACCCGGTTCGAAGTACACCTTTGCCAGTGCAGGTTCGAAGCGCATCTCGATGCGCCTGCCTTGCGCATCTTTGCCCCAGGACCAGCCACGGTTGTCGGGCAACAGCACGGGCGCGCCCATCTCCCCATTGAACAGGGCCGGGTCGAACTGGAAAACGATGCCGCCGCCCATCACGTTGGACTGCCTGCTGTGTGCGGTCAGGTCGAACGCCCAGGTCAAGGTTTGTGTTTGCGGCTTGCGGATATCCGCCGTCAGGTCGAAGTCCAACTGCTTGTTCTTGCCCTGCAGGGTGTAGCTGTAGGGCGCATTGACCTTCATGGCGGTGTAGAAACCAGTCCAGCTCCAGTTAGCCGCCCAGAAGTCGAACTTGGCTTTCATCACCTGCCCGCCACCGCGTGTCACGCTGGGCAGGCCGTTTTGTTCTTCGACGCTGACGACCCACCCGGAGGCCCAGCCAGCCTGGGACATGACGGCCAGGCCAACGAACAGGGATGCCCGCATGAAGGGGCGCAAAGGGAAACGGCTCATGGGCATCACCTGGTTTGAAGGCCGGCAGCGGGAAGGTCGCTGGCCTGGCTGGAACGGAGCCTGCGCACCCGCTGTATGTAGGCCACCCCAAGCCCTGCGACCGACCAGTACACGGTGGGGATGATAGTGATGCTGCTGACGGTGAAGATGATCACCAAGATCCCCACCAGCGTCGCCAACAGCGCCCGGCCCAGTTGCCGTTGCTCGTCATCCTTGTCGGGGAACGCGCGCATGGCTTTGCGGATGCCCAGCAACACGGTGACGAAAAACGCCACGAACAGCGCGAGCCCGACCAACCCGACCCGCAGGGCCAGGCTGACGTAGGTGTTGACGATGTCGATAATGCCTTCCCCCTGAATCATCGACTGCATTTCAGGGGTGTTACGGAAGTCGAACGAACCGAACAAGGGGTTACGTTGGATCACGATCCAGGAGTTGTCGATCAAGCGTTCCCGGTAGGTGATGTTCTCTTTTTCGATATTGCCGATGAAAGGCAGCAGGTCCAGCACCTTGTCGCCCCCAGGCAGCACGGTCAGCAGCGGCAGTGCCAGTACGCCGGCGAGGGCAAGCACGGTCAGGCGCTTAATGGCGCCTTTGCCCATGGCAATGAACACCACGACGATGACCACAGCGCCAATCCAGGGGCCGCGGGACAACGGCGCGAAAAGCCCGGCAGCCAGCAGCAGGGCGCCGAGCACCCGCTGCAGCTGGCTGCGCACATAGCCCTGGACGAACAGGTACAGGCCGATGGCCACACTCATCACGTAGCCCAGCGCAATTGCCTGCCCGGTGGTGGCGCTGGCCCGTAGCGAGCCACCACGGCTCAGGTAGCTGGACATGCTCCACTGCACGCCCATGGCATCGATCAGGGCGTTGTACAGCAGCCAGTGGCGGACGAACTCGGCAAAGCCGATCAGTGCCAGGACGAAGGATGCCAGTACGAATGCCAGCATGGCGTCCTTGAAATCACTGATCTCCTTGAGCCCTCGGCTGGCGACGTAGTAGGGCAAGAACACATCGACATACAGGTAGAGCGCCTGGCGCAAGGTGTCGGTCAGGGTGGTTTCACGCAGGTACAGCACACTCATCAGCACCAGGCTGGCCGCCAGCAGCTTGTCGGGCCAGGTGCGGCCGAAGCGCAGGGTATCGCTTTGCCTGCTCAGGGCCAGCGCCGCCGGCAGCAGCACGCACAGCGTCAGCAGGCGAACATGGTTGAGGTCGACCAGGTAGTTGACCACGCCAAACCCAGGTATTTGCACCGAGGCCGGCGGAATCAGGAACAGCAACATGAAAAACAGCGCCATGGCATTGCGTTCGCGCCGCCCGGCGATGTACATGATCAGCCCGGCAGCGGCCACGTACACCCAGAAGCTGTGGGAGGCGAAGGCCACCAGCGTCAGGACGAACCACAGGTTACGCCGGCGCTTGAAGTCGCTGTAGGGGATGAGGTCTGTCGCCGGGCGGCGCGCCATGACAAAAACGACGCCTGCCAGAAACAGAATGACGATCAACGCACGAAAATGTTCAGGCATTGGCTAAGGACACCTTTCCCTTGGTGGGCACGGCTAGCATCATGGCTAATTGAAACTATAGTGACTTTTAGCCAATCAGTCAGAGATTGAAGTCATGCCGTCGATTGATGTGTCAGCCTCCGCGAGCCTGCGCAAGCGCGCACTGAAGGCCGGGTCATGGAACCTGGTGTCGCTGGTGGCGTCACAGGTCATGCGCCTGGGCGGCAACCTGATCATGGCCCGTTTGTTGCTGCCGGAAATGTTCGGTGTGATGGTCATCGCCACCACGGTTTCGGTACTTTTGCACTTGCTGTCCGATGTTGGCCTGCGCCAGAACATCATCCAGAGCCACCGGGGCGACGACCCCGAGTTTCTCAATACCGCCTGGACCGTCCAGATCATCCGCGGCTTCGTCCTGTTTGCCCTGACCTTGCTGCTGGCCGCCGCCTCCTGGTTCGCGCAGTTGGCCAACCTGTGGCCGGCGGACTCCACTTACGCCGCCCCCGAGCTGCCAATGGTACTGGCGGTGACCGGCCTTTCGGCCATCATCTGGGGATTCCAATCGACCAAGATAGATGTCGCCGTACGAACTTTCCAACAGAAGCGCGTGGTATTGGTGGACCTCGCCTCGCAAGTGGTCGGTTTGATCGCGATGCTGGTGATTGGTTATTTCACCCGGTCGATCTGGTCGCTGGTGATCGCCGGCCTAGTCAGTGCCCTGGCGGGCACCTTGCTGGGGCACCTGGCGCTGGAAGGGCCGAACAACCGCCTGCAGTGGGACCGAAGCGCGCTGACCGAGCTGATCGTGTTTGGCCGCTGGATACTGCTGTCGTCGATGGTCGGCGTACTGGCCATGTACGGTGACCGAATCTGGTTTGGTGCGAGCATGACAGCGGGGCAGTTGGGGGTGTACTCGATTGCCGTGCTGATCCTCGGGTCCGTGCAGACCGGGTTGCTGAAACTGGTGGGCTCGGTAGCGCTGCCCGCGTTCAGCGAAGCCGCTCGGGAAGGTGACAAGGCACGCCTGAAGGCGCTGTACTACCGTTTCAGGTTGCTGGTCGACCTTGTGATGCTGTTTGCCTGCGGGGTGTTCCTGACCGCCAGCCCGTTGTTGATCGGCTGGATGTACGACGCGCGCTACACCGAGGCGGGTACGATTCTTGCGATTCTTTCGCTGTCGTTCTTCACGCTGCGCTATACCTTGGCACATCAGATATGGATTGCCCTGGGCCTGACGAAATACCAGGCCATGGACAACATCATCCGGCTAGTCTCGTTATGGGGGTTGTTGCCACTGCTGCTGGCCATTGGCGGTGTCGACTACGCAATCTGGGGGGTGGCCCTGCATACCTTCCCGACGCTGCTGTTGGTGGTCTACGTTAACTGCAAGCTGGATATCTTCAGTGTCAAACGCGAGTTGGTGGTACTGCCGATGGTGGCCGTGGGGGCACTCTGTGGGCTGTTGGCGACCCGTTTCTTCGAATGGCTGTGATGAGGCCAGAGGCGGGCGATGGTGCAATGTGGGGGCGGTCGAGTGACTGATTGTTAACACTTCATCGAGATAGGTCTGGGGATCATGGGGAAGCTTACGTTGTGTACTCCGCAGTTGGGTCGTAGGGGTTTTCTCCAGAGCTGTGTCCTGCTGGGCGTTGGCGGCGCGGTGTTTGGCGTGGCCGCAGACGTTGCACGCAAACCCGTCGAAAAACCCGGGTTCGTGGTGATCAACGGCTGGGTGTTGCCTTCTCTGTACTTCCGGAACGAGCCAGCATGATCAAGGACTATCAGCAGCAGAAAACGCTGCGTGACGACTATGATTTTTGCATCATCGGGGCTGGCCCCGCTGGCATTACCCTGGGCCTGCGGCTGGCAGCTGCGGGTTGGAACGTGCTGCTGGCCGAGGGCGGTGGGCGTGAATATTCGCCGCACTCGCAAGGGCTGTATAAGTGCGCCTCGACGGGGCTCGAACTGTACGCCGAGGAAACACGCCTGCGTTACCTGGGCGGCACGTCCAACCACTGGGCAGGGCGATGCCGGCCGTTCACCCCTTCAGACTTCGCCGTGGCGCCGCCCGGCGACTTGCCCGGCTGGCCGATCCCCTACTCGGAGATCGAGGGCTACCTGGCGGCGGCCATGGACATCGTCGATTTGCCGCCAGGCTCGGAGTTTCACGCGATGAACACCGGGCTTGCGGGTGATGACTTCGAACCCGACCGCTTCCTGCTGAGCCCTCCAACGCGCTTTGCGCAGAAGTACGCGACTGCACTGAACGAGACCCACGGGCTGGACGTATTCATCAATTGCAACTGCGTCGACCTGGAGTTCGACAAAGCGTCGGGCCATGTGGTGGCTGCGGTGGTGTCCGATTACGAACGTCATCGTCAGCGCGTGGTGGCCAGAAACTTCATCCTGGCGACGGGCGCCATCGAGAATGCCCGGCAGTTATTGAACAGTGAATCCCTGTTGGCCGCGGGTATCGTCAACAAGGAAGGGCTGACCGGGTGTTGCTTCATGGAGCACCTGAACATCGACATGGGCACGTTCATCCTGAAGTCGGACCAGGACACCCAGATGCGTCAGTACTACACCACCGACGCCTTTGTTGAGGAATACCAGGCCGGTAAAGGCAATATCACCGCTGCACTGCTCTCGGACGTGCAGACGTATGGCCGCACGGCCGAGGTCAAACACTTTCTGGAAAACCTTGCCTGTGACATGGGCGTTGCCGACAAGATCGCCTTGGTCGCCAAGTTCAGTTGCCCGGGCGACGGTGTGATCGGCACCATGATCGAGCAGTTTCCCAACCGGCAAAGCCGCATTTCACTGCTGGACGAAAAAGACGAGTTGGGGGTGGCCAAGGTCAACGTGCATTGGGCACTGAGCGAAAGTGACAGGCACACCATCAAGTGCATCGGCACCGAACTGGCCAAGCAATTTGCCGACATGGACCTGGGCTTCGTCAAGCTCAACGATTTCGTCTACGACACATCGGTGCCGTTGAAGATGGCGCCGCATGCCCATCACATGGGCACCACGCGCATGGCTGCGTCACCTGAGTTCGGTGTGGTCGACGCCAATTGCAAAGTGTTCGGTACCCAGAATCTCTATGTGGCGGGAAGCAGTATCTTTGCCAAGGGCGGCGCGTCCAACCCGACCATGCCGTTGTTGCAGTTTGCCGTCAGGTTGGCGGACCACCTCAATGAAAAGTTGAAATCGGCTACGGGTGCCGCGGTGTAACGCACGTTGTAAACGGGTTGAGTGCGATGCGGTCAGCACCAAGAAGAATGAGACCGAAGTCGCCTCAGGGACAGTTCAGAATCGCATTGATTGTGAGGCTCGCAGAATGAATGGATGGATACGGAGTGCACTGACGCGTTATGTCAACTCGACCGGGCGGGGAAGCTCGACGTACAAGAAGTTGTGTAATCCAACGGGGCGAGAGTGGGGGATCTATCTGGCCCGTTGGGGTAAGTTTCATTCAGTAGGGGACAACTTTCATATCAATACTGGGTGCAACGTTACCGACCCTGCGCTGGTGCGTATTGGTAACAACGTTGGCCTGTCGGATTGCACACTGATCGGCCACGACGGCGTGGTGGCATTGATCGAGCTCTGCTACGGGAAACACCTCGATTCGGTCGGCTATATCGACATCAAGGACAACTGCTTCATCGGCCATGGCGCGATTGTGATGCCCCGCGTGACCATCGGGCCCGATGCGATCGTCGCTGCCGGTGCGGTGGTTACCAAGGACGTGCTGCCGGGCACCGTGGTGGGTGGCAACCCGGCCAAATTCATCTGCACCACCGAAGCACTGATCAAGAGGGTGGAGGAGCGCTGTGAAAGCTACCCGTGGATAGAACTGGTCAAACAGCGCAAAGGGGCCTTTGACCCGACCGTGGAGCCTGCCCTTGCCGCGCAACGACGGCAGTACTTCTTCGGGGACGGTAGCAATGGATAGAAAACCCGTCGATGTGATGGTGGTCAATTTCAATACTGCGTCCTTGCTGCAGCCCATGTTCGATGCGCTGCGCAAGGCCGACAGCGAAAAGCTCGCCAGTTACCTGGTCGTCGACAATGCCTCGGTCGATGATTCTGTGGAGCGCATGGCCAAGGTGTGCCCCGAGGCGCTGTTGCTGAGCAACAAGAAGAACGTCGGTTTCGGGCGCGCCAACAACCAACTGCTGGCGCACTTGAAGGGCAAGTACGCACTGCTGCTGAATACCGATGCCTTCGTGGCGGCCGATTCACTGGCCAAGACCATCGAGTATATGGACAACCACCCCGAGTGCGGCGTGCTGGGCGTGCGCCTGGAGGGCCGCGATGGCGACCTGCAACCCAGTTGCCGCTACTTCCCGACACCCCTGAACGTGTTTGTCGGCCGTACCGGGCTGGGCCGTTTCTTCCCAGGCTTGAAAATGGTCGATGAGATGACCTGGGACCATGGCTCGGTACGTGAATGCGATTGGCTGCCCGGTTGTTTCTACCTGGTGCGTCGCGAAGTGCTGGACCAGGTGGGCCTGTTCGATCCGCGCTACTTCCTCTATTACGAGGAGGTTGACCATTGCAAGCGGGTCAAGGAAGCGGGCTGGAAGGTCGTCTTCTATCCCCATACCACGGTGGTGCATATCGGCGGTGAAAGCTCCAAGTCGGTCAGCGAACTGGAAGCGGCCAGCCGGCAGATTTCCAGCTACCAGATCGAAAGCGAACTGCTGTACTTCCGCAAGCACCACGGCGTTGCCGGGCTGGCGCTGCACATGCTGCTGGTGTGTGTGGGTGACCTGGTACTGGCACTCAAGGCACTGCTGAAGGGGCGAGGTCGCGCGGCGATCCGGGCGTGCTGGCGGCACTGCCAGACTACCTGGTCGCTGTTGTTCAAGACACGGTTCGCAAGCCAACCCACACGGTAGGTGACGTCATGTTCGAGAATATCCGCGCCGACTTGCGTGCACACGGTGGTGATTGGGGCGCCCAGGGGTTTTGGGTATTGCTGGTGTATCGCTTCGGGCGCTGGCGCTATAGCGTGCGCCCGGCACTGCTGCGCAAACTGTTCTCCATCCTCTACAAGATCCTGTTCAAGTTCGTGCAGATCATTACGGGTGTTGAATTGCCCTGCGAGGTCGTGATTGGCCGCAACTTCGTCATCGACCATTTCGGCGGCATCGTAATCAGCGGTTATGCCCGCTTTGGCGATGACTGCCGGATTCGCAACGGCGTGGTGGTGGGGCTGAAGAATGTCAGCGAGCCGATTGCGCCGGTGTTCGGCAATAACGTCGATATTGGCACAGGTGCCAAGGTGCTGGGCAACATCCGCATCGGCAACAACGTGGTCATCGGCGCCAACGCCGTGGTGCTGGTGGACGTGCCAGACAACGCGTTGGCGGTCGGCGTGCCTGCGACCATCAAGCTGCGCAACCCCACCGAGGCGGCGCAGTGCACGGTCGAGTGAGGCCCATGGACACAGGTATCGGCGTTGTAGTGATTGGACGCAACGAGGGCCTGCGCCTGGAGCGCTGCCTGCGCTCGTTGGCGCACGGTACGGACCGGGTGGTGTACGTGGACTCAGGCTCCACCGACGGTTCCGTGCAGATGGCACAGGCCCAAGGGGTCGAAGTGCTGGCGCTCGACATGAGCCGGCCGTTTACCGCAGCTCGGGCCCGAAACGAGGGCTTCACCCGCCTGCAACGCCTGTTGCCGTCGATGCGCTATGTGCAGTTTGTCGACGGCGATTGCGAGGTGGATGCGGCCTGGCTGGGCAATGCCCAGGTCTTTCTTGACGCACGCCCAGACGTAGCGGTGGCGTGCGGGCGGCGCCGTGAGCGGTTCCCGCAACGCTCGGTGTACAACCTGCTGTGTGACCTGGAATGGGACACGCCCATCGGTGAGGCCAAGGCCTGTGGGGGGGATGCGTTGATGCGCGTCGATGCCTTCACGCAAGTGAGCGGCTTTCGCCCGGACCTGATCGCCGGCGAAGAGCCGGAGCTGTGCGTTCGCTTGCGCGCGAAGGGGTGGAAAATCTGGCGCCTGGCCGCTGAGATGACCTTGCACGACGCTGCCATGACGCGTTTCAGCCAGTGGTGGCGGCGCAGCTTGCGCGCCGGCCATGCCTATGCCGAGGGTGCCTTTTTGCATGGGCGAGCGCCAGAGCGCCATTGGTTGCGAGAGTCCCGCCGCGCTTGGCTCTGGGGCTTGGGCATCCCCTTGGCGATCGTGTTTGCCAGTGGCCTGCTGGGTGTGTGGGCGCTGCTGCTGTTGCTGATCTACCCGCTGCAAGCGGTGCGCCTGGCGCGTCGCGCTGGCAAGCCGACACGCGAGCGCTGGCTGCAGGCGGTGTTTTTGGTGCTCGGCAAATTCCCTGAAATGCTTGGGCAGGTAAAGTTCCTGATGAACAGGTTCTCTGCCGGCAAAGCCGTGCTGATCGAGTACAAATGAGATTCCTATGATTGCCAGATCGATAGTGAAAAGTGTGCTCACCCTGCAGCCCGGCTACTCGCTGCGGGCCTTGAACAACAAGGTCAAGCTGACGCGGCAGATCACTCGAGAGTGGCCCGCGCTGAAGGCCTTCATGCAGCGCATGTCGACAGCGCTGGGTGATGACCGGTTTGCAAGGCTTGGGGTCGATTGCATTGGCGTCGTGCAGTGGCCCTACATCAGCAAGGGCTGGGAGGCGCAGGAGCGGCTCGGTGTGGTGGCGTCGCACTTTGAGGTAGTGGCCCGGCAGTTTCCCACGTTGCTGCTGCTCGGTCGCGACGAGCGCCTGACCCTGTGTGACCTGTCGGCCTACTCGAAGGGCTGCGCGCTGGTGCTGGACCGGCCGATCTGGTTCAAGCGCGAAGGGGAGCTGGTGCTGAACCTGTTCCAAGGGGATTTGCGCGTGGCATCGCTGGCGTTCAGCCTGTGCCGCCAGCACGGTGAGCTGTGCGTGTTCATCGGCGCCGTGCAGGGCATTCACAAAGGCATCGACAGCGAAACTTCGCTGAACATCTACCGTGACCTGACCAAGGACTTCGAGGGCCTGCGCCCGCGCAGCTTCCTGCTGGAGGCCTTCAAGTGCATCGCCAGAACGCTGGGGGTGGTGCGCATCTACGCAGTTGGCGATGCGCACCGGCATCATCGCCATCCTTACTTTGGCGCTGACAAGGCGCAAGACCTGGCCGCCCATTACGATGCCATCTGGCTGGAAAACGGCGCAACGCCTTCGGAGCGCGACGACTTCTTCAGCCTGCCGCTGGCCGCTGCCAAACGCGCCGCAGACGATATCGCGCCCAAGAAACGTGCGATGTACCGCCGGCGTCATGCCTTGCTGGATGAGGTATTCGCGCGCGTTGAAGCGGCTTTATCAGGCAGCGAGCCCGTCCATGGGCTACAAGGGATGAAGGGGGATGTGCTTGAACGTGCATCGGCAGGGAGCCCGCCGCCGGCGATCGACAGCCTGAAGTAACGGGTTGCAGTTGGTAAGGCTCATTACGCAGGCATTGATCTGGATTCCTATGCGCATTGCTTACTTCATCAATCAGTACCCGAAAGTCAGCCATAGCTTCATTCGACGCGAAATTCTGGCGTTGGAGCGCCAGGGCATGGAGATCCAGCGCATTGCCTTGCGGGGTTGGGATGCCGAACTGCAGGATGACGAGGACATCGCCGAGCGGGGCAAGACCCGCTACGTGTTGCAGCACGGCCTGAAGGGGTTGTTGGCGCCCACGCTGCAGGTGCTGCGTGCCGAGCCACGACGCTTTTTCGCCACCCTGTGGTTGGCCCTGCGCCTGGGCCAGCGGGCGGACCGCGCCTGGCCCTATCACCTGGTGTACCTGGCCGAGGCCTGTCAGGTACTGCTCTGGTTGCAGGCCTTTGGCGCGAAGCATGTTCATGCGCATTTTGGCACCAACTCCACCGAGGTGGTGATGCTGGCCCATGCCCTTGGCGGGCCTGCCTACAGCTTTACCGTGCACGGGCCGGAAGAATTCGACAAACCACAGTTTCTGCACGTGGGCGAAAAAGTCCGGCGCGCCGCGTTTGTGGCGGCGGTCAGCTCGTATGGGCGCAGCCAGTTGTTCCGTTGGGTGGCACACGAGCACTGGGAGAAGGTGAAGGTCGTGCATTGCGGCCTGGAGCGCGACTTCCACGCGGTTGCCGCCGTTGCCGCACCCTCGGCGCCACGCCTGGTGTGCGTCGGGCGCCTGTGCGAGCAGAAGGGCCAACTGTTGCTGATCGAGGCGGCCCACCTGCTGGCCACCCAAGCCATTGCATTCGAGCTGGTGTTGGCGGGTGATGGCGAAATGCGCGAGCAGATCGAGGCCTTGGTCACTCGGTATGGTCTGCAGGCGCAGGTACGCATCACCGGCTGGATCAGCAGCGCCCAGGTGCGGGAGGAAATCCTCGCTGCCCGTGCGTTGGTGCTGCCGAGTTTCGCCGAAGGCCTGCCGGTGGTGATCATGGAGGCCATGGCATTGCGCCGGCCGGTGCTGACCACCTACGTGGCCGGCATCCCGGAGTTGGTGCGCCAGGGCGAAAACGGCTGGTTGTTCCCTGCTGGCACGGTAGAGGAGTTGGCTGCGGCAATGGCCGACTGCCTGTCGCAACCGGCCGACGTGTTGCAGCGCATGGGTGAAGCCGCTTACCAGCGGGTGCTGCAACGCCACGATATCGACACCGAGGCCGCCAAGCTGGCCCGCTACTTCAAGGCATCTGCATGATCAGCATCGTGGCGTGGTTATTGAGCCTGGTGGCGTTTTGCATCTTCGTGCCCGCGCTGGTGCTGTTTGCGCAGGTACTGCTGGCGTGCCTGCCGGTGCGATCACGACCTGGGGCGGATGGCAGGCGCCCGCGCGTGGCGGTGCTGGTGCCCGCGCACAACGAGGCCTTGATCATTCGGTCGACCCTGGCCAGTGTCGGCCCGCAATTGCTGGCGCATGACCGCTTGCTGGTGGTGGCGGACAACTGCACCGACGACACCGCGCAGTTGGCACGCAGCGCGGGCGCTGAGGTGGTGGAGCGCGACAACGATCTGTTGCGCGGCAAGGGTTATGCGCTGGACTTTGGTGTACGGCATCTGGCGCAGCGTCCACCCGAGGTGGTCATTATCGTTGACGCCGATTGCCAGGTGGGCGAGGGCGCCATTGACCTGCTGGCACGCCGTTGCCTCGAAACTTCACGGCCGGTGCAGGCGCTGTACCTGATGCGCGCGCCCGCCGGCGCGGGCCTGAAGGTGCAAATCGCGGAATTTGCCTGGCGGGTCAAGAACCTCGTTCGCCCGCGTGGTTGGGCACGCCTGGGCTTGCCCTGCCAGCTGATGGGCGCGGGTATGGCCTTCAGTTGGCGCGACCTGGTTGCGGTCGACCTGGCCAATGGGCACCTCGTCGAAGACTTGAAGCTTGGCTTGGACTTTTGCCGAATCGGCAAACCGCCGCTGTTTTGCCCGGATGCGCAGGTCACCAGCCAGTTTCCGCTTAGTCAGGAAGGCTTGAGCAGCCAGCGCACCCGCTGGGAGCATGGCCACCTGGGGGTGATCCTGGCCGAGGTGCCCAAGCTGCTGGTGAGCGCGGTCACTCGGCGTAACGCGCCCTTGCTGGCCATGACCCTGGACCTGCTGGTGCCGCCATTGGCGTTGCTGGTCATGGCCCTGGTAGGGGTTGCATGTGTTGCCTGGCTGGCCGCGCTGCTGTTCGGTATCACTGCACCTGCATGGGTCGCCACGGGTGCCCTGGTCATGCTGGGTGTTGCAGTTCTGCTGGCGTGGGGCCGGTTTTCTCGTGAATTGATCCCCTTTTCGGTCTTGCTTTACGCCCCGTTCTACGCCGCGAGGAAGATACCCCTGTACCTGGGGTTCTTGATCAAGCGACAGGTGGAGTGGGTGCGCTCGAAACGGGATGACAGCTAATGGGCGAATGGCAAAGCAGCTGGAAAGCGATTATCGGCAAACTTCAGACCGTGAGTGACCCTGCACACGAGCAGCGCTTGCTCGAGGCCCTGTGCCAACCTGAGGCGCCCACGGTGCTGGGTTTCGTCAACGCCCACGCCATGAACCTTGTCGCGGGCAATGCCAATTACTGCCAATCGCTGGCCTCGGCCGATGTGCTGCTGCGCGATGGTGCCGGCATGTCAATCCTGTATCGCCGCCTGGGGCTGGCTCCTGGGCTGAACATGAATGGCACGGATTTCATCCCCAAGCTGCTGGCGGCCTTCAAGGGGCGGCGGGTGGCATTCTGGGGCACTCAGGAGCCCTTCTTGAGCCGGGCCGTAGCGTGCAGTGAGGCGCGGTTTGGCGTGTTGCCGGTGTCGGTTCACGACGGGTTTGCTGAAATGGCCACCTACCTGGAGCTTGCGCGGGCAACGCAGCCAGAGCTGATCGTGCTGGGCATGGGGATGCCCAAGCAAGAAGCCGTTGCCGCTCGCCTGGCTGCCAGTGGGGGACCGTGCCTGATCGTGTGTGGCGGGGCGATTCTGGATTTTCTCGGCGGCAAGGTCAGCCGGGCACCGCAATGGCTACGGCGATTGGGCGGGGAGTGGGTCTACCGCTTGCTGAGGGAGCCCAGGCGCTTGTTCATGCGCTACGTGGTGGGCAACCCGCTGTTCCTGTTGCGCACCCTGTTGTGCACCAAGGCAATGACGCTCGAGGCCCGAAACACCCCAAGGCGCATCTGATGATTCTGCCACCTGAATCGTCTGAAACGGCCAAAAGCTAGGGCAGGGGTGATTCTGCCCGCTGCGTGGGCGGGCGACTGCTACAGTAATAGCAAGCGCCCAGGGGGGCGGCGAAGACCATTCAGTGTACAGGATCATATTTTAAAGGCTGGTATTGATTGACTGAATAAGCTGCCGGGCATTTGCTACGCGCTAATTAATGAGGTCTGAAATGGTTCTCGAACCCAGAAGCAGTCGTTCCTTACTTCAACGAAGAAGCAGCGTAAGTAACGCCATTCAGGCCGGCCTTGATGGGATTGCAGTCACCGGCGTCGCCTGGTACTTGATCTACGATCAGTTTGGTCACATTACTTCGGATTATGTGATCATGCTGCTCTTGTTGATTGGGGCGCTGGCCGTTATTTATGATCATTATGCGATCTATCGGACCAACGTTGGCTTGTCCATCAAGGCGTTCAGGTTATTCAAGGCCTGGTCAGCAACGTTTTGTTTTTTGGTGGTCATGGCGTTTTTGACCAAGCAGAGCGAAACGTATTCGCGGTTGTTGGTGGTGCAGCTGTTTGTCATTGGTTATGTCGTGCAGTTGTTTTTGCATTTTGCAGTGCGTGAACTGCAAAAACGGTTTACTGCGCACGCTCGGCTGGACAACGCACTGATTATTGGCGCCGGCGACCTGGCCAACTTCCTGCACCAGAAGATCAGCAACAACCCGTGGTTCGGTGAGCGTGTGCTGGGGTGTGTGCTGATAGACGATGTGGCTGAACAGGGCGCGCCTGATGCAAAGCAACGCCTGCCTGTGCTGGGCCACGTCGCTGACCTTGACGAGATCGTTGCCAAACATGCCATTCGCACGGTGTACTTGGTGACGCCATTAGGCGGCTCGGCGGTCATTAACGAAGTGTATTTGAAGTTGCTCGACAAGTGCATTGCAGTGAACTGGGTGCCGGATATCTTCTCGCTGCGTTTGATCAACCACAGCGTCCGCGAAATTGCCGGTATCCCGGTATTGACGTTGTCAGAAACGCCGTTGACCGGCATGAGCCTGTTCCTTAAAAACCTCGAAGATCGCGTGCTGGCAGCACTGATATTGCTGTGTGCATCGCCGGTGCTGTTGGCAGTGGCCATTGCAATCAAACTAGAAAGTCGCGGCCCGGTATTTTTCAGGCAAGAACGCATGGGCTGGACCGGTGAATCGTTCCGCATCTGGAAGTTCCGCAGCATGCATGTTCACCAACCGGAAAACGGTGTGGTCAAACAGGCCCAGAAGAACGACCCGCGGCTGACCCGAGTAGGGGCTTTTATTCGCAAGACCAGCCTGGATGAACTGCCGCAGTTGTTCAATGTATTGACCGGCGAAATGTCGTTAGTGGGGCCGCGCCCGCATGCACTTCAGCACGACACGCTGTATTCGCAGGATATTGTCGACTACTTCGCGCGACACAACATCAAGCCCGGCATGACCGGCCTGGCACAGGTCAGGGGGTTCCGGGGTGAAACCAAGGACATCGAGCAGATGATCCAACGGGTCGACTCGGACATCGAGTACATCAACAACTGGTCCTTGTGGCTCGATTTCGTCATTTTGGTGCGCACGCTGAATGCTTTTACCGGCAAGCAGGCCTATTAGCCGGGGCCGACCAGCGGCCCCGTGGCAGGCACTCAACCCAACGGGTGCAATTCCCTGAACCCACGGGCCTCTTCCACCAGCCAGTCATGCACCGCGCGGGCACCCGGCTGGGTCAGCCCGCCCGGCGGGTAATGCACCACGTAGCGTTTGTGGTTGGCGATCGCCACGCCGAACGGCACGATCAGCGCCCCCCGTTCCAGTTCATCGTTGAGCAAGGTCCGCCGCGCGATTGCTACGCCAACCCCGGCAATCGCCGCTTCGATGGTCAGGTGGTTGCGGTTGAAGGTGTGGCCCCTGCGCACGTCCAGGCCACCTGCGCCAATGCCTTCCAGGTAGAACTCCCATTCAGCGTACTCCGAGGCCCCCCGCCAGGCGGTGATGTCGTGCAGCAGCGGGTAATGCACCAGGTCAGCCGGCCCGTGCAGCGGCGGGCGACCGCGCAGCAGGGTGGGGGAACACACGGGAAAGATCTGCTCGTCCAGCAATGGCGTCGACAACATGCCAGGGTAACTGCCGTCGTTCAGGTCGATGGCCAGGTCGAAGTCGCCCGGGTGCAAGGCTTGCGCACTGTCTTCGGCCACCAGCCGCAACTCGATGTCCGGATACCGCTGTTGAAAGCGCGGCAGGCGCGGCGTCAACCATTTGGCCAGGAAGGAGGGGATCGAGCGCAGGCGCAGGGTGCCGCGGATCTCGCCGGCGTCCAGGCGCAGCAGCTCGGCCTCGATGCTGCCATAGGCCTCTGAAACCGTTTGCGCCAGGCGTTGGCCTTCAGCGCTCAGCTCAACCCCACGGGCGCGGCGCAGGAACACGCGATAGCCCAGTCGTTCTTCCAGCTGGCGCATTTGCTGGCTGACAGCGCCAGGGGTGATGTGCAGCTCTTCGGCGCAGCGGGTAAATGACAAATGCCGGGCCGCACAGGAGAACACATGCAACCAGACGAACATTTGGCCATTGAGTTGTCGTCGCATCGTTTAGTACCACTAAAGGCTTGCTTAGGAAGTTTCGTTGGTCATCCACGCGGGAGCAGGTCAGTATCGCTCAAGTTCGCAGTAGTGTTCAATTTCCCCAGAGAACCGCGCATTGGCGATTCTGCCCAACGCGGTCAGGCATTAGTATGGCTATCAGTGTTTTCGACCTCTTCAAAATCGGCATCGGCCCTTCCAGCTCTCACACCGTAGGCCCGATGCGTGCAGCGGCAACCTTTGCCCAGGCCCTGCGTGAGCGTGGCTTGCTGGCCCGGGTCTGCCGCGTCGAAGTGCGTCTGTATGGCTCGCTTTCGGCCACGGGAGTTGGCCACGCCACCGACCGTGCCTGCCTGCTTGGCCTGATGGGGCAGTGGCCCGACCGGATCGACCCGGCCACGATCGAGCCACGCATCGGCCAGGTGATGCAGGAGCAATGCCTGATGCTCGATGGCAGCCATCCCCTGGCATTCAATTACACCCGCGACATGCTGCTGCTTGAGCAAAGCCTGCCGTACCACCCGAACGCCATGAGCCTGGAAGCACTGGACGGGCAGGGCAGCCTGTTCAGCCAAACCTACTATTCGGTGGGCGGTGGTTTCATCGTCGAGCAGCAAGAAATCGATGCCCCCCAAGGCGAGGCGAATGCGGTCGAACAGCCGTATCCGTTTGCCAGTGCGGCTGAGCTGTTGGCGCTGTGCAAGGCGCACGGAATGGGCGTGGCGCAGCTGATGATGGCCAACGAATGCGTCTGGCGCCCGGAAGCCGAGGTACGCGAAGGCTTGATGCGCATCTGGGCGGCGATGCGTGAATGCGTCGACAATGGCCTGCGCAATGAGGGCATCCTGCCGGGCGGGCTCAAGGTCAAGCGCCGGGCTGCACGTTTGCACCGCAGCCTGCAGGAGTTGGGCAAACCAAACGTGATCGGCTCGACTCTGAGCGCCATGGAATGGGTCAACCTGTTTGCCCTGGCGGTCAACGAAGAAAACGCCGCTGGCGGGCGCATGGTGACAGCGCCCACCAACGGTGCGGCGGGGATCATCCCGGCCGTGCTGCACTACTACATGAAGTTCAACCCGGATGCCTGCGACGACGATGTGGTGAGGTTCCTGCTGGCGGCGGCCGCAGTCGGCATCCTGTGCAAGACCAACGCGTCGATCTCCGGTGCTGAAGTGGGTTGCCAGGGTGAAGTGGGCTCGGCGTGCTCGATGGCAGCCGCTGGCCTGGCCGAAGTGCTCGGTGCTACGCCGCCGCAACTGGAAAATGCCGCGGAAATCGCCCTGGAGCACAACCTGGGGCTGACCTGCGACCCGGTGGGTGGCCTGGTGCAGGTGCCGTGCATCGAGCGTAATGCGATTGCCGCGGTCAAGGCGATCAACGCGGTGCAAATGGCCCTGCGCGGTGATGGCGAGCATTTCATATCGCTCGATCAGGTTATCCGCACCCTGCGCGACACCGGTGCGGACATGCATTCCAACTACAAAGAAACCTCGCGCGGCGGCCTGGCCGTCGCCTTTGTCGAGTGCTGATTCGCAGCCCAAGGTTTATTCAGGGGCATTGACACGCTACCCGGCAGGAGCAGCCTTGTGCTGCGAAGAGGCCAGTGAACACATCATCAATCTTCGCTGCTGTCACTGGCCTCTTCGCAGCACAAGGCTGCTCCTACACGGTCAACGGCTCTTCTGTTTCAGTGTCAGGAAGCTCGCGCGCATGTCTTTGGCCCAGCCGTCGAGCACCGGTTTGACGTCATTGAGGGTGAGTTTCTGGGTGTCGTTCTCCAGCTCCTTACCCGCGCCCTTGCGCACTACCTGAGCGAGCACTTTCTGACTGGCACCGTCCAGGAAGGCCGCCTCTACGCCAACATCTACTTCCTGGTCACGGCCGCCCATGGCGGTATTGACGCCCGCCGAGATCAGCGCAATCGGGATGACCTCATAAGGCTTTAGGCCTTCGTTGCTGGTAGACACCGCGGTGATCGCCGGGCGTACCACGATGGTGCCTGGGCCGGGGGCTTTGGCCAGGGTCAGCACGCTGCCCAATTCACGTCGCATGGCTTCGTTGAAGTAACGGGTAATCTCCTGCAGCGTCTGCGCCGAAATGACCGCTGTCGGTTGCGGCTTGGGGTAGAACTGGCTGGGCTCGATGAACACCTGGGTGTATTGATTGACGTTGACCTTGGGGTCGATCCAGCGCATTACCGGCGCGCCGGATGGGCTCTCAGCGGGCTGCAAGCGGCTGTAGTCCTTCAGGAAACCGGAGTAGTCACTGGGGTCCACGCGGTTGCTGGAGCAGGCGGATACGGCAAGCAAGGCTGCGCACAACAAGGTGATGCGGGGCAATGATTTCATGATCGTGATGCATCCATGAGAGGTCGGCCAGAACAACGCTAGCAGGTGCAGGGCAGTTGGCCAGTGGGCAGTGTATTTCTTGGCGGTGTAGGCGGTAGGCTGCGATGGGTACGGCGGTGGATTTTTAGCGCTTTTGAGATCGAGCGCCGCCCGTGCGGCGCTCGATCTCAAAGGCGCAACAACCCTCAAGTCGAGCGCTACCCCAGCACCTCGCGCAACCGGTACCACAACATCCCCAACGCCAGCAGCGGTGAGCGCAATGCCTTGCCGCCCGGGAAGGTCAGGTGGGGTACCGCACTGAACACGTCCAGTCCTTGGCTGTGGCCCACGGCAATGCCCTCGGCCAGCAGCTTGGCTGTCCAGTGGGTCACGTTCAGCCCGTGCCCTGAATAGCCTTGGGCGTAGTAAACGTTAGGGTGCTGGTGCAGCCGCCCGACCTGCGGGAAGCGGTTGGCCGTGATGCCGATCATGCCGCCCCATTGGTAGTCGATGCGTACTTCGGCCAACTGCGGGAACACCTTGAGCACTTTCGGCCGCATGTACGCGGCGATGTCCTTGGGATCGCGCCCGGAATAGTGGCAGGCACCGCCGAACAGCAAACGACGGTCGGCAGTGAGGCGGTAGTAGTCCAGGCCGACCTTCTGGTCGCAAAGCGCCATGTTTTGGGGGATCAGGCTATTGGCGAGCGCCTCGGGCAGTGGCCGGGTGGCCACCACGTAACTGCCGGCCGGCAGCACCTTGCCGCTCAGGCGCGGCTCCAGTTCATCGAGGTGCGCGTTGCAGCCAAGCACCAGGCTCTGTGCCCTGACCTTGCCGCGGGCGGTATGCAGGGTCACGGTCGGGCCGTGCTCGATGCGTAGCACCGGGCTCTGCTCGAAAATGCGCACGCCAAGGGCTGCGGCCGCACGTGCTTCGCCCTGTACCAGGTCCAGTGGGTGCAGATGGCCCGAGCCCATGTCGACCAGGCCGCCGGCGTACTGGTCGCTGGCGACGATCTGGTGCATGTGCTCGGGGCTGACCAGGCGGGTTTCGTGGCGATAACCCAGCGCGGCCAGGTCCTCCTGTTCTGCCTTGAAGGCGGCAAACTGGGCGGGGGTGTTGGCCAGTTCGCAGAAGCCCCACCGCAGGTCGCAGGCAATGCCGTATTGCTCGATGCGCCTGGCCACCAACGCGACCGAATCGATGCCGGCCTGTTGCAGGTAGCGCACGCCGTCCTGGCCGACATAGCGGGCAAAACCACTGACGTCATGGCCGATACCGCGGATCAGTTGGCCGCCATTGCGCCCACTGGCACCCCAGCCGATCCGCCTGGCTTCCAGCACGATCACCGAAAGGCCGCGCTCGGCAAGCTCCAGTGCGGTATTGACCCCGGTCAGGCCACCGCCGACCACGCACACATCGGCGCTCAGTTCGCCGTCCAGGCTGGGGTAGGGCGCCGCGTCGCGTGCCGTGGCGGCGTAGTACGAAGCAGTGTGCAGGGTATCGAAAGGCATGGTGCGTTCTCGGCTCAACGGTTGGACTTGATCTTGCTCCAGGAGCGGGTCATCACGCGCATGATCTTGGGGCTTGGCGTGCTGGAGATGTACAGCTTGTCCAGCACTTGCTGGGGGGGATAGACCTCGGGGTTGTTCACCAGGGACGCATCCATGTAGGCCTGGGCGTCGGGGTTGGCGTTGGCATAGCCGACCGTGGCACTGACTTTGGCGATAACTTGAGGTTCGAGCAGGTAGTTGATGAACGCCAGTGCCTGGTCCGGGTTGCTGGCGTCCTTGGGGATGGCCAGCAGGTCGAACCACAGGTTGCTGCCTTCCTTGGGAATGCTGTAGGCAACCTTGACGCCGTTCTTGGCTTCCACTGCGCGGTTGGCAGCCTGGAACACGTCGCCGGAGTAGCCGAAGGCCACGCAGACATCGCCGTTGGCCAGGTCCGAGACATATTTGGAAGAATGGAAGTAGGTGATGTAGGGCCGCAGTTCGAGCAGGCGGGCTTCAGCCTTGGCATAGTCTTCGGGCTTTTCGCTGCGTGGGTCCATGCCCAGGTAGTTGAGAATGGCCGGGAACAGCTCGTCGGGCGAATCCATGAAGGCCACGCCACACTGCTTGAGTTTTTTCAGGTTCTCGGGCTCGAACAGCACCGCCCAGGAGTCGATGTGGTCCACGCCCAGCGCGGCCTTGACCTTGTCGACGTTGTAGCCGATGCCATTGGTGCCCCACAGGTAGGGCACCGCGTACTGGTTGCCGGGGTCGTTCTGCTCAAGCTGTTTGAGCAGTTTAGGGTCCAGGTGCTTCCAGTTGGGTAGCTTGCTGCGGTCCAGCGGCAAAAACGCTCCGGCCTGGGCCTGGCGGGCGAGGAAGTGGTTCGAGGGCACGACCACATCGTAGCCAGTGCGGCCGGCCAGCAGCTTGCCCTCCAGGGTTTCGTTGGAATCGAACACGTCATAGACCACCTTGATCCCACTGCTGGCCTGGAAGTCGGCCAGTGTCGTGTCACCGATGTAGTCGGTCCAGTTGTACACGCTGACGGTCGGAGCGGCCTGGGCAGCTGCGCCGAACAGTAAGGTGAATGCAGCGGGAACCAGGGATTGCAGATGACGCATGTCGACACCTCGTTGGTCTTGTTCTTGGGTTCGGTGTATCGGGGGCTGCGTTGCAGCCCTTTCGCGACGCAAGGCCGCCCCACAGGAAAGCGTGGCCTTGCGTCATCGCACGGGCAGTGCCCTTGGGTTTAAACGCTGAGCATCAGGAATTCACGTTCCCAGGAACTGATCACCCGTTTGTAGTTCTCGTGCTCGGCACGCTTGACCGCTACATAGCCTTGGACGAACTGCTTGCCCAAGTACTGCTGCACGGTTTCGCAGTCTTCCATGTGCTGCAGGGCATCCTCGATGGTGATGGGCAGGCGCAGGTTGCGTCGCTCATAAGCCCGGCCCTGCACCGGCGCACTCGGGTTGATCTTCTCGACCATGCCCAGGTAGCCACACAGCAGGCTGGCAGCAATGGCCAGGTAAGGGTTGGCATCGGCGCCCGGCAGGCGGTTTTCCACGCGCATTGCATCGGGGCTGGAGGTTGGCACACGCAGGCCGGCGGTGCGGTTTTCTTCACCCCACTCGACGTTGACCGGTGCTGACGTATCCGGCAAGAAGCGGCGGAACGAGTTGACGTTAGGTGCGAACATCGGCAGCAGCTTAGGGATGTACTTCTGCAGCCCGCCGATGTGGTGCAGGAACAGCTCGCTCATGCTGCCGTCTTCATTGGCGAACACCGGCTTGCCGGTCGCGATGTCGACCACGCTCTGGTGTAGGTGCATGGCACTGCCAGGTTCGTCAGTGATCGGCTTGGCCATGAAGGTGGCCGCCACGTTGTGCTTGAGCGCGGCTTCGCGCATGGTGCGCTTGAACACGGTGATCTGGTCGGCCAGGTCCAGGGCGTCGCCGTGGCGGAAGTTGATCTCCATCTGCGCCGGGCCGTCTTCATGGATCAGGGTGTCCAGGTCAAGGCCCTGCAGTTCGCACCAGTCATAGACGTCTTCGAACAGCGGGTCGAATTCGTTGGCGGCATCGATCGAGAACGACTGGCGACCGCTTTCTGCGCGGCCCGAGCGCCCCAGGGGTACCTGCAGCGGCAGGTCTGGGTCTTCGCAACGCTTGGTCAGGTAGAACTCCATCTCCGGTGCAACGATCGGCTGCCAGCCTTTGTCGGCGTACAGCTTCAGCACCTTCTTCAACACGTTGCGCGGCGACAGCTCGATCGGGTTGCCTTGCTTGTCGAAGGTGTCGTGAATCACGATCGCGGTCGGCTCGATTGCCCAGGGGATCTGGTACACCGCAGTCGGGTCAGGGCGGCAGACCATGTCGATGTCGGCGGCATCGAGCAGGCTGTAGTAGATGTCATCGTCAACGTAGTCGCCGGTGACCGTCTGCAACAGCACGCTCTCGGGCAGACGCATGCCACGTTCGTGCAGGAATTTGGCGGTCGGTGCGATCTTGCCGCGGGCAATGCCGGTCAGGTCGCTGATCACGCATTCGACTTCGGTGATCCGGTGTTCTTTCAGCCACGTGGACAGCTGATCGAAGGGGGCGTTCATACAGACCTCTTGGTTGGGTTTTTGTGTGCGCGGCGGGAGCGGGTGGCTTCCCAGGTGACGCGCTGGAGACTATCTTGGTCGCAGCCCCCTGGGGCGATCTATCCACTTTCTACGCTAATTAATGCACCAAAAGAGTGCATACAGGACAATGCGTGACAACGCTCAACGCCTTGCAGGTTCAGGCTTTCCACACCACCGACGTCACCGAGCAGGTGCGTGCCACCCCTGGCTGGCAACAGCAATACCGGCAAATGTCGCCCGGGCATTTCAGCGGCGAACTGCGTTGCCTGGGGCTCGATGGCGTGGAGGTTTATGAAGAGCGGCTCAATACCCGTGTCGAGCAGTTCTTTCGCCCCCCCAGTGGATCGCTGGCGTTCTGTTTCGACCGCAGCGAAAACAGCCTGTACCTGCTCAACGAGCAGAGCCGCAATATCTGGATCACCCCGGAGAACTACGAAGAAGTGGCCGTGGTGTTCGACCAGGCGTTTCTGGCCCGTCATGGCCTGGATACGCAGCGCCTGGAAGGCTTGTTCATGGTGCCATTGGGCAGCGGCCAGAACGCCTTGTTCGGCAGTTGGCTGAGCGCCACCCTGACCCGTCTGGGCAACGCCGATTGCCCGCTGCAGGGGCAGGCGCTGGCGGAGCAGTTGCTGGAAGACTGCCTGTTCATCCTCGACAGTGCCTGCCAGCGGCTGGACAGCGGTGCGCTGGGCAGGCGCAGTGAAGAGCGCTCGATCATGCGGCGGGTCAGTGAATGGGCGGCGGATTGCCCCGAAGAAACCCTCAACCTGGTGGCACTGGCTGACGTGGCCGGCGTTTCGCTGCGCCAGTTGCAGCAGGCGTTCAAGGCCTTTACCGGTATGCCGCCGGGGACCTGGCTGCGGTTACGCCGGCTAAACGGTGCGCGACGGGACTTGTTGCGCGGTGGCGAGGTAACGGTAGCGGAAGTCGCCATGCGCTGGTCGTTCTGGCACCTGGGGCGGTTTTCCGAGAGTTACCGGCAGCTGTTCAAGGAGTTGCCAAGCGAGACCCTGAAGCGGGGCAGGGGCTGAGGGCCGGCAGCCAGCACATTGAACCCAGCACCCCCCACGGAAAGTTGCTATCGTGCCGACCTGTTTCCACCCGAGGTCCCGATGTTCTACCTGCCATTGCCCAGCGACCAAGCCGACCGCCTTGCCAGCGAACCCACCGCCAGCGACTTTTTCCCGACTGCCAGTTTGCTGGAGGCCGCAGCGGTGCTGTTCGTGCAAAACCTGCCACGCCAGCCCGCCACTGCAACGGCCGACGCGCAGGAGCGGCGTTTTGCCGAAATCGTGCGCATCGCCATCGAGGTCGAAACGGCCGCGCCTGGGCGCTTTCAAGGCCAGGTGGCGCAGCACTTCGACCGCGAGGCATTCGCCATGGGCCTTGGCATGCTGGGTGAGAATGGCATCGGTTTGCTGTCCGTCGAGGTCAAATACGACGTCGAGGACCTGCACGATGACCAAGGCCAGTGGAGTTTCCAATTTGCCGATACCTACCGCCAACAGGTCACGCCGCTGCACCCGGTATACTTGCCGTCGCTGGCCAGCGACCTGCTGCTGAGCGATCAACAAAACCGCCTGCTGCGCGAGTTTCTGTCAGGTGTTGACGAGTCGGTGGCGGTGCAAGGCTTTGCCGGCACAGGCAAGACGTTCCTGATCCACCAGTTCGCCCGTTTGCTCGACCCCCAGCGCACGCTGCTGCTGGCCTTGACCGAGGGCCAGCTGCGCGCGTTGCAGGCACGCGTCAAGGACGCCCAAGCCTACACCGCACTGACCTTCGGCCAACTGGCAGACGAGCTTCTCAACCGAGACCTCACCAGCAACGGTTGGCGCTTGCGTGATCCGTACCGCACCAAATTGTCCTGGCGCCCGCAGGAGGCGCAGGTGGTGAAGTGGCTGAATATCCCCGATATCGGCCCGCTCGCGGCCCGCGACGTGGTTGCCTTGTGCATCAAGGCCGTGCGCAGTTTCTGCCGCAGCGGCGATGCAGAGGTCCAGCTGCACCATTTGCCCTGGGCCGGGCCGGGCACCTCGCCACTGGACCAGGAAGTGCTGCTGGAAAAGGCCCGGCTGTACTGGCAGGAGCTGATTCGCCCCTCGGCGCGGGAGATTCAACTGCCGGTGCGTGATTACCACCGGGTCAAACTGCTGTCGCTGACCGCTGACATGATCGACAGTCGGTACACCCACGTCATCGTCGACGAGGCCCACGAGCTGTCGGCACCGATGCTCGCCGTGCTGGACCGCAGCCCGCAGTCGATCATCACCCTGGGCGACGAGCTGCAGAACCTCAATGGCCTGAGCCCGCACCACGGTGGCTTCATCCGCCAGCGTTACATCGACCATTCGCTGCGCGCCGGGCCTGCCATGGATAACGTCCTCAACCCGCTGATCCAGGCGCATCCGGCCAAGATCCAGGCGGCATTCAGCGGCAGTGCCGAGCACTACACCCGGGTCAGTTTCTTCGACACGGTCACGGTGCCAGAGCAGCCCACGGCACTGATTGTCGATGACGAGTGGGGCCTGTTTGGCTGGTTCCAGCGCCTTACGCACCAAGGGGTGCCGTTCGTGTTGTTGAAGAGTGCGCGCAAGGATTTCGAGCTGTTCGTCGAAGATTGCATCGAGCTGTACCGCTACGGCACCCGGCCGCGTCACCCCATGCTGTTCCGCTACGCCAGCTGGCAGGCGCTGGAGCAGGACAAGGGCGACGACAAAGCCTTCGTGGCGGTCGCCAACATGCTGCGCAAGGGCTATACGCCAGAGCATTTCGCCAAGGCCAAGAGCCGTTATCGCTGGGACAAGGCGCCCAAGCTGTTCCTGGGGCGGGTGCGGGACGTGAAGAACATGGAATTCGCCCGGGTGATGGTGTCACCGGAGCTGATGGTCGCGCCCGTGGCGGCGGGCAATCGCAACGAACGGGCGCGGATGCTGGCGGGCCTGTATACCGCCTGTTCGCGGGCACGGCATGAACTGATCGTGCCGGGGGGGATGCTGGACTGGGTGAAGGACCAGGTCAGGGACTGAGGACATCGGGGCCGCCAGGCGGCCCCGATTGTCCCGTCAGTTACGGTCCAGCCACACCGTTTGCGCGTTGGTGAATTCCCGCACACCAAAGTGCGACAATTCGCGGCCAAAACCACTCTTCTTCACACCGCCAAAGGCGACGCGGGGGTCGGATGCGCAGTAGCCGTTGATGAACACGCCACCGGTATCCAGTGCTGCGGTCATGCGTTCAGCCAGCGCATAGTCGGCGGTGTAAATGGTCGACGCCAGGCCGAATTCGCTGTCGTTGGCCAATGCCACGGCATGGTCGGCATCCCGCGCAGTGATGATCGCCGCCACTGGCCCGAACAGTTCCTGCTTGAACGCGGTCATTTCCGGGGTGACGTTGGCAAACACGGTCGGTGCGTAGAAGTTGCCCACGCCTTCGATCTTGTTGCCGCCCAGCAGCAAAGTAGCGCCTTCGGCGAGTGTCGCCTGAACCTGCCCATCGAGTTCATCGCGCAGGTCGTAGCGGGCCATCGGGCCGATGTAGGTGTCGTCTTCCAGCGGGTTGCCAACCTTCAGCTGGCGCGTTGCTTCGACAAACTTTTGAGTGAACGCTTCAACGATGCTTTCTTCGATGATCAGGCGTTTGGCCGCCGCGCAAACCTGGCCGGTGTTCTGGTAGCGACCGATGACGGCCGCCTTGACTGCGGCATCCAGGTCGGCATCAGCCAGTACGATGAACGGGTCCGAACCGCCCAGCTCCAGCACGCACTTCTTCAGCGCGGCGCCGGCTTGCGCACCGATCGCCATGCCAGCGCGCACGCTGCCGGTCAGGGTCACGGCGGCAATGCGAGGGTCGTTGATGGCGCGGGTGACACCGTCCGGCGTGACGTTCAGTACTTCAAAGACGCCTTCCGGCAGGCCGGCATCCTTGAACAGTTCGCCCAGCAAGTAGGCGCTGCCCATGACGTTCGGGGCGTGCTTGAGCACGTAGGTATTACCCGCCAGAATCGCCGGCACAGCACCGCGCAGCACTTGCCAGATCGGGAAGTTCCACGGCATCACGGCCAGGATCGGGCCCAGCGGGCGGTACTCGATGCGCGCTTTTTCGACCTGGGTCGGTTCCGCTGCCAGCATGGCAGGGCCGTGCTCGGCGTACCAACGGCACAACCCGACACACTTGCTCACTTCGCCCCGGGCCTGGGTGATTGGCTTGCCGATTTCACGGCTGATCATTTGCGCGAACGCTTCGGCCTTGGTTTCCAGCGTGTTGGCCAGGGCGAGCAACCACTCACTGCGCTGACCCAGCGACACCTGGCGCCATTGGCCATACCCCACCTTGGCGCGTTGCAGCGCCGCTTCCAGTGCGGCGTCGGTATCGAACGGGTAGGCGCCAATCTGCTCGCCGCTGTGCGGGTCGAGGGAGATGGCGTGGGTCAGGCTGCTGATCGCGCTCATGGTGGAAACTCTCGCTGTTGTTGATCCGTGACGCCAGACTAGAGGTGTAGGGATTTAATGAAAACTGAATAATAATGAGCGAAACATTCACGTTTGGAGAATGACTGTGGACCTGGTGCAACTGGAAATCTTCAAGGCAGTGGCCGAGCAAGGCAGCATCAGTGCCGCCGCGCAGCATATCCATCGGGTGCCCTCGAACCTGACCACACGTATCAAACAGCTGGAGGAAGACCTGGGCGTCGAGCTGTTCATCCGCGAGAAAAGCCGCCTGCGCCTGTCGCCAGCGGGCTGGAACTTTCTCGAATACACCCGGCGCATTCTCGACCTGGTGCACGAGGCGCGGCTGACGGTGGCCGGCGAAGACCCGCAGGGCACCTTTGCCCTGGGTTCGCTGGAAAGCACCGCAGCCGTGCGGATCCCGGCCTTGCTGGCGGCCTATAACCAGCGCTACCCCAAAGTCGACCTGGACCTCTCGACCGGGCCGTCGGGGACGATGCTTGAAGGGGTGCTGTCTGGGCGATTGGTCGCGGCGTTCGTGGATGGGCCGGTGTTGCACCCGACGCTGGAAGGCATGCCAGTGTTCGAGGAAGAGATGATGGTCATCTCACCCCTCAACCATGCGCCCGTAACCCGTGCCCAAGACGTCAACGGCGAGAATATCTACGCATTTCGGGCCAACTGCTCGTACCGCCATCACTTCGAGAACTGGTTTGTGCAGGATCAGGCCGTGCCGGGCAAGATCCACGAGATGGAGTCGTATCACGGCATGCTGGCATGCGTAAGTGCCGGTGCCGGGTTGGCCATGATGCCGCGCAGCATGCTCGACAACATGCCGGGGTGCAGCACGGTGAGCGCCTGGCCGATGTCGGAGGATTTCCGGTATTTGAAGACCTGGTTGGTGTGGCGGCGGGGGGCGGTTTCGCGCAGTTTGAGTATGTTTGTGAAGTTGTTGAAAGAGCGGCAGGGGAGTTTAGGTATGGCTGTAGATACCGTATAGATCAGCTTGTGAGAGCAGGGGCGTAGGTACCGGCGCTTGCTACGACCCGAAGGCTCATATACTCATGTTTGTTATTAATTTCGTCGGGAGGGATTTTGTGTGGAATCAATTGGCTCCATTATTTTTCATGGCTGCGGGTGGATATAATGTATTCGACGCATTCGGATATGGCGATCTGATAGGTGCCGATGTGCAGTCTGTCGTTATGCCTTAAACGGATGAGTGTTCCCGAGAGAAGCCCGGTATGGCTCAACTTCCGGAAGTTACCGCCGCTGGGCAAGAATTCGCGAAACTGCGGCTGATTCAGGCCAGCGATCACGATGGTGAACTTGCTGTTGCGTGACTCGGTGCTGTCGCCGACCAAGAAGTTGTTATCGAGTTGGCAATTGCGGGCGCCTAGGCCATTGCGCTGGGGCAAGGGAATCGGCACCGTACGTTTTTCGTATTCACGGATGGCCACCTGCTGGAGGTCGAAGCAGTGCGCGATCATGCCGGCCACCATGCTAGGTGATCGGCTGCGGCTGGCGATCATTCCCACATAACTGAGCAACCGGCTCCACGGTAGCGGTGTGGCGCCTCGCAACGCTGAGTCATCCAGCCCGATGAGGGCAAAAATGTAGCGAGAGAAGCCATCTTTTGCGCCCGGTTGAAAGCGCCGGTAGTAGCGGTACTTGCGCCAGCCCTGATGCAACAGGGTGTGCAGGCGATGGTTGAAGAAGTTGAAGTACGCCGGACGCAGCCCGATGCCATGAGCGTATTCGTAGGCAATGTCGTCGAGATAGTAGGTGGGCAGCGGCGAATCTGTGCCATGCAGCCCCAGGAAGCTGGCCTGAATCCGATAGCGATCGTCCTCCAGGCGGTCAGCGCGCAGTACGTCGGCAACCGGGAACGATAAACTTGGAGAAACCTCCAGCCGCAAGCGGCGCCGAGTCTCCCGGGACAGGGGGCGTTGTTCGAGATCGTCCCCGTGCAGCTGGTGCATCAGTTCCAGTAATTGGAAGTAGGTGTACTGGTGCGCGCTACGTAGAACAATATCGGCTCGTTCACGACGTGTTTCTTTATCGAGGTTGTCCATAGCGTATTGCATATCCCACTGTGTTTGATTATGCCTGTCGTGGCGCTATTTGATCTGTGTTGATGTAAGTCATGTTGTTGGATGATGGTTGTGTTCGATCGGTATATGTTTAAAAGTTTGTAGGAAAATTCGCTATCGCGTTCGTCGAAACTAAACAGCTCGAACACTAGATGCATTCTTCCGGAAATTCACGATGTACTGGGTGATGGTTTCCTGTCGAGTATTTGGGTGTAAGAAAATGTGTGTTCGCTAGTCGTTTGCCGATCCAGCCTTTTTTGAATAAAGAGTGCAATATGCCCATGAAATATAAATGCGCACGTTGAAGCGACGACTTGCTGCCCGTGCCCGGACGACCCTCTGTCAGTAAGAAAACGAGTGTCGTTAGAGGGCGTAATAATAGGTAAACCATCCTCAGAAGGAGGGTTCTACCATGCGTAATCATCACTATGCCCTTGGCGCTGCGCTACTGCTCACCTTGGCCATGCCTTGGACGTTGGCGGCGGCTGCCGACCTCAATGCACCTATCGACATGCAGGCTGTCCAGCTGCAGCCGCAAGAGCAAAACGGCATCCGTTACCTGGAAGGCGGTATCGGCCAGGATGAAGCCAACGCCCTGCGCAAGACCAAAGGGTACGACTTGCATGTCGAACTCTCGGCAGGCCCGGGGAGCGAGTTCCAGAGTGGCGCCACAGTCGACATCCAGAGCGCACAGGGCCAGCCCGTGCTGAGCGTTACCGACGTAGGCCCACTGCTGTATGTGCAGTTGCCACCGGGCCATTACAAAGTTACCGGCAACGCCCAAGGTGAGACGGTACAACAACAGGTGGCCGTCGACGGCAAAGCGCCTGCCACGGTGAACCTGCACTGGCGTTGAATGGCACAGTCCGGGCAGGAGTACATCTGCACTCCTGCCGAAAAGGAGCGCACCGCCATGAGCCTGGACCTTCAGCTGGAGATGTTGGACGAGCGGGGTTTTGTGTTGATCCCCGGTGTGCTCGAACCCCTGCGTATCGCTTTGCTGCGCTGCGCCATCGATGACTTGCAGCCCATTCACTGGGATTACCAAGGGCTGCTCGAACACCACAAGTGCGTGTTCAACCGCAACCCCCTGTGGTTGCCCTTTCTTGATCTGCCACCGCTTATCAACCTGGCCGAGGCCGCGCTGGGCGAGGACTGCCACGTGATCGGCCAGACCGCCTGGCGTAGCCACCCCGGTTACCCCGGCATGGCGCTGCACCTTGATCACCTGCCCATGCAACTGCCCGCGTGGATCAGCGAGCGAGGTGCCTTTACCCAGCCCATGCAGATCCTCACTGCGCAGCTGTACCTCAGCGATATCGATCACAGCATCGGGCCGACCTGGATCGTGCCTGGTAGCCATCGGGCAGCACGCCCACCCGAGGCCGGCGAGTCCGAGTGGCAAGGGCGTGAAGCGCATCCGGTGTTGTGCAAGGCGGGGGATGCATTGGTGTTTCGCAGTGATGTCTGGCACAGCGGCGGCGCCAATTGCACGCAGTCGCGTGAGCGCGACATGCTGCAGGTGCATTACGGTCGACGCATGGTGGCGCAGAAGTTTTCGCCGTATTTGCACTGGCAATTCAACCCCCAGGTGCTGGAGGAGGCGACGCCGAGGCAGCGGCGGCTGTTGGGTGAGCATGAAGAGGCGGCCTACGACTGAACGGCGACAGGGCCCGTGATAAGGCCGTCGCCCTGGTATTAGCCAATGGTGGCAAACAGCTTTCAACTTTCTGATTATCTGGACAATAATCAGAGAAGTATTACTTGGTGTGACCGGTTTGGATGCGCCGGCCACCGCATAAGCTCGAGGGGCTCAAGCCCCCACTTTGCCCGTGTTGTAGACCATCAGGAGATGTCATTGATGAAAACCCGTCTCGCTGCTTCGCTGGCCGCTGCAGTGCTGGCCTTCGCGGGGGCCAACCTGGCCCAGGCCGCGCAGGTATCGGCTGCAGTTGGCGCCACCAGCCAAGGCGACATGACCTACCGTATCGGCCTGTCGTTCGACTGGGACAAGAAATGGCTGGAAAGCAGTACCGGTTATGTGACCGGTTACTGGGATGCGGCCTATACCTATTGGGAAGGCGGCGACGCCAGCGGCGCGCACTCGCTGTCGTTCAGCCCGGTATTCACCTACGAGTTCAGCGGTTTCACCTACACCCCCTACATCGAGGCCGGTATTGGCCTGGCGGCGTTTTCCAAGACAGAAGTGGGCGACCAGCGCCTGGGTTCGGCGGTCAACTTCGAAGACCGCATCGGTTTTGGCCTGAAGCTGCCGGGTGCGCAGAAGGTCGGCATCCGCGCGATGCATTACTCCAACGCGGGTATCAAACAGCCTAACGACGGGATCGAGTCGTACGCGCTGTTCTACAGCAAGGCGTTCTGAGTTTGATGCGCTTTTTGTAGGAGCAGCCTTGCGCTGCGAAGAGGCCGGTACTGGCACTGCATATATGTTGCCGGTACCGGCCTCTTCGCAGCACAAGGCTGCTCCTACAGTCAGCTAGAAGGTGTACGAAACCCCGGCCTGCACCGTTCGCGGTGCGCCCGGGTACACGTAGTTGTTGAACGCCCCTTCGTCATAACCCTTGTTGAAGACGTTCTTCACATCCAGGTTCAGCCTCACGTGTTCATTGACCTTGTAGAAGCTGAGCAGGTCAACCACGCTGTAGCGCTCCATGGTGTAGGTCGTCACGGCTGTCTGGCCGGCGCGATCATCCACGTATTTCAGGCCAACACCCAATCCAAGGCCTTTGACCGCGCCGTCCTGGAATTCGTAAGTGTTCAGCAGGCTGAAACTGTTGCGCGGGATGTTGGCCAGGTGGGTGCCGGTAGGCAAGCTGGTGTCCTTGGTCACTTCGGCATCGACATAGGCGTAGCCACCGATCACGCGCCACTCAGGGGTGATGTTGCCCGCAATGTTGATGTCCAGCCCGCGGCTGCGTACCTCACCTGCTGCGATGCTGTAGACCCCGGTGGGGTCGTTGGGGTCGCGTGCCAGCACGTTTTCCTTGACGATGTGGTACACCGCCGCATCGATGCTCAGTTGGCGATCGAGCGCTTCCCACTTCACGCCCAGCTCGTAGGATTTACCCTTCTCCGGGTCGAAGCTGCCGCCCCCCGCAGGGGCGCCACTGTTGGGCTTGAATGACCGCGCCGTGTTGGCATAGACCGCCACCGTGTCGGTCAGGTCGTAGATCAGGCCAACGCGCGGGGTGACGCCGTTCTCGCCCTTGCTGAAGTCACGGGTGTCGACCAGCTTGTCGTCATAGTCGTGCTCGAAGCGCTCGAAGCGGATGCCGGCCAACGCTTTGAGGCGCTCGGTCAACGCCACCTGGTCCTGAATGAAGAAGGCCCAGGTCTGCAGGTTTTCCTTGTCCCAGGTGGTGGTGCGTGTCAATGCGGGCCTTGGCTGGCCGAGCACCGGGTCGTAGATATCGATGGGGTAGGTGCCGACGGCTGCCGAGGAACGCTGGATGATCGAGTTGTAATCGTAGTTTTCGTACTCGATGCCGGTCAGCAGGGTGTGGCTAAAACCACCGGTGTCGAAATGCCCGGTAAGGTTCAACTGCCAGTCACGGTCAGTCCATTCCAGCTTGCGGTAGTTGAAGTTGCGCTGCAGGGTACGCCCGTCAGCGGGTGCGCCGTTGGCTTCCACCGCGTTGCCCTTGAGCGAGCCATCGAGGAACTGGAACCCGCCCCCCAACGTCCAGTTGTCATTGAGCAGGTGCTCGAAGCGCACCTGGGCCATGTTGTTGTCGTTGTGCAACAAGTTGTCGCTGCCTTTCTCCCAGATGTAGGTGTCGCGAGAGGCACTGCCGGTCTGGGTGGCATAGCGGGTCAGGCCGCGGTCCAGTGGGTGGTTGTTGCGCATGAAGTCGCCTTCGAAGACGATTCTGGTGCTGTCGTTGACCTGCCAGCTGACCACGGGCGCCACGTCGTAGCGCTCGCTCTCGACATCATCGCGAAAGCTCTCGCCACCTTCGCCAAGCACGTTCAACCGGTAAGCGAGCGAACCGTCCTCATTCAGCGGGCCGGTGGCATCGAGGGTGGCGCGGTGCATGCCTTGGTCGTCGATCTGGCTGCCCAGGGTGACCTTGCGTTCAGCCAGGGGTTGCTTGCTGACCACGTTGAAGGTGCCACCAGGGTCGCCACGGCCATACAGGCTGGTGGCTGGGCCGCGGATCACTTCAAGGCGCTCGACGGTGTTGGCGTCGGGGGCGTTGGGGTAGCCGCGGTTGATCGGGAAGCCATTGCGGTAGAACTCGCCCGTGGTAAAGCCACGCACCGTGAACGTGGTCAGGCCCTGGCCGCCAAAGTTGTTGGCGCGGCCAACGCCGCCGGCGTAGTCCAGGCCATCTTGCAGCCGTGTGGCGCCGGTGTCTTCGAGCACGTCCTTGGGGACCACGCTGACCGATTGCGGGGTTTCGTGCAGGGCGGTGTCGGTGCGCGTGGCGCTTGCCGAACGGCCGGCCTTGTAGCCGACGACCGGGCCATCGGCGCGCTCACTGTCGGCAGTACCGGTGATACTCAAGGCCTGGAGTTCGATCTGGGCGGGGTCGCTGGGCGATTCGGGCTCAGCCCAGGCCAACGGGGAGACAGCATGAAGCACACAAAGCGAAACGAACGTGCGACGCATCGACGGTACGATCCTGGAGTAGGGCGCAAGGGATAGGGATAGAAAGCGTCGCGAAACTACTACGAATCATTATCAAATGCATTCTTTTTAAATGGAGCGCGCGTACCAAACTCCAAGCTCAGTCTCCGCCCATACGCGATCCCGGTAGGAGCAGCCTTGTGCTGCGAAGAGGCCGTAAACCCCAATACCTATCTGTTGCTGGAACAGGCCTCTTCGCAGCACAAGGCTGCTCCTACCGGGACAGGCAGTTTGCCGATTAATGCATCGCCTTGATCGCCAGCACATTGCACAGCGGATGCTCCAGCACATGCGCCGTGGTACCGCCCAAAAAGGTCTGCATGGCGTCGTGGCGATGGCTGCCCATGACGATCACATCGACCCGGCTATGGCTGACGAACTGGGCAATCGCACGAATCGCTGGCCCCTCGACGAAATGCCTGCGCTCCAAGGGCACCTGGTGATGGTCGCCCAGGCGGTTGAATGCTGAACGCTGTGCGGTACGCACACTGCCATCGAAGCCAGGCATGGTGACGGTGCCGGCACCGAAGTCGGCGATGTGGGTTTTGGCCGCGTCGCACACATGCAACAGGTGCAGTTCGGCATTGCACTGCAGCGCCAACGCATGGGCGCTGTGAATGACCTGCTCGTCGAGGTGTTCACCGGCGCCATGGCTGTTCAGGTCCACTGCGGCGGCAATCTGCTTGGGCAGAGGCAGGCGGATATCACTGACCAGGTGCACGGCGACCGGGCTGTCCTTGAGCAACTGCCAGTCCAGGGGTGTCACCAGCAAGCGTTTGAGCACCGGTTCGTGCTGCACGTCCTTGATCAGCAGGTCGCAGCCCAAGCGTTCGATGCGCTCGAGCACGCTGGCCAACGGGTCGCGGGTCAGCAGCAGTTCGGTCGACACATCCAGGCCGGCGTCGGCCATCTGCTCGGCTTCATCGGCCAGCCACTGGCGATTGTCGCTGAGCAGCCGTTCACGCTCCCGGCCATCGCTCATCAAACCGAAAGTGTCGACATCGTCGACGAATACGTTGATATCGAGTAGCGCACCGCTTGACTCTGCCAATGCCGCTGCGCGTTGTAGAGCCGGCGTGTGGCGCATCTGCGGGCCGAGCATGACGAACAAACGCTTGAACTGGCTCATCTCACACCTCCGCGTGTGGAAGCCCCCCGGTTCATGCCTGGTGATCTGGCCCTGTTCAGTCTAGACCCACGTAGGCACCCTTGGGCGCCGCTTCGCTTGCGCTTGCCGCAGACGGAGCCTGGGTGTCAGCGGCCTCTTTCCACCCGCCACCCAACGCCGCGTACAGATTCACCTCTGCCACCAACTGCGCCAGGCGGTCATTGATCAGCCCCTGCTGGGCACTGAACAACGAGCGCTGCGCGTCGAGAAAGGTCAGGCTGCTGTCCACGCCGATCCGGTAGCGGTGTTCAGCAAGGTTGTAGTAACGCTGGTTGGAGGCCACCAAGTCGCGTTGCGCCTGCAATTGCCGCTGGTAAGTCGCCCGCGCCGCCAAGCCGTCGGCCACTTCCTGAAAGGCGCTTTGGATTGCTTTTTCGTACTGCGCTACCTGAATGTCCTTCTGCAACTGGGCATAGTCCAGGCTGGCACGCAGGCTGCCGGCGGTGAAGATCGGCAGGTTGATCTGTGGCTGGAACAGCCAGGTCCCTGACCCTGCATCGAACAGCCCACTGAGCGCCGGGCTGGTACTGCCGGCATTGGCGGTCAGGCTGATGCTCGGGAAAAACGCCGCACGCGCGGCGCCAATATCGGCGTTGGCCGCACGCAGCTGGTATTCGGCCTGGAGGATGTCGGGGCGGCGTTGCAGCAGGTCTGACGGCAGCCCGGCTTGCAAACCGGCGATCTGTTCGTCGGCCAGCGGCAAGGCGCCGAGGCCGTCGGCCACAGGGGCGCCCACCAGTACCGTCAGTTGGTTGAGGTCTTGGGCGACTTGGCGTTTGTAACGGGCGACGGCCGCCCGGGTACTGTCGACGCTGGTCCGCGCCTGGATCTGGTCCAGGGCCGACACTGTGCCGGCGCGGCGCTGGTTGGCGGTCAGGCGCAGGCTGCGCTCGTCTGCGGCCAGGGTTTCGTTGGCCAGCGTCAGCAGTTCCTGGTCGGCACGCCAGGTCAGGTACACGCTGGCGACACTGGCCACCAGGCTCAATTGGGTGCTGCGCCGGGCCTGGTCGCTGGCCAAGTAAGTCAACAGCGCTTGGTCACTGAGGCTGCGCAGGCGGCCAAACAGATCCAGTTCATAAGCACTCACGCCTAGCGTCGCAGCAGTGGTGGAACTGATCATGCCCTGGTCGGTACCGGTCATGCGCCGTGGCAGGTACTGGCGTTGCCCCTGGCCATTGGCCGAGACCTTTGGCAACAGCTCGGCGCGCTGAATGCGGTATTGGGCGCGGTAGGCTTCGACATTGAGCGCCGCGCTGCGCAGGTCGCGGTTATTGGCCAGGGCGCTGTCGATCAGTTGGCGCAGGGTCGGGTCGTGGAACACCTGGCGCCAGTCCTCGATGGCCGGGTGCTTCTGCACATCGCCGGCGTAGGCCGGCCCTTGCGGGTACTGGGTGGCGACGGGGGTGTCCGGGCGCTGGTAGTCAGGGGCCAACGAACAGCCGCACAACAGCGCCGCGCACAGGATAAGGCTGGGTCGGGGCATCAGAGGGTCTCGCAGAGTCAGGCGCCTGCCATCCATTTGGTCAGCCCATGGCGGCCACTGACCCCCAGCTTGGCGGTGGCGCGCTTGAGGTAGGTTTCGATCGAGCTGTTCTTCACGTTAAGCCGCTGCGCCATTTCTGGCACCGTGCCGCCCGTCAGCAGGCCCAGGCAGACCTCCTGCTCACGCGTCGAAAGCCGCACGGCTTCCTGCACCAGCCGTTCGCCAAAGGAGTGGCGTAACGCGCCCGCCTGCAGATCGCACAGCGGCGACCCGGCCTGCCGCGCGGCCCCTTGGTTGAGCAACTGGCCGTGGTGCTCGACCAGGGGCAGCAAGGTGTCGGACAGGCTTTTCAACTGCGACAACTCACTCAACGAAAAGCCCCGCTGGCTAGGCAGGCGGTGAAAGCAGATGACCCAGCGCCGGGCGCCGCTGCAAGACACCAAGTTGCACTGGTGGGCGCTGTGGCGCGGGTGGTCGGTGTCCGGGGGGGCCTTGAACTCGATCAGCAGCGGGTCCTTCATCTGCATGATGCTCTGCAGCAAAGGATGGCGCAGAGGATCGACGCCGGGCAGTTCAGGTGCAGGGCCGGCGCTGCCGAGTACCCTGATGCGGCTGATGCTGGCGCCACGTGGCTCGAGGGTCCATTCGCTGAGGTCGAGCCTGTGGATCGGCACTTGGGCATCGACCAGGTGCAACATCTGTTCGGCAAAGCCCTCGGCGCCGGTACTGGCGATCAGTTCGCCAAGTTGCAGATACAGCTGGGGGTCGGGGCGGTGTTCGAGGCTGTCGGTCAGCTTCATAGCGTTGTCATCCTTGATCCAAAGCGTTACGGCGGGTGGTGTCGCTGGCGAGTCCTCCGGGTGGCGAGTGGTTTGTGGCGGTATTCAAGCCCGGCCTGGGGGCCGCGTCTGTAATGGAAAACAGGGACAGAAAGTGCCACCGATTACGGATCAGTGGGGCAGGGCACTTACAGGCGAGACGCTGCACATGAACGGATCAGCCAGCCAATTGACGTCAGAAGCGTGGCGATCAAGGCCTGATCCCGACCGATGGCCCCTGGCGTAGGCCAAACCGGGCAGCCGCTGTGGCAAATCTCCTACATGTTTTTCAGCAGCCATCGACAGGCCCGGTGCGTGTCCGGGTTTCGGGGGCCATACAGCCTGAAGGTAGGGTGCTTGAATCCGCGGATGATCAACCAGAAGGACCTGCCGAACCATGCCTGTCGCCCAAACCTTTGCCCTGACCGTTGCCCAGCGCGACATCTGGCTGGACCAGATCAGCCACGGCGACTCGCCGCTGTACAACATCGGCGCGTACGTCGAACTGGCCGGCGGGGTGGATGCCGAGCGGCTAAACCGGGCACTGGCGCACCTGGTCGCCCAGCATGATGGCCTGCGCACCGTGCTGGTGACGCACGCGGGCCAGGGTGGGGTAGCCCGCCAGTACTTTGCCGAGGCCCTCGATGTGCCGCTGGTGCAGCACGATGTCCGCAGCGCGGATGACCCGTTCGGCGCTGCCCAAGGCCTGTTGCAAACACAGATGCAGACACCGTACCGCCTGGATGCCAGCCCACTGTGGGGGGCGACATTGATCCGCCTGGGCGAGCAGCGGTACCTGTTTGCCGTGCAGGCTCATCACCTGATTCTCGATGGCTGGGGCGTGGACCAGTGGTTCAAGCAGATCGCCGACTATTACCGCCTGCTTGAACAAGGGCTGGCATTGCCAGACAGCGCCCCGTCTTACCGCGCGTTCATCGAGGACGATGCCCAGTACCAGGGTTCGCCACGCCATGACCGCGACCGCGATTACTGGCTGGCCAAGTACCAGCAGCTACCCGATGCCTTGCTGGCACCCCGCGAGCGCAATGCGCAGCACGTGTCGCCGCCCAGTGCGGTACTCGAACAGCCCTTCGATACCCGCTTGCTGGCACGTATGCGTGCCCTCGGTACCACGCTGCAGGCCTCGCCCTTCCATGTGCTGCTGGCGGCGTTGCATGTGTGCAGCGCACGTACCTGGCAGCGTGACGAGTGGGTGGTCGGCCTGCCGGTGCGCAACCGTGGCAACGCCCAGTTCAAGTCGACCCTGGGGCTGTTTACCCAAGTCAGCGCATTGCGCATGGACTTTGGCCGTGAACGCTCGTTCAGCGCGCTGGTACAGGGGATCCGCGATGCGCTCAAGCAAGACTTTCGCCATCAGCGTTTCGCCCTTAGCGAACTCAACCGCAGCCTTGGTGCATTGCGTGAAGAGCGGCCGCACCTGTTCGAGCTGATGGTGTCATTCGAGGAGGATGGCAACGACCTACGCTTCGGTGACGTGCCCGGCCACACGGTGATGGTCTGCAATGGCCACGAGCCCACGCCCTTGAGCATCCACCTGCGTTGCAACAGCCAACGCGACAGCGCGTGCCTGCACCTGGTGCACAACCGCGCCTGGTTCAGCGATGAAGATGTGACAGCGTTGGCCGAGCGCCTGCTGCATGTGCTGGAGCAAGGCCTGGAACAGCCCGAACAAAGTATCGCGGCGTTCGATCTACTGACCGCCCGCGAGCACGCCCGCCTGCGGCAGTGGAATGCGACGGCGCAAGCAGCGCCTGAACAGGCTGAGGCGTTGATCCATCGTCGTATCCAAGCTCAGGCCAACGCCACGCCACACGCCGTGGCAGCGCTGCACGACGGCCAGCGCCTGAGCTATGGCGAACTCGACCGGCGTGCCGACGCGCTGGCCCGGCACCTGGCAGCCCTTGGCGCCAAGCCTGACCAGCGGGTAGCGGTGGTCGCCCAGCGCGGCCTGGACACCTTGGTCGGCCTGCTGGCCGTGCTCAAGGCCGGGGCCGCTTACGTGCCGATCGATCCGGCCCACCCGCAGGAGCGCCTGGCCTATCTGCTGCAAGACAGCGCGCCGGCCGTGGTGCTGACCCAGTCGCGGCTGCTCGACCGCCTTCCGCCCCATGGCCTGCCACAAATCGTGTTGGACCGCTGGGACTGGAACACGGCAACCGCCGCAATGCCAGCACCTGTGCAGCCGCAAGCGAGCGACCTGGCCTATGTCATCTACACCTCCGGCTCCACCGGCCAGCCTAAGGGCGTGATGGTCGAGCACCACATGCTGGCCAACCTGGTCGACTGGCACTGCAATGCCTTCAACCTGGGCCCCGGGCGCCACCAGTCGAGCCTGGCCGGCTTCGGCTTTGACGCCATGGCTTGGGAGGTGTGGCCCGCGCTGTGCAGTGGCGCTACTTTGCACCTGGCACCGGTGCGTGACGGTGCTGAAGACATCGACGCGTTGCTCAGTTGGTGGCGCGCCCAGCCGCTGGATGTCAGCTTTCTGCCCACCCCGGTGGCTGAGCATGCCTTCGCCCAGGGCGAGCTGCACCCAACCTTGCAGACCCTGCTGATTGGCGGCGACCGCCTGCGGCGCCTGGCCCGCGAGCGGCGCTACCGGGTCATCAACAACTATGGCCCCACCGAAGCCACGGTGGTGGCGACGTCGGGCGAAGTAAACGCCGGCGGCCCGCTGCATATCGGCCGCCCGGTGGCCAACACCCAGGTGTACGTCCTCGATGAGCAGTGCCGCCTGCTGCCGATCGGCGCCCCAGGCGAATTGTATGTGGGCGGCAAGGGGGTGGCCCGGGGTTACCTCAACCGGCCGCAGATGACCGCCGAGCGTTTTCTCGACGACCCGTTCAGTGCGCTGCCAGGGGCACGCATGTACCGCACGGGCGACCTGGTGCGCTGGCTGCCCGATGGCACGCTGGAGTACCTCGGGCGCAATGACGACCAGGTGAAAATCCGCGGTGTGCGGGTTGAACTGGCCGAAATCGAAGCTGCCCTGGCCAGCCATGCGGCGGTGCGCGAGTGTGTGGTGATGCTGCGCGAAGGCCAGTTGCAGGCTTGGTTCATTGGCGAGGCGGAGGTGGAGCCCAGGGCGCTGCATGACCACTTGCGCGAACGCCTGCCAGTCGCTTTGTTGCCGGTGGCCTATGTCAACCTGGCCAGTTGGCCATTGACTGCCAATGGCAAACTCGACCGCCGTGCCTTGCCGACAGCGGACGAAGCCGCCAAGGTGCGTCGCGAGCACGAGGCGCCGATCGGCGACGTCGAGCAACGCCTGGCCTTGCTGTGGGCCGAATTGCTGCAGGTCGAGCGGGTAGGGCGCCAGGACCACTTCTTCGAGCTGGGCGGCCACTCGCTGCTGGCCGTGCAACTGATCGAGAGGATGCGCCAGCAGGGCCTGCAAGCCGATGTACAGGTACTGTTCGGCCAATCGACCCTGGCCAGCCTTGCGGCCAGCGTAGTGGTCGGCGAAGCCGCGCGCGTGCCGGCCAACCGGGTTCCGCCAGGGTGCCAGCACATCACGCCGGGCATGCTCACCCTCAGCGAACTGTCGCAGGTTGATATCGACCGCATCGTTGCCACGGTGCCGGGGGGCGCAGGCAACGTGCAGGAAATCTATCCGCTGGCGCCCCTGCAACAAGGCCTGCTTTACCACCACGTCACCGATGCTCGCGACCCGTACCAGCAACAGGCTTTGTTTACCTTTGCCAGCCGCATGCAGTTACAGGCCTTCACCGAAGCGTTGCAGCAGGTGATAAACCGTCACGACATCTTACGCACCAGCCTGGCCTGGGAGGGGCTTGAACAGCCCCAACAGGTGGTCTGGCGCCAGGCCCTTCTGACGGTCGACAACTGGGTGGGGGAGGCACACGCAGGCAACATTGCCGGGCAAATGCGCAGCCACTTCGACCCCCAGCAACGGCCCTTGGACCTGCGCCAGGCACCGATGATGGCGCTGGCCTGCGCCGAGGATGCCCAGCACGGGCGTTGGTTGGGCTTGCTGCGCTTCCACCACTTGGTCAACGATGCCGTTTCGCTGCAGGTGCTGTTGGGCGAGCTGGACGCCTTCATGGCTGGGCGCGGCGAGCCGTTGCCGGCACCTGTGCCGTATCGTGACTACGTGGCGCTAAGCGCTGCCCCCGAGCGCCAGGCCCGGCACGAAGCCTTCTTCCGCGAGCAACTGGCTGGCATCGAACCGCCAGCGCCGATTGCCGGGCTGGGTGGCGAGCCGGTCGACGAGGGTGACCTGCACAGCCACAGCCAGGTGATCGATGCGCCGCTGGCAGGCCAGTTGCGCGCTCAGGCCCGGCACCACGGCGCGAGCCTGGCCAGCCTGCTGCACCTGGCCTGGGCTCAGGTGCTTGGCGCCCTCGGTGGGCGTGATGAGGTCACCCTGGGCACCGTGTTGCTGGGCCGCAGCATGGCTGGCAACGGGGCTGATCGTGCCCTGGGCATGTTCATCAACAGCGTGCCCTTGCGGGTAGGCCTGGCGAATCGCTCGGTCGACCAGGCGCTGAGCGAGACCCACGCGCGGCTGGCCGCCTTGCTTGGCCATGAAGATGCGCCGCTGATCCTCGCCCAGCAGTGCAGTGGCTTGCCCGCCGGCACGCCGCTGTTCAACAGCCTGATCAACTACCGCCAAGGGGCAGTAATGCTCGGTCCGGTATTGCCGGGCGTAGAGCTGGCCGAAGCCAGTGAAGTACACAGCCATGGCCTGGTCCTCACGGTGGACGACCATGCCGACGGGCTACAGTTCGCCCTGCGCGCGCCGCGTGCGATTGGCGCGCAGCGGGTGCTGAACTACCTGTTGACCACCTTGCGCCAACTGGGCAATGCCCTGGCCGAGCACCGCAGCACGCGCTTGGATGCACTGTGCGCGGTGCCAGACGGCGAGCTGCACCGCTTGCTGCAGGGTTTCAACGCCACCGAAGACCCGCAAAGCCCGGTCAGGCAGACCTTGCCGGCGCTGTTCCAGGCCCAGGTGCGGCGTACACCCCACGCCATCGCGCTGCAGGCTGAGGACGGCTGCCTCGATTACCAGGCCCTCAACGCCCAGGCCAACCGCCTGGCCCACCACCTGATCGCCCTGGGTGTTAAGCCCGACGCGCGGGTGGCGGTTTGTGTCGAACGTGGCGTTGCACTGATGGTCGCCTTACTGGGCGTGCTCAAGGCCGGCGGCGCCTACGTGCCACTCGACCCCGCTTACCCGGCCGAGCGGCTGCGCTTCATGCTGGAAGACAGCACGCCGTCGGTGGTGCTGGTGCACGGCGCTACCCTGGGCCTGTTCGAGCCAATGCCAGGCCCTGTGCTTGACCTTGACCGGGGCGATTGGCACGCCTGCTCGGCAGCCGACCCGCAAGTGCCGGGCCTGGGCCCGAGGCAGTTGGCCTATGTGATGTACACCTCGGGCTCCACCGGCACCCCGAAGGGGGTGATGGTCGAGCACCGTGGCCTGTGCAACCTGATGCACTGGGGTTCGCGCATCTGCCCGCCACGCCCGGGCGATGCCTTGCTGCAACGGGCGCCGTTCACCTTCGACGGTTCGGTCTGGGAGCTGTTCTGGCCGCTGACCGCCGGTTTGCGCCTGGTCCTGGCGCGCCCTGACGGGCACCGTGACCCGGCGTACCTGGTGCAGTTGGTGCAGGCCAGGCAGGTGACCACGATCAAATTCGTCCCGGCGCTGCTGCATCAGTTTTTGGAAGAGCCGGGTGTTGAGCGTTGCACTAGCCTGACGGACATCTTCTGCGGCGGCGGTGAACTGACATTCGCGCTGGTCCAACGCCTGCGCGAATGTCTGCCCACGGTGCGCCTGCACAACGTCTATGGCCCGACCGAAGCGACGGTAGACAGCACCGCCTGGACCCTGCAGCCGCACGAACCGCTGCCGTTGATCGCGCCGCCGATCGGCCGGCCGATCGCCAATACCCGCCTGTATGTGCTCGATGCGCATGACCGCCCGGTGCCACTCGGCGCGGTGGGCCAGTTGCACATTGGCGGCGTCGGCGTGGCCCGCGGCTACCTCGGGTTGCCGGCATTGCAGGCTGAGCGCTTCATCGCCAGCCCGTTCGTCGAGGGCGACCGCCTGTACCGCACCGGCGACTTGGTGCGCTACCGCCTGGACGGTGAGCTGGACTTTGTCGGCCGCAACGATTTCCAGGTCAAGCTGCGTGGGTTGCGGGTCGAGCTGGGGGAAATCGAAGCGTCGCTGACGGCGCATCCGGCCATTGGGCAGGCCGTGGTGCTGATGCGCGAAGAGCGCCTGGTGGCCTACTTCACCTGCCGCGAGGGCAGCAGCGCACCCGCGCTTGAGGTGCTGCGCAGCCACGTGCTGGCGCGCATGCCCGACTACATGGTGCCGCAGGCGTTCGTGGCCCTGGGCGAGCTGCCGTTGAGCAACAACGGCAAGGTCGACCGTAAGGCCTTGCCAGCGCCTGGAGCCGAGTCGGTGATCAGCCGCCAGTACCAGGCCCCGCGTGGCGAGTTGGAAACCGCGCTGGCCGAGATCTGGACCGATGTGCTGAAGATCGAGCAGGTTGGGCGTGACGACAACTTCTTCGAACTGGGCGGCCACTCGCTGCTGGCGGTCAGCCTGGTGGCACGCATGCGCCAGGCCGGGTTGCATGTGGATGCCCGCACCTTGTTCAGCCAGCCGACCCTGGCTGCGCTGGCCGCCAGCACCCGCCTCGAGCAGGTCGAGGTGGTGATACCGCAGACCACCATTCCCAGCCTGGGTAAACGCAGGCGCATCTGAGATCGCCGGGGCCGCGTTGCGGCCCATCGCCGGCAAGCCGGCTCCTACAGGGTCTTCACAAGGTCTGAGCCTGCGCAGATACCTGTGGGAGCCGTCTTGCCGGCGATGGCGCTTTCCGAAATTGTCCCCGCTTCCCATGTCAGACCGACCGGTCACGATCCTTTAGCGTGTCCACGATTCCCATTCCAGGCAAAGCAGGATGCTTACCGATGCACTTCAGCGAACTGATGGCTGCTCTTTCCACCCGTGCGATCCGACTCCAGCGTGAAGACCAGGACCTGATCGTCCTCGGCGATGACGATACCCTGGACGACAGCTTGTGGGAGGCGTTGTCACGGCACAAGCCGGCGTTGCTGGAGATGCTCGCCGAACGCGATGACGACTGGCTCAGCCCGGCCTTCCGGATCACCCCCGACATGCTGCCGCTGGTCACGTTGGACCAGGAAGCCATCGACCGCATCGTCGCCAGCGTGCCGGGCGGCGCAGCCAACGTTCAGGACATCTACCCGTTGGCCCCGCTGCAGCAGGGCATGCTGTACCACCACCTGTCCGCCACCGAGGGCGACCCGTACCTGTCGCAGGTGCAACTGCGCTTTGCCAGCAAAACCCACCTGGAAGCCTTCGCCGAGGCGCTGCAGTGGGTGATCCAGCGCCACGATATCCTGCGCACCGCGCTGCACTGGGAATACCTCGACCAACCGGTGCAGGTGGTCTGGCATGAAGCGACGCTGGTCCGCGAAGCCGTGCCAGTTGCTGGCAGCACAGCCCTCGCCGAGCTGTGCGCGCGCTTCGACCCGCGCCAGTATCGTCTCGACCTGCGCCAGGCACCGCTGATGCAACTGATGCACGCGCAAGGCGAGGGCACTACGTGGGTGGCGCTGCTGATGTTCCACCACGTGGTGATGGACCATACCGCCTTGGATATCGTGCGCCGTGAAATCCAGGCGCACATCGCCGGCCAGTCCGACCGACTGGCGGCCCCCATGCCGTTTCGCAATGTGCTGGCCGCCGCTCGCCAGGCACTGGATGAGGACGCCCATGAGCGCTTCTTCCGCGAGATGCTGGGCGACATCGATGAGCCCACGCTTGCCTTCGGCCTGCAGGACAAAGGCGATGTGCAACTGGAGCAAGCACGCCTGACCCTGCCACCTACGCTCAGCCAGCGCCTGCGCAGCCAGGCCCGGCAACTCGGCGTGAGCCCGGCAAGCGTGTTGCACCTGGGCTTTGGCCGGTTGATCGGGCAACTGTCGGGCCGCCAGCAGGTGGTGTTCGGCAGCGTGCTGCTGGGCCGGATGACCACCGGCGACGGCAGCGAGCAGGCGCTGGGGATGTTCATCAACAGCCTGCCGTTGCGCATCGACCTGGGCCCAACCAGCGTGCGTGACGCCCTGCTGGCCACCCATCGACGGCTCAGCGCCTTGCTCGGCCACGAACAGGCGTCGCTGGCCCTGGCCCAGCGCTGCAGCGGTGTGGCCGCGCCAGCGCCGCTGTTCAATAGTCTGCTCAACTACCGGCACAGTGACGTCGGTGATGCCGCCGAGATCATCCCGGTGGCTGCTGGCATCGATATCGTCGGCGCCGAGGAGCGCACCGATTACCCGCTGACTGTCAGCGTCGACGACCTGGGCGACGCGCTGCGCCTGACCGTGCAGAGCCTGCCGGCGTGGAGCGCGTCACGCCTGTGCGCGCAGTTCGAACAGGTGTTGGCAAGCCTGGTCGACGCCCTGGAACACACCCCCACGGCAGCGCTGCAAGGGTTGCAGGTATTGCCGCCTGCCGAGCGTGATCAGGTACTGCAACAGTTCAACCACACCGCCCAGCTTTATCCGCAGGGGCAGACCGTACACGCCATGGTCGAGGCCCGTGCCGCCACCGCGCCAGCAGCGGTTGCGCTGTTGCAGGATGGCCAGGCGCTGCGTTACGACGAACTCAACCGCCGTGCCAACCAACTGGCTCACCAACTGATCGAACGCGGCGTTCAGGTGGGGGACCGCGTGGCCCTGTGCCTGCCGCGCAACAGCGGGCGCGTGGTTGCGTTGCTGGCAGTGCTTAAAGCGGGCGCGGCCTACGTGCCGGTGGACCCGGCGTACCCAGCTGAGCGCATTGCCTACCTGCTGGCTGACAGTGCCCCGGCACTGGTCGTGAGCGAGACTGCGGTAAATGGGCTGCCGGCCCAGGTGCCGCGCCTGGACCTGGACCACATCAGCACCTGTACTGCGCACGACAGCAACCCACAGCGACCTGGGCTGGGCGCGCAGCAACTGGCCTATGTGGTCTACACCTCCGGCTCCACCGGCCAACCCAAGGGGGTGATGATCGAGCACCACACGCTGGCCAACCTGGTGCATTGGCACTGCCAGGCCTTTGCGCTGGACGCCGATGCGCACACGTCAAGCGTGGCCGGTTTCGGGTTTGACGCCATGGCCTGGGAGGTCTGGCCAGCCTTGTGCGCCGGGGCCACGCTGCACCTGCCACCCGCGCACATCGCCAACGAGCATGTCGATGAGTTGCTCGACTGGTGGCTGTTGCAGCCACTGAAGGTCAGCTTCCTGCCCACCCCGGTAGCGGAGCAGGCCCTGCGCCGCGAACACCAGCACCCGACCCTGCGCACCTTGCTGGTGGGCGGGGACCGCCTGCGCCAGTTCGAGCGAGCGCCAGGCTTTGCCCTGATCAACAACTACGGGCCGACCGAAACCACTGTTGTCGCCACCTCTGGGCAGGTCTTGCCCAACGGCGCACTGCACATCGGCCGGCCCATCGCCAATACCCGCGTCTATGTACTGGACGAAGGCTTGCAGCCAGTCCCGGTTGGCGTCGCGGGTGAGCTGTTCATCGGCGGCGCGCAAGTGGCGCGGGGCTACTTCAATCGCCCGGCGTTGACCGAACAGGCTTTTCTTGTCGACCCGTTCAGCGAGCAGCCCAACGCACGCATGTATCGCAGCGGTGATCGGGTGCGCTGGAATGCCGACGGCACCCTCGACTACCTCGGCCGCAACGACGACCAGGTGAAGATCCGCGGTGTGCGGGTTGAGCTGGGTGAAATCGAGGCCACCCTCGCGGCGCAGCCGGGTATCGACGCCGCCGTGGTGCTGGTGCGGGGCGAGCGTTTGCTGGCCTGGTTCACCGAGACTGCCCCTGTCGCCCTGGACGCCTTGCGCCAGGCCCTGCAGGCCCGCTTGCCAGCGCACATGGTGCCGCTGGCGTTCGTGCGCCTCGATGAGCTGCCGCTGACCAGCCATGGCAAACTCGACCGCCGTGCGCTGCCTGACCCAGAGACCTCGCAGTTGTTCGGCCAGGCCTACGAAGCGCCCACGGGCGAAACCGAAGCGACGATGGCGGCGATCTGGGCCGACGTGCTGGGTGTGCAGCGGGTAGGGCGCCATGACAACTTCTTCGAACTGGGCGGCCACTCGCTGCTAGCGGTGACGTTGGTCGAGCGCTTGCGCAAGGCAGGCCTGCTGATCGATGTGCGGGTGCTGTTCGCCCAGCCGACCCTGGCTGCCCTGGCCGGCGCAGCGGGCATCGGCCACGAAGTGAAGGTGCCGGCCAACCGGGTGCCCGCGCAGGTCCAACGCATCACGCCGAGCATGCTCAGCCTGATCGACCTGGACCAGGCAGCCATCGACGACATCGTCGCAACGGTGCCGGGTGGCGCCGCCAATGTGCAGGAAATCTACCCGCTGGCCCCGCTGCAGGAAGGCATTCTCTACCACCACCTGAGCGCCGAGCAGGGCGACCCCTACCTGCTGCAGACCCGTCTGGCCTTCGACAGTGTCGAGCGCTTGCTGGCCTGGGCCGGTGCGCTGCAACAGGTCATCGATCGCCACGATATCCTGCGCACCGCCGTGCTTTGGCAAGGGCTGGCGCAGCCGCTGCAGGTGGTTTGGCGCAAGGCCGAGTTGGTGGTCAGCGAAATCGACGACCTGGCCGATGACGATGGCCTGGCGCGGGTTGAACAGTTGCATGCCCGGTTCGATGCGCGGCACCACCGGTTGGACCTGACCCAGGCGCCATTGACCCGCCTGTATTACAGCCTGGACCCTGCCAACCAGCAGGTGGTGGCGATTCTGCTGTTCCATCACCTGACCCTCGACCACACGGCCATGGATGTGGTCGCCCGCGAAATGCGCGCCTTGCTGTTCGGCCAGGGGCACACACTGCCGGCAGCGGTGCCATACCGCAATTACGTGGCCCAGGCTCGCCTGGGTGACCAGGCGGCCCACGAGGCGTTCTTCCGCGAGATGCTGGCGGATGTCGAAGAACCAACCTTGCCACTGGGCTATGCCGATGTGCAGGGCGATGGCCGCGGCATCGAAACGGCGTTCCAGGCACTGGACGGCGAAGTTGCCCACGGTTTGCGCACCCAGGCGCGGCAACTGGGCGTCAGTGCCGCCAGCCTCATGCACCTGGCCTGGGCGCGCGTACTGGGCGTGCTGGCTAACCGCGATGATGTGGTGTTTGGCACGGTACTGATGGGCCGTCTGCAGGGCGGCGAGGGCGCCGACCGGGCGTTGGGGATGTTCATCAACACCCTGCCGCTGCGGGTGGACACCACGCTGGCCGTGCGTGCCGCTGTGCGCGCCACCCACCGCAACCTCTCGGCCTTGCTGGGCCATGAGCACGCGCCGCTGGCCTTGGCCCAGCGCTGCAGTGGCGTGGCCGCGTCCGCGCCGTTGTTCAGTGCCTTGCTCAACTATCGGCACAGCGCCGACGCGGCCACCGGCGAGGCAATCTGGGAGGGTGTGCGCCTGCTCGGTGGCGAGGAGCGCAGCAACTACCCGCTGACCCTCAGCGTCAATGACCTGGGTGAAGGTTTCACCTTCAGTGTGCTGGCTATTTCAGGAATTGGTGCGGCGCGGGTCGCCGCCTGGATGGTCAATGCCGTCACCCAGCTGCTGCAAGCATTGCAGCAAGGGCAGGATGCGCGGGTCGACAGCTTGTCGATCTTGAGCGACGAAGCGCGCCAACAGCTGCTGGGCAGTTTCAACGCCACCGCACAGCACTACCCGCAAGGGCAGACGGTACACGCGCTGGTGGAGGCCCGAGCAGCCGAGACCCCGGATGCCACGGCCGTGAACCAGGATGGCCAGGCACTCAGCTATGGTGACCTGAACCTGCGGGCCAACCGCCTGGCGCATCAGTTGATCGCACGCGGCGTGCGCGGCGGTGACCGCGTGGCATTGTGCGTGGGCCGCAGCGCCGAGCGAGTAATCGGCCTGCTGGCCGTGCTCAAGGCCGGCGCTGCCTATGTGCCGGTCGACCCGGGCTATCCTGCCGAACGCATAGCCTACCTGCTGGCCGACAGCGTGCCCGCCCTGGTGCTGAGCGAAACGGGCATTGCCGGCCTGCCAGCTGACATACCCCGCCTGAACCTCGACCAGGCCGCCGCCGATGATGCCCTGGACAGCAACCCGCACGTACCTGGGCTGGATGCGCACCACTTGGCCTACCTGGTCTACACCTCCGGCTCCACTGGCCAGCCCAAGGGCGTGATGATCGAACACCACACCCTGGCCAACCTGGTGCACTGGCACTGCCAGGCCTTCGCGCTGGAGGCCGGTGTGCGTACCTCGAGCGTTGCTGGCTTTGGCTTCGACGCCATGGCCTGGGAAGTATGGCCGGCGCTGTGTGGCGGTGCCACGCTGCACCTGCCACCTGCGCACATCGGCAATGAACATGTGGATGAACTGCTCGACTGGTGGCTCGAGCAGCCGCTGGCGGTCAGCTTCTTGCCCACGCCGGTGGCCGAACAGGCGCTGCGCCGCGAACGGCAACACCCGACCTTGCGCACCTTGCTGATCGGTGGCGACCGCCTGCGCCAGTTCGACCGCGATCCAGGCTTCGCCCTGATCAACAACTATGGGCCGACCGAGACCACGGTGGTCGCCACGTCTGGCCAGGTCTTGCCGGGTGCGGCGTTGCACATCGGCACGCCCATCGCCAATACCCGCGTCTATGTGCTCGATGCCCATCGCCAAGCGGTGCCCGTGGGCGTCGTGGGCGAGCTGTACATCGGCGGCGCGCAGGTAGCGCGGGGCTATTTCAATCGCCCTGAATTGACCGAAGAGCGCTTCCTCGCCGACCCGTTCAGCCGCAAGCCCGGCGCGCGCATGTACCGCAGTGGCGACCTGGTGCGCTGGAACGCCGATGGCACGCTGGACTACCTCGGCCGCAATGACGACCAAGTGAAGGTCCGCGGCGTGCGCGTGGAGTTGGGTGAAATCGAGGCGGCGCTGACAGCCCAGCCCGGTATTGCCGATGCCGTGGTATTGGTGCGTGGCGAGCGCCTGCTGGCCTGGTTCACCGAACAGGTGCCGGTGGCGGTCGAGGCTCTGCGTCACGCGCTGCAGGCCAGCTTGCCGGGGCACATGGTGCCGCAGGCGTTCATCCGCCTGGACCAATGGCCGTTGACCCGCCATGGCAAGCTGGACCGTCGGGCCCTGCCTGAGCCGGACGCGGCCCAACTGATCAGCCAGGGCTATGAAGCCCCTGCCAGCAAGACTGAAGCGGCCATGGCCAGCGTCTGGGCCGACGTGCTGGGCGTGGAACGGGTAGGGCGGCACGACAACTTCTTCGAGCTGGGCGGCCACTCGCTGCTGGCTGTGACCCTGATCGAACGCTTGCGCCAACAGGGCCTGCAGTCCGACGTGCGGGTGCTGTTCGGCCAGCCCACCGTGGCTGCACTGGCTGCCGCGCTGGGCAAAGGTCGCCAGGTCAGCGTGCCCGAGAACCGTATTCCAGCGGGCTGCACCCACATCACCCCCGCCATGCTGCCTTTGCTGACGTTGGACGCCAGTACCCTCGAGCACATCGTCGCCACGGTGCCAGGTGGTGCTGCCAACGTGCAGGACATCTACCCGTTGGCACCGCTGCAGGAGGGCATTCTCTACCATCACCTGAGTGCCGCAGACGAAGACCCGTACCTGCTGCAGTGGCGCGTCGCATTCGACAGTCACGCCCGCCTGCTGGCCTTCGCCCAGGCCTTGGACAAGGTCATCGCGCGCCACGATATCCTGCGTACCGCCGTGCTCTGGGACGGCCTGGTGCAGCCGGTGCAGGTGGTATGGCGCAGCGTGCCGGGCTCGGTGCTGGTCAATAGCAGCGAAGCCACCGGCCCTCTCGACCTGAGCCAAGCCCCACTGATCCGCCTGCTGCAGACCCCACAGCCAGGCACCGAAGGCCTCGAAGCCACCCTGCAGTTCCACCACATCGCCTTGGACCACACGGCCATGAAGGTGGTGCTGGAAGAAATCCGCGATCACCTGCGCGGCCAGCAGCCCAGCCAACCGGCCGTGCCGTACCGCAACTACGTGGCCCAGGCGCGCCTGGCCATCAGCGAGGCCGAGCACGAAGCGTTCTTCCGCGCCGAGCTGGCCGACATCGACGAACCGACCTTGCCCTATGGCCTGGCCGACCTGCAGGGCCAGGCCAGCGCCTTCGAGTTGGCCACGGTGCAACTGGCCACTGAGCAGTACCGGCGCCTGCGTAGCCAGGCCCAGCAGTTGGGCGTGAGCGCCGCCAGCGTTCTGCACCTGGCCTGGGCGCGGCTGGTGGGCGCCACCAGTGGCAAAGACCGCGTGGTGTTCGGCACCGTGCTGCTGGGCCGCCTACAAGGGGGCGCCGGCGCTGATCGGGGCCTGGGCATGTTCATCAATACCTTGCCACTGCGCCTGGACCTGCAAGGGCTAGGCGTGCGCGCCGGGGTGCACCTGGCCCACCAGCGGCTGAGTGCATTGCTGGTGCACGAGCACGCCTCGCTGGCCTTGGCCCAGCGTTGCAGCGGCGTGGCTGCGCCGACGCCGTTGTTCAGTGCCATGCTCAACTACCGGCATGGCGCTAGCCAGCCCGAGCAGCAAGCGCAACGCGAAGCCTTGGAAGGCATCCAGGCACTGCCCAGCGGCGGCCACGGCAACTACCCGCTAAGTGTCAACGTGGACGACCTGGGCGATGGCCTGCGGCTGACGGCCCAAGTCAGCGCTCAGGTGGGCGCGCAGCGTGTCTGCGACCAACTGTTGCAGGTGCTGCACGGGTTGCTGGATGCACTTGAGCACGCGCCTGACACGCCAGTGCAGCAGTTACCGGTACTGACGCCTGATGAGCGCCGGCGACTGCTGGCCAATGCCCCGCAAACGCCTCACGACATGGCGCAACCGCTGCACGGGCTGTTCGAGGCCCAGGTACGGCGCACGCCCACTGCCATTGCACTGGTCGCCGAGGAAGGCGAGCTGAGCTATCGCCAGCTCGATGAGCAAGCCAATCGGCTTGCCCATCATTTGATCGGCTTGGGCGTCAAACCGGATGACCGTGTAGCGATCTGCGTCGAGCGCGGGCTGTCGATGGTGGTCGGGTTGCTGGCCATCCTCAAGGCAGGCGGCGCCTATGTGCCAGTTGACCCAGGATACCCGGCTGAACGTATCCGCCACATGTTGAGCGACAGTGCGCCGCTGGCCGTGCTGATGCACAGCGCTACCCGTGAGGTCGTACACGGCACCCCGGTGCAGCTGGTCGACCTCGATCAGCCTTGCTGGGAAGCCCAGCCGATCAGCAACCCTCGCGTAGCCGCGCTGAACGCGAGCCACCTGGCGTACGTGATCTACACCTCCGGCTCCACAGGCCAACCCAAAGGGGTGATGGTCGAACACCGCAACGTGGTCAACCTGGTGCGCTGGAGCCAGCGCCTTTGCCAGCTACCTGGCAAAGGCGCTGTGCTGCACAAGACCCCGGTCAGCTTCGATGCCTCGGTGTGGGAACTGTTCTGGCCGTTGTGCAGCGGCCTACGCCTGGTACTGGCGCGCCCGCACGGCCAACGTGACCCGCACTACCTTGCGCAATTGATCGAGGCGCAGCAGGTCAGCGTGGTGCAATTCGTGCCGGCGTTGCTGCAGCAGTTCCTTGAAGCACCTGCCAGCGCTCGCTGCGCCAGCCTCAGCGATATCGTCTGCGGTGGTGGTGAGTTGACCCAGGCGCTGGCCGCCCAGGTACGCGAGTGCCTGCCGGGTGTGCGCCTGCATAACGTGTATGGCCCGACCGAGACCACCGTCGATTGCAGCGCCTGGACGCTGGAACCGGGCGCGGATCTGCCGCACGGGGCATTGCCGATTGGCACCGCCATCGACAATACCCGGCTGTATGTACTCGACCGCTACGACCAACCCGTGCCGTGGGGCGTGGTCGGCCAGCTGCATATCGGCGGCGCGGGCGTAGCGCGGGGTTACCTGGGTTTGCCCGAGCAGCAGGCCGAGCGCTTCATCGCCAGTCCCTTCGTTGACGGCGATCAGCTGTACCGCAGTGGTGACCTGGTGCGCCAGCGCGAGGATGGCAACCTGGTCTTCCTCGGCCGTAACGACCACCAGGTCAAAATCCGTGGCCTGCGCATCGAGGCGGGCGAGATCGAAGCCTGCCTGGTGCGTGTGCCCGGTGTGCGCGAGGCCGTGGTACTGGCTTACGACGCCCCGGCCAGTGGGCCGCGCCTGGTCGCCTACTTCACCGGTGAGCCGCGCGAGGCGGACAGCCTGCGTCAGGCGCTGCTGCACGACCTGCCGGAATACATGCTGCCGGCACAGTACATCCACCTCAACCAGTTGCCGTTGACGCCCAATGGCAAGCTCGACCGTAAAGCGCTGCCGGCGCCGGATGCCGCCTTGCATGAACGCCCCTACCAGGCGCCGCAGGGCCAGACCGAAACCCTGCTGGCCCACCTGTGGGCGCAACTGCTGGGCGTCGAGCACGTGGGCCGTCACGACAACTTCTTCGAGCTGGGTGGCCACTCGCTGCTGGCGGTAAGCCTGACCGCGCGGCTGCGCCTGGAAGGTCTGCAAGTCGATGTACGGACCCTGTTCGGCCAGCCTACCGTCGCGGCCCTGGCCGAGACCTTGGGGCGCAACCAGCAAGTGCTGGTACCTGAAAACCGCATCCCTGCCGGTTGCACCCACATCACCCCGGGCCTGCTGAGCCTGATCGACCTCGACCAACCCTCGATCGATCGCATCGTCGCGCGCGTGCCGGGCGGTGCGGCCAATGTGCAGGACATCTACCCGCTGGCTCCGCTGCAGGAAGGTATCCTTTACCATCACCTAAGCGCCGAGCACGACCCCTATGTGCTGTATTCCCGGCTGCGTTTTGACAACGGCGAACGCCTGCAAGCCTTCGCCAGCGCGCTGGACCAGGTCATCGCCCGCCACGACGTGCTGCGCACAGCTGTGCTATGGGACGGCCTGCCGCAGGCTGTGCAGGTGGTCTGGCGTCACGCACCGCTGCAGGTCCTGCGCGACGACGATGCGGCTACCGTTGGCCTGGACTTGAGCCAAGCGCCGCTGATTCGTCTGCTTCATCGCCAGGCACCGGGCAGCGGGTGCATCGAAGCCACCTTGCAGTTCCAACACATCGTCCTCGACCACACCGCCCTGGAGGTGGTCGGTGAGGAGTTGATTGGCTTCCTGCAGAGCACGCCGCCGGTCCAAACCCCCGTGCCGTATCGCAACTATGTGGCCCAGGCGCGCCTGGGTGTCAGCCAGGCCGAGCATGAGGCGTTCTTCCGCGAGCAGTTGGCGGATGTCGACGAGCCGACGTTGCCGTTCGGCCTTAGCGATGTGCAAGGCGATGGCCTTGGCATGCAAGAAGCCAAGCTGGCGCTGTCGGCCGAGCTGGCCGCAGGGCTGCGGCGCCAGGCACGGCACCTGGGCATCAGTGTCGCCAGCCTATTCCACCTGGCTTGGGCGCGCCTGTTGGCCGCTGCCAGCGGCAAGGACCGCGTGGTGTTCGGCACGGTGTTGCTGGGGCGCCTGCAAGGCGGTGAAGGCGCCGAGCGGGCGCTCGGCATGTTCATCAATACCTTGCCGCTGCGGGTCGACCTGGGCGAGGTGAGCCTGCGCGAAGGGGCGCAGGCCGTGCATCAGCGCCTCAGTGCACTGCTAGCGCACGAACACGCGTCCTTGGCGTTGGCCCAGCGCTGCAGCGCTGTGGCTACACCGTTGCCGTTGTTCAGCGCCATGCTCAACTACCGCCATGGCGCAGAAGCCAGCGCCGAACAGCGGCAGGCGTGGCAAGGCATCGACGTGCTCGAAGGCCAGGAGCGCACCAACTACCCGTTGAGCCTGAACGTCGACGATTTGGGGGAGGGCTTCCGCCTGGTTGCCATGACCCCGGCCGACGTAGGCGCGGCGCGTATCTGTGGGCAGATGAACCAGGTGTTGGAGGCCATGGTCGAGGCGCTGGAGCAGACACCGGAACTGCCGGTGCAGCGCTTGCCGGTGCTGGAAGCGCAGGAGCGTGAGCGTGTATTGCTGGGCTTCAACGACACGGCGGTGGACTATGACCTTGAGCAGACCCTGCACGGGATGATCGAGGCGCAGGTGTTGCGTACGCCGGATGCGGTC
>NZ_KI519608.1:98261-127068 GCF_000483465.1 Pseudomonas sp. LAIL14HWK12:I7
CCCACCTGCCGGAGTTCATGGTGCCCGCGCTGTTCCTGCACCTGGACGCATTGCCCCTGAGCCCCAACGGCAAACTCGACCGCAAGGCTTTGCCACTGCCGGACACCGAAGCCCTGCAAAGCCGCGTGTACGAAGCCCCACAAGGCGAAACCGAAACCCTGCTGGCCGCGATCTGGGCCGAGCTGCTGGGCGTGGAGCGGGTAGGGCGCCACGACAACTTCTTCGAACTGGGCGGCCATTCGCTGCTGGCGGTGACCCTGACCTCGCGCCTGCGCCAACAAGGCCTGCATGCCGATATCCGCGTATTGTTCGGCCAGCCGACCTTGGCAGCGCTCGCCGCTGCAGTGGGCGGTGAAACCCGCATTAGCGTGCCAGCCAACCGCATTCCGGCAGAGGGCACACGCTTCACGCCGGACATGCTACCGCTCGCCGAGCTGTCCCAGGCGGCCATCGACACCCTGGTCGCGCAGATCCCCGGTGGCGTGGCCAATGTCCAGGATGTCTACGGCCTGGCCCCGCTGCAGCAAGGCATCCTCTACCATCACTTGGCCAGCGAAGGCGCAGACCCCTACGTGCTGCAGGCACGCTTTGCCTTCCCGACGCAAGCCGAACTCGATGCCTTTGCCGCAGCGCTCGACCAGGTCATCGCCCGTCACGACATCCTGCGCACCAGCATCCACTGGCAGGGCCTGGAGGAGCCCGTGCAGGTCGTCTGGCGCACTGTGCCGGCAGTCGGCGTAGCCCTGCGCGGTGATGAAAGCAGCACCACGCTCGACTTGAACAAGGCCCCCTTGATCCGCCTGCTCCCTAGCCACGGCGAGGGGCGCGTGGAAGCCACGCTGCTGATCCACCACATCATCCTCGACCACGCAGCCGTCGAACAGCTGGTGGCCGAGATCACCGCTGTGCTGCAAGGCCAGGCCCTGTCGCAGGCCAGCGTGCCCTACCGCAACTATGTGGCGCAGGCACGTCTGGGCGCCGATACCCAGGCTGACGAGGCACTGTTCCGCGAGCTGCTGGGTGACATCGACGAACCCACCACGGTATTCGGCCTACGCGATGCGCTCAGTGACGGCAGCCGTGTACTGGACAGCCGTCTGGCCCTGGACACGGTGCTGGCCGGCCGCTTGCGCGAGCAGGCCCGCCTGCTTGGCATTAGCGTCGCCAGCCTGGTGCACCAGGCCTGGGGGCAGGTGCTGGCGCAACTGTCAGGGCGCGAGGAAGTGGTGTTCGGCACGGTGTTGCTCGGTCGCCTGCAAGGCGGCGAGGGGGCTGAACGGGCCCTTGGCATGTTCATCAACACCTTGCCGCTGCGGGTGAGCGTGGGTGCCACGGCGGTGGCCGAGGGCGTACGCCTGACCCACCAGCGGCTGGCCCGTCTGCTGGCTCATGAGCAAGCCTCGCTGGCGTTGGCTCAGCGTTGCAGCGCAGTGCCGGCGTCTCAGGCGCTGTTCACCAGCCTGCTCAACTTCCGCCACAGTGCACCGGCCAAGGCCGAACTGCGCCAGGCCTGGCAGGGTATCGAGCAACTGGCCGCGCATGAGCGCAGCAACTACCCATTGGTGGTCAACGTCGACGACGTGGGCGACGCCTTTGTGCTGACCGTGCAAGCGGTGCCGGAAGTCGATGGCGCGCAGGTCTGCCGCCTGCTCAGCACCGCCCTTGAGCAACTGGCCCAAGCCCTTGCGCAGGCGCCGACCACGGCCCTGCACAAGGTGAGCCAGCTGGCAGTTGCCGAGCGCGAACTGGTGTTGCAAGGCTTCAATGCCACCCGCCGCGATTACCCACGGGAACATGCGCTGCACACCCTGTTTGGCACCTATGCCGCGCTCAGCCCGGCTGCACCGGCGGTGGTTCACGGTGGCCGGCAGTGGAGCTATGAGCAGCTCGAACAGCACGCCAACCGCCTGGCTCACCACCTGCTCGCCCTGGGCGTGCGCCCTGGCGATCGTGTGGCCCTGCTGCTGCCCCGCAGCATCGAGTTACTGGCTGCGCAACTGGCGGCGAGCAAATGCGCGGCGGTGTTCGTGCCGCTGGACAGCAACGCGCCTGCCGAGCGCCAGGCCTTCATGATCGAAGACAGCCAGGCGCGTGTCTTGCTCACCTTCAGCAGCGAACAGCGGGTAGGCTATGCCCTGCGCGTCGAGCTGGACCGCCTCGACCTCACCGGGTACGCGCAGCAGTCGCCGGGCCTGGCGGTAGCTGCCGAAAGCGCCGCCTACATCATGTACACCTCCGGCTCTACCGGCACCCCCAAGGGCGTGCAAGTGCCGCACCGGGCCATCGTGCGCCTGGTGATCAATAACGGCTTTGCCGAAATCACCTGCCAGGACCGTGTCGCGTTCGCCTCCAATCCTGCGTTCGACGCCAGTACCCTGGAAGTCTGGGCGCCGCTGCTCAACGGCGGCACGGTGGTCGTCATCGACCAGGATCAGGTGCTGTCGCGTCAGGCATTGCGTGAGGTGTTGCTGGCGCAGCGCGTCAGCGTGCTGTGGCTGACTGCCGGCCTGTTCCATCAGTTTGCCGATGACCTGCTGCCGGCATTCGCCAAGCTTCGCTACCTGATGGTGGGCGGCGATGTGCTGGACCCGGCCATCGTCGGCCGGGTGCTGCGCGAAGGCGCCCCACAACACCTGCTCAATGGCTATGGCCCGACTGAAGCCACCACCTTCAGCACCACCCACCTCATCGCCACGGTCGGCGAGGGCAGCATCCCGATTGGCAGGCCGATCGGCAATGCCCGTTGCTACGTGCTCGACGCCCGTCAGCAGCCGTTGCCGGTTGGCGCGGTCGGTGAGCTGTACATCGGCGGTGCTGGCGTCGCCTTGGGGTACCTCGGCCAGCCGGCTCTTACCACTGAGCGCTTCCTCGACGACCCGTTCAGCCGTGAGCCGGGTGCGCGCATGTACCGCAGTGGCGACCTGGCCTGCTGGCAGGCCGACGGCACGTTGCGTTACCTGGGCCGTGCCGACCAGCAGATCAAGCTGCGAGGCTTCCGCATCGAGCTGGGTGAAATCGAAGCGCGCCTGGGCGCGTGTGCCGGTGTGCGTGACACGGCCGTGGTGGTGCGTGAGGACGTGCCCGGTGACAAGCGCCTGGTGGCCTATTTCACCGCCAACAATCCGGCCCTTGGCATTGCCGAACTGCACCAACAGCTGCAAGGCCAGTTGCCGGACTACATGCTGCCAGCGGCCTACGTGTGCCTGGATGAATTGCCGCTGACCGCCAACGGCAAGCTTGACCGCCGTGCCTTGCCGCAACCCGGCAACGAGGCGGTACTCAGCCGTGCCTTCGAGGCGCCACAGGGTGAGGTCGAAACCACCCTGGCGGCGATCTGGGCCGACCTGCTCAAGGTCGCGCAGGTCGGGCGCCACGACCACTTCTTCGAGCTGGGCGGCCATTCGCTGCTGGCCGTGACCCTGGTTGAGCGCATGCGCAAGGCCGGCCTCAGCGCCGATGTGCGCGTGCTGTTTGCCCAGCCCACCCTGGCGGCGCTGGCCGCCGCGGTGGGCAGCGGTCGCGAGGTGCAGGTGCCCGCCAACCGTGTGCCACACACGGCCCGCCACATCACCCCGGACATGCTCAGCCTGATCGAGCTCGACCAGGCCAGTATCGACCGTATCGTCGCCACGGTGCCGGGCGGCGCCGCCAATGTGCAAGAGATCTACCCGCTGGCCCCGCTGCAGGAGGGCATCCTGTACCACCACTTGAGCGCCGCACAGGGCGACCCGTACCTGCTGCAGTCGCGCCTGGCCTTCGACAGCCTGGCGCACTTGCAGCGCTGGGCGGGCGCCTTGCAGCAGGTCATCGACCGGCACGACATTCTGCGCACCGCAGTGGTCAGCGAAGGGCTTGCGCACGCAGTACAAGTGGTCTGGCGGGAAGCGAGGATGCAGGTGAGCGCGATCGAAGGCCTGGCTACCGGGTCGGTGATCGATGCCTTGCAGGCGCGCTTCGACGCCCGTCACCAGCGCCTCGACCTGTCGCGGGCACCCTTGCTGCGCCTGCTGCATGCCGATGACCCGGCCAACCAGCGCGTGGTGGCGATTCTGCAATTCCATCACCTGGCCCTGGACCATACCGCCATGGAAGTCATCGCCAGTGAGATGCAGGTGTTGCTGGCGGGCCAGGGCGAGCGCTTGCCGGCGCCAGTGCCTTATCGCACCTATGTTGCCCAAGCCCGCCTTGGGGCCGACGATGCCAGCCATGAAGCGTTCTTCCGCGAGATGCTGGGGGACCTTGATGCCCCGACCTTGCCGTTTGGCCTGAGCGACGTACAGGGTGACGGCCACGCTATCGAAGAAGCCCACCTGGCCATCGACGCCAGCGTGGCCCGCGGCCTGCGCGAACAGGCTCGGCAGCTTGGCGTGAGTGCCGCGAGCCTGGCGCACCTGGCCTGGGCACGGGTGCTGGGTGTGCTCGCCAACCGCACCGATGTCGTGTTTGGCACCGTGCTGATGGGGCGCTTGCAGGGCGGTGAAGGGGCCGACCGGGCATTGGGCGTGTTCATCAACACCTTGCCGCTGCGCATCGACCTGACTGCACCGGTGGCGCAGGCGGTGCGCGCCACCCATCAGCGGCTCTCGGCGCTGTTGGCGCACGAGCATGCCTCGTTGGCACTGGCCCAGCGCTGCAGTGGCGTGGCGGCGTCCACGCCGTTGTTCAGCGCCTTGTTCAACTACCGCCACAGTACGGCAGGGGTGCCTGCCGACGGCGATACCCACAGTCAGGGTGTTCGACTGCTGGGCGGCGAGGAGCGCAGCAACTACCCGCTGACCCTGAGTGTCGACGACCTGGGCGAAGGCTTTGCCTTGAGTGTGCTGGCCCAGGCAGGCATTGGCGCCGAGCGGGTCGCTGGCTGGATGAACCAGGCCCTGGTCGAACTGCTGCAGGCGCTGACGCAGTCTGCGGCCAAGCCGGTCGACGCGTTGTCGATCCTGGACCCGGTAGCCCGGCAGCAGGTGCTGGAAGCGTTCAATGCCACCGCACGCGACTACCCGAAAGGGCAGGCCGTGCACGCCCTGGTCGAGGCCCAGGCGGCCCGCGCACCGCAAGCGGCAGCGCTGGTGCAGGATGGCCAGGTACTGAGCTACGGCGAGCTTAATCGCTGCGCCAACCGCCTGGCGCATCACCTGATCAGCCGCGGGGTGAAGGTCGGCGACCGGGTGGCATTGTGCTTGCCGCGCACCCTGGAGCGCCTGGTCGGCCTGCTGGCCATCCTCAAGGCCGGTGCGGCCTATGTGCCGATCGACCCGGCCTACCCAGGCGAACGCATCGCCTACCTGCTTGAAGACAGCACGCCGGCATTGGTGCTGGTCGATGCGGCCACCCTGGCGCTGGCGGGGGACACCCCGCGTGTCGAGCTGCACCGCGATGCCTGGCAGGGCGCAGCCGACAGCAACCCCTGCGTGGCAGGCCTGGATGATCGCCAACTGGCGTATGTGATCTACACCTCCGGCTCCACCGGCCAGCCGAAAGGGGTGATGGTCGAGCATGCGACCCTGGCCAACCTGGTGCACTGGCACTGTGAGGCCTTTGCCTTGAAAGCGGGCAGCCATACCAGCACGGTGGCCGGTTTTGGCTTCGATGCGGTGGCCTGGGAGGTGTGGCCGGCGCTGTGCACGGGGGCCGTGCTGCACGTACCGCCCGCACGCATTGCCGGTGAGCACGTCGACGAATTGCTCGACTGGTGGCTGGAGCAGCCGCTGGCCGTCAGCTTCCTGCCCACACCCGTGGCCGAACAGGCGCTGCGCCGCGAGCGTCAGCACCCGACCTTGCGCACGCTGCTGGTCGGCGGCGATCGCCTGCGCCAGTTCGAGCGCGACCCAGGTTTTGCCCTGGTCAACAACTATGGCCCGACCGAAGCCACCGTGGTGGCCACGTCCGGGCAACTGCTACCCGCGGGGGCGCTGCATATCGGTAAGCCTATCGCCAACACCCAGGTGTATGTGCTCGACGAGCGCCGCCAGCCGGTGCCGGTGGGCGCCGTGGGCGAGTTGTACATTGGCGGCGCCGGCGTGGCCCGCGGTTACTTCAACCGCCCGGCACTGACCGAGGAGCGCTTCATTGTCGACCCGTTCACCGCCCAACCCCATGCGCGGCTGTACCGCACAGGTGACCTGGTGCGCTGGAGCGCTGACGGCACCCTGGATTACCTGGGCCGTAACGACGACCAGGTGAAGATCCGCGGCGTACGGGTGGAGCTTGGCGAGATCGAAAGCGTACTTGCCGCGCAGCCTGGTATCGGCGATGCGGTGGTGCTGGTGCGTGGCGAGCGGCTGCTGGCCTGGTTCACTGAAACCACACCGGTGGCGGTGGACACACTGCGCCAGGCTTTGCAGGCAAGCCTGCCCGCACACCTGGTGCCGTTGGCCTTCACCTGCCTGCCAGCACTGCCGTTGACCAGCCATGGCAAGCTCGACCGCAAGGCGTTGCCCGACCCGGATCCGGCGCTGCTTGCAGGCCAGGCCTATGTCGCCCCGCAGGGCGAAGTGGAAATGGCCCTGGCAGCGGTGTGGGCCGACATGCTCGGCGTTGAGCGAGTGGGCCGGCACGATAACTTCTTCGAGCTGGGTGGCCACTCGTTGCTGGCGGTGAACCTGACCGCGCGCTTGCGCCGCGAGGGCGTGCAGGTGGATGTGCGTACGCTGTTTGGCCAGCCGACGGTGGCGGCACTGGCGACGACCCTGGGCCAGGTGCAACAGGTGCAGGTGCCGGACAACCTGATCCCGGCCGGCTGCCCGCACATCACCCCCGGCATGCTGCCGCTGGTGGCGCTGGAGCAGGCGGCCATCGACCGTATCGTTGCCCAGGTACCCGGCGGTGCCCGCAATGTGCAGGACATCTACCCGCTGGCACCCTTGCAGGAGGGCATCCTGTACCACCACCTCAGCGCGCAGGGGCACGACCCTTATGTGCTGCAGTCGCGCTTCGGGTTCGCCAGCCGCGAACACTTGAACAACTTCGCGGCAGCATTGGACAAGGTCATCGCCCGCCACGACGTGCTGCGCACAGCGGTGCTCTGGGAAGGCCTGCCGCAGCCGGTGCAGGTGGTCTGGCGGCAGGCGCCGTTGTCGGTCATGGCGCGTGGCCGCGACAGCGAGGCAATGCTTGACCTGAGCAAGGCACCGCTGATCCGTCTGCTGTACACGCAGCAGCCGGGCGCGGCCCGCATCGAAGCCACCTTGCAGTTCCACCACATCGTGCTCGACCACACGGCCATGGAAGTGGTCGGCGAGGAGCTGATCGGTTATCTGCAGGGTGCGGCCGAGCCGGCCCAGGCACCGGCGCCGTACCGCAACTACGTGGCCCAGGCGCGGCTGGGTATCAGCCAGGCCGAGCATGAAGCGTTCTTCCGCGGGCAACTGGCGGATATCGACGCGCCAACGCTGCCGTTCGGCCTTAGCGATGTGCAGGGTGACGGCCGAGACATCGAGGAGGCCCAGCTGTGGCTGCGTGACGACCTGGCACAACGGCTGCGCCAACAAGGCCGGCAATTGGGTATCAGCGTCGCCAGCCTGTTCCACCTGGCTTGGGCGCGCCTGCTGGCGGCCGCCAGTGGCCAGGACAGCGTGGTGTTCGGCACCGTACTGCTGGGCCGCCTGCAAGGCGGTGAAGGCGCCGAGCGGGCGCTGGGCATGTTCATCAACACCTTGCCGCTGCGGGTCGACCTGGGCGGTATCAGCCTGCGTGAAGGGGCCCGTGCTACCCATCAGCGCCTCAGTGCCTTGCTGGCCCACGAGCATGCATCGCTGGCGTTGGCCCAGCGTTGCAGTGGCGTGGCTGCGCCCTTGCCGTTGTTCAGCGCCATGCTCAACTACCGGCACAGCACTCAGGTCACTGACAGCCAGCGGCAGGCGACGCAAGGTATCGACAACCTGGAAAGCCAGGAACGCAGTAACTACCCGCTGGGCTTGAACGTGGATGACCTGGGGGAGGGCTTCCGCCTGGTTGCCATGACCCCGGCCGACGTAGGCGCGGCGCGTATCTGTGGGCAGATGAACCAGGTGTTGGAGGCAATGGTCGAGGCGCTGGAGCAGACGCCGGCACTGCCGGTGCAGCGCTTGCCGGTGCTGGAAGTGCACGAGCGTGAGCGTGTGCTGCTGGGCTTCAACGACACGGCGGTGGACTATGACCTTGAGCAGACCCTGCACGGGATGATCGAGGCGCAGGTGTTGCGTACGCCGGATGCGGTCGCGGTTAAGGCCGAAGAGGGGGTACTGAGCTATCGCCAGCTGAATGAGCAGGCCAACCGATTGGCGCATCACCTGATTGAACTGAGTGTTAAACCTGATGATCGGGTGGCGATCTGCGTCGAACGTGGGCTGTCGATGGTGGTTGGCTTGCTGGCCATTCTTAAGGCGGGCGGCGCGTATGTGCCGGTTGACCCCGATTACCCAGCGGAGCGCGTGCGACATATGCTGAGCGACAGCGCGCCGGTGGCGGTGCTGGTGCACAGCGCTACGCGGCACGTACCGGATTCGGCCCAGGTTATCGACCTGGATCAGCCGACCTGGAACGCCCAGCCGTCCAGCAACCCAGTTGTCACCGGCTTGACCCCGCGTCACCTGGCCTACGTGATCTACACCTCAGGCTCCACCGGCTTGCCGAAGGGCGTGATGAACGAGCATGCCGGCGTGGTCAATCGACTGCTTTGGATGCAAGACGCCTATAACCTCGGCGCTGAAGACGTGGTCTTGCAGAAGACCCCGTTCAGCTTCGACGTGTCGGTATGGGAATTCCTCTGGCCCCTGCAAACCGGCGCGCGCCTTGTCATGGCGCGTCCCGGCGGCCATCGCGATCCTGAATACCTGCGTCAGGTGATCCGTAGCGAAAACGTCACGACCTTGCACTTCGTGCCCTCGATGCTGGATGTGTTCCTAGCCCATGGCGACGCCTCGGCGGCTTCGTTGAAGCGCGTCCTGTGCAGCGGCGAAGCCTTGCCGGGCAGCCTGGTCCGACGCTTCCACGCGCAATTGCCAACTGTCGAACTGCACAACCTGTACGGCCCGACCGAAGCAGCGGTGGACGTGAGCGCCTGGCATTGCGTGACGGCGCCGGACAACACCCCCATCGGCAAACCCATCGCCAACACCACGCTGTATGTACTCGATACGCTGGGTCAACCCGTACCGCAAGGCGTGGCTGGCGAGCTGTTCATCGGCGGCGTGCAAGTCGCCCGAGGCTACCTGAACCGCGCCGAACTGACCGCTGAACGCTTCCTCGACGACCCGTTCAGCACCCGCCCTGGTGCACGCCTGTACCGCACCGGCGACCTGGCGCGGCACCTGGCCGATGGCAACATTGAATACCTGGGCCGTAACGATGACCAGGTGAAGCTGCGCGGCCTGCGTATCGAGCTGGGTGAAATCCAGGCTGGCCTGACGGCCATCGAAGGCGTGAAGGAGGCAGTTGTTGTCGCCCGCGACCAGCGTCTGGTGGCGTATTACACCGGTGAGCAGCAGGCCGCAGACGCTCTGCGCACGGCATTGCTGGCCCACCTGCCGGAGTTCATGGTGCCCGCGCTGTTCCTGCACCTGGACGCATTGCCCCTGAGCCCCAACGGCAAACTCGACCGCAAGGCTTTGCCATTACCGGATACCGACGCCCTGCAAAGCCGCGTGTACGAAGCCCCAGAAGGCGAAACCGAAACCCTGTTGGCCGCGATCTGGGCCGAGCTGCTGGGCGTTGAGCGGGTAGGGCGGCATGACAACTTCTTCGAACTGGGCGGCCATTCGCTGCTGGCGGTGACCCTCACCTCCCGCCTGCGTGATCAAGGCCTGGAAGCCGACGTGCGCGCCCTGTTCGACCAACCGACCTTGGCGGGCTACGCAGCCATCACAGACAGAATGGAGATCGTCCTGTGAGCATCAACCAACTACTGGCAACACTGACGGCCAAAAACGTGCAACTGGCGTTGAAGGACGGCCAACTGGCCGTCCAGGGCAACCGTCAGGCCCTGACCGACCCCGCGTTGGTGGCGCAACTGCGTGAACACAAGCCAACGCTGGTGGCGATGATCGAGCGCGGCGAGTACGTGGCCGTGAAACAGGGCGCGGTACACGTGCCGTCCAACCTCATTGGCCCGGGCTGCACGCGCATTACGCCGCAGCACCTCAACCTGATCGACCTCGACCAGGGCACCCTTGACCGCATCGTCGCTTGCATCCCCGGCGGCGCGGCCAACGTGCAAGACATCTACCCACTGGCACCGCTGCAGCAAGGCATGCTGTTCCACCACGCCAGTGCCACCGACAGCGACCCGTACGTGATGCAGGCGCGTTTCGTGTTTGCCAGCGAGGCCCGCTTGCAGGCGTTTGCCGATGCGCTGCGTGGTGTAATTGCCCGCCACGACATCTTGCGCACCTCGGTGCACTGGGAAGGGCTGGAAACGCCGGTGCAGGTGGTCTGGCGCCGCGCCGACCTGCAGGTGGCGACGTTACCCGACAACGACCCCACGCGCGGCAGGCTCGACCTGACCCAGGCACCGCTAATCCGCCTGCTACGTGAGGCCGAGCAAGCCGATGGCGCACTGACCGCCACCCTGCAGTTCCACCATATCGCCATGGACCACAGTGCCTTGGAGGTGGTGCGTCACGAACTGATCGCGTTTCTGGCCGGCGAGGGTGATCGGCTGGGTACCCCGGTGCCGTTTCGCAATTATGTGGCACAAGCCGTGCTGGGTATCAGCGAGGCCGAACACGAGGCGTTTTTCCGCGACATGCTGGGTGGGATCGACGCGTCGACCCTGGCCTGCGGCATCCAGGATGTGCAAGGCGTGGGCGAGGTGCACAACGAGCACGCGCTCGACCTGCCACTTGCGCTGTGCCAGCAGCTACGCAGCCAGGCGCGTAGCCTGGGCGTGAGCGTCGCCAGCCTCTTCCACCTGGCCTGGGGCCGCGTGCTGGGCGGGCTGACGGGGCGCGAACAGGTGGTGTTCGGCACAGTGCTGATGGGGCGCTTGCAGGGCGCCGAAGCCACCGACCGGGCGCTGGGGATTTTCATCAATACCCTGCCAGTACGCGTTGACCTGGACAGTGCTGATTTGCCGACGGCGATCCGCGCTACCCACCAACGGCTGAGCGCATTGATGCGCCATGAACACGCGCCACTGGCCCTGGCCCAGCGGTGCAGCGGTGTGGCGGCGCCGGCGCCGCTGTTCAATGCCTTGCTCAACTACCGCCACAGCGCAGTGGACAGCACCCAGCCACGCCGCGCAGCCCTGGCCGGCATCGACATCGTCGAGTCGGCCGAGGCCACCAACTACCCCTTGACGCTTAGCGTCGACGACCTGGGCGAAGCGTTTCGCCTGACCTTGCTGGCCAGCGCCGAAGTGCCGGCGCAGCGCGTCTGTGCTTACCTGCAGCAGACCCTCGAAAGCCTGGTGAAAGCACCGCAGTCGTCGGTCCTGGCGCTGGCCATGCTCCCCGACAGCGAGCGCACGGAGCTGCTGGAAGCGTTCAACGATTATCCGGCCCCGTATGAGCGGCAACTGACCCTGCACCAGCGCATTGCACAGCGCGCCGAGCTGCACCCTGACACCGTCGCCGCCACCTGTGACGGTACGCGCTTGAGTTACGCCGAGCTCAACCGGCAGGCCAATGCCCTGGCGCAGCACCTGATCAACCTGGGCGTGCGGCCTGACGACCGCGTCGCCGTGGTAGCGCGGCGCAGCCTTCAGACGCTGGTGGGCTTGTTGGCGGTACTCAAGGCCGGAGCCGGTTACGTGCCGGTAGACCCCGCCCACCCGGATGAGCGCGTGCACTACCTGCTGAATGACAGCGGCCCGGTAGCGGTGCTGACGCAGCAGGCGCTGCGTGAGCGCCTGGGGCCTGTCGCGGTGCCGGTGGTGCTGCTCGACCAGCCGCACTGGCCTGTATGCGAGAGCGACCCGGTTGTGCCGGGGCTGAGCGCGAGCCACCTGGCCTATGTGATCTACACCTCCGGTTCCACCGGGCAGCCCAAGGGTGTGATGGTCGAGCACCAGACCGTCAACAACCTGGTCGATTGGCACTGCCGCGCCTTCGACCTGTGCCATGGCCGGCACACTTCGAGCCTGGCCGGTTTTGGTTTCGACGCCATGGCCTGGGAAGTCTGGCCAGCGTTATGCGCCGGGGCCACGTTGCACCTGGCGCCGGCGTCGGAGGGCAACGACGACCTGGATGCCATGCTCGCCTGGTGGCAGGCGCAGCCCCTGGACGTGAGCTTCTTGCCGACGCCGGTGGCCGAGTATGCCTTCAACCATCAGCTCGAACACCCGACCCTACGCACCCTGTTGATCGGCGGTGACCGCCTGCGCCAGTTCAACCGCACCCAGCGCTTTGCCGTGGTCAACAACTACGGCCCGACCGAAACCACGGTGGTGGCCAGCTCCGGCGCGGTGGAAGCGGGCGGGGCGCTGCACATCGGTCGGCCGGTCGATAACGCCCGTCTGTACGTACTCGACCCACACCTGCAGCCTGTCGCGCTGGGTGTGCCAGGTGAGCTGTACATTGGTGGCGCCGGGGTTGCCCGGGGCTACCTGAACCGCCCGGCGCTCACCGCCGAGCGCTTCCTCGACGACCCCTTCGCCGCCCGTGGGCGCATGTACCGCACAGGCGACCTGGTGCGCTGGCTGGCGGACGGCACCCTGGACTACCTGGGGCGCAACGACGACCAGGTCAAGATCCGCGGTGTGCGCATCGAACTGGGCGAGATCGAAAGCCGGCTGAACGCCCTGGCTGGCATCGATGAAGCCGTGGTGCTGGCCCGTGAGGACCAGCCCGGCCAGCCGCGCCTGGTGGCCTACTTCACCGCCCAGGCAGGTGTCGAACTGCTCACCCCAGAAGGCCTACGCAGCCAATTGCAGGCGCACCTGCCGGAATACATGGTGCCGGTGGCCTATGTCGAGCTGCCGGCGTTGCCGCTGACGGCCAACGGCAAACTCGACCGCCGCGCATTGCCACGCCCGGACCGCTCGGCGCTGTTCGAGCAGGGCTACGAGGCCCCCGAAGGGGCGTTGGAGCAGGCGCTGGCAACACTATGGGCCGAGTTGCTGCACGTTGAGCGAGTCGGCCGTCGCGACCATTTTTTCAGCTTGGGCGGGCATTCACTGCTGGCGATGCGCATGGTCTCCCAGGTGCGCCTGCGCCTGGGTGTCGAACTGAGCCTGGCCGACCTGTTCGCCAACCCCGAGCTGGCCGCCGTGGCCGAGGTACTGGCCCATGCCGGGCGCTGTGAGCTGCCAGCGATACGCCCGGTGCCGCGCGATGCGCCGCTGCCGATGTCGTTCGCCCAACAGCGGCTGTGGTTCCTGGCGCAAATGGAAGGCGGCAACCAGGCTTACAATGTGCCGCTGGCCCTGGGCCTGCGCGGGGCACTGGATGCCGATGCGCTGGAGGCGGCCTTGCTGGGCATCATCGAGCGCCACGAGACCTTGCGCAGCCGCTTCGTACCACGCGATGACAGTGCCGAGGTGGTGCTGGCTACCACTGCGGGTGCCGATTGGTTCCAGCGTGAAGACCTGAGCGTCGAGGCGCTGCCGGCCCGCTTGCATGAAGTGGCCAGCGCGCCTTTCGACCTGGCCCACGGGCCACTGCTGCGTGCGCGTTTGCTGCGTTTGAGCGCAGAGCATCACGTGCTAGCGCTGACCGTGCACCACATCGTTGCCGATGGCTGGTCGCTGGGCGTGCTGACCCGCGAACTGAGCGCGCTGTATACGGCCTGCTGCCAGGGCCAGGATAATCCGCTGCCGGCCCTGGACATCCAGTACGGCGACTATGCCGTGTGGCAGCGCCGCTGGTTGGCCGGCGCCCAGTTGCAGCGCCAGGCCGATTACTGGCGCCAGGCCCTGGACGGTGCACCCAGCCTGCTCAAGCTGCCCAGTGATCGCCCACGCCCCGAACGCCAGGACTTTGCCGGCGCAAGCCTGCCGCTGCAGTTGCAGCCCCGCCTGGCGGCTGGCCTGCGCAGCCTGGCCCAGCGCCACGGGGTAACCCTGTACATGGCCGTGCTCAGTGCCTGGGCCGCCGTGTTGACGCGGCTGTCCGGCCAGGGCGAAATCGTCATCGGTTGCCCTGTGGCGGGCCGCGGCCGTGCCGAGCTGGAGCCGCTGGTGGGCTTGTTCGTCAATACCCTGGCCGTGCGCATCGACACGGCTGCCGCACCGACGGCGCAAACCCTGCTGGAGCAGGTCCGTACACGCGTGCTGGAGGCTCAGGCGCACCAACACCTGCCATTCGAACAGGTGGTGGAAATCGTCCGCCCAGTGCGCAGCCTCGGCCACACCCCCTTGTTCCAGGCCACGCTCAACTGGCAGGCGATCGAAGGTGCAGCCTTGCAACTGCCGGGCCTGCAGTTGGAGGCCGTGGCCCAGGCTGGCCAGGTCGCCAAGTTCGACCTGACGCTGAACCTCGGCGAATTCGGCGACACGCTGGCCGGCAGCCTGGACTACGCCACCTCGCTGTTCGACGAAGCAACCGTGCGGCGCTATGTTGGCTACTTCGAGACCTTGCTCTGGGCCATGATCGGCGATGATCAACAGCCGCTGGCACAGGTGCCGTTGCTTGGCGACGCCGAGCGCCACACCCTGCTGCACAGTTTCAATGCCACGCAGCGCGATTACCCCCGTGACCTGGCCGTGCAGCAGCTGTTTGAGCAGCGCGTATCGCGCCATCCCCTGGCCGTGGCGGCAGTGCAGGGCGGCCAGGCGCTGTGCTACGGGGCACTTAACGAACGCGCCAACCGCCTGGCCCATTACCTGATGGGCGCAGGTGTGGCACCGGGTGCCTATGTGGCCGTGCTGCTGCCGCGCTCGTTGCACCTGCTGGTGGCGCAACTGGCTGTGCTCAAGTGTGGCGCGGTCTATGTACCGCTCGACATTCATGCCCCGACCGAGCGCCAGGCCTTCATGGTCGAGGATTGCCAGGCCACCGCGTTGCTGACGCTTGCTGGCACACCGGTTGAGTATGCGGTGCGGCGGGTCGACCTGGACCAACTGGTCCTCGATGACCAGCCTGGCCACAACCCTGGGGTGGCCCAGGACGCTGGCAGTGCGGCCTATGTGATGTACACCTCTGGCACCACAGGCAAACCCAAGGGCGTGTGCGTGCCGCACCGGGGTATTGCGCGGTTGGTGCTGAACGAGCGGTATGCCGGGTTGCTGGCCAGCGACCGCATCGCTTTCGCTTCCAACCCGGCGTTCGATGCCAGCACCCTGGAAGTGTGGGGCGCGTTGCTCAATGGCGGGCAGGTGCGAGTGATCGACCACCGCACGCTGGTCGACCCAGCGCTTTTCGCGAAGGCGCTGGCGGAGCAGGGCATCACCGTTCTGTTCTTGACCACGGCGTTGTTCAACCAGTACGTGCAGTTGATCCCCGAGGCCCTGGCCGCGCTGCGCGTGCTGATCAGCGGCGGTGAGCGTGCCGAACCTGCAGCCTTCCGCACGCTGCTGCACAAAGCACCTGGGCTGCGCCTGCTCAATGGCTACGGGCCCACCGAAACCACCACGTTCGCAGTGACCTGCGAAGTGCGTGAATTGGCGCCCGACGCAGCCCAAGTGCCGATTGGCCGGCCGATCGGCAATACCCAGGTGTATGTGCTGGACGCCTGGCAACAGCCCGTGCCGCAAGGCGTGGTCGGTGAACTGTATATCGGCGGCGACGGCGTGGCGCTGGGTTACCTGAACCGCCCAGAACTGACGGCGCAGCGGTTTATCGATGACCCGTTCAGCCCGCAGCCGGGCGCTCGGCTGTACCGCACCGGCGACCTGGTGCGCTGGCAGGCCGACGGCCAACTGGAGTGCCTGGGGCGCAATGACGACCAGGTCAAGATTCGCGGTTACCGGATCGAGCTGGGCGAAATCGAGCAGCAGTTGGCACTGGCACCGGGTGTCGGTGAAGTCGTGGTGATGGCTGTGCCGAGCGCGCAGGGCCCACTGCGGCTGGTGGCCTGGTTTACCCGGCACGAGGCCCCAGTGGAGGCTGCTGACCTGCGTGCCTTCTTGCGTGGGCGCTTGCCGGATTACATGGTGCCTACCGCATTTGTGGCATTGCCGCGGATGCCACTGAACAACAATGGCAAAGTTGATCGCCAGGCCTTGCCGGCGCCGGCACCCCAGGACTTGGCGGTGACAGCGTACGAAGCACCGGAAGGCGAGCGCGAGCAGGCGCTGGCCACGTTGTGGGGCGAACTGCTGCACCTGGAACGCGTCGGTCGTCACGACCGCTTCTTCGAATTGGGCGGCCATTCACTGCTGGCGATGCGCATGCTGGCCCAAGTTCGCCAACGCCTGGGGCTGGAGCTGGCATTGGGCGACCTGTTTGCCGATGACAGCCTGGCAGCGGTGGCCGCCTGCCTTGCGCGTGACGGTGATGCCTTGCCGGCCATCCAGCCGGGCACACGTGACGGTGCTTTACCGCTTTCGTTCGCCCAGCAGCGGCTGTGGTTTCTGGCGCAGATGGAGGAGGCCAGCGCGGCCTATCACATTCCCCTGGCCCTGCGCCTGGAGGGCCGTTTGGACTCTGGGGCGCTGGAGCGCGCGTTAAGGCGCCTGGTCGAGCGCCATGAAAGCTTGCGCAGCCATTTTGTCGAACAGGAAGGCGAGCCGCAGGTGGTGCTGGCAACCGGTAACGAAGGGTTCCAGTTTGGCCGGGACCTTTGCCAGGGCCTGGATGAAGCCGCTATTGCGGCGCTGATCCGCCAGGAGGCGAGCCAACCCTTCGTGCTTAGCCGCGACCTGCCGGTGCGTGGGCGCCTGCTGCAGCTGGCCGAGGACCACCACCTGCTACTGCTGACCTTGCACCACCTGGTGGCCGACGGTTGGTCGCTGGGGGTGTTGGTGCGCGAGCTTGGCGAGTTGTACCAAGCCTTCAGTTGCGGTGGCGACGACCCCTTGCCGGCCTTGCCCGTGCAGTACATCGACTATGCCTTGTGGCAGCGGCGCTGGCTGAGCGGCGATGCGCTGCGCCAACAGGCGGATTACTGGATTGGCCAGCTGGCCGGGGCACCGGCGCTGCTCAGCTTGCCTTGGGATCACCCACGGCCAGAGCGTCAGCAGTATGCCGGTGACAGCGTCGCGCTGAGCCTGGACCCGCGCCTGAGTGCCGAGCTTAAGGCCGTGTGCCGGCGCCATGGCGTCACGCCTTACATGCTGTTCATGGCGGCTTGGGCAGTGTTGTTGAGCCGGCTTGCCGGCCAGGATGAAGTGGTGATCGGCTCGCCGGTAGCCAACCGCAGGCAGGCTGAAGTGGATGGCCTGGTCGGCATGTTCGTCAATGCCATGGCGTTGCGCGTGGACACCTCGGGGGCACCGGATGTGGCGACCTTGCTGGTCCGGGTAAAGGCCGTGGTGCTGGGCGGGCAGGCGCATCAAGACTTGCCGTTCGAGCAGGTGGTCGAGTTGCTGCGCCCGCGCCGAAGCCTTGCGCATACGCCGCTGTACCAGGCCACCCTGGACTGGGACGCCAGCCCGGAGCGCCAGGCGCTGCAACTGGCCGACCTGTCGGTGAGCGCAGTGAGTGGGCCTGCGTGCATTGCCAAGTTCGACCTGAGCCTGAGCCTGGGTGAGCGCGCCGAAGGTTTTGCTGGCGGTATCGTGTTTGCCACAGCCCTGTTCGAGCGGGCGACCATCGCGCGTTATGCGGGGTATTTCCAACAACTGCTGTGGGCCTTCGTGGAGAGCGATCGGGCCATTCCGGGCCATGTCGGGTTGCCGGATGCCGATGAGCGCAAGCGGTTGCTGCAGGGCTTTAACGACACGGCGGTGGATTATGACCTTGAGCAGACCCTGCACGGGATGATCGAGGCGCAGGGGTTGCGTACGCCGGATGCGATCGCGGTTAAAACCGAAGAAGGGGTACTGAGCTATTGCCAGCTGAATGAGCAGGCCAACCGATTAGCGCATCACCTGATTGAACTGGGTGTAAAACCTGATGATCGGGTAGCGATCTGCGTTGAACGTGGGCTGTCGATGGTGGTTGGCTTGCTGGCCATTCTTAAGGCGGGCGGCGCGTATGTGCCGGTTGACCCCGATTACCCAGCGGAGCGCGTGCGACATATGCTGAGCGACAGCGCGCCGGTGGCGGTGCTGGTGCACAGCGCTACGCGGCACGTACCGGATTCGGCCCAGGTTATCGACCTGGATCAGCCGACCTGGAACGCCCAGCCGTCCAGCAACCCAGTTGTCACCGGCTTGACCCCGCGTCACCTGGCCTACGTGATCTACACCTCAGGTTCCACCGGCTTGCCGAAGGGTGTGATGAACGAGCATGCCGGCGTGGTCAACCGCCTGTTGTGGATGCAAGACGCCTATTACCTCGGCGCTGAAGACGTGGTCTTGCAGAAGACCCCGTTCAGCTTCGACGTGTCGGTGTGGGAATTCCTCTGGCCCCTGCAAACCGGCGCGCGCCTGGTCATGGCGCGTCCCGGCGGCCATCGCGATCCGGAGTACCTGCGTCAGGTGATCCGCAGCGAAAACGTCACCACCTTGCACTTCGTGCCCTCGATGCTGGATGTATTCCTGGCCCATGGTGACGTCTCGGCGGCTTCGTTGAAGCGCGTTCTGTGCAGCGGCGAAGCCTTGCCGGGCAGCCTGGTCCGACGCTTCCACGCGCAATTGCCAACTGTCGAACTGCACAACCTGTACGGCCCGACTGAAGCAGCGGTGGACGTGAGCGCCTGGCACTGCGTGACGGCGCCGGACAACACCCCCATCGGCAAACCGATCGCCAACACCACGCTGTACGTACTCGATACGCTGGGGCAACCCGTACCGCAAGGCGTGGCTGGCGAGCTGTTCATCGGCGGCGTGCAAGTCGCCCGAGGCTACCTGAACCGCATCGAACTGACCGCCGAACGCTTCCTCGAAGACCCGTTCAGCACCCGCCCTGGTGCACGCCTGTACCGCACCGGCGACCTGGCGCGGCACCTGGCCGATGGCAACATCGAATACCTGGGCCGTAACGATGACCAAGTCAAAATCCACGGCTTGCGCATCGAACTGGGCGAAATTCAGGCCTGCCTGACGCGAATAGAGGGGGTCAAGGAGGCCGTGGTGATCGCTCATGAGCAGCAGTTGCTCGCTTACTACACGGGCGAGTCGTTCCCGGTTGAGGGGCTGCGCTCGGCATTGCTCGGGCGCCTGCCGACCTTCATGGTGCCGGCGCTGTTCGTCCACCTGCAGGCACTGCCCTTGAGCCCCAACGGCAAGCTCGACCGCAAGGCTTTGCCATTACCGGATAGCGAGGCCCTGCAGAACCGCGAGTACCAAGCGCCAGAAGGTGAAACCGAAACCCTGTTGGCAACGATCTGGTCCGAACTGTTGGGCGTGGAGCGGGTAGGGCGGCACGACAACTTCTTCGAGCTGGGCGGCCACTCCCTGGCGGCAATCCGGCTGGTCGACAAGATGACCAAGGCGGGCCTGAAGGTGGCCATCAACGATGTGTTCCAGCACCCCAGCGTAGCGTTGCTGGCGGCCAGGCTCGGCAGCCCTGACGCTGCGCACCGCGGGGTGATCCGGGTGCGTGCAGGGGGCAGCCAGACGCCGCTGTTCCTGGTTCACGAATTCACTGGCCTGGATTTCTACTTCCCGGTGCTGGGCCAGCACCTACCCGATGATTTCGCGCTCTATGGACTGCCCGGCATCCCGGCCGATCAACCGCAGCCACAGACGCTCGAGTGCCTGGCCCGCTACCAGATCGAACAGATGCGCAGCGTGCAGCCACAGGGGCCGTATCGCCTGGCAGGCTGGTCGTTCGGTGGGGTAGTGGCCTTCGAAATGGCTAACCAATTGCTGGGTGTGGACGAGGAGGTCGAATTCCTCGGTTTGATCGACACCTATGTGCCGCGCCTGGCCGACCAGGGCAAGGCGCGCTGGCAGGGGCCACGTGCACTCGAACGGCAGTTGCTGTTGAACTGCAGCACGTTCTGGCGCACGCAAGACTCGGCAGGCGCCGACAAGCTGGCACGCCTGCAGCAACTGGAGGCTGGTCAGGCCGATTTTGCCACGCTGGTCGCCAGCTGCCGCGAGCACCAGTTGCTCTATGGGCTGTGGGCAAGCATGAGCGACGCGCAACTGCTGCACTACTTCACCCGTGAACTGGCACACGGCCATGCGCTGGCACATTACCGCCCTTCACCGTTGAGCGTGCCGGTGCACCTGCTGCGCGCCGAACAGGGCAGTGACAGCCAGTCGACTCTGGGCTGGCGCGAGACCCTGCCGTCCCAGGCCCTGGTGCTCCTGGGCGTGCCGGGGGACCACCGCAGCATGATGCAGGCGCCCCAGGTGGCCGCGCTCGGTCAGGCGCTTGGCCAGCTACTGGGCAGTGTGCCTAGCACGAACATCGTCAAGGCAGCGGCTTATCAGCCTTTGGTGGCGATCCAGACCGGTCAGCACGGGCATGCACCGTTGTTTTGCGTGCCGGGGGCTGGCGACAGCGTCACCAGTTTCATAGGCCTGGCCGAGGCCCTGGGACCGGACTGGCCGCTGTACGGCCTTCAGGCGCGGGGGCTGGACGGCTGCTCGGTGCCGCACACTTCGGTGGAGGCTGCTGCCGATTGCCATGTGCAGGCCATCGAGGCGCTTTATCCGCAAGGGCCGCTGAACCTGGTCGGGCATTCGTTTGGCGGCTGGGTGGCACATGCCATGGCTGCCCGGTTCGAGGCCAAGGGGCGGCAGGTGCGTTCATTGACACTGATCGACAGCGAAGCACCGGGCGAGGGCGGCACCTGTGGCCAGCCCTACACCCTGGGCGAAGCCTTGCAGCGGCTGATCGAGGCGTTGCAGCTGTCCACCGGCAAAACCCTGGGTATTGACCCAGGCGCCTTTGCTGAGGCCAGCGACGACCAGCAGTTGAGCCAGCTGCACGCGGCCATGGTGCGGGTCGGATTACTGCCGGCGCGGTCGCAGCCAGGGGCGCTGGACGGCACCGTACGGACCTTCGCCACGGCGTTGCGCACGGCCTACCGGCCAACGTTGAGTTACCACGGGCCGGTCGGCCTGGTGCTGGTGGATGACCCGGGCCTGGATGCCTTGGGCAATGCCCGCGAGCATGCCGCCATGCAGGCCGGTTGGCAGCAACTGATGCCCACGCTTGCGCTGTGGCAGGGGCCGGGTGACCACTTCAGCATCCTCAAGGTGCCGGATGTGTTCAGCCTGGCGGCCTGGTGGCACGACGGGCAGGCGCTGCACCACGGCAAGGTTACCCCTTAAAGATGGGCCTTCCCGGCCCCACTGGGGCCGGGTCATGCGAACCCGAAGAGATAGTGAGTGTTCATGGAAAAGTCCAGATTTCGCAAATACAGCCTCGGCATCGCCGTGGCCCTGGTCGCCGGCATCACGCTGTATGCCGTCCAGGCCCCGGCCAAGCCGCCGCAATACATCACCGCCACGGTCGAGCGTGGCGACATCGAAAACGCCGTGTTGGCCACCGGTACGTTGCAGGGCATCAAACAGGTGGACGTCGGCGCCCAGGTGTCGGGCCAGTTGCGCTCGTTGAAGGTCAAACTGGGTGACAAGGTCACCGAGGGCCAGTGGCTGGCCGAAATCGACCCGCTGGTGCTGCGCAATACCTTGCGCCAGGCTGAGGTCGACGAGGACAAATTGCAGGCCGAGCGCCGTTCTAGCCTGGCCCAGCTCAAGCAGGCCAGGCGGGTGTATGAGCGCTATCGCGAACTGCAGGCCGACGAGTCGGTATCGCGCCAGGACTTCGAGAACGCCGAGTCCGAATACGAGGTGCAGCAGGCCGCCGTGCGCTCGCTCGATGCGCAAATCCAGAGTGCCCGGGTCGAGATCGACACGGCCAAGGTCAACCTGGGCTACACCCGTATCAATGCACCGATCAACGGCCATGTGGTGGGCATCGTCACGCAAGAAGGGCAAACCGTGATCGCCAACCAGCTGGCGCCCGTGCTGCTCAAGCTGGCCGACCTCGACACCATGACCGTCAAGGCGCAGGTGTCGGAAGCCGATGTGATCCACATCAGCCCAGGCCAACCGGTGTACTTCACCATCCTCGGTGAAGACAAACGCTACTACGCCAAGCTGCGCGGCACCGAACCGGCCCCGCAGAACTACGCGCAAAGCACCGACAACAGCGATGGCAGCGCCACGAAACCCAATGGTGCGGTGTTTTACAACGCCCTGTTCGAGGTGGCGAACCCCGAGCACCGCCTGCGCATCTCGATGACCGCGCAGGTGCACATCGTGCTCGACACGGCCGAAGGCGTGCTCACTGTGCCGGTGGCCGCCCTGGGCGCGCGCAATGGCGACGGCAGCTTCCCGGTGCGGGTGCTCGATGCCAAGGGCTTCGCCCAGGTGCGCAACGTGCAGGCGGGGATCAACAACAACGTCAAAGTGCAGATCAAGGATGGCCTGGCCGAAGGTGACCGTGTAGTGATCGGCGAACCGGTGTCTGGCGAAGCAGGGGCGTGAGCATGAACATGAATGTCGAGCTGAGCGCACACAGCGCCGTTGCCTGCAGCAACGGCGAGCCGTTGTTGCGCCTGCAGGGGGTCAGCCGCAGTTTTCTGGCCGGCGACCGCGAATTCCTGGCGCTGAAGGGTATCGATCTGCAGATCCACAGTGGCGAGCTGGTGGCGATCATTGGCGCCTCTGGGTCCGGCAAGTCGACCCTGATGAATATCCTCGGCTGCCTGGACAACGCCAGCAGTGGCAGCTACCAGGTCGGCGGGCAAGAGACGCGCACGCTGGACGACGATGCCCTGGCGGCGCTGCGCCGCGACCATTTTGGCTTCATCTTCCAGCGCTACCACCTGCTGCCGCACCTGGATGCCCTGCACAACGTCGAGATTCCAGCAGTGTATGCCGGCACTGCGCACGGGCAACGCCACGACCGGGCACGTGAGCTGCTCACGCGCTTGGGGCTTGCCGGGCATCTGGAACACCGCCCCAGCCAGTTGTCCGGCGGGCAGCAGCAGCGGGTGAGTATCTGCCGGGCGCTCATGAACGGTGGCCAGGTGATCCTCGCCGACGAGCCGACCGGTGCGCTGGACACGGCCAGCGGCAAAGAGGTGATGAATATTCTGCTGGAGCTGCACGCAGCCGGGCACACGGTGATCCTGGTGACCCACGACCCCAAGGTCGCCGCGCATGCTGAACGGGTCATCGAGGTCAGCGACGGTCAAATCGTCAGCGACCGGCGCACGGGCACCGCAGCCATGCCCACCCCGGTGGCCGAGCCAGCACCGGCCGCTTCGCCAGCAAGGCGCCTGGTCGCTAGCCTGGGGATGTTCCGCGAGGCCTTCAAGATGGCCTGGATCGCTTTGATCTCGCACCGCATGCGCACCTTGTTGACCATGCTCGGGATTGTCATTGGCATCACCTCGGTGGTGTCCATCTCGGCCATCGGCGAAGGGGCCAAGGGCTACGTGCTCAAGGACATCCAGGCAATTGGCAGCAACACCATCGATATCTATTCGGGCAGCAACTTCGGAGACAGCCGGGCGAAGACCATCGAAACCCTGGTGCCCGCCGACGTCACTGCGCTCAACGCGCTGTACTACGTCGACAGCGCCACCCCGGTGATCGGCCAAAGTACCTTGGTGCGCTACCGCAACCTCGATGTCGATGTGCAGCTCAATGGCGTCAGCGAACACTACTTCCAGGTGCGCAACATTCCCCTGGCCGCCGGTATCGTGTTCAGTGCCGAGGACGCACGGCGCCAGGCCCAGGTGGTGGTGATCGACCACAACACCCGCAAGCGCCTGTTCGGCCCCAACGTAGATCCGCTGGGGCAGGTGATTCTGGTGGGGAACCTGCCGTGCACGGTGATCGGCGTCACCGCCGAGAACAAGAACCTGTTCGTCGCCAGCAACCAGCTGAATATCTGGGTGCCGTACGAGACTGCTGCTGGCCGCGTGCTTGGCCAACGCCACTTGGACAGCATCAGCGTGCGCATCAAGGACGGCGTGCCCAGCAAACGGGTCGAAGAGGAGGTGACCAAGCTGATGCTGCAACGCCATGGCACCAAGGACTTTTTCACCAATAACCTCGACAGCATCATGCAGACCGTGCAAAAGACCAGCCGCTCGCTGACCCTGCTGCTGTCGCTGATCGCGGTGATTTCGCTGGTGGTGGGCGGTATCGGGGTAATGAACATCATGCTGGTGTCGGTGACCGAGCGTACCCGCGAAATCGGCATTCGCATGGCGGTGGGGGCACGGCAGTCGGACATTCGTCAGCAGTTTCTGGTGGAGGCAGTGATGGTCTGCCTGTTTGGCGGGTTAGTCGGTATTGGCTTGTCGTATGGGATCGGCTACCTGTTCGAGTTGTTCGTCAAACAGTGGGAGATGGTGTTCTCACCGGCGTCGATCGTGATGGCGTTTGCCTGTTCGACGTTGATTGGGGTGGTGTTCGGCTTTGTGCCAGCGCGCAACGCGGCCCGGCTTGACCCGATCGAAGCGCTGGCACGGGATTGAGGTGCCCTATACCTCAACCCGTGTAGGAGCAGCCTTGTGCTGCGAAGAGGCCGGTAATAGCAACGAAGATTCACGGTGTTATCACCGGCCTCTTCGCAGCACAAGGCTGCTCCTACACGGTGATTCGTGCCCAAGCGGGGATTACAAGATCAAACTGCCGTATACATCCAGCGCATCAACGAATGCCGCCCGCTGATGCCAAGCTTGATCGCCGCCCGGCGCAAATAGCTTTCGACCGTATTCACCTTCAACTCCAGCCGCTCGGCCTGCTCGGGTGCGGTATGCCCGGCCAGCAGGCCAAGGCACACCTGGCGCTCCCGTTCGGACAGCTTCAGCCCCGATTGCGCCAGGCGGTCGAGAAAACGCTGTTCAAGGCTCTCTTGCGTGGCGCGCTCGGCGGCGGGTTGCAGGGCATCGATGTGCTTTTCCAGCATCGGCAGCAGCAGGGGCGAGATGTCGTCCAGGCGGTTGCGCTCGAAGGCGGAGAAGCCATAGGTGGAGTCAGCGCGCAGCACCTGGATTTCGTAGCGGGCGTCGCCTTTGCGGCGAATCAGGTGCAAACGCGACGGGTCGCTGCAGTCCCTGCTTGGCTGCACGTCCGAGGAAAATACAGTCTCGTTGATCACGGGCGCGTTGGCGTCAGGGCCGGCCGGGGCTACGGGCAGCAGGCGTATGTGCGTGGCGTCGATGGTCAGGTGGGCCTGGATCAGGTCGTGCAGCATGCGCGGGAATTGGCGGCTGCCGGTGCTGGCAATGACTTTGCCGATTTGTGGGTAGAGCAGGTGCGAATTCATCGTGTCGTCCATGAGGTCCGGTGGTGCAATTTCCCGTCTGGCTGTTGGCCCGCATCCTGGGCCGCATTCGGGAGGTGATGGGTATCCTAGTACAACGATTGAGTGACGGTTAAATGAAGTAGCGATAGTGGCATAATAATGGCTTCTATGGCAGGCGACTGCTGTGGCGCGGGTTGTCGGGTATGATGCTGGCCTCCATCATCTTCAAGAGGCCTGCCCCATGTCCCTGAGTGCTGAACAGATTGGCGAATTCCGCGCCTTTGCCGAGCAGTTGGCCGATGCCGCCGCTGTGGCGATCACGCCGTATTTCCGTGCCAGCCTGGACGTCGAGGACAAAGGCGGGCGGTTGTACGACCCGGTGACGGTGGCCGACAAGGCGGCTGAAGATGCCATGCGCGCGCTGATCCAGGCGCGCTATCCCGAGCACGGTATTTTGGGTGAAGAGCAAGGCGTGGCAGTGGGCACCAGCCCCTTGACCTGGGTACTCGACCCGATCGACGGTACCCGCGCGTTCATCACCGGCTTGCCGCTGTGGGGCACCTTGATTGCCTTGAACGATGGCACGCGTCCGCGGGTAGGGGTGATGAACCAGCCCTTTACCGGCGAACGCTTCGTCGGCACCCCGGAAGGTGCCTGGCGCAGTGGCACGCCGCTGAAAACCCGTGCCTGCGCCGACCTGGCCTCGGCCACGCTGATGTGCACCACCCCGGACATGTTCGACACCGCAGCGCGCAAGGCAGCGTTCGAGACCGTGGCCGGCAAGGCTCGGCTGATGCGTTATGGCGGCGACTGCTATGCCTATTGCATGCTGGCGTCGGGCTTTGTCGATGTGATCGTGGAGGCGAGCCTGCAGCCGTATGACATGCAGGCCTTGATGCCGATCATCGAAGGGGCGGGCGGTGTGATCACGGCCTGGGATGGCAGCTCGGCGCAGCATGGCGGGTGTGTGGTGGCTTGCGGTGACCCGGCGTTGCATGCGCAGGTGGTGGAGATGTTGCGTCACGCCATGTGACCATCGCACTTTTTCGGTTTCTTGGGCTCTATGCTTGGCCAGGCTGCACTGATCCCCGGTGCGGCCGCCGAATATCGACCCGGTGCCGATGGTTGCAAGCCCTTCCAGAATAGTCCCCGGCCTGCTGTTGGCAGGCGCCCTGACGTGCCTGTGCGCCTGTACCCAAGAGCAGGGCCGTGACATCGTCAGCCAGTTCGGCAACGGCAAGCCCAGCGAGCTGTTCCAGACCAGTGTCGACCGCCTGGCGACACTGTCGATGCGCGACAACCTGCAGAGCTTGTACCTGCTGATGAACAAGCTGTACCTGCGCAACCCCAACCAGTGGAAGATGTCTGGCTACGTCGATGCCGCCACGGCCGAGCGGCAGATCCGGATAGCCATCGAACAGCGCCAACCCTTGGCGCAACTGGGCAATCGCCGCGACCTTGCCGCCTTGAGTTACGCGCTGAGCCCCGAGTTTCGCGGGGACCGGGTCGGCGCGTTCATCTATGCCATCGGCAGCATGCTGATTACCGCCCATGGCGGGCGCACCGAGTTCTACATGACGGACACCATCGACCCGCTCTTCGTCAATAACGCGGCACGCAATATCGAGAAAGCCACCTGGATGCTTAGCCAGCGGCAGGATGCCAACGGCGTGCTGTTGCTGTTCTCCAACGAGATTTCGGAGGAGGGCAGCAACCTGAGTTTCGCCGTCGAGTTCGGCAAGATCGTGGCGCGGCTGGATTTGCTGGCAGAGCTGCTGGACGAGCGCTATCGGCGGATCGGACTCAATTATGCGCAAAGCCTGTTGTTGATGAATTTCTTGCCGGTGCAGTGACCCGGGCCTTAAGTGGCGGCCGTCAGCAACGGTTGAAACTCCGCCAACAACCAGTCACGCAACCGTCGGCAACTGGCGTCATGTTCCTTGTCTTCGTTGAAGGCCAGGAAATGGAAGGTGTCCTTGAGCACCAACTGCTGTTCGACCGGCCGCACCAGCAAGCCTTGCTCCACCAGTGGGCCCACCAGGTGGTGCCAACCCAATGCCACGCCCTGGCTACTCAGGGCAAGCTGCACCAGCAGGTTGTAGTCATTGGCATTGAAGAAATGCGGCGCCGTGCTGGCACGGCTCTTCAGGTCGACATCATGGAACGCCAACCAGACATTCCAGTCGACGTGCTCGGCCACCTGTGAGCGCCCATAGGGGCTGAGGTTGAGCAGCGAGCCGTCGCGAATCCCTTCCAAGGTAGCCAGCTGTGGGTGCTGTGCCAGGTATTGCGGGCTGCATACCGGGTAGACCACATCATGGTTGAGCGGGTGGCAGCTGTAGCCGGCCTGGATCTTGCCCAGCTTGGTGATGTAGATGTCCGGCCGTACGCCAGGCTCCATCGACAGGAAGTTCTGGGTGGTCACCAGGTTGATGTCGATGTCCGGGTTTTGCTCGAAGAACTTCGGCATCCGTGGCCCCAGCCACAGGGCGGCAAACGCTGGCGAGCAGCACAGGGTAACCACGTGCTTGGGATTGATGTTGCTGCGGATTCGCTCGGCCGCCTGGGAGATGTTGACGAACGATAACTGCACCGCATCGAAGAAGATTGAACCCGCCACGGTCAGCTCTACCGCGCGGCCGACACGGGTAAACAGTTCGGCACCCAGGTAGGTTTCCAGTTCACGGATCTGCCGGCTCACGGCGGCCTGGGTGACGCACAGGGCCTCGGCGGCACGCGTGAAATTCTGGTACTTGGCAGCCGCAACGAAGACTTTGACCGCGCGCAGCGAAGGCATCTTGATCAAGGTCTGATCGGGTTCAGAGTGTCTGACCATGTCGGTAGGGTTCAGGTCCTGTGTAGGAGCAGCCTTGTGCTGCGAAAGGGCCCGTACAGGCACCCATAGCCAGTGTATGAGCGGGCCTCTTCGCAGCACAAGGCTGCTCCTACAAAGGGCGCGGCGGGTTAGGGCCTTGATTGATAACTTCAGGTAATGATTAGCGCCCTGCAAATGTCGTTGGACCCACCCTGGGCCAAGGCATAACGTAAATCCCACGGCGCGACATTGAGACATCGATGTCGAATAACTTTTTGAAGCAGGACTTTCTGCGTGCCGGTGTTGACTCACGTTCGCTCTTGAACGGACTGCCAAGCGTACTCGCACTGATCTACCCGCCTTCCGAACAGTGCGATGTTGATAGATTGGTTAATAAGCATAATAACGAGGGTCGTATGAGCCATGCCGATGAGATTCTTTCGGTAAACAACATCTTCAAAGTGTTCGGCCCCAACCCGAACATGGCCATGGAGATGCTCCGCAAGGGCGCCGACAAGAACGAAATCTTCAGCAAGACCGGCCACGTCGTCGGCGTGTTCGATGCAAGCTTTTCCGTCAAACGGGGCGAGATCTTCGTCATCATGGGCCTGTCGGGCTCGGGCAAGTCGACCATGGTGCGGCTGTTCAACCGCCTGATCGAACCCACTGCTGGCAGCATCCACCTCAACGGCCGCGAAATCACCGGCCTGTCCGATAAAGCCCTGCTCGATGTGCGCCGCAAGGAAATGGGCATGGTGTTCCAGTCCTTCGCCCTGATGCCGCACATGAGCGTGCTGCAGAACAC
>NZ_AXYZ01000022.1:0-109410 GCF_000483465.1 Pseudomonas sp. LAIL14HWK12:I7
TGACAAGGTCAGGGCGTGGCTTGCGGCGAGGCCACGCTACAACATCCACTTCACGCCCACCTCGGCATCCTGGCTGAATTTGGTTGAGAGGTTTTTCTCAACGCTGAGCGAGAAGTGGATCAAGCGGCAGGCACATGTCAGCGTTAAGGATCTGGAGGCGTCGATTGAGCACTACCTGGAAACCTACAACCAGAATCCGAAGCCATTTCGGTGGCACAAGAAGGCCGAGGACATCCTTGCCTCAGTCGCTCGCGCGGCACGAGCGCTGGGTAGATGATTTTCAGTGGTATTTCTGAAACACCACACTAGTGTAGCGTTGGGATTTTTTGTTATAGCGATCAGGATTATCTGCGTCATCGGCGGCATCGGCGTGGTGAGGCCTTACAAACCGGTGGTTTTTATCCAGGCCGCTTTGCGCGACACTGTGCGCACGTCAACCTTGGAGCCCGATATGACCGCCAGCGCCGAAAAGTTCACCCGCCAGACACTGCTCGATGTTCAGCCATTGACGCCGAACCTCTTCAGCCTGCGGGTCACGCGCGATTCGGGTTTTCGCTTCCGTGCGGGCCAGTTCGCTCGCCTTGGCGTGACCAAGGCCGATGGCAGTGTAGTCTGGCGCGCCTATTCCATGGTCAGCGCACCCCATGACGAGTACCTCGACTTCTTCTCGATCGTGGTGCCCGGCGGGGAGTTCACCAGCGAACTGAGCCGGCTGGGCGAAGGTGACAGCTTACTGATCGACCGGCAGGCCTTTGGTTTTCTGACCCTCGATCGCTTCATCGGCGGCCGCGACCTGTGGTTGCTGGCCACCGGCACCGGCATCGCACCGTTCATGTCCATCCTGCAGGACTTCGAGGCCTGGGAGCGGTTTGATAGCATCAAGCTGGTGTATTCGGTACGCGAGGCGAAGGAGCTGGCCTACGTGGACGACATCGCCGGGTTGGAGCAACGTGATTACCTGGCCGAGTTTGCCGGCAAGTTGCAGTTCATTCCGGTGGTCACGCGCGAGCAGCACCCCGGTGCGTTGAATGCGCGTATTACCACGTTGATCGAGAATGGCGAACTGGAGAAGGCGGCGGGGCTGGAACTGTCGCCCGAGCATTCGCGCATCATGCTCTGCGGTAACCCGGAGATGATCGATGAAACCCGAAAGGTGCTCAAGGCGCGTGACCTGCAGTTGAGCCTGAGCAAGCGGCCGGGGCAGGTGGCGGTGGAAAACTACTGGTAACGTACGGGGCCGCAATGCGGCCCCAGTACGTTTCAGGGCAAGCGATTCTGGTTCTGCGTCTTGAGCAGGTCACGAATCTCGGTCAGCAGCGTTTCTTCAGCGCTGGGCACGGGCGGTGCGCTCGGTGCCACGGCTTCTTCGCGCTTCAGGCGGTTGATCGCCTTCACACCCATGAAGATGGCAAACGCAACGATCACGAAGTCGATCACGGTCTGGATGAACTTGCCGTAGGCCAGCACCACCGCCGGAATGTCACCTTCTGCAGCTTTCAAGGTAATCGCCAGGTCACTGAAGTCCACGCCACCAATCAACAGCCCCAGTGGCGGCATGACCACGTCACCCACGAAGGACGAGACGATCTTGCCGAAGGCCGCGCCGATGATGATACCGACCGCCATGTCGACGACATTGCCTTTGACCGCGAAGGCCTTGAACTCACTGATCATACCCATGTTCGATTCCTTTGTAACAAATGGTGAGGTAAACGCAGTGTAAGCCACTTAAACGCTTCATGCGTTAGGTACAGCCCTAATGACTGTGGTTAGAACGAATAGTTTTGTCGCATCTCGAAGCGTTCGAGACACGTCTCGCTCGGCTATCATGGCGGTTTTTCCAGGAGATTCCGCCCATGGCCAAGGCCAAGCGCTTGTATGGCTGCACCGAGTGCGGCGCGACCTTTCCCAAATGGGCCGGCCAGTGCGGTGAATGCGGGGCCTGGAACACCCTGGTCGAAACCATGATCGAAAGCGGCGGCGCGGCCGCGCCCAGCAGCGGCCGTGCCGGCTGGACCGGGCAGCAGGCGCAGATCAAGACACTGGCCGAAGTCAGTGTGGAAGAAATCCCGCGGTTTACCACCAGCAGCACCGAACTGGACCGCGTACTGGGCGGCGGCTTGGTCGACGGCTCGGTGGTGCTGATCGGGGGTGACCCAGGCATCGGCAAGTCGACCATCCTGCTGCAGACGTTGTGCAACATCGCGGTGCAGATGCCCGCGCTGTACGTCACCGGCGAAGAGTCGCAACAGCAGGTGGCCATGCGCTCGCGCCGCCTGGGCCTGCCCCAGGACCAGCTCAAGGTGATGACCGAAACCTGCATCGAGACCATCATCGCCACGGCCCGGGTGGAAAAACCCCGGGTCATGGTCATCGACTCGATCCAGACCATTTTCACCGAACAACTGCAATCGGCGCCCGGCGGCGTGGCCCAGGTGCGCGAGAGCACGGCATTGCTGGTGCGCTACGCCAAGCAGAGCGGCACGGCGATTTTCCTGGTTGGCCACGTCACCAAGGAAGGCTCGCTGGCCGGGCCTCGCGTGCTCGAGCACATGGTCGATACGGTGCTGTATTTCGAAGGTGAGTCCGATGGCCGCCTGCGGCTTCTGCGGGCGGTGAAGAACCGTTTTGGCGCGGTCAACGAACTGGGCGTGTTCGGCATGACCGACCGCGGCCTCAAGGAGGTCTCGAACCCGTCGGCGATCTTCCTCAACCGCACCCAGGAAGAAGTGCCGGGCAGTGTGGTGATGGCTACCTGGGAGGGCACGCGGCCGATGCTGGTCGAGGTGCAGGCGCTGGTCGATGACAGCCACCTGGCCAACCCGCGCCGGGTGACCCTGGGCCTGGATCAGAACCGGTTGGCCATGTTGCTGGCGGTGCTGCACCGCCATGGCGGCATTCCCACCCACGACCAGGACGTGTTCCTTAACGTGGTGGGCGGGGTGAAGGTACTCGAAACCGCGTCTGACCTGGCGTTGCTGGCTGCGGTGATGTCCAGCTTGCGCAACCGGCCGTTGGCCCATGGGCTGCTGGTGTTTGGCGAAATTGGCCTGTCGGGTGAGGTGCGGCCGGTGCCCAGCGGCCAGGAGCGGTTGAAAGAGGCGGCCAAGCACGGCTTCAAGCGGGCCATCGTGCCCAAGGGCAATGCGCCGAAGGAGCCGCCTGCGGGTTTGCAGGTGATTGCCGTGACCCGGCTGGAGCAGGCCTTGGACGCCCTGTTCGAGTAATCCTGTGCCGGCCTCTTCGCGGGGCAAGCCCCCCACAGGTCTTGCGCAGCCCACAGAGGCAGCGGGGTCTGTGGGAGCGGGTTTACCCGCGAAGAGGCCGGCACAGGCAAACAAAAAAAGGGAGCCGACGATGCGCATCGGCTCCCCCGCGTAACCGCTCAATCAGCGGTCAATGCTCGGCAACCGCACTGCGCCTGGGCGCCTCGTTGCCATGCTCGTCCAGTTCCATCATCGGCACTTCATTACCCTCGGCATCGAACAGCTTGCCCTCCTTGAAGTAGTCGCCATCGCGCAGTGCGGAGATGTCCGAATACTGGATGGTGCGCTCGTAGGCCGCAGCGAACACCGACTGCTGGTCCGAATTACCGGCTGTGAAGTGGTTGAAGATCAGGTTCAGCAGGATGGCCATGATCGCCGCCGAGCTGATGCCGGAGTGGAAGATGGTCTCGAACCAGTTCGGGAAGTGGTGGTAGAAGGTCGGTGCGGCAATCGGGATCATGCCGAAGCCCAGCGACGCGGCGACGATGATCAGGTTGACGTTGTTCTTGTAGCTGACCTTGGACAGGGTCCGGATGCCGCTGGCCGCCACGGTGCCGAACAGCACGATGCCCGCGCCACCCAGTACCGGGGTGGGTACCGCGGCAATCACCCGGCCCATGATCGGCAGCAGGCCGAGCACCACCAGAATCACGCCACCGGTGGCCACCACATAACGGCTCTTGACCCCGGTCACGGCCACCAGGCCGACGTTCTGGGCGAAGGCACTTTGGGTGAACGAGCCGAAGATCGGCGCCAGGATGCTCGACGCCATGTCGGCACGCAGGCCATTGCCCAGGCGCTTGGAGTCGACCTTGGTTTCAATGATGTCGCCCACTGCGAGGATGTCGGCCGAGGTTTCCACCAGGGTCACCATGATCACGATGCACATCGACAGGATCGCGGCGATGTGGAATTCCGGCATGCCGAAGTGGAACGGCGTGGGGAAGGCGAACATCGGGCCTTGGGTGACCTTGCTGAAATCGGTCATGCCCAGCGCCCAGGCGATCAAGGTGCCTACCACCATGGCCAGCAGAATCGACAGACGGGAGATGGTCGCGCTGCCCAGCTTGCTCAGCAGCAAGACGATGGCGAAGGTCAGCGCCGCCAGGCCGATGTTGGCCATGCTGCCGAACTCCGGCGAGGCGCTGTTGCCGCCCATCACCCAGCGTGCGGCCACTGGCATCAGGGTCAGGCCGATGGTGGTGATGACGATGCCGGTCACCAGCGGCGGGAAGAACTTGGTGATGCGCGAAAACACGGGGGTAATCAGGAAGCCGATGAACGAGGCCGCCATGACCGCGCCCAGCACACCTGGCAGGCCACCGCCGCCCTCGCTGCTGAGGATCGCGCCCATGGTTGCCACGCCAGCGAACGACACGCCCTGCACCAGCGGCAGCTGACAGCCGAAGAACGGCAGGCCCAGCGTCTGCAGCAAGGTGGCCAGGCCACCGGCAAACAACGAGGCGGCGATCAGCATGCCGATCTCGGCACCGTTCAGGCCTGCGGCCTGCCCCAGAATCAGGGGTACCGCGACAATCCCTCCATACATGGTCAACACATGCTGCAGACCATAGGCCAAGTTGGCCCCAAGGCCGAGGTTTTCATCCTCGGGGCGCTTGGCGGGAGACGTGCTAGGGGACGTAGTCATGGAGCAGGCTCTCTGCGTTTATTGTTGTGCCGCTACTGTAGACACTTCCTACAAATGATTGCCACAACAATTGTATACAATATTTTGATCGGAGCGCGAACATGCAGGCTCGCAAGGTGTGCTAGAGCCCAATGCAGAACGCGTACCAACTCGACAGAGGCTGTACTAGAGGGGTGTGTACAAAGCACTGCTACCCAGGCTTAAAGCTGTCTGGGTAGACAGGAAACACGGGGCGGGGAGGATGTTAGCTAGCTAAAAGATCCCATTATTCGATGAGTTCACGCAGCTCACGCATCATTTCGGTGCTGTCGGCCACGTTCAATTCCACAAGACGGTGCAAATGGGTCATTGAATCGATGTCGATGTAGAGGCAAACAAAGCCCAGGCGGGTGGGTTCTTCGTGGCGCAGTTCCACTTGCATCTCTACCCGGGTGGAAGGGTCGAGGTGGATAATTGCCTCGAAGTCCTGCGTCAAGTCCGCTTCCCAGTTCGCCGGCCGTTCCACCAGCAGGCCTTTGAGTGAAACGTCCAGCAACTTCGTCGGCCAGCGCTGCAGGCCTTGGCGCAATTCGGTCGTTGCATCGAACTCAATGCGTTGAAAACGGCGGCGTTCGTCGTGATCGCTCATGGGCGGACTCTCCGGGTGACAACCTGACTATAGTGAGTATGGTAGGTACATCAGGTACCGCAATCTGGCCGCAGAGGCTCTAGACCAAAGCAAGTGTGGCAATGCGCGATGACTCGCCCTAGACTCGATAGGCGGTCTTTCCAATCCACCAGCTGGAAGCAAACCATGAACAACAATAATAGCCTGCTACGCCATATTCCGTGGCTGGCGCTGGCAGTCATAGGGGCCTGCGCGCTGGGTGTGGTTGCCCTGCGTCGCGGTGAGGCGATCAACGCCTTGTGGATCGTGGTCGCGGCAGTGGCCATCTACTTGGTCGCCTATCGCTACTACAGCCTGTTCATCGCCACCAAGGTGATGCAACTCGACCCTCGCCGCGCCACGCCGGCGGTGCTCAACAACGATGGCCTGGACTACGTCCCGACCAACAAACACATCCTGTTCGGCCACCACTTCGCCGCCATCGCGGGCGCCGGCCCGCTGGTCGGCCCGGTACTCGCCGCGCAGATGGGCTACCTGCCCGGCACACTCTGGCTGATCGCCGGTGTGGTGCTGGCTGGTGCGGTGCAGGACTTCATGGTCCTGTTCATGTCGACCCGCCGCAATGGCCGCTCGCTGGGCGACATGGTGCGTGAGGAAATGGGCCGCATCCCGGGCACCATCGCCTTGTTCGGCTGCTTCCTGATCATGATCATCATCCTCGCCGTGCTGGCGCTGATCGTGGTCAAGGCCCTGGCCGAGAGCCCATGGGGCATGTTCACGGTGATGGCGACCATCCCGATCGCGATGTTCATGGGCATCTACATGCGCTACATCCGTCCGGGCCGCATTGGCGAGATCTCGGTGGTCGGCGTGGTGCTGCTGCTGGCGTCGATCTGGCTCGGCGGCGTGATCGCTGCAGACCCGGTCTGGGGCCCGGCGTTCACCTTCACCGGCGTGCAGATCACCTGGATGCTGGTGGGTTATGGCTTCGTCGCTGCCGTACTGCCGGTTTGGCTGGTACTGGCACCGCGTGACTACCTGTCGACCTTCCTCAAGATCGGCACCATCGTGGGCCTGGCCATCGGTATCCTGATCATCGCGCCTGAGCTGAAAATGCCGGCCCTGACCCAGTTCACCGACGGTACCGGCCCGGTCTGGAAGGGCACCCTGTTCCCGTTCCTGTTCATCACCATTGCGTGTGGTGCGGTATCGGGCTTCCATGCGCTGATCTCTTCGGGCACCACGCCCAAGCTGCTGGACAACGAAACCAACGCCCGTTACATCGGCTACGGCGGCATGCTGATGGAATCGTTCGTCGCCATCATGGCCATGGTCGCCGCTTCGGTGATCGAACCGGGCGTTTACTTCGCCATGAACAGCCCGGCCGCCGTGGTCGGTGCCGACGTGGCGTCGGTGGCGCAGACGGTCAGCAGTTGGGGCTTCCTGATCACCCCTGAGCAGCTCGAAGCGGTCGCCCGCGACATCGGCGAGCACACCATCCTGGCCCGTGCCGGTGGTGCGCCAACCTTGGCGGTGGGTATCGCACAGATCCTTCACCAGGTGCTGCCGGGTGAAAACACCATGGCCTTCTGGTACCACTTCGCGATCCTGTTCGAAGCGTTGTTCATCCTGACCGCCGTGGACGCCGGTACCCGTGCCGGCCGCTTCATGCTGCAAGACCTGCTGGGCAGCTTCGTACCGGCCCTGAAACGCACCGAATCGTGGGGCGCCAACCTGCTCGCCACCGCCGGTTGCGTGGCACTCTGGGGCTACTTGCTGTACCAAGGCGTGATCGACCCGCTGGGTGGCATCAACACCTTGTGGCCGCTGTTCGGCATTTCCAACCAGATGCTGGCCGGTATCGCCTTGATGCTGGGTACCGTGGTGCTGATCAAGATGAAGCGCCAGCGCTACATCTGGGTGACCCTGCTGCCGGCTGTGTGGCTGCTGATCTGCACCACCGCTGCGGGCCTGATCAAGCTGTTCGACCCGAACCCGGCCGTGGGCTTCCTGGCCCTGGCCAAGAAGTACAGCACCGCCCTGGATGCTGGCCAAGTACTGGCCCCGGCCAAGGACATCGGCCAGATGCAGCACGTGATCTTCAACGCCTACACCAACGCGGGCCTGACGATTCTGTTCCTGCTGGTGGTCTTCAGCATCCTGTTCTTCGCCATCAAGGTCGGCTACGCCGCCCTCGGCCGCAAGGAACGCACCGACAAGGAAACCCCGTTCCAGGCGCTGCCTGACGCGTAAACGAGAGGACTGCAGCTATGTTCAACGACCTGGGTCGACTGGGTAAGTACCTGGGGCAGGCAGCCCGCCTGATGGTCGGCATGCCCGACTACGACAACTATGTCGAACACATGCAGAACAAGCACCCGGACAAACCGGTGATGAGCTACGAGGCGTTCTTCCGCGAACGCCAGGAAGCGCGCTACGGTGGCAAGTCCGGGCCCAAGTGCTGTTGAGCCTGCAACACCTGTGAACCTGTGGGAGCCCGGGCAACCGGGCTCCCACAGTCATTTTCAGCTTCAGGAGTACATCGCGTGCAAACGCCTATCCCCGTCACTGTACTGACCGGCTTTCTGGGTGCCGGCAAGACCACCTTGCTCAAGCACATGCTCAAGGCCGAGCACGGCCTGAAGATCGCCGTGATCGAAAACGAGTTCAGCGAGGCCGGCATCGACAGCCAACTGCTGGGTGACGAGCCGGTGCAAGTCATGACCCTGGCCAACGGCTGCGTGTGCTGCAGCATTCATGGCGACCTGACCCGTGCCTTGTACCTGCTGCTGGAACGCCTGGACGCTGGCGAGATCGCCTTCGACCGCCTGGTGATAGAGTGCACCGGCCTTGCCGACCCGGCACCGGTGGCGCAGACCTTTTTCATCGACGAGGACCTGCGTGACCGCTACATCCTCGACGGCATCATCACCTTGGTCGATGCCGCCCATGCCGAGCTGCACCTGACCCAGGCCATCGCCCAGGCCCAGGTCGGTTTTGCCGACCGGCTGTTGCTGAGCAAGACTGACTTGGTCGAGCCTGCAGCGGTGGAGGCCCTGCGTGAGCGGCTGTCGCGCATCAACGGCCGTGCCGCTGTGCGTGTGGTCGAGCACGGGCGCATCGATTTGGCCGAGCTGCTCGATGTGCGCGGTTTCAACCTCAATACCGACTTGGGCGCCAGCCTTAAACCCACCCTGCGCCCGGTGCTCAAACCGGCCACCCCGGACCGCATCTCCACCCTGGTGCTGCGCACCGACACCCCGCTGGACATCGACCGGCTCAGCGACTTCATGAACGAACTGCTGGAAACCCATGGCAAGCAGTTGCTGCGTTACAAGGGCGTGCTGAACATTGCCGGCGAAGACCGTCGCCTGGTGTTTCAGGGCGTGCTGAAACTGTACGGCTTCGACTGGGATGCCGAGTGGGCAGCAGGCGAGGCACGCGAAAGCGTGATGGTGTTCATTGCCGACGAACTGCCCGAGGCTACGATTCGGGCTGGGTTCGAGGCTTTGAGCAAGCCTTGAGCCGCTGAGGTGCCTGAGCCGCGAACCAGGCCGGCCATGAACTGCGGTGGCGGGTGTGCACCTCGATGCACGGGATCAGGCGCTCAGTCAGCACGGCTGTCTGCCGCACGGCCTTGGCGGTGCGGTATTTGACGCTGTGGATGCACTCGCGGTCGCCGAATTCGCAGCGGTTCAGCGAGGTGCCGCCGCAGGGGCCGTTGGCCAAACCTTTGGGGCAGGTTTCCGGGCAGATGTAGAGGGTGTCTTCGAGGCGGCAGCGGCCGCAGGTGTCGCAGCCCAGCAACGGGCGTTTCACCGCACGTTCCACCCCGTGCAGCACGCGGGCGCCCGAGGCCGAGGCCCACAGCGGTTGGCGAACGGCCCAGCCGAATGCCTTGCTCAGCCAGTTGTTGCGGCTGAACAGCAGGGCATGGAAGGCGTGCAGCAGGTGGTAGCGCGCTTTTTCTGTGCTCGACGCGCTGACTTTCGACTCGCCCTGGCGCCAGCTCGCTGCTGGGGGGTGGAAGGCCACGGCGGGCAGGCCGGGTACCTGCCAGCTGGCAGCCCAGGCGGGCGCCCATTGCTCCAGCGAATGGAGCTGCGCTTGCCAATATTCGAGGCGTTTTTCCAGAGCCAGCAACTGCTTGAGTTCGTGAATGCCCGACAGGTGCACACCGGCGTAGCCCATCAACTTCACACCGATGACCTGCAGGGCCAGGCGGTCGACGCTGCGCGCCTGTGCGTGCGCCTTGGACACAGCGGCCTCGGCTTCGAGCATGTCGCGCATGGACGGGGTGACGGTCACCCCGGCCACGTGATCGAGCATGGCGGCGCGCCCGTGGGTAAGGCTCATCAGGCACGCCAGCAAAGGTTTCGGGTTGGGCTGACGGTTCATCCACGCCTGGGCTTCCTGATGCTTGCTGGCATCGAAGCCTAGTTGCAGGGTCAGGAAATCGGCCCCTGCGGCGAGTTTTTTCTCGGCTTTGAAGTACTGCGCCCCCCCTTCTTCCTCGCAGTACTTGAACGGGTTGAGCGCGGCACCCAGCAGCCAGTGCGGGCAGGCTTGGCGCGCGATCTGCAGGGCGGCCACCGATTCCAGGTAGCGCACCGGGCGCTGCCCAGGTTGATGGCCGGGCAGGCGGTCGCCGGTGAGCAGCAGTAACTGGTCCAGCCCATCGGCATCCATGCGTTGCAGTTGCGCAAGCAAGTGGTGGCGTTCGCGGTCCTTGCCAGAGAAGTGCGGCAAAGCCGGCACGGGCGAGCTGAAGCTGACCAGGGCGTCGAGTGGCGACATGTCCAGCGGGCTGCCAACGCGATCACCAATGGCTACCGTCATCGGCCAGCCACACAGGTGCCCGCGGGCCATGATCGCTTGCATGGCGGCGAAGCGTTCCGACGACGGCTTGGGGACGAACTCCATGACGCAGACGAAGGTTTTTTCGTGCAGCGCCGTTTTCAGCAGGCTCATGGATCGGGCACCGAATTGGGGCAGGGTGGCATTGTGCGGCAAATGGTCGAGAGGGTCATGTCCGCATGCGTAGCGCGCTGCTCTGAACAAGACATCCCCGTACTCTGCACCGGTATTTTCGCGCGCTTCTGTGTAGGAGCAGCCTTGCGCTGCGAAGAGGCCCGTATGCCGGGTAGAGATGTATTAGCCGTAAGGGCCTCTTCGCAGCACAAGGCTGCTCCTACAGACCTCGCATAAACATGAGGAAATCTTGATTTCATCTTAAATTAAATGAGTTTGTCTCAAGGCTCGGTTGCCCCGAAAGTTCCCGCATTCACTTTTGCGTTCAGAGGGGCAACACATGGCACTGGCACACAACCTGGGTTTGGCGCGCATCGGCCACGATCGCGAACTGAAAAACGCCCAGGAAGCCTTCTGCAACGGTGAGCTCGACGAAGCCGGGCTGCGCGCGGTAGGCCGTGATCTGCGTGCCACCCACTGGCAGGAACAGAAAGACGCAGGTATCGACCTGCTGCCCGTGGGCGACTTCGCTTGGTGCGACCAGGTGCTCACCCACTCGTTGACCTTCGGCGTTGTGCCCGCGCATTTGCGCAGCCACGACGGTGCCAAGCCAACCCTGCAAACCCTGTTCGCCATGGCACGCGGCCAGGAAATGACCCAGTGGTTCGACACCCACGCTCACTACCTGGCACCTGAGTTCAGCGCCGATCAGCAGTTCGTCCTGAGCTGGGAGCAGCTGTTCGAAGAGGTTGCAGAAGCCAAGGCCCTGGGCCACGCGGTCAAGCCCGTGGTGATCGGCCCGCTGACCTACCTGTGGCTGGGCACCACCCAAGGCGCCGACTTCGACAAGCTGGAACTGGTCGATCGGCTGCTGCCGCTGTACGACGAAATCTTCAATCGCCTGGCCGCGCAGGGCGTCGAGTGGGTGCAGATCGACGAGCCGATCCTGGTACTCGACCTGCCGCAGGACTGGAAAAACGCCTACGAGCGCGTCTACAACATCCTGCAGCGCGCACCGCTGAAGAAACTGATCGCCACCTACTTCGGTGGCCTGGAAGAAAACCTCGGCCTGGCGGCCAACCTGCCAGTCGATGGCCTGCACATCGACCTGGTGCGTGCCCCAGACCAATACCCCACCATCCTCGACCGCCTGCCCGCCTACAAGATCGTGTCGCTGGGCTTGGTCAACGGCTATGACGACACGGCCGGCGACCTGGAAAAAGCCGTTACCGTCCTGCAGCACGCCGCCGAACGCCTGGGTGACCGCCTGTGGGTCGCGCCGTCTTGCTCGCTGCTGCACAGCTCGGTGGGCCTTGCCGTGCAGAAGTGCCAGCAAGTGGCCGTGCTGGCCAACGCCGTCAAAGCGCCAGAGGCTTTTGACGTGGCGGCTGCCTAACGCCTCCTTGCCGTGTGATGAGGTGCTTATAATGCCGGCTCGAAACGTACTCGACAGGGAGTGATGCGATGAGAGTTCTGGTAGTCGGCGCCAGCAAGGGGCTGGGCAAGGCCTTCATGGAAGGGCTGGGCAAGCCGGGCGATACGCTGATAGGTGTGTCCCGCTCGCGCCCCGAAGGGGTGGTGGTCGGCAAGGGGGTCGAGGTGCAGTGGATTGCGGCCGACCTCGGTCAGCCGGCTGCCGCCGTCGAGGCCGTCGCCCAGGCGCTGGCCGAGGGTGGCGTGGATACCCTCATCTACAACCTCGGGCTGTGGGAGGCCGAGGCGTTTTCAGAACACTACAGCTTCCTGGACGATCACGACCCAGAGCTGCAACGCATGGTCGACTGCAACATCACGGCCACTGTCCTGCTGATCAAGCGCTTGCTGCCGATGCTGCTGGAAAGCGAGAAACCACGGATCATCCTTACCGGTTCCACTTCAGGCCTGCCGCAGAGCGGGCGCCCTGAAGTGACGTTTGCTGCGTCCAAGTTCGCCCTGCGCGGGATTGCCGAGGCTTTGCGTGAGGGGTATCGCGAACAGCGCCTGGGTGTGACGTGCCTGAATCTGGGCTACCTGAACACCGAGGATGGCCTAAATGTGCCAGTTGCCGACGCTGCGGCGCGGGGGGAGGGCGGGTTGATTCCGCTGCACGATGTGGTGCTGATGGTGCGGACGATGCTAGAGCTGTCAGCGGCAAGTTATGTGCGCGAGTTGACCTTGCCGGCCATTGCCGATGAGCGGTTCTGAGTAAGCAGGCCCGGCCTCTTCGCGGGGCAAGCCCGCTCCCACAGGTAAAGCACAAAGCTTGAGAGCTGTGCTTAACCTTTGGGAGCCACAGGGAAAGCACAAACCTTGAGAGCTGTGCTTAACCTGTGGGAGCGGGCTTGCCCCGCGAAGGGGCCGGGCCTGCCGGCATCAATGACTGATCAGCGCTCGATCGCCAACGCCACCCCCTGGCCACCGCCAATGCACAACGTGGCCAGCCCTTTCTTCGCATCACGCTTGATCATCTCGTGCAGCAAGGTCACCAGCACCCGGCACCCCGATGCCCCAATCGGGTGGCCCAGCGCAATCGCTCCACCATTCACGTTCACCCGTGCCGCATCCCATTCCAGCGCCTTGCCCACCGCCAGTGCCTGCGCGGCAAAGGCCTCGTTGGCTTCGATCAGGTCCAGGTCCGCCAGCTGCCAGCCTGCTTTGTCCAGGCAGCGCTGGGTGGCCGAAACCGGGCCAATGCCCATGATCGCCGGGTCTACGCCAGCACTGGCATAGGCCGCGATCTTAGCCAGCACCGGCAGGCCCAGGGCCTTGGCCTTGGTGGCGCTCATCAGCAGCACGGCGGCGGCGCCGTCATTGAGGCTGGAAGCATTGCCAGCCGTGACGCTGCCGTCCTTTTTGAAGGCTGCGCGCAGCTTGCTCAGCGATTCGGCAGTGGTGTCCGCGCGCGGCTGTTCGTCGCGTTCGAAGACCTTGGGCTCACCCTTTTTCTGCGGCATCACGATGGGGGTGATCTCGTCCTTAAAACGGCCCGCCTCAATCGCGGCCACGGCCTTGCGCTGGGACTCGGCGGCGAAGGCGTCTTGCTGCTCGCGGCTGAGGCCGTACTTATCCACAAGGTTCTCGGCGGTAATGCCCATGTGGTAGTCGTTGAAGGCATCCCACAGGCCGTCGGTAATCATGCTGTCGATCAGCTGGCCGTGGCCCATGCGCTGGCCCGTGCGCGCCGAAGGCATGACGTAGGGGGCCAGGCTCATGTTTTCCTGGCCGCCGGCAATCACCACCTCGGCGTCGCCGCAGCGGATGGCCTGGGCCGCCAAGTGCAGGGCCTTGAGGCCCGACCCGCAGACCTTGTTGAGCGTCAGCGCGGGCACGCTGAAGGGCAGGCCGGCCTTGATCGCGGCCTGGCGGGCCGGGTTCTGGCCAGCGCCGGCGGTAAGCACCTGGCCGAGGATGACCTCGTCGACCTGGGCTGGGTCCAGTTGTGTCTGTTCCAGCAGGCGCTTGATCACGGCGGCGCCGAGGTCGACGGCGGGCACTGTTGCCAAGGCGCCCTGGAAGCTGCCGATGGCGGTACGGGTGGCGGCGACGATGACCACGTCGTTCATGTTGTTGTTCTCCGTGCAAGGGTGGGCGCCGCGAGGGCAGGATGCCGTCAGCATCGGTGGGTTTGGTTGATTTGTTAAGTTTGTTTTTCTTTTGGATTGATCTGGAAAACAAATGAATGACGCGGGCACGCTTGCACTTATGCAAGCCGCTGGCCCCGGGTCTAAGCTGGATGTCGTGCTGTTTCACTCAACGTAACGGAGCTCATGTCCATGCGCATCCTGATCGCTCTCACCCTACTGATCGGCAGCAGCACAGCATTCGCCGCCACCCAATGCACCACAGCAGATAAAAGCACGTGGCAAGACCCAGAAAAATTCCAGGCCCAGCTCAAGGAACAGGGCTACAAGATCAACACGTTCAAGGTCACCAAAGGCAACTGCTACGAAATCTACGGTTTCGACAAGGATGGCCGTAAGGTCGAGATCTACCATGACCCGGTCAGCGGCAAGGCAGTCAAGACCGAGTACGAAGATTGAAGGCTGATGCCACGGTGCAGCTGTGGGACCCCCTCCTGCGGCTGTGCCACCTGTCGTTGGCCACGGTGTTTTTCGCGGATTATTTTTTCAATGAAGAGGGCGACGACTGGCATCAGTGGCTGGGCTACTACGGGCTGGCGTGCGTGTTGTTACGCCTGGTCTGGGGCTTTGTCGGCCCGCAAAGCGCGCGTTGGGCCGACTTTTGGCCGACCCCGGCGCGCCTGGCCGCCCACACCCGGGCGCTGGTACGTGGGCAGCCTTACCATCGCCTGGGGCATTCGCCGATTGGCGCCCTGGTGATGCTGTTGATGCTGACCGGGATCGCGGGCCTGGGCCTGACCGGGTGGGCGTCGCAGGAGGTCGACGCCCTGTGGGGCGCCGACTGGCCGATGACCCTGCACAGCTTCCTGGCCGACGCGGTGCTGGCATTAGTCTGCGTGCACGTGCTGGCGGCGATCGTCGAGAGCCTGCGCCTGCGCGAGAACCTGCCCTTGTCGATGCTGACCGGCAGGCGTCGATTGCCGGACGATCAGTGAGTGCTTGGCGCTGCGCGAGCACTTACACCGCCGGGCACTGGTGGGTCACGCAATGGATGCCGCCACCCCCTGCCGCGATGGCATCGATGTCCAACTGCACAATGTCCCGGTCCGGGTAGAGCGACGCCAGCAGCGCCCGCGCTTTCTCGTCGGCCTGGGCATCACCGAACTGCGGCGCAATGACCGCGCCGTTGATGACGAAGTAGTTGATATAGCCTGCCGCAAAGTCCGGGTTGCCCTTGCTGAACCTGTTGCGCCGGCCGCGCATCGGCGGTGAGACCACGTGGACTTGCAGTCGGCGGCCCTCGGCATCAGTGGCCTGTTTGAGAATCTCCAGGTGCTTGCGGGTCACGGCATGGTCGTAAGATTCAGGGTCGTTGTCGAGGTTGGCGATCACCACGCCTGGCCGTACGAAGCGCGCATAAAAATCCACATGGCCATCGGTGATGTCCTCACCGGCGATACCCGGCAACCAGATGATCGTGCTCAACCCCAGGCGCGCCTTGAGCTCGGCTTCCACCTCGGCTTTGCTCCAGCCGGGGTTGCGGTTGGCGTTTACCCAGCTGCTTTCGGTCATGATCCCGGTGCCATGGCCATCGACCTCGATGGCGCCACCTTCACCCACCAGTTCACTGCGCTGGTAGTGGGCCTTGGCTAGCGTGGCGACGCGTTTGGCCAGCAGGGCATCGTTGCGGTGGCGCTGCTTGTTGCCCCAGCCGTTGAAGTTGAAATCGACCGCGGCCAAAGCACCGTCATCGTCGACAACGAAGTTGGCGCCGATGTCGCGCATCCAGATGTCATCCAGCTCGCAGGTCACGAATTGGGTGTTGGGGCTGGCGCAGTGTTGCTTGGCCAGCGCCAGTTCGCTGGGGCGGCAAAACACCGTCAGCGGCTGGTAGCGTGTAATGGCCTGGGCGATGCGGCCCAGAGCGGCCTGGACGTCGGTAGTGAAGTCTTCCCAGATCGCCGGCTGGGCGCCGAAGGCGATAAAGGCGCGTTGCTGCGGCTCGCCCTCATCAGGCATGAACCAGCGCTCCGGCGCCTCGGCGCGGGCCAGGCCCAGCGGCAGGCCGAGGCTGGCCCCCAGCCCTGCGGCCAGCGACAGTTGCAGGAAGGTTCTACGGTTTGGCATGGCACCACGTGGCATGGTTCAGTCCTGTGCAGTCTTGAAGCGTGTCCACACCCGCATGCGCGCACGCATGTCGGCCTGGGGAATGTCCCGGCCGGGTATCAGCCGGGCATAGGTGGCTTCGTCGAGGTAGATGTCGGGGTTGTCGCGCATGCGTGGCTCGACGGCCTGGCGCGCCTTGGCACTGGCCGTGGGGTAGCCGGTGAAGTTGCTGATGGCCGCCATGTTTGCCGGGCGCATGACGAAGTTGATGAAACGATAGGCGTATTCCGGGTGTTTGGCATCGGCGGGGATGGCCATGGTATCCATCCACACCGTGGTGCCTTGGCGCGGCACGCGGTATTGGAAGTCGATCGCCTTGCCCGCAGCCTCGGCCGTGCGCTGGGCTTGGATCACATCGCCGCTGTAGCCCAGAGACACGCACAGGTTTTCGTTGACCAGCTCGGTCACCGGTTGCGACTGGAACTTGCGCACATAGGGGCGGATGGCCTTGAGCAGCTCGCTGGCGGCAGCCAGGTCTTCGCGTTTGGCGCTGCGCGGCTCCCGGCCCAGGTAGTTGAGGACCACGGCAAGCACTTCGTCTGGCGAGTCGATGATCGAGATGCCGCAGTCGGCGAACTTGGCCGCCAGCTCCGGTTTCAGCAACAGGTCGAGGTCGTCCAGCGGCGCGTTCGGCAGGCGCTGGCGGACCTTGTCGGCATTCACCGTCAGGCCGATGGTGCCCCAGGTGTACGGCACTGTCGCCTGGCTGGCCTTGGGGTAGCGGGCATGCAGCGCGCGCAGGCCGGGCTCGATGTCATCCAGGGCCTCGAGGCGGCTGGGGTCGAGCGGCTGCAGGCTGCCGGCGCGCATCAGCCGCTCGGCCACGGTGTCGCCGGGGAACACCAGGTCATAACCGCTGCGCCCGGACATCAGCTTGGCTTCGAGCACCTCGCTGCCGTCCATGACGTCGTAGATCACCTGGATGCCCGTTTGGGCGGTGAATTGCTTGAGGGTGTCCTCGGCAAAATAATCGGCCCAGTTGTACAAGCGCAGGGTCGGTTGTTCAGCCTGGGCGTGGCTGGCGCAGAGCGCCAGGGCAAGTGCAGCCAGCGGTAGCAACTTCATGTTCAGGCCCTCGTGACATGGGTGTGGTGGCCGTCCAGGGTCAGCAACGGCGCATACATGTCCGGGCGGCGGTCGCGGTAGATGCCCCAGGTCAGGCGGTCTTCGCGCATGCGCCCAAGGTCCAGGTCGTGCAGCCAGATACCGCTGCTGTCGCGGTCGGCTTCGGCGAGCAATGCGCCTTTGTGGTCGCAGATAAACGATGAGCCATAAAACTGCATCGCCAGGGTGTCATCGCTGCCGGCCACTTCGCGGCCCACGCGGTTGGCCGCGACCACCGGCAGCAGGTTGGCGGCAGCATGCCCGCGCATGGCGATTTGCCAATGATCGCGTGAGTCCAGCTCCGCGGCGCCGGGCTCGGAGCCGATGGCGGTGGGGAACAGCAGCACTTCGGCGCCCAGCAGGGCCAGGCAGCGGGCCGTTTCGGGGAACCACTGGTCCCAGCAGATGCCGATGCCCAGCCGGCCGAACGCCGTATCCCAAACCTTGAAACCGGTATCGCCAGGGCTGAAGTACTCTTTCTCCTGATAGCCGATGGCATTGGGGATATGCGTCTTGCGGTAGACCCCGAGCAGGCGGCCGTCGGCATCGGCCACGGTCAGCGCGTTGAAAAAGGCATTGCCGGCCCGTTCGTACCAACTCAATGGCAACACCACGCCCAGCTCTCTGGCCAGCGCGGCGAAGCGCTGCAGGATCGGGCTGTCGGGGTAGGGCTGGGCCAATGCCAGGTGCCGGTGGTCCTGCTCGATGCAGAAGTACGGGGTGGCGAACAGCTCTTGCAGCAGAATCACCTGGGCGCCTTTGGCAGCGGCCTGGCGCACCAGCTGTTCGGCGCGGTCGAGGTTGGCGGGCAGGTCCCAGGTGCATGGCATCTGGGTGGTGGCAATGCGCAGCAGGCTCATGGTCGCACCTCGGGTTGCTGCTGGGTGATGCAGTGGATGCCGCCACCGCCGTGGGCGATGTGGTCGATGCGTACCGGTACGATCTCGCGGCCGGGGAAGGCAACGGCCAGTTGCGCGGCAGCCTCCTGGTCGGCAGGGATGCCGTAGGCCGGCATGATGATTGCGCCGTTGGCAATGTAGAAATTGGTGTAGGACGCGCAGAACACTTCAGCGTCCTGGTCGAGCGCAGCGCTGGCTTCGTAAAGGTCGAGCAGCTCGAAAGGCCGGCCTTGCGCGTCGGTGGCAAGCGCCAGGGCGCGGCGGTTTTCCCGCGCCACTTCGGCATACACCGAGCTTTGCTCATGGGTGGCGTCGACCAGCAGCACGCCGGGGCGAGCGAAGGCGCACACGCCGTCGACATGCCCGTCGGTCATGTCACCGGTGACGTACTGCGGGTCGCCAGGCAGCCAGATGGTTTTGCGAATGCCCAGGTAGCGGGCAAAGCAGGCTTCGAATTCGGCCTTGCTGATGCCGGGGTTGCGGTTGGGGTTGAGCAGCACCGATTCGGTGGTGATCAGGGTGCCTTCGCCGTCCACATGAATAGCACCGCCCTCATTGCACAGCGCAGTGCTGAAGCCATCGAGCCCCAGGTGATCGAGCATGCGCCGGCCCAGGCTGCGGTCGCGGCCGTGTTGCGACTTGCCGCCCCAGGCGTTGAAGCGCCAGCTCAGGCCGGCCAGGCCGTGCTGCGGATGGCAGATGAAGCTTGGGCCGCTGTCACGGCACCAGCTGTCGTCGACGGTCAGCTCGATCAGCTCGATGTTGGCGCCGCACAGGGCACGGGCGCTTTCAACGGCAGACGGGTCGACCACCATTTTTACCGGTTCGAAGCGGGCGATGGCGGCGGCCACACGGGCGTAATCCTGCTGCACATCGGCCAGGCGTACGTGCCAGCCGCTTTCCCACAGCGCTTGGTTGTGCGGCCAGATCATCCAGGTGGCTGCGTGGCGGGCCCATTCGGCGGGCATGCGCCAGCCGCTGTCGAGGGACAGGTCCATAGAGAACTCCGATCTATTAAGGATTTTTATCAACGAAGCCCGCCGTCGCGGGTGTTGGTTGCCATGCTATGGCTAGGAACGTTCAGCGACAAACGATAGATTTAGCGCACATCTGATTAGCGGGGCTTATCGATCATGCTCAAACACTGGCCACCCCTCAATGCCCTCAGGGGCTTCGAGGCCGCTGCGCGGCTTGGCAGCTTCCACAAGGCTGCCGAGGCCCTCAACCTCACTCAGTCGGCGATCAGCCAGCAAATCCGCAGCCTGGAAACCTACCTGGAACAACCCTTGTTCCATCGCAGCGGGCGCAGCGTGAGCCTGACCGATGCCGGCCACGATCTGCTCAGTACCACCCAGTCGCTGCTGCAGCACCTGGCCGTGGGCATCCGTCGCCTCGAGCAGTACCGCAAGCCCAATCAGTTGGTGGTCAACACCAGCCCGGCCTTTGCCCGGCACTGGCTGCTGCCGCGGCTGGCCGACTTCCATCAGCGCTGCCCGGAGGTCGACCTGTGGCTGTTCACCAGTTTCGAGGTGCCAGACATGGCGACCGAGACCATCGACCTTGCCATCCGCGACGACCTGAGCGCCCAGGCCGAATGCAGTTTCAGCGTATTGCACCAGGACACGCTGTACCCGGCCTGCCACCCTTCTCTGGTGTCTTCGACGGCACGCACTACTTTGCACGGTGAGCGGGAAATGGACTGGAGCCATTGGCAACTGGAGGGCGGTGAAGACGTGGGGCAGCAGGGCAAGGGGCTTAACTTCTCCGACCCGGGGTTGCTGTTGGATGCCGCCAGCGAAGGGCTGGGTATCGCGCTGGTCAGCCAGCTGCTGGCCCGGCGGGCGGTGGCGCAGGGGCGCTTGCAAGCGCTATCGCCACAGCAGGTGCGGGGGCCAGCGTGGGCCTGCCTGGTGCACCGCGACAGCCAGGATGATCCATTGGCGCAGCGGTTTTTGCAGTGGTTGCAAGGCCAGTTGACGCAGCAAGCGCCGTTTTGAATCCCCTCAAACACCCCGTAAGATGTGTCCGATAACCTGCGGGGGTAGTCTCACCCTCTGATCAATCGGAATCGCCCGTGGCGGCGCTTCCCTGGCATAAACCTGACGAGGTACAGACATTGGCCATCATTCATCCTAAGGTCCGCGGTTTCATCTGCACCACGACCCACCCGAAGGGCTGCGAGCTCAACGTCCGTGACCAGATCGAAGCCACCCGCAAGCTGGGCGTGCGCGAGGATGGCCCGAAGAAGGTCCTGGTGATTGGTGCTTCCAGCGGCTACGGCCTGGCAGCGCGCATTACCGCAGCGTTCGGCTTCAAGGCCGACACCCTGGGCGTGTTCTTCGAAAAACCAGGTACCGAGACCAAGGCCGGTACCGCTGGCTGGTACAACTCTGCCGCGTTCGACAAGTTCGCCAAGGCCGAGGGCCTGTACAGCAAGTCGATCAACGGTGACGCCTTCTCCGATGAAGCCCGTGCCAAGGTCATCGAGCTGATCAAGACCGAAATGGGCGGCAAGGTCGACCTGGTCATCTACTCCCTGGCGTCCCCGGTGCGCAAGCTGCCGCAGACCGGTGAAGTGATCCGTTCGGCGCTCAAGCCAATTGGCCAGCCGTACAAGTCGACCGCCATCGACACCAACAAGGACACCATCATCGAGGCCAGCATCGAGCCGGCTACCGAGCAGGAAATCGCTGACACCGTCACCGTCATGGGTGGCCAGGACTGGCAGCTGTGGATCGATGCCCTGGCCGGTGCCGACGTGCTGGCCGAAGGCGCCCGCACCGTGGCCTTCAGCTACATCGGCAGCGACATCACCTGGCCGATCTACTGGCACGGCGCGCTGGGCCAGGCCAAGCAGGACCTGGACGACACCGCACTGCGCCTGGACCAGAAACTGGCCGGCGAAGTCAAAGGCGGCGCCAACGTGGCCGTGCTGAAGTCGGTGGTCACCCAGGCCAGCTCGGCCATTCCGGTGATGCCGCTGTACCTGTCGATGGTCTTCAAGATCATGCAGGAGAAGGGCGTGCACGAAGGTACCCAGGACCAACTGGACCGCATGTACCGTGATCGCCTGTACCGCGCCGATGGCGCTGCGGCTGAGGTTGACGAGAAAGGCCGCCTGCGCCTGGACGACTGGGAACTGCGTGACGACGTACAGACCGCCTGCAAGGCGCTGTGGCCGCAAGTCACCACCGAGAACCTGTTCGAGCTGACCGACTACGCCGGTTACAAGAAGCAGTTCCTCAACCTGTTCGGCTTCGAGCGCGCTGACGTCAACTACGACGAAGACGTGGCTACCGATGTACAGTTCGACTGCATCGAGCTGTAAGCAAGGCTGAAAAAAGTCGGGGGCTGTACCGGCCTCTTCGCGGGGCAAGCCCGCTCCCACAGGATATCCACTGAGCCAAAGAGCCGTGGAGACCTGTGGGAGCGGGCTTGCCCCGCGAAGAGGCCGGCACAGCCCCCGATTTTTTTGCTAGCGTTGGCGCACAACAACAGGATGTGCGCCATGAGCAGCCTCACCCAACCCGCCACCGCCTTTCGCCACACCGCAGCCGACGGCTACAGCCTCGGCGGCTTCTGCTGGCGCCACGCCCAGGCCAATCCCCAGCGCCCGCTGGTGATCATCAACGCCGCCACTTCGGTGCGTTGCCGCTACTACGCGCGTTTTGCCGACTACCTGTTCGCCCAGGGCTGCGATGTGCTCACCTACGATTACCGCGGCATCGGCGAATCTCGGCCGCCAACACTGCGTGGTTTTCAGGCGTCCTGGAGCGACTGGGGGCAGTTGGACTTCGAAGCCATGCTGACGCACGCCGAACAGGCATTCCCCGGCCAGCCCATCGATGTGGTGGGGCACAGCTTTGGCGGTTGCGCAGTGGGGTTGGCGCCGTCTGCTGGCCGGGTCAGGCGGGTAGTGATGGTGGGCGCGCAGTTCGCCTACTGGCGCGATTATGCGGCCGATCAGCGTTGGCGGCTGTTCGGCAAATGGCATGTGGTGATGCCCTTGCTGACCCACGCCTTCGGCTACTTCCCCGGCAAGCGCCTGGGCTGGATGGAAGACACCCCGGCGGGCGTGGTGCACGACTGGACTACCCGTACGCCACGCTACGAGCACCGGCCAAGCGGGCGCAGCTTGGAGAGGGTGCCGTTTGCGCACGTCCGGGCGGCAACGCTGGCGATCAGCCTCACCGATGACCCATTCGGCACCGTGGCGGCGACAGAGCGATTGCTAGGGTATTTGCAGGGGGCCGAGCGCCAGCACCTGCGCATTGCGCCTGTGGATATCTCGGTCGAGGAAATAGGCCATTTCGCGTTTTTCCATGACCGCTTCCGCGAGCGCTTGTGGCCGATTGCGCTGGCGTGGCTGCAGCGCGGTGAGTTGCTGCCGAACAGGCCGGGGCAGATCATCAGCTGATTGGCCCTCACAGGGCCTGCGCAATACCTGAGGCCCGTGCTGCCCCTGTAGGAGCTGGCTTGCCTGCGAAAGGGCCGCACAGCGGCCCCAGCAATCTCAAGCCTTGCGCGAAAGCGGCTGCGCGGTAAATTTCACACCCGCCAAACCATGCTCGATCAGCGCCCGGATATTGCCATGGTCACTGCCCTCTGGCGTGGCCACGACATCGCGATAATGCTCACCAAAGGCCAGCAGGGCCTCTTCATCGCTCAAGCCTTCCAGCAGGGCCAGGCCCAGGGTCTTGCACGAGCCTTCGTTCTGCCCAGCGGCGTTTTCCACACCGCCGTTGTTGAAGGCCTGCGGCTGGTAGCTGTAGTGGGCGGCGATAAAGGCCAAGGTGTCGGCAAAGACGTGTTCGCCGCTGGCCAGGCTGGCGCGCAGGGTGTTCAGATCAGTCACGAGGTTTTCCTTTTTCGAACGCCGCTTGTTGTTCGGCGCTGGCTTCTTTCTGGTGTTGGGCTTTCCACTCGGCGTAGGGCATGCCGTACACCGCTTCGCGGGCGTCATCCAGGCTCAGGTCGACCTGGCGCTCGTCGGCCGCGGCCTTGTACCACTTGGACAGGCAGTTACGGCAGAAACCGGACAGGTTCATCAGGTCGATGTTCTGCACGTCGGTACGTTTCTGCAGGTGTTCGACCAGGCGCCGGAACGCGGCGGCTTCGAGCTCGAGCTGTTGTTGCGGGGTCATGGGCTTCTCTCAGGTCATGCGATTCTTCAGGTGGCGGCCACCGTTGATGACCACCTGGCTACCGGTACTGTACTGGCTTTCGAGCAGGTATTTGACCGTCTCGATCAGCGGGCCGGCGCCGGGTTCGAATTCCAGCAGGGCCTTTTTCAAGGTCTGCTGGCGGTAGGCTTCATCGCCCCCTTCCTTGAGGATCAGCAGCCCAGGCAGGATACCGTTGACGTGCACCTTGGGCGCATATTTTTCGGCGAACGACAGCACCATGTTCTGCAGCGCGGCTTTGGTGGCGGCGTAGCCGATGTGGCTCTTGCTACCCCGCGAAGAGGTTTCGTCGCAGATGTGAATGATGTCGGCTTTGCCCACGTTGCCGGCCTTGCCGAGCATCTCGCCCAGGGCCAGGTTGAGGTGGTAGGGCGCTTCGACGTGCAGGCGGAACATGGTGTCGAGGTTGGCCAGGCCGTCGTCGAGCCACAGCGATGCGTTGTGAATGATCGCGCGCAAGCCGTCGTAGTTGCCTTGCAGGTAGTCGATAAGCGCCTGGCGGTCGGCGGCCAGGCACAGGTCAGCCTGGAACTGCACGATGTTGGGGTGTGCGGACTGCGGCTGGAGGCTGCGGCTGGCACTGATCACAGTATGGCCGGCTTGGGCCAGGTCGAGGGCAAGGGCCAGCCCGACGCGCTGGCTGGCTCCGGTAACGAGAATTGGGCTGTTCATGTTCGGGGCGGTCAACTTGTCTGTCCTTTCGTTGCCGCCCAGCATACCCGAACTGTTTCCCTCTTGTAGACCAGCCCTCAGCGGCTGCGCAGCGCTGCAGGGGTGGGCGCGGCAGGGTTCAGCCAGCCGGCCAGCAAGCGGGTGGAGAGGGGGATGAACAGGTAGACCATCACTGGCGTCAGGGCCAGGGTACTGAGCATCACCCGTGGTACCAGGTCGAGGCCTGCCAGCCAATGGCCGAACAACAGGTTGAACAGCAACGACACGGGGAAGAAGGCCAGCCAAATGGCGACGGCCTGCTTCCAGCGCGGCGGTTTTTGCACCGTATGGGTGCCAAACCAGTCATCGATACCACTGACACGCGCCTCTTTGGGGCGCTCGAACAGCCCGTTGCCGCGTTGCAGCCAGGCCTTGCGCGAAGCGGAATGCTCCCAGGCGTGCAGGGTAGGTTCGTCGCTGAAGCGGAAGATGATCTGGAATTCATCGCTGTCACGGGGTGGCGCGAGGATGCCGGAGCCGAGGTAGCCGGGGAAGTCGGTGGCCAGTTGCTCGCCTTCATGGAGCCAGGTCAGCAGGTCCTGGTAGCGGCCATGGGCGGCGCGGCGCGACACCATCAGGGTGACGGGTGGGGTAGACATCGTGTATCTCCTGGCGACGGGGCTGGCGGGTAGCTGGCCCCTTGGCTGCGTCGCCCGGGGTGGTGGGCGACGCCAGCGTGCATGCAAGAATCGGGCGCGAATTATCGCGATAATGCAGTGTTCGGCAAGTGTTGGCTGGCAAACGGTTGTTAACCGGCGGCCTATGCTGTCGTAGTAATATGCAGCTTCAACTTCGGCACACAGGGTACAAAGTGCAGATGAACAAACAGGGACGTAGCTCGGCAGTCGATGCGGGCCTGGAACACCAGGAGCTGTTCCCGATTCGGGAAGTCTCCCGACTGACAGGCGTGAACCCGGTCACCTTGCGCGCCTGGGAGCGTCGCTACGGCCTCATTCAGCCAACCCGCACCGACAGTGGCCATCGTCTGTACTCCCAGGCTGATATCGACGATATCCGCAGCATCCTGGGCTGGCTGGAGCGCGGCGTGGCGGTGAGCAAGGTGGGTAGCATCCTGGTGCGGAGCCAGGCGCAGGTGCAGCAAAGCAGCGACTTGATGGACGTGCGCCTGGCCTGGCAGCAGCAGATTCTGGAGGCGGTGCAGCGCTTCGACAGCGCGAGCCTTCACCGTTTGTTCGATCAGGTGTTCGCTGGCCATACCCTGGATCAAGTGTTCGGCGACATCTTCATGCCGGTGTGGCACGACCTGGCAGCAGGCCAGGGTGGTTACGGTCCGCGGGCGTTTGGGCAGGCCAGCGCATGGCTGTTTCTCGATCAGTTCTTGCGCGGGCGAGTGTTCGTGCGTCTTCAACTGGCGCGCATGGCCCGCAGCCGCACGGTGTTGCTGGCGCCCTTGCCCGGGCCGTGTCACGAACTGGAGCTGCTGGTAACCGCCTTGTTGCTGGGCAGTGACGAGGTGGGGGTGAGTTTGTTGGCGCCTGGGCAACCGATGCAGGAGCTGACGCTGATCTGCGAGCGACTCAAGCCTGATGCCTTGGTGTTGTTCTCCAACCAGGCGCCGACCGTGGAATTGAGCAAACGCCTCGAACGCTTGGTGGTTGGCCTTGAATGCCCGTTATTGCTTGCCGGTGAAGTGGCCGAGTTGGCCCAGGACAGCCTGGCAGGCAGCCCGGTGGCGTGCCTGGGGGCAGAGAGCAGCGTGATGCGTCAGCGGTTGCGGCAGTTTCTGGCCGGTCAGCTCGACACCTGACTGTGCAGCTCTGGGTGCGCCTGACGATGGGCTTGCAGGATGTAGCCGCGCAGGCGCTCGATTTCTTCGACCGGGCTGCGGCTTAAATCGTAGGCCGCAAGGTCAGGGCCAATGCGTCGGCGCAGCACCCCGTGCAGCTCGATGGGGGCAATGCCGGCCGGTGCGAAATGCAACTCGAAACGTGCAGGTGCTTGCGCCAGGTCGCGGATCTCGACCAGCGCGCCCTTGAACGAAATTTCGCGAACCCACAGGCCGCTCGGCTGATCGTGTGTATCCAGCAACGCGCTTGGCTGGTCCATGGACAAGCGCCATGGGCGTAGCATCGGGCCGTCTTCGTAGATTTCCGGTGAGCCCAGTTGCAGGTGCAGGGCATGGAACTCGTCTTCCACCAGTTGCAGCGGAAAGCTGATCTGCTGGTTGTTGAACTGCGCCTGCAAGGTGACCTGCTCGTTGGCCACCAAACGGGTGAGCAAGGTCTGGATCCGACGGTCGCCATTGACCAGCAGGCTGGACATCGAGTCAGCCAGGTTCAGCTGTGGCGAATGCTGCATGTTCTGTATGAAATCCAGCTCGTCCTGGGTCAGGAGCGCATCTGCTTGCATGATCGAACTCGGAGGTGGCGATTTCTTCAACGGGATTGACCGTGCGTAGCGCGTTTGGTTCAGGAGCGTAGGTCGTTTTTCGGACGCGCGCACATTTCGGCCAGTTCGCGCTCCAGCTCGACCTGGCGGCTGACGTCCTTCTGGATACCGATAAAGTAGGTGCGTTGGTCGGCGTCGCTCTTCACCGGCGTGATCGACAACTCGTTCCAGAATGCGCTGCCGTCTTTGCGGTAGTTGCGCAGCACCTCTCGGCATGGCCGGCCTTCGGCCAGGGCTTTGCGAATGCGCGCACGGCCTAGCTGGTCGCGGTCGCTGCCCTGCAGGAAGCGGCAATCCTGATAAAGAATGTCGTCACGGGTGTAGCCGGTCAGGCGTTCGAAGGCAGCGTTCACGTAGATCAGGATGGTGTCTTCGCCTTCCTGTTCAGCGACCACGATCCCGTCGTTGGACGCATCGACCATGGATTGCAGCAGTTGCGCGTTGATCATGTTCGGGCCATTGGGCGAAGAGGCAGGGGGGCTGGTACTTAGGTAGGGGCGGCCTTTTGCCAGCGTTGAATGCTAGTATCCTACGTTTTCACTCAGTTTCGGAATCCTCTTCCCGATGAAAGTCGCCATTATTTCCGGGTCGGTGTACGGCACCGCCGAAGAAGTCGCCTGTCATGCCGAATCGTTGCTCAAGGCCGCAGGTTTTGAGGCCTGGCATGCTGTACGTGCCACCCTGCAGGACCTTGAAGGTTTTGCACCGCAGGCTTTTCTGGCGGTGACTTCGACCACCGGCATGGGCGAGCTGCCGGACAACCTCATGCCGCTGTACAGCACCCTTCGCGACACCTTGCCCGCCGCCTGGCGTGGCCTGCCGGGTGCGGTGATTGCGTTGGGCGACGCCAGTTATGGCGATACCTATTGCGGTGGCGGCGAGCAGATGCGTGAGTTGTTCGCTGAGTTGGGGGTACGTGAAGTGCAGCCGATGCTGCGCCTGGATGCCAGCGAAACGGTGACCCCGGAAGCCGATGCCGAACCGTGGTTGGCAGAATTTGCCCAGGCGCTGAAGGCCTGACGCCTGTAGGAGCGGCGCAAGGCCGCTCCTACCGCTTCAGCGCTGCACCTCACGCTCACGCAATAACGCTAGCCACGCCTGCGCCGCTCGTGACAGGTACGCCCCCCGCCGCCAGATGAATGCGATATCCCAACGCAGGTCCTTCGGCGACTGCAGTGGCAAGCGCACCACCCCAGGGCGCTCCAGCGCCTTTGCCACAACACGGGGCAGCAACACCACGCCTTGGCCGGCTGCCACCAACGCCACCAGGAAGTCCGCCTGGCCACTGCGCCCGCCTTCTTTCGGGGTAAAACCCTGCTGCTGGCAGGCCTTGAGCAGCCGGTCATTAAGCACGAAGCTGCGCTGATACAGCAAAAAAGGCGTATCGGCCAGTTGCCGCAAATGCACCCCAGCCTCCCCAGCCAGCGCATGCCCGGCCGGTAGCAGGGCATCGAGTGGCTCGTTGCAAAATGGCTGGAACGCGAAGGCTTCGTCACTGGGCGTCAGGCTGCCACCGAGCTCCAGCTCGCCGCTGCGCACCGCCTGCTCGACGCTGCGGCTGCCGCCTTCGAGCAATTGAATCGAGATGTTGGGGTAGCGTCGCCGGTATTCAGCGAACAGGCCGGCGAATAAGGCGTCACTGCCCAGTATCGGCAAGCCCAGGCGCAATTCGCCGCGTGCCATCTGGCCGAGGTCATCCAGTTCGCTGAGCAATGCCTGGCGCTGGCGCAACAACGCTTCGCCGCGCTCTAGCACGATGCGCCCGGCGGCGGTCAGGTGCAGCTGCGAAGCCTGCCGCTCAAGCAGTGGCTGGCCTACATCTTGCTCCAGCTGAGCCACTTGCTTGCTTACCGCCGACTGGCTGATGTGCAGGGTCTGCGCCGCTTGGGTAAAGCCCCCGCGGTGCACCACTTCGATGAAGCTGCGCAGTTGTTTGAATTCCATGGTCGCAATTCCGTTTTGGAATGCTGATCAGTCTAACAATTCGCTTCTGGCCTAGGCAGGCAAATCTTAAAATGAGGGCCTGTCGAGGAAGTACCCCCATGAAACCCGCGTTAGTGAAAAAAGCCCTGCGCCTGCTCGTCGAGCTGGCGATCCTGTTTGCCCTGTTCCTGCTCGGTGGCCAGCTGGCTGTGTGGCTCGGCTGGCCCATCCCCGGTGGCGTGATGGGGCTGGCGCTGCTTCTGCTGTTGTTCGCCAGCGGTGTGGTCAAGCCGGCCACGTTGCAGCTGGGCGCCGGCTGGCTGATGGCGGAAATGCTGCTGTTCTTCATTCCTGCGCTGATGAGCCTGCTCGATTACGGCACCCTGGTGCGCGAGGAAGGCTGGCGCATCCTGCTGGTGATTGCCGTGAGCACGCTGATTGTCATGGTGGTGACTGCGCTCACCGTCGAACTGGTGTGCCGCTGGAGGCTGCGCCATGAGCCTTGAACCTATGCCGCTGTTCTGGCTGGCGCTGACCCTGCTGGCCTACCTGGGCAGCCGCTGGCTGTACCGGCGCAGCGGGCGCTACCTGCTGTCGCCGCTGATCCTGGTCCCTGCGCTGCTGCTGGCGGTGGCCGTGCCGTTGCACACCGCTTATGCCGAGTACGCGCGCAACACGCATTGGCTGATGGGCGTGCTGGGCCCGGTGACCGTGGCATTCGCGGTGCCCATCTGGCAGCAGCGGGCTATGTTGGCGCGCCACTGGCCGGCATTGCTGATGGGCATGCTGGCCGGCAGCACCGCTTCGATCGCCAGCTCCTGGGGGCTGGCTCACCTGTTGGCGCTGGACAATGCGATCAGCCTGTCGCTGGTGCCGCGCTCGATCACCACGCCGTTCGCCATGCCGCTGGCCCACGACCTCGGCGGCGTACCGGAACTGACCGCGGTATTCGTGATGTTCACCGGGGTACTGGGCGCGATGTTCGGCGGGGTGCTGCTGCGTTGGTTGCCCTTGCGCACACCTTTAGCGCGGGGTGCGTTGTTCGGGGTCGGGGCGCATGGTGCTGGGGTCAGCAGGGCCCAGGAAGTGGGCCGCGAAGAAGGCTCCGTGGCCGGCTTGGTCATGGTCCTGACCGGGCTGCTGAACCTGTTCGCCGCACCGCTGCTGGCCATGCTCCTCTGACCGTTCGTGCCACTGACTCGCAAGGTCATCAAGCTGGCTGGCAACGCAAGTTTCAGCCCATGGGCGGCTGGCTAGACTCTGCCTCGACATAGAGAGCACATGTAAGTGCCGAGGTGACATGCAATGAGCGCAGCCTTGCCCTATTCCGTCAACACAACTCCACCGGGACCGATCTGATGCCTTTGGCCGAGATTCCATTGTGCGTCTGGCGTACCCGGGGACAGAGTTTTACCTTCCGGGGCCAGAGCATCCGCTACTGGACCGCAGGGCAAGGAGAGCCCCTGCTTCTGTTACATGGCTTCCCCACTGCCAGTTGGGACTGGCACTACCTGTGGGCGCCGCTGGCCCAGCGTTTTCGGCTGATCGCCTGCGACATGCTGGGCTTTGGCGACTCCGCCAAACCGGTCAATCACGCTTACAGCCTGATGGAACAGGCCGACCTGCAGCAAGCGTTGCTCACCCACCTCAAGGTCAACCAGCCTGTGCACCTGATGGCCCATGACTATGGCGGCAGCGTGGCCCAGGAGCTGCTGGCGCGGCACCACGAACAGCGCGCGAACATCGCCAGCTGCGTGTTTCTCAACAGTGGGCTGTTCCCCGAAAGCTGCCGCATGCTGCTGATCCAGAAGCTGCTGCTCAGCCGCCTGGGTTGGTTGGTGGGGCGCTCGTTCGGGCGTGACGACCTGGTGCGCAACGTGACCCAGGTTTATGGCCCCTGCACCCACCCCAGTGAAAGCGCACTGGACGATTGCTGGAGCCTGATCGCCGCCAACCGCGGCACGCGCATTTTGCACAAGCTGGCCGGCTACTGGCCGGAGCGCACCCTGCACCGCGAGCGTTGGGTGGGGGCGTTGCAACGTGAAGGGGTGCCCTTGCGCTTCATCAACGGTGTGGTCGACCCGGTTTCCGGTGCGCGCATGGTCGAGCGTTACCGGCAACTGGTGCCGGAGCCCGATACCGTGCAACTGCAGGGCATTGGCCATTACCCGCATACCGAAGCACCGGTGCAGGTGTTGCGGCATTACCTGGCCTTTCGTGAGCAGCCGCTGAGTTTTTTGCAGTGCCTGGCATGAGTTTTCAGCGCCTGTGAGATCGAGCGCCGCCTGCGCGGCGCTCGATCTCATAGGCGCTAAAAATCTATCGCCATCCCCCTGGCGGCCCTAACGCTATCACCTAACAAACACCAGGCAAAAAAAAGGCCGCTGCAATCGCAGCGGCCAATCGAGACGTTAGATCAAGGAGCTTCAAAATCTACGTCGGTGAACCTCGCAGGCCTGAAGGGCGGGGGGGTAGTGCCCTTCAGGCCGGCCAGTGAGTTAAGAATAAGCGCTTGATCCTGTAGGAAAAATAGCCGCTTACGACATTCACCTTTACGTTTCGGGCAACAGTGCCCATTCCGCTCACCCTTCAGCCGCGTACCCCATCCGCCAGCTGGTATCGCGCGCTGCAGCCAGCAACCGCTGCGCCGCAGGCCCGTGCTCGTCGGCATGGAAAATCGACGTCGGGCCGACCACGGTCATCACCGCAGCGATCTGCCCCAGAGCGTTGAATACCGGTGCAGACAGCGCATCCACACCCGGCATCAACAGGCCATGCACATGGTGCAGGCCACGTTCACGGATGCCCTCCAGCACGGCCGCATAATCGCTGGCGCTGTGCTGCAGCGCTGCCAGCTCCCGGTCGCGCAGCTCGTCAGTTTCGCGCGCCGGCAGGTAGGCGGCGAACACCAGGCCGGTGGACGAACTGAGCAGCGGCAGCACCGACCCGATCTGAGTCACCACCGTAACCGCACGCACCGCAGGCTCGATGCTGACCACGGTCGCGCCCTGATTGCCCCAAACGGCAATGAAGCAGCTCTCGTTCAGCTCATCGCGCAGCTGCGACAACGGCAGCGCCGCAATCTTCAGCACATCGATGCTGCCCAATGCCGCCAACCCCACGCGCAACGCCTCACGCCCCAGGCCATAGTGGTTGGTGGCCGCATCCTGTTCGGCAAAGCCGCTGGCAATGAGCGCCTGCAGGTAGCGGTGCACCTTGCTGGCCGGCATCTGCACATGCTCCGCCAGGCGTGACAGGGACGTGGAGGGGGAGAGTTCGGCGAGTGCCTTGAGGATATCGGTGCCGACTTCCGCCGAGCGGACCTTCTGCTTGCCGTTATCGGTGGGTGAGCTGGCTTTGGCCATGGGCATAGGTATCCGGATTCGTCGAGTCGCGCCTTTATAGCTTGACGCCTTGCCCGTAGCAAATTACGTTATTCGTAATCTGATTACGATAAAAACAATGCAGACGTGCTGCCACCCCAGCAGCCAGCTGCCAGCAACGGCTCTGCCAGAGCCCGGAGGCATCGATGAACCGCGACACGTCCCCCGACCTTCACTACCTGAGCGGCTTCGGCAACGAGTTCGCCAGCGAAGCACTGCCAGGTGCATTGCCGGTCGGGCAGAATTCGCCGCAGAAAGCCCCCTACGGCTTGTATGCCGAACTGCTTTCGGGCACGGCGTTCACCATGACCCGCAGTGAGTTGCGCCGCACCTGGCTGTACCGCATCCGCCCGTCTGCACTGCACCCACGCTTCGAGCGCCTGGCACGTCAGCCGCTGAGTGGGCCGCTGGGCGCCGTCACCCCAAACCGCCTGCGCTGGAACCCGCAACCCATCCCTGCCGAGCCCACCGATTTCATCGAAGGCTGGGTGCCGATGGTGGCCAACGCGCCCGCAGATAAACCGGCGGGCGTGAGCATCTACATCTACAGTGCCAACCGCTCCATGGAGCGGGTGTTCTTCAATGCCGACGGTGAACTGCTGCTGGTGCCGGAACAGGGCCGCCTGCGCATCGCTACCGAGCTTGGGGTCATGGACGTCGAGCCGCTGGAAATCGCAGTGATCCCACGGGGCATGAAGTTTCGCGTCGAGCTGCTCGATGGCCAGGCGCGTGGCTACCTGGCTGAAAACCACGGCGCGCCGCTGCGCATTCCGGACCTTGGGCCCATCGGCAGCAACGGCCTGGCCAACCCGCGTGACTTCCTCACGCCGGTCGCGCATTACGAAGAAGCCGAGGGCCCGGTGCAACTGGTGCAGAAGTTCCTTGGCGAACACTGGGCCTGCGAGTTGCAGCATTCGCCGCTGGACGTGGTCGCCTGGCATGGCAGCAACGTGCCCTACAAATACGACCTGCGCCGCTTCAACACCATCGGTACGGTGAGCTTCGACCACCCAGACCCGTCCATCTTCACCGTGCTGACGTCACCCACCAGCGTGCATGGCCTGGCCAACATGGACTTCGTGATCTTCCCGCCGCGCTGGATGGTGGCCGAGAACTCCTTCCGTCCGCCATGGTTCCACCGCAACCTGATGAACGAGTTCATGGGCCTGATCCAGGGTGCCTACGATGCCAAGGCCGAGGGTTTCCTGCCGGGCGGCGCTTCGCTGCACGGGGTGATGAGCGCCCATGGCCCCGACGCCGAGACGTGCGACAAGGCCATCGCCGCCGACCTCGCGCCGCACAAGATCGACAACACCATGGCCTTCATGTTCGAGACCAGCCAAGTGCTGCGTCCGAGCCGCCATGCGCTCGAATGCCCGCAATTGCAGGCCGACTACGATAGTTGCTGGGCCACCTTGCCGAGCACCTTCAACCCGAACCGGAGATAACCCATGAACCAGACCGCCATTACCCGTAGCTGGGTCGAGCATGCCAACGGGCACAGCGATTTCCCGCTGCAGAACCTGCCGTTGGGCATCTTCAGCCGGCCGGGTGAAGCGCTGCGCTGCGGCGTGGCCATCGGCGATGCCATCCTTGACCTGGAAGCGGTGCTCGCTGCGGGCTTGTTCGACGGTGAGGCCAAGGCTGCGGTGGAGGCTACCCGCGGTGGTGCGCTGAACGCCTTCTTCGCCCTCGGCCGTAGCGCCCGTGTCGCCCTGCGTGAGCGCCTGCTGGCGCTGCTCGGTGAGCATAGCGAACACCAGTCGGCGCTGAACGCCGCGCTCTACCCAGCCAGTGATTGCCAACTGCATGTGCCCGCCAAGATCGGTGACTACACCGACTTTTATGTCGGCATCGAGCACGCCAAAAACGTCGGCAAGCTGTTCCGCCCGGACAACCCGCTGCTGCCCAACTACAAGCATGTGCCGATCGGTTACCACGGTCGCGCTTCAACCATTCGCCCCTCCGGTACCGATGTGCGCCGCCCCAAAGGCCAAACCCTGCCAGCCGGGCACACCGAGCCAAGCTTCGGGCCCTGCGCGCGCCTGGACTACGAGCTGGAGCTGGGTATCTGGATTGGCCAGGGCAACGACATGGGCGAGTCGATCCCGGTGGGTGATGCCGCCGAGCACGTCGCCGGCTTCTGCCTGCTCAACGACTGGTCGGCGCGTGATATTCAGGCCTGGGAATACCAGCCACTGGGGCCGTTTTTGTCCAAGAGTTTCATTACCAGCATTTCGCCCTGGGTGGTGACGGCCGAGGCCCTGGAGCCGTTCCGCGCTGCGCAGCCGGCGCGCCCGCAAGGCGATCCGCAGCCGTTGTCCTACCTGATGGATGCACGTGACCAGGCCAAGGGTGCGTTCGATATCGAACTGGAAGTGCTGCTGCTGACCGAGCGCATGCGCGAGCAAGGCATTGCGGCTCACCGGCTGACCCTGAGCAACACCCGCAGCATGTACTGGACCGTGGCGCAGATGGTTGCCCACCACAGCGTCAACGGTTGCCAACTGCAACCGGGCGACCTGTTCGGTTCGGGCACGCTGTCGGGGGCAACGCCAGGCTCTTTTGGCAGCCTGCTAGAGATCACCGAGGGCGGCAAGCAGCCGGTGGAGCTGGCCAGCGGTGAGGTGCGCAAGTTCCTCGAAGACGGCGACGAAATCATCCTGCGTGCCCGTTGCACGCGTGATGGCGTGGCCAGCATCGGCTTCGGCGAATGCCGCGGCAAAGTCATCGCAGCCAACTGAGGGGGCAGGGGTATGGAGCTGTACACCTACTACCGTTCCACCTCGTCCTACCGGGTGCGCATCGCGCTGGCGCTGAAGGGGCTGGGTTACCAGTCCTTGCCGGTCAACCTGCTCAAGGGCGAGCAGCGCGGTGCGGACTATGTCGCCGTGAACCCGCAGGGCCGTGTACCGGCCCTGCGCACCGACAGCAGTGCGCTGTTGGTGCAGTCACCGGCGATCATCGAGTACCTGGAAGAGGTTTATCCACACCCTGCGCTGCTGCCGGACACGGCCGAGGCGCGGGCCAAGGTGCGCGGTGTGGCGGCGATCATCGGCTGCGATATTCACCCGTTGCACAACGTCAGCGTGCTCAACCTGCTGCGCCAGGCCGGGCAGGACGAGCCTCAGGTCAACCAGTGGATCGCGCACTGGATCGGCCAAGGGCTGTCGGCGGTCGAGCAACTGATCGGCGACCACGGCTTCTGCTTTGGCGACACGCCGGGCTTGGCGGATGTCTACTTGCTGCCGCAGGTGTACGCTGCCGAGCGGTTCAACATCGACCTCGGCGGTTACCCGCGCATTCGTCGGGTCGCCGCCCTGGCGGCCCAGCACCCGGCGTTCATCCAGGCGCATCCTTCGCAGCAGCCGGATACCCCGGCTCAGTGAATCGAACGGTTCACCGTCGGGAGTTTGCCGATCCGCTCGGAAAGCTTCAGGCGTTGGACCGGGTCTTCTGTGAGTAGCAGGGCATGCTCCAAGTCGAAGCGTTCGGCCTGCGGGCAATCCAGAAACTGGTAGAGCGATGCGCGGGTGGTGTAGTCGCTGACTTGCACCGGGCCCAGCTGCATTACCCGTTCGGCGTCGATCAACGCAGCCAGGTGGTTGTCGTTGCTGATGTGCAATTGGCGCAGGTTGCGTGACAGGCGTTGCAGCATTTGCCGTGGGCTGGCCGTGCGCATGTGCTCTGCACTCAGCGGCACGTGTGGGCCGAACTGGCGGGCGAGCAGGTCGCGGCAATCACTGGGGTACAAGCGCCTGCCGCCGCAAGGGTCGAGCAGGTGGTCGGCGCCGGGCACGCGCAGCAGGAAATGGCCGGGAAATGCAACGCCTTCAAGCGGGATCGACAGCCGCCCAGCCAGCTCCAAGGCCAGGATGGCCAAGGTCAATGGCTGGCCACGGCGGCGCTGCAGCACTTTGTCCATCATCGCCGCGTGCGGCCGCAACGGGTGATATTCATCTTGTTGAAAGCCCAGTGCATTGAGTTGGCGCAGCAGCGGCTGGGCCAGTTCGCACAGGGGCAGCATCGGCAGGTTGGCGCTTATCTCGCGGTGCAGGTCGTGCAGCAGGGCAAGGCTGTTCGCGGGCTCGACACTTCGGTCGTGCTCGGCGGCCATCCACAATGCGGCTTCCAGCAGGGCGACAGGCTCGCGTTCCAGGCAGGCCAGGCAGGCTTGACGTGGCTTCATGGGGCTTCTCCACACACGTTTAACTATTAGCTGTGGCGCGCGGTTTCGTCCAGTGGTCTGACCGAGGCTTCCCGTACTTGGGCCTGCCTATACTGATAGGAGCACCTCGCTGGGGAGCCCGTCGATGTTCGCGCTAATGCAAAGCACCCGTACCCAATCGCTGCACCTGTTCATCGACCCGCCAACGGGGCTGAAGGCGGTGGTGGCGATCCACAGCGAGCAGCTGGGCCCGGCCATGGGCGGTTGTCGCTACCTGCCTTACGCCGATGACGAGAGTGCCATGGTCGACGCGATCCGCTTGGCCCAGGGCATGAGCTACAAGGCCGCGCTGGCCGGTTTGGCCTTGGGCGGCGGCAAGGCTGTGATCATGCGCAACCCCCATGTGGAAAACCGCGCTGCGCTGTTCGAGGCATTCGGCCGTTTCGTCGACACCTTGCAGGGGCGCTTCATCACGGCTGTGGACAGCGGTACCTCGACGGTGGATATGGACTGCATCGCGCAGAGCACGCCGCATGTGACCAGCACAACAGCCTCGGGCGACCCTTCGCCCCATGCCGCCATGGGTGTGTTCGCCGGCATCCGCGCCACGTCGAAAGCACGGCTGGGCAGTAACAACCTGGAAGGCTTGCGGGTGGCCGTACAAGGGCTGGGTAACGTTGGCTATGCCTTGGCCGAGCAACTGCACGCGGCGGGAGCGGAGCTGTTGGTGAGCGACCTGGACCCCGGGCGGGTGCGGTTGGCGGTCGAGCAGTTCAATGCCCACCCGGTGACCAACGATGCCTTGATCAGCACCCCCTGCGACATCTTCGCCCCGTGTGGCGTAGGGCCTGTGCTGAACGGGCAGAGCGTGATGCAGCTGCGCTGTGCGGCGGTGGCGGGGGCGGCGAACAACCAGCTGACCACCCTGCAGGTTGCCGACCAGTTGGAATCGCGCGGGATACTGTATGCGCCCGACTATGTGATCAATGCCGGTGGGCTGATCTACGTAGCGTTGACCCATCGGGGCGAAGACCTGGGGACCATCACCGCGCACCTGGCGCGCATTCCTACGCGGCTCACCGAAGTGTTTGGCCATGCCCAGGCAGAGAAGCGCTCGCCGGCGCGGGTGGCGCAGATGCTGGCAGAGCGGCTGCTCTACGGCTAAGCCTGACGCTCCCCCTGTAGGAGCAGCCTTGTGCTGCGAAAGGGCCGGTATGGCTAGCATTCATTGTTCGACTTCAAGGGCCTCATCGCAGCCCAAGGCTGCTCTTACTGGGCTTGGCCTTCGAGCAACTCTGCCAACGCATCTGGCTGGCTCTTGAACGCCCGGGCGAACACGTCGCGGTTCTTGGCCATGTAGATACCGGCTTCCTCGACCTGTTGCTCGGTCAGCGATGGCACCGCCTTGTGCAGCACTTCTGCCAGGCGCTCGGCCAGTTCGAGCATCTTGTCGTGACGATCTGCTTCGGCCTTATCCATGAACAAGCGCTCCGGGTCGCGGCTGCTGCGGTACACCACTTCGACGGCCATTCATCACCTCTATGCCTTTTTGCTGGTTGGGTTGCGTTTTACTGTATCTTTATACAGTAATGGCATTGGGTATCGTTGCGCAACCAGAATCTTCCCGCAAAAGCGTAGCCCACAGGTGCCTTGCGGCAATCGGTCGCCTTCCAAGGCGAGGGCCTGGCCCTTTAACTGCATGGCACAAGCGTCACACAGGTGACGCATCATCCTTCATGGCGTATCGGGGAATGGGACAATCGTGAACATCAAATGGGCTGAAAAGCTGCGCAAGGGCCTGCACGGCTCGGCCGACTCGCTGGGCAACCTGTGCGTCGAGGCATTCCATTATCTGGCGCTGTTCGGCATTGGCGCCATCACCGCCTACGCGGCGGTGATGACCTTCCTGGACATGCTCGGCAAGGGCGGGGTCAGTGTCGATGACATCCTGCTGCTGTTCATCTACCTGGAGCTGGGGGCCATGGTCGGGATCTACTTCAAGACCAACCACATGCCCATCCGCTTTTTGCTGTACGTGGCGATCACCGCATTGACCCGCCTGCTGATTGGCGATGTGTCGCACCACAAGGCGCCGGACGAGGGGCTGTTGTACCTGTGCGGTGGCATCCTGTTGCTGGCGTTCTCGATCCTGGTGGTGCGCTACGCGTCGTACCGCTACCCCTCGACCAAGGTGCTGGATGCCAATGGCAAGGAAGTGGACGAGGGCAAGTAGCCCTCAGTTGGCCACGAAGTGACGCGGTGCATGCTGCGCATCGCGGGTGAGTGCGGCGAGCACTTGCATCGGGTTCTGGCTCAGTTCGATGGCCAGGCCCAGGCGGATGCTGTCGATGACCCGCTGCAAGCGCACCGGGTCGTTGCGCTGGGCCTGGCTGATCAGGCGCTTGGCGACCACGCCAGCGTCGTCGGCAAGGGTGAGCATGATGCTGCCATCCAAGTCGACGATGCTCAGGTTGACCCGGTACTCGGGGGCGAAGGCGGCGCTGATCTGTGCGAAGGGGTTGTTCATGGTCATGCGTTCTGCAGCGATTGAGTGCAGGGGTTGACCGGCATGAGCGCGCGTTGGTTCAGCGCCGTTGATCGACAGAAACGAAAACGCCCGGCACTAGGCCGGGCGTTTTGTTACCACCCTCAGGCGTCGGGGTCACTTAGCTCCAGCACGCCGCGCTTGCTGCGCAACTTGCCGTAGAAGTGTTCAAGCGCGTGGTTGAGCTTGGTGGCGGCGCCATCGACCGCCTGGTCCAGCGAGGTGGCGGTGTGGGTCACGGAAATCGGTTGGTGGCCTTTCGGGCGAGCCTCCATTTGGCAACGTTTGTCATGCGGTCCGGGTTTGGCGCCGTTCTCGTCACGCAGGTGCACCTCGATGCGGGTGAGGTCGTCCTCGTAACGTTCCAGTGAGCTTTCCAGCGTACTGCGGACCCACTCGTCGAGCCGGGCGTTACCTTCGATATGGTTGCTGCTGTTGACCTGGATTTGCATGATTCAATCCTTATTCAGCTTGCTCGCATGGAGGCGTGCCTAGGCCCTTGAGACCCTTGGAATTTCTGCGCCTCTTGACTCTAAGGTCAGGCAACGGCGGAATGATTTCAAGCCCTTTTTGAAAATAAATTTCTTGTTGCAACTGCAAGGCGAGGGCCGCGCAGCGACCCCCGGGTTTCGTCAGAAGGCTACCGAGGTCTGCACGTAGAGGGTCCGTGGTTCACCCACATACTTACCCTTGTTGTTGTCGTCGAACGAACGCGTGTAGTACTCGCGGTTGAACAGGTTCTTCACGCCTACCGCCACCTTCAGGTTCGACAGCTGCGGGCCAAAGTCATACCCGGCGCGGGTGCTGACCAGCATGTAGCCGGGGATACGCCCGGTGCTGCCATCGGCACTTTCCTCGCCGGTATTGGCGTTGTCGGCATACTGGCTGCTCTGGAAGCTGCTATCCAGGTCCACCTGCCACGGGCCTTCGGTGTAGCCGACGCCCAAGGTGCCCTTGTGCCGTGAAGAGAACGGCACCTGATTGCCCTTGTTCGGGCCGTCTTCGCGGATGCTGGCATCGACGAACGCGTAGCTGGCATGCACGTCGAAGCCGGCCAGTGCCGGGCTCAGGCCGTCGAGGGCATAGCGGATGCTGGTCTCGATGCCTTGGTGACGGGTCTCACCGCGTGCAATCACCGAATCGTTGGTCTGGTTGCTTTCATACTGGTTGTCGAAATTGATCAGAAACGCGCCGATCTCCGCTTGCACGTCGCCATTGTCGTAGCGGGTGCCGACTTCCCAGGTGCGTGCTTTTTCGGGTTTTACTTCACCGCTGCTGACGCGGTTGGGCATCTGGCTGTACTGCACGCTGCCGAACGAACCCTCGGTGTTGGCATACAGGTTCCAGCGGTCGGTGAGGTGGTACATCACGTTCAACGCCGGCAACGCGGTGTTGTAGCTGCCCTGGTAACGCTGGCCATTGAGCGTGTTGCTCTGTTCGGAGTCGATCATCTCGTAGCGTACGCCCGGGGTGATGGTCCAGCGGCCGATGTCGATACGGTCGTCCAGGTAGATGGCGTGGGCTTCGGTGCTGCCGCGGGTATCGCGGTCGTTGCGGCTGGCAGTGGTCGGCAGGTCCCCGTTGACTGGTTCGCGGAAGCGCAATTCGTGGCCGGCTTCGTTGACATAGCGGTAGCCGATGCCCAGTTCGTGCCAGCTGTCACCCAGCGCAACGCCTTGGGAGAACCGGGTTTCGATACCGCGCACCCAGTATTCGCGCGGCGACAGCGAAACGAAGCTGCCCTGGTCGAGGTAGCCACTGCGCAGGGTTTTGGTGAAGAAGCTGTTGACGCTGAATTGGCGGTCGTCCTGCTTGTAGTCGTAGCCGACGTTGACCAGCGTGCGACGGCCCCAGAACTTGTCCTTCAGGCGCGTCGATTGATACGGGTCGGCATCGAAATCGGCAGTGCTCAGGCCGCCGGGCATGTCGGCTTCGCCTTCGTAGTATTGGGCCATGGCGTGCAGGCTATTGGCCTCATCCAGTTGCAGTTTGCCCTTGAGGATCAGGTCATCAATCTGCGTGTCGCTGTGCTCGCGCCAGTCGCCGCCACGGGTGCCAGAGTAGAGCAGGGCGCCGCCCAGGCCGTTGGCATTGGTGCCGCCGACCAGCAGGTTGGCGCTGTTCTTGAAACCGTCGTGGCTCGAGGACGGGCTGATCTGGTTTTGCATGGCGGCCTTGAAGGTGGCCTCTTCAGGGATTGCACGGGTCACGAAGTTGACGATGCCGCCGACGTTCTGCGGGCCATAGCGCACCGCGCCGCCGCCGCGCACCACGTCCACGGCATCCATGTTGCCCATGCTGATCGGCGCCAGTGACAACTGAGGCTGGCCGTACGGCGCGAACGGCACCGGGATGCCGTCCATCAGCACGGTGGAGCGCGACGCCAGGCGTGGGTTGAGGCCACGGATACCAAAGTTCAGCGCCAGGTCATGGCTGCCGGTGCCGTTGTTGTCTGGCGCATTCACCCCAGGGATGCGGTTGAGCACGTCGCGCGCGGTGGTGGCGCCGCTGCGCTCGAAGGCTTCACGGCGCACGACGTCGCGGGCGCCGGGGTGTTCGAAGACGTTGTCTTGCTGGGCTTCGGCCAACCAGTCGCCGACCACCGTTGAAGCCCCCAGCTCGACGGCGGCGCTGGTGCTGGCGGCACTCAGCGGCTGCAGGCTGAAGGCGTTGTCGGTTTCTTGCCGGGCTTGCAGGCCACTGCCGCGCAGCAGCGCGTCGAGGCCCTGGCGCACATCGTACTGGCCGTCCAGGCCTGGGGTGTTCATGCCTTGGGTCAGTTGCGAGCCGAACGAGATCAATGCGCCGCTCTCGCGACCGAACTGGTTGAGGGCGTCTTCAAGGGAGCCGGCGGCGATGTGGTAAGTGCGCGCTTCGGCGTGGGCCGCGGGGCTGGCGAGGCCGAGGGTGGTGGCGAGCAGCAGGGCGTGGACGAGGGGGCTGGGGCGCAACGGCATGGGTGAGGTCCTGAGAGAAGGGGTTTGCCTTGTCTGTCACGCGAACGTTGGGAAATGGCTCAGGTGAATGCAAAAAAATCTGCGGCTGCTGTGCAGCCTATGGCCGGCAAGCCAGCTTCCACAGGGTCCTCACAAGGTCTGAGCCTGCGCAGTTACCTGTGGGAGCGGGCTTGCCCGCGAAGAGGCCGGAACAAGCACCACAAGACAGTTGCTCCCACAGGGGCTGTAGTGATTGCGAGGGTGGCGCTGTAGGTGGGGGCCCGGCGACCTCATGTCAGGCTATCGACCGTCACCCAGTACCGGGTAAACCGTCGCACCCGCACCGGCAATGCCACCTCCAGCATCTGCAGAATTCGCTCACTGTCATCCAGCGGGTAAGACCCGGAAATCCGCAAGTCGGCGACCCGCTCGCTGCACCCCAGTTGCCCCTGCCGGTAGCGGCCGAGCTCGGCCAGGAAATCCCCCAGGCGCATCTGCGACGCTACCAGCATGCCGTCGACCCAGGCCCCGGCATTGCGGTCCAGCGCTGTGACCGCCCGCCAGCCGTTGCCCCCCAATCGGGCCTGTTGCCCTGCCAGCAAGGCCTCACCCGACACACTGGCGACGCCACTGAACACCGACACCAGGCTGAACCCGTCGTACTGGCGCACGTTGAAACGGCCGCTGTCCAACTGCAGCGCAGCTTCGCCGGTGCGCAGCAGCAAGGGCCGGGCATCCTTGGCCACCTCCAGCGCCAGTTCGCCTTCGAGCAGGCGCACCACCCGCTGGTGCCCATCAAAGCGCACATCGGCGGCGCTACGGGTATTGAGTTGCAGCAGGCTGCCGTCTTCCAGGTTCAGCCGCCGACGCTGGCCGACTGGGCTGCGGTAGTCGGCCATTAGCCCTGGCAACGGGTTGTGCTGCTGCAGCCCCAACCCTGTGGCACTGGCCACACCGAGCAGCAGCAAGGCCTTGAGCGCACGCCGTCGAGCGGCCGATGGCGGCGCTTGCAGCGTCGCATGCACCACGGGCGAAGCCACCCCGCGTAGCCGCTGATTGACCTGCTGAATATGCGCCCAGGCGCGCTGGTGTTCGTGGTCGGCTTGTAACCAGTGCTCCAGCGCCAACTGCTGGGCCCGGTCAAAATCAGCACCCTGGGACTCGATCAACCAATGCACGGCCTGCTCGGCTACCTGCGGAGAAAACTGGGTATTCACAGGGCGAAGTAACAGCGCATGGCCGCCTTGTTCAGGTAGCGTTTGACCGTGGCCAGTGACACGTTCAGCTCACGCGCGATTTCGCCCTGGCCCAGGCCGTCGACCTGCGCCAGCAGGAAGGCACGCTTGACCAGCGCTGGCAGGCCATCCAGCAGGCGGTCGAGCTCCAGCAGCGTCTCGAAGATGATCGCTTTCTGTTCTTCGCTCGGTGCCACGTCTTCCGGCACTTGGGCCAAGGCTAGGAGGTAGGCGCGTTCCAGTTCCTGGCGCCGAAAGTGATTGCACAGCACCCGCTTGGCGACCGTGGCCAGGAACGCCCGGGGTTCGATCAATTGCGGTGTCTCGCGTGCTTGAAGCAGGCGTACGTAAGTGTCCTGTGCCAGGTCGGCGGTACTCTGCGGGCAGCCAAGGCGGCGGCGCAACCAGCCGGTCAGCCAGTTGTGATGGGCGTGATAGAGGCCTTCGACCGTGGAGGAAAGGGCGCTGGACACCGTGGATACTCCGGCGCCAAGATGCGCGATTGGAAGTAATAATTGTTCGCATTGTAGTGGGCGACCCGGTGCTCGGCAATCCTCCAGGGGCGGATCGCCAGCCCGTCAGCGATGGGCGGCTAAGCAGCGGCAATATTTTGCTTATGCGAATTGAAATCATTATTATTGCAGCCCCGAAAATGCCCGGACCTCCGCCATGAAGCGCAACGCCGCCGGTCTCCCGCTCAGCTACCGCCTGGCCGTGGCCTCACGCTGCCTGGCTGCAACGCTGGGCGGTTATCTGCTGGCATCCATGGCCAGTGTCAGCATCGCCCTGCTGGCGCCCTTGCCACGGGTCGACGCGACACTCACGGGCTTGCTGTTGTCGTTCGTCTTCTACGTGCTGGCGTTCATCTGGTGCTTCGCTTGCCGTAGCGCCTGGCGTGCCTGGTGGGGCGTGCTGTTGCCAAGCGTGCTGCTGGGCGTGGTCAGCGGTTTTGCCTACTGGATGAAAAACCCATGAAAGAAGGCTTTCGCCAGGCCATGGCCTGGTTGCACACCTGGACCGGCCTGATCTTCGGCTGGTTGCTGTTCGCCATCTTCCTCACCGGCACGCTTTCGTACTTCAAGGACGAGATCAACCACTGGACCCAGCCCGAGGTGCGTAGCCATGCGCTCGACCCTGTAAACAGCCTGGGCTTGGCCCAGCGCTACCTGGAGGCCAACGCCGCGCACGCCAGCAACTGGATGATCCGCTTGCCCAACGCGCGCGAGGCGGCGCTGAACGTGGGCTGGCGCGACCCCGAGGCGGGGCGCCGCGGCTTTGTCAGCAAAAGCCTCGATGCGCAGACTGGCCAGCCGGTCGAGGCGCGCGATAGCCGTGGCGGCGAATTTTTCTACCGCTTCCACTTCCAGCTGGAGATGCCGTACCCGTTCGGCCGTTGGCTGTCGACGTTCTGTGCCTTCATCATGCTGCTGGGCTTGGTTACCGGGATCATCACCCACAAGAAGATCTTCAAAGAGTTTTTCACCTTCCGCCCTGGCAAAGGCCAGCGCTCCTGGCTGGACGGGCACAACGCAATCGGCGTGCTGGTGCTGCCGTTCCACCTGATGATCAGCTACAGCAGCCTGGTGCTGTTCATGTACATGGTGATGCCTGCCGGCATTCTGGCCAGCTATGGCGGCAATACCGGCGAGTACTTCAACGAGCTGTTCGGCCGCGACGATGCGCCCAAGGCTGCCAACGTCGCGACGCCCCTGGTGCCGTTGCCGACGCTGTACGCCAAAGTCGAGGAACTGGCGCCGGGTGCACGCATCGGTTTCATCCAGCTGCAAAACCCCGGTGACCGCAATGCCCGTGTCACCTTCACCCAGTCCTCGGCAGACAATGTCGCCTACCGGCGTAGCACCCACTGGACCTTCGATGGCGCCAGCGGCGCGCTGCTGACCCAAGGTGCACCGGAGAGCGGTGCGATGATGACGGCCTTCAGTTTTGCCGGCCTGCACATGGGCAATTTCGCCGGGCCCTGGCTGCGCTGGTTGTACTTTGTCTTCGGCGTGGCCGGTACAGCAGTCATCGGCACAGGGTTGGTGATGTGGCTGGGCAAGCGTCAGCTCAAGCATGCCAAGAGCGCGCACATGCCCGGCGAATTGCGCTTGGTCGAGGTGCTCAACATTGCCAGCATGAGTGGCCTGCTGCTGGCGGTGGCAGGGTTCTTCTGGGCTAATCGGCTGATCCCTGTGGCTGCCGAGGGCCGCGCCGATTGGGAGGTCAACACGTTCTTCCTGGTCTGGGCATTGTCGCTGGTGCATGCCGTGCTGCGATCCGGGCGCCGCGCCTGGGGAGAGCAACTGGCGCTGGGCGCGCTGGCCTTCGCCTTGCTGCCGCTGCTCAATGGCCTGACCACAGGCCAGGGCCTCGATCAGTCATTGCGGTCTGGCGACTGGGCCATGGCCGGGTTCGACCTCACGGCGCTGGCCACCGGCGTGTTCCTGGCGTGGACGGCCAGCAAAATGCTGCGCCCGGCAAAGCCGGTTACCAAGCGCGCCTCACGCGCGGCCCAAAAACCGACGGTCGAGGGCGGCGAGGTGAGCGGATGCTAGGTAGTGCGCTGATCGGCTTCGCGGGCTTCGTCGCCCTGTGCCTGGCCATGGAAAAACACTTCAAGGAGCTGCTTGGGCGCAAACCGCAGGCGCAACAGTTGCATGTGCTGCGCGTCGGTGGCTGGCTGCTGCTGGTGCTGTCGCTGGTACTCAGCGTGCACATGCGGGGGTGGGCGCATGGCCTGGTGGAGTGGATAGCGGTGTTGATGGCGGGGGTGACCCTGTGGGTGTTCGCCCTGCCGTACCAGCCCCGCCTGTTGTTGGGCCTGGCCGCCATCAGCGTGGTGCTCGGCCCGCTGTTGGCCGTGCTTGGTGTATGACGCCTTGAGCGAGCCGGGTGACGTGATCGAGCCAGACGCTGACCATACTGGCGGGCGTGCGCGCTTCGTGCAGGTGTTTCTGGCGCAGCGTGCGCGCATGGAGGCATTGGTCAGCCGCCGGGTCGGTTGCCGGGCCACGGCATCGGACCTGGTCCAGGAGTTGTTCCTGCGCTTCTGGCGCCGCCCCGAGGTCAAGGTGCAAGCACTGGACACCTACCTTTTGCGCTGCGCCGGCAACCTTGCCATCGACCACCTGCGCAGCGAAGGCAGCCGCGAGCGCGTGGCTGAAGCCACGCAAGCCGTGGATGAGCAGTCCAGCGCTGCAGAACCTGAGCAAGCCCTGGAGGTCGATCACGACCTGCAACGCATCGAGGCTGCGTTGCGTGCCTTGCCCGATCGCACGCGGCAGATCTTCCTGCTCAATCGTATCCACGGCTGCACGTACAGCGAGATCGCCACGGCCATGCAACTGTCCCAGAGCGCCGTTGAAAAGCATATGATGCGCGCCCTCGAAGCGTGCAAGGCGAGTGTCGCCGAGCCCGTTTCCACCCTACGCAGGCCAGGGAGCGCCCGTCGATGAGCCGTCCGAATCCGATCACTGCCGCGCAGTCACAGGCCGCGCTGCAGTGGCTGAGCCGCATCAACGAACAGCCTGAGCAAGCCCAAGGTGCGGCGTTCAAGCGTTGGTTGCTGGCCGACCCGGGGCATCGAGAGGCGTACGCACAGGCTCAGGCGCTGTGGCAGATGAGCGCGGCGCCAGCGGCGCGGCTGGCCGATGAAGAGCGTGAGGGCCTGCAAAAGTACCTGGATGCCATGGCCAAGGCGCCTGCCCGAGGCCGTTGGCGCCAACGCGTCGCCGCCTTGGCGGTTGCAGCCTGCCTGGTGCTGGCGGTTGGCACCGTGGGGGGGTGGCACCCTGGCTACTGGCTGCAGGACCTGCAGGCCGACTACCGCAGCGCCGGGAACGTCCGCCAGGTGACCCTGGCCGATCAATCGCAGGTGACACTAGATGCAGGCAGCGCAATCACGGTCGACTTCGCCCAGGGCGAGCGCCGTGTGCGGCTGCTGCGCGGGGCGGCGTTCTTCCAGGTCACCCACACCGGCGAGCCGTTTATGGTAACTGCCGCAGGCGGTGAGGTGCGGGTGCTGGGCACCCAGTTCGAGGTGCGTGAGCAGGGGGATGGCGCGCAGGTGACCGTGCGCAGTGGGCGGGTCGCGGTGACGCCGGGGCAAGGCGCGGCCGCCCGTGAACTGACGGCCAATCAGCAGCTGGCTTACGTTGACGGCCATGCGGGCAGCACCGTGAGCGTAGACAGCGAGAGCCGCCTGGCTTGGCGCCAGGGCTGGCTGAATTACTACCAAGTGCCGCTGGCGCAGGTGGTCGAAGACCTCGGGCGGTACTACCCGGGGCGCATCCTGCTGCTCGAGGGTGAGTTGGGGCAGCGCAAGGTCAGTGGCAGTTTCCCGGTGCAAGCGCCTTTGGCAGCGCTCGATTCACTTGGCAATGTGATGGGCTTTTCCCGGCAGACCGTCTTGGGGCGGTTGACGATTATCCGCTAGGCACCTGTTCCAGAACCTGTGGGCTTGCCCGCGAAGAGGCCGGCCCAGGAAAAAAATTCAATTAACGGATGAGGTAACAGGACGTGGCATCCGTGTAATGAGTGGAAGTGCGATTCATTCGCAATCAACACCCACTTACAGGTCAGCGTCCATGAAGTTTACCCCGCGTTGCGTCCCCCTCTGGCTCGGCCTTTCGGTGTGCCCGGTCATCGCCATCGCACCGCTGGCCGGGGCGGCCGAGCAGGTACAGGCGTACACGTTTGCCCAGCCGAGCCAACCTTTGGCCCAGGCGCTCAATGCCTTCAGCCGAGCCACCGGCCAGAGCGTGGTGTACACCCTCGAGCTTCCTGGCCTGCAGGCCCCTGCCCTCAACGGCACCTTCAGCGCAGAGCAGGCGCTGCAGCAATTGCTGGGCACTTCCGGCCTGGCCTGGCGCCGCGTCGATGCCCGCACCTTCACCCTCGAAGCCGTGAGTAACGCCGGGGCACTCAACCTGCAGGCCACCACCGTGACCTCGCAGATGGACGCCTACAGCTATCAGCCCCCGGCCACGGCCTCGATCATGCGTGGCCAGGGCCCGAACCAGGACATCCCCCAGGCCATCAACGTGGTCCCGGCCCAGGTCATTCGCGACCAGGCCCCGCGCAACCTCGATGATGCCTTGACCAACGTCAGCGGCATTACCCAGGGCAACAACTTTGGCGGCACTTCCGACACCGTGATGAAGCGCGGCTTTGGCGACAACCGCGACGGTTCGATCATGCGTGACGGCATGCCCATCGTGCAGGGCCGCAGCCTTAATGCCAGCACCGAGCGGGTCGAAGTGCTCAAGGGCCCGGCCTCGCTGCTGTATGGTATCCAGGATCCAGGCGGGGTCATCAACGTGGTCAGCAAGCGCCCGCAACTGCAGCAGTACAACGCCCTGACGGTGCGTGGCTCGACCTACGGCAGCGGCAAAAATGGCAGCGGTGGTGGTTTCGACAGCACCGGCGCACTCGGCGACAGCAACTTCGCCTACCGCCTGATCGTCGACCACGAAGATGAGGACTACTGGCGCAACTTCGGTGTGCACCGCGAATCGCTGGTAGCGCCGTCGCTGGCCTGGCTGGGCGAGGACACCCAGGTGGTGGTGGCGTACGAGCACCGTGAGTTTCTTTACCCGTTCGACCGCGGCACGGCCTTTGGCAGCAACGGCCACCCCTTGGACATTCCGGCCACGCGTCGCCTGGATGAGCCATTCAACGACATGGAAGGGCGCTCTGACCTGTATCGCCTAGAGGTCGACCATCAGTTGGCCGACGATTGGAAGCTGCACTTCGGCTACAGCTTCAACCGCGAGACCTACGACGCCAGCCAGGTCCGCGTGACGGGCGTCAACGAAGCCACGGGCACGCTGACGCGCAGCATCGACGGCACGCACAACGCCATGAGCCGCGACCAGTTCGCCACCCTGAGCCTTGCGGGCAACGTCGAGCTGGGCGGCCTGCAGCATGACCTGTTGTTCGGCCTCGATCACGAAGACCGCAAGGTATTTCGTGGCGACCTGATCCGCCAGACGGCGCAGTCTACCTTCAGCTATGAAAACCCGGTCTACGGCCAGGAAGTGGAGGGCAGCAACGTGCGCGCCAGCGACAGCGACCAGACCGACAAACTGCGCACCGACGCGCTGTTCGTGCAGGACGCCCTGCACCTGGATGAGCACTGGATCCTGGTGGCCGGTGCGCGCTTCCAGCAGTTCGACCAATACGCCGGCCGCGGTCGCCCGTTCAAAGCCAATACCGACACTAGCGGCCAGGCCTGGGTGCCGCATGCCGGCATCGTCTACAAGGTCGATGACCAGCTGTCGTTCTATGGCAGCTACAGCGAGTCGTTCAAGCCCAACTCCAGCATTGCGCCGTTGACCGGCGGGGTGGTGCTGGATGCGTCGGTAGCGCCCGAAGAGGGCAAGTCGTGGGAGCTGGGGGCCAAGCTCGACATGCCAGGCAGCCTGACCGGCACCTTGGCGCTGTTCGACATCACCAAGCGTAATGTGCTGGTCGCCAACTTCGACACGGGTACCGGCGAGACGGTCTACAGCAATGCTGGCGAGGTCAATTCACGCGGTGTGGAGCTTGACCTGACTGGGCAGCTCAGCGAGCGCTGGAGCCTGATCGGCAGTTATGCCTTTACCGATGCCAAGGTCACCAAAGACCCGGACCTTGAAGGCAACCGCCTGCAGAACGTGGCCAAGCACAGTGGCTCGCTTTCGGCGGTGTATGACTTTGGCCGCGTGTTCGGTGGTGACCGGCTGCGCTTTGGTGCTGGGGCCCGTTATGTGGGCGAGCGTTCGGGCAACTCGACCAACACTTTCGACCTGCCCAGCTATACCGTTGCTGATGCATTTGCCACGTACGAGACCCAGCTCGACGAACACAACGTGCGCCTGCAGTTGAACGTGAAGAACCTGTTCGACAAGGTTTACTACAGCTCGGCAGTGAACCAGTACTTTGTCGCAGTTGGCGATGCGCGGCAGGTGAGCCTGTCCAGCACCTTCGAGTTCTAAGGGCTGAAGGCTGTGCGATAGTCGCCAGGCGTCGCTCCGAATGCCTGGCGGAAGCGGTTGCTGAAATGGCTGGCACTGGCAAACCCGCACAGCAACGCCACCTCTCCCAGCGGCAGGTGACCCAAGCGCAGCAACTGGCAAGCACGGTGCAGCCGTCGTGCCAGCAGGTACTGGTGTGGCGGCAAGCCGAAACTGGTGCGGAACATGCGCGCGAAGTGGTACTCGGAAAGGTTGCAGCGCAGGGCCAGTTCACCGAGGGTGATGGGCTGGTCCAGGTGCGCCTCGATGTACTCCACCAACTGCCGACGCAGGTTCGGCGCCAAGCCGCCTTTCAGGCGCAGCCCTTGACGTAGCCCAACCTGGCTGAGCACTGCGTGGTCGACGATTTCATGCGCCAGGCTGCTGGCCAGCAGGCGCTCGCCGGGCTCGTCCCAGGCCAGGTTGATCAACTGGCGAAAGCGCGCCGACTGTTGCGGGTCATCGAGGAACGTCGCCTCCTGCAGCTGCAATTCCCGCGGCTCACGGTCCAGCAGGCGCACGCAACCCAGGGCGAACTGCGCCTCGCTGACGTACAGGTGCGCCAGGCGGATCGCGCCGTTGACCACCCAGTTCGACTCATGGCCGGCCGGCATGATGCACAGCTTGTTCGGTGCGCCCTTGTCGGCCGGTCGCTGGCGACGGAAGGTGCCGGTGCCATCGGCGATGTAGCACGACAGCGTGTGATGGCTGGGCGCCTGGTAATCGCGGGCATCGTCGCGGTTGCGCCACAGCGCCGCAGCCAAGCCGTCGCCCAGGTGCGCGCTCAGCTCCAGGCGGGCGTGGGGCGAGGCATGCATGGCATTGAAGACTTGCAGCTGGGAGAGTGGGGTCATGGGCGATTCCTCTGAGGCCATCGTACTGCGCTTGCGTTGCGCTGACAGCTACCTGGGTTGGAAAAGCGCAAGTTTGTGCAAGCGCAGGGCAGTGGCCAGGGGGAACACTGGGGGCCCTGGCGAGGGCTGCGCCCTCGTTCGCAGGCAAGCCAGCTCCTACAGGTACGGCGCCGTCCTCCTGTAGGCGCTGGTTTGCCTACGATGGGCCGCAAGGCGGCCCCAGGTTGTATGGTCGAACGCCTGAGGAGGCCCCACCTGTGAACCTGTCCCTGTACCTGCTCACCGTCCTGATCTGGGGCACCACCTGGATCGCCCTGAAACTGCAACTGGGCGTGGTCGCCATCCCGGTGTCCATCGTCTACCGCTTCGCTTTGGCCGGCCTGATCCTGTTCGCCATCCTGTTGCTCACCCGCCGCCTGCAACCCATGAACCGCCGCGGCCACCTGATCTGTCTGGCCCAAGGCCTGTGCCTGTTCTGCGTCAACTTCATGTGCTTCCTCACCGCCAGCCAGTGGATCGCCAGCGGCCTGATCGCCGTGGTGTTCTCCACCGCGACCCTGTGGAACGCACTCAACGCCCGGGTGTTCTTTGGCCAGAAGATCGCCGCCAACGTGTTGGGTGGCGGTGCACTGGGGCTGCTGGGCCTGGGTTTGCTGTTCTGGCCCGAACTGTCCCACCATGCCGCCAGCCGCGAAACCCTGTACGGCCTCGGCCTGGCTTTGCTCGGCACGCTGTGCTTCTCGGCCGGCAACATGCTGTCGAGCATGCAGCAGAAAGCAGGGCTCAAGCCCATGACCACCAATGCCTGGGGCATGGTCTATGGCGCGGCGATGCTGACGGTTTATTGCCTGTTCAGCGGCATTCCCTTCGCCATGGAGTGGAGCACGCGTTACATCGGCTCGCTGATGTACCTGGTGATCCCGGGTTCGGTGATTGGCTTCACCGCCTACCTGACCCTGGTTGGGCGCATGGGGCCGGAGCGCGCGGCTTATTGCACGGTGCTGTTCCCGTTGGTGGCGTTGAATGTGTCGGCATTTGCCGAGGGGTACCAATGGACGGCCCCAGCGTTGCTGGGGCTCGTCGCGGTCATGGCGGGGAATGTGCTGGTGTTTCGCAAACTGAAAGCCAAACGCATTTCTACAGTCCCCTTACTCAGGTCATGATGCTGAAGTATCGGTGGGTGAAATACCGCCCGACACAGATTTCACGATGCGCTGAATGTGACAGTGACGGCCTCTGTATCTCTAGATTCGTTACCTGCGCGTGAGAGGGCCGTATACATAAGGGTATACTCGCCATAAATGGGTTTTTCATCAATGAAGAATGTGTTTTTAGGTATTTTACCTATGATGGGTTCACCCTCTTTCGCGCGTGGAGGTGTCGTCAACGTCGCGCTAATCTTCTCGGGTCCGGTTATAGTAACAATGCAGTAGTCTCCAACTCTGTTATAGGTGAAAGGTGGGGCTGTAAAATCTAAGCCGTCATAGTTGTCGAAGTAGGCGAGGTTGAATTCTGTGGTATCCATCTCCAAGGGAGGCGCTTGGATGGGTTTTTTTAAGTCGACGGTGAAAGAGGTTGTGACTATCTTTTCAGAACCATCTTTTGTTTTTAATGAATATTCCAGGGATTGTTTCTTGCTTTTTTTGAATCGAGCCGAAGGGAGCTGAAAGTGTAGCTGGTCGGGAAGCTTTTCCTTGTATTCATCATCAAAGATTGGTACGCCGCTCTCACTGGAGTGCATAATGTAAAAATAGGAGGGAACTGGCCATTCGCTTGTTTTGGGGATGGTTATATTCAAAAAATCTTCCATCTTAGCGGTGTTGATGAGGTTCTCTTCAGGTCCCGGGATCATTACACGGTCATCAAATTCGATTTTTTCAAAAGTAGGTTCTTTGTTGTTGTCTTTCATTTTGGTAGTCCTCAGAATAGCAATGAAGGTAGTGTTCTTCTGCATTGTTAATCTGAGGTGTAGCGGGTGTCACCTAGCAAAAATGATAGGTGCGTAGCGTTGGCAATGGGCCAATAAGCGAGTTGTTTCAGATTGCTCGCTTATCGCAACGGGTGTGTGCAGAGGGAGTGCGCCATTCGCCAGCAGCTTTGCGAATGGCGCGATAAAGTCAGTTGAAAACGCTCAATGCTTCCACACCTGCGGGTTCACTAAATCCTGCGGCCGCTCGCCCAGCAGCGCCGCACGCAGGTTGTCCATCGCCCGGTTGGCCATGGCCTCGCGGGTTTCTGCGGTGGCCGAGCCGATGTGCGGCAGGGTCAGGGCGTTGGGCAGTTTGAACAGTGGAGAATCGCTCAGCGGTTCCTTCTCGTACACATCCAGGCCGGCACCGCGAATCGTGCCGTTCTGCAGGGCTTCGATCAGCGCTGCTTCATCGACCACCGGGCCGCGGGCGATGTTGATCAGGAAGGCGCTTGGCTTCATCAGCTTCAGCTCCCGTGCACCGATCAGCTTGCGGGTGGCGTCTGACAACGGCACCACGATGCAGACGAAATCGGCTTCGGCCAGCAGTTGCTCCAGGCTGCGGAACTGCGCCCCCAGCTCTTGCTCCAGTGCGGCCTTGCGGCTGTTGCCGGTATAGATGACCGGCATGTTGAACCCGAACCGGCCGCGGCGGGCAACGGCGGCGCCGATGTTGCCCATGCCGACGATGCCCAAAGTCTTGCCGTGCACATCGCTGCCGAAGTGCGCCGGGCCGACGGTGGCTTGCCACTGGCCGGCCTTGGTCCAGGCATCCAGCTCGGCCGTGCGCCGGGCGCAGCCCATGATCAGCGAGAAGCCCAGGTCTGCGGTGCTTTCGGTGAGTACGTCGGGAGTGTTGGTCAGGGCGATGCCGCGTTCATTGAAGTAGTCGACGTCATAGTTGTCGTAGCCGACCGAGACGCTGGACACCACTTCAAGCTTGGCCGCGCCTTCGAGTTGCGCACGGCCAAGCTTGCGGCCGACGCCAATCAGGCCGTGGGCCTCGGGCAGGGCTTCGTTGAACTGGGCGTTGATGTCGCCGAGCTTGGGGTTCGGCAGGATCACGTTGAAGTCTTGTTGCAGGCGCTCGGCCATGGCCGGGGTGATGCGGCTGAAGGCCAGGACGGTCTTTTTCATCGGCAACTCTCTGCAAGGCTAGGGTGGACTGCCAGGCAGTTGACCGCGTTGCGGTCATTCGCAGCACAAGGCTGCTCCTACAAAGGTCGGTGTAGGAGCAGCCTTGTGCTGCGAATGGAGGGCATCGCCCTCCCATGGTCCTGGCGCTGGAAGCAATGGTTAGCAACCTACCATTGCTCCTCCCCTCAATGCAGCATGTTTCTCAGTTGGCGATCTGCACCTGATGGGTTTTCAGGTCTGCCTCATGCGCTGCCAGAATTTCCGGCAGCGAGTTGCGCAGGTATTCAACCCAGGTCTTGATCTTGGCATCCAGGTATTGGCGCGACGGGTAGATGGCGTACAGGTTCAGCTCTTGCAGCCGATACTCGGGCAGCACCCGCACCAGGCTGCCGTCACGCAGCCCGTCGATGGCCGAATAGATCGGCAGCACGCCCACGCCCATGCCACTGCGGATCGCGGTTTTCATGGCGTCGGCGGTGTTCACCTGGAACGGCGAGCTGGTGATGTTGACCATTTCCTGGCCTTCCGGGCCGTCGAACAGCCACTTCTCCAGCGGGATCACCGGGCTGACCATGCGCAGGCAGGCGTGCTTGAGCAGGTCGGCAGGTTTGTGTGCGATGCCGTTGCGCACGATGTAGTCGGGCGAAGCGCAGACGATGCTGTAGGTGATCCCCAAGCGCTGCGACACGAAGCCCGAGTCCGGCAGCTCGGTGGCCAGCACGATGGACACGTCGTAGCCCTCGTCGAGCAGGTCCGGCACGCGGTTGGCCATGGTCAGGTCGAAGGTCACGTCCGGGTGCGATTCGCGGTAGCGGGCAATGGCATCGACCACGAAGTGTTGGCCCACCCCGGTCATGGAGTGAACCTTCAATTGCCCGGCCGGGCGGGCATGGGCGTCGCTGGCCTCGGCCTCGGCTTCTTCAACGTAGGTAAGAATCTGTTCGCAGCGCATCAGGTAGCGCTTGCCGGCCTCGGTCAGCGCGATGCGGCGGGTAGTACGGTTGAGCAGCCGAGTTTGCAGATGGGCTTCCAGATTGGAGACCGCCCGCGACACGTTCGCGGTGGTCGTATCCAGTTGCGCCGCGGCAGCCGTGAAGCTGCCAAGCTGGGCTACGCAACTGAAAGCACGCATATTTTGCAGGGTGTCCATGGGTCACTCTCAAGGTAGAGGACAAAATTGTGTCACGAAGTAACGACGAAGTTATTAAAAGATGCCTTCGACCAAAGGCTGATTATCGCGCGTTTGGTAACAAAGATTCGCAGGAATATGCGCTTATCGCCAGTCCTGCCGCCCCCTAGAATTGCCCGGCCCCTCCACCTCTTCCTCGGGAAATCGCAGCTGTGCCGCGTCGCATCATCAGAACGCTTCAAGTGTTCAGTGCCTGTGCCCTTACCCTCACCTTGAGCGGCTGTATCGGAACCTGGGGCATTGCCCCGCAAAGCAAGACATTACACGCCAATACCCTGACCACCGACGCGGCGATACGCGAAGCGGCCACCGACGCGCACTGGCCCGACCAGCAGTGGTGGCAGGCCTATCGCGACCCGCAGCTGAACCGCTGGGTCGCATTGGCCGTCGAGGGCAGCCCGAACCTGGCCATGGCCCTGGCGCGGGTGCGCGAGGCCAAGGCCATGGCCGGTGTGGTCGAGTCGGCAGAAAAGCTGCAAGCCAACGGCCAGGCCACACTCAAGCGCCACAACTGGCCCGAGGATCAGTTCTACGGGCCTGGTGCGCTGTCGGGCGCCAATACCTGGGACAACAACGCCGCCATCGGCTTCAGCTATGCGCTCGACCTCTGGGGCCGCGAGCGCAATGCCAGCGAGCAGGCTGTGGACCAAGCGCACATGAGTGTGGCCGAGGCCCGCCAGGCACAGCTCGAGCTGCAGAACAACGTGGTGCGTGCCTATATCCAGCTAAGCCTGCACTTTGCCCAGCGCGATATCGTCAAGGCTGAACTGGAGCAGCAGGAGCAGATCCTGGCCCTGGCCAAGCGTCGGCTGGACGCAGGCATCGGCACCCATTTCGAAGTCAGCCAGGCCGAAGCGCCGCTGCCCGAAACCCATCGTCAGCTCGACAGCCTTGACGAAGAGATCGCCCTGACCCGCAACCAGCTTGCTGCGTTGGCCGGCAAGGGGCCAGGGGAGGGCGCGCAGATCCAGCGCCCGACCCTGACCCTCGGCGCCCCGCTCACACTGCCGTCGGCGCTGCCCGCCGAGCTGGTCGGCCAGCGCCCGGACGTGGTTGCCAGCCGTTGGCAGGTGGCCGCGCAAGCCCGTGGCATCGACGTCGCGCATGCCGGCTTCTTCCCCAATGTCGACCTGGTCGGCAGCCTCGGTTTCATGGCCACGGGCGGCGGCCCGCTGGAGTTTCTCACCGGGCGCAAGTTCAACTACAACGTCGGCCCGGCAATCAGCCTGCCGGTCTTCGACGGCGGCCGCCTGCGCTCGCAACTGGGCGTCGCTTCAGCGGGCTATGACATGGCCGTCGCGCGCTACAACCAGACCGTGGTCGGTGCGTTGAAGAACATCTCCGACCAGTTGATCCGCCGCGAGTCGATGAAAGAGCAATCGCACTTTGCCGCCGAATCGGTCGCCGCCGCGCAGAAGACCTACGACATCGCCATGGTCGCCTTCCAGCGTGGCCTGACCGACTACCTCAACGTGCTCAACGCGCAGACCTTGCTGTTCCGTCAGCAGCAGGTACAGCAGCAGGTGCAGGCCGCCCGCCTGATCGCCCATGCCGAGCTGGTCACCGCCCTCGGCGGTGGCCTGCAAGCGGGCAAGGACGTGCCGGAGCAAGAGCGCCAGGCCGCACCGAAAACCCCGGCCACCCTGGCCATTTTCGACAAGCAGCCGGATAACGCCGAATGAGCACCTCAAGCCTGCCCGTGCGCTGGCTGCAGAGCCTGGAGTGGCGCCGGGGCTTCTTTGCCTGGGCGCGCACCGATGGCGTGACCTGGGTCTACATCTTCAAGGTGCTGGCCGCCGCCTTCATCACCCTGTGGCTGGCCATGCGCCTGGAACTGCCGCAGCCGCGCACGGCAATGATCACCGTGTTCATCGTCATGCAGCCGCAAAGCGGCCACGTGTTCGCCAAGAGTTTCTACCGGGTGCTCGGCACCCTGGCAGGCTCGGCGATGATGGTCGCGCTGATCGCCATCTTCCCGCAGAACACCGAGCTGTTCCTGCCCAGCCTGGCCCTGTGGGTCGGCCTGTGTTCGGCAGGCGCGATGCGCTACCGCACTTTCCGCGCCTATGGCTTCGTGCTGGCCGGCTATACCGCGGCGATGATCGGCTTGCCGGTACTGGAGCACCCCGATCAAGCCTTTATGGCGGCCGTGTGGCGGGTGCTGGAAATCGCCCTGGGGATTTTGGTTTCAACGTTCGTCAGCGCCGCGATCCTGCCGCAGTCGGCCAGCGCCGCCATGCGTAACGCCCTCTATCAGCGCTTTGGTGTGTTCGCAGGCGTGGTGGTCGAAGCCCTGCGCGGTGATAGCCAGCGCGACCGTTTTGAAAGCAGCAACGTGCGTTTCATCGCCGAGGCTGTGGGCCTTGAAAGCCTGCGTAACGTCACCGCCTTCGAAGACCCGCACATGCGCAGGCGCAGTGGCCGGTTGGTGCGCATGAACAGCGAGTTCATGGCCATCACCACGCGCTTCAATGCCCTGCACCGGCTGCTCGAACGCCTGCGCGCCCGTGGCCCGCTGCAGATCGTCAGCGCCATCGAGCCGGGCCTGGACACCTTGGTCGAACTGCTTCAGCCCTACGTGGGCCGCGCCTTGACCGACTCCGACGCGCTGCGCCTGACGCTAGAGCTGGCCGCCTACAAGGAGGGCCTGCAAGCCCAGGTGCGTGGCTTGCGCGCCGAGTATCAGCAAACCAACCCCAGCGAGTCCGACCTGCTCGACTTCCACACGGCCTTCGAGCTGCTGTATCGCTTTGTCGACGAGATGTTCAGCTACGCCGAGACCCATGCCTCGCTGGCCGTGCACAAGCACGAGCGCGAGCAGTGGGACGAGCCCTATGTGGCGCAGACCAGTTGGCTGGTGTCGTTGGCTGCTGGCGTGCGCGCCTCGGCGGTGCTGTTGCTGCTGGGCAGTTACTGGTTGCTCAGCGACTGGCCCAGCGGCGCCATGATGACGCTGATCGCCACGGTCACCGTGGGCCTGTCGGCGGCGTCGCCCAACCCTAAGCGCATGTCATTCCAGATGGCCTGTGGCACGGCGATCGGGGCCTTCGTCGGGTTCTTCGAAACCTTCTTCGTGTTCCCCTGGATCGACGGATTCCCGCTGCTGTGCATGGTCCTGGCACCGGTCTTCGTGCTGGGGGCGTTCCTGTCTTCGCGGCCGGCGTACGCCGGTTACGGCATCGGTTTGCTGGTGTTTTTCGCCATCGGTTCGGTGCCCAACAACCTGACCGTCTACGACCCTTACACCTTCATCAACGACTACATCGGCATGGTCATCGGCATGTTCGTCTGCGCCGCGGCCGGGGCGATCATCCTGCCGCCCAACAGCCGCTGGCTGTGGAGCCGGCTGGAGCAGGAACTGCGTGAACAGGTGCTGTTCGCCATCAGTGGTCGCTTGCGCGGCCTGGGTTCGGCCTTCGAGAGCCGCACCCGCGACCTGCTGCACCAAGCCTATGGCCTGGCTGCCGGCAAGCCGAAGGTGCAGAGCGAGCTGATGGGCTGGATGTTCACCGTGCTGGAAATCGGCCACGCCATCATCGAGCTGCGCAAGGAACAGGCCCGCGCCCCGATCCACCCGGCCTACGCCGAGTCGCAGCCATGGCGCCAGGCCATCCGCGTCATGGGCCGCGCCCTGGCGCGTTTGTTCCTGCAGCCCAGCGCCAGCAACCACGAGCGCGCACTGGTGGCGGTGGACCATGCCATCAGCCGCGTGCAGGCCACCGACGAACCCTTCGCCCGGCATTTCGACACCTCGGTGCTACGCCGCGCGCAAAGCTACCTGCACTTCATCCGTTCTTCCCTGCTGGACCCACAGTCGCCGCTGGCACCGGCGAAAGGACTGCACCATGCCCCGTGAAATCATGCCCCGTGAAATCGCCTTCCATGGCGTGTACATGCCCACCATGACCTTGATGTTCCTGTTCGCCCTGGGCCTGGCCTGGGGCCTGGACCGCTTCATCGCCAGCCATGACGGCTACCGCTTTTTCTGGCACCCGGCGCTGCTGCGCCTGAGCCTGTTCGTCTGCCTTTTCGGCGCCCTCGCGCTGTCTGTCTACTGGTGAGAAACCTTCGATGAAAAAGTTCTTCAGCCTGATCGCCACCCTGCTGGTGCTGGTGGCCGCCGTGGCGATCGGCCGCCAGTTGTGGCTGCACTACATGACCACGCCCTGGACCCGCGACGGGCGCGTGCGTGCCGACATCATCAACGTCGCTGCCGACGTGCCCGGCTACGTGGTGGGTGTACCGGTCAAGGACAACCAGCGGGTGAAGAAGGGCGACCTGTTGATCCAGATCGACCCTGAGCACTACCAAATGGCCGTCGACCAGGCCAAGGCGCTGGTTGCCTCGCGCAAGGCCACCTGGGAGATGCGCAAGGTCAACGCCAAGCGCCGCGCCGACATGGACAACCTGGTGATCTCCAAAGAAAACCGCGACGACGCCAGCAACATCGCCAACTCGGCCCAGGCGGATTATCAACAGGCCCTGGCCGAACTGGCGGCCGCAGAGCTGAACCTCAAGCGCACGCACATCGTGGCCACGGTGGACGGTTATGTGACCAACCTGAACATCCACAAGGGCGACTATGCGCGCACCGGTGAGCCGGTGATGGCGGTGGTCGACGAGAACTCGTTCTGGGTTTATGGCTTCTTCGAAGAGACCAAGCTGCCGCACGTGAAGGTGGGTGACCAGGCCGAGCTGCAGATGATGAGCGGCGAGCGCATCAAAGGCCACGTAGAGAGCATCGCCCGCGGTATTTATGACCGCGACAACCCCCAGAGCCGCGAGCTGATCGCCGATGTGAACCCGACCTTCAACTGGGTGCGGTTGGCGCAGCGCGTGCCGGTGCGGATCCACATCGATGAAGTGCCGGAAGGGTTTTTGCTGGCGGCGGGGACGACGTGTACGGTGGTGGTGAAGCCTAGCGAGGAATGAATACCGATAGCGGCTCTCAGTCACATGCCAGTGAGAGCCGCACTAGATGTTCAGTGAAGATTTAAATCTGTGTGTTGCCGCGCCTGCCTCTCGCAGTAACGCGTCCCAATCATCAGGAGGGTGGCCGGTGAGCAGCATCTTCTGGAAGACTTTGTAAGCATCGTCAGTGCGCTCGTAGGCTCGCTTGCTCGTCTCGTCATTTACCCATGCCAGCACGATTATCCTGCTGGGGGTGTGGTAGCGAAAGAACAGCCGGTATTGCTGAAAGAACTTCGCTCGAAACCAGTGCTTGTGGTCGCCTCCTAGCGCTGAACCTTGACGGTACTCAGGCTTGGTCGGGTCTTGCGGGATGACGTCAAACGCCAATCGTTTGATCGCGGCCAGCCGCTTGTACGCGTTCTTTTTCGTGTAGCCGATCGGGTCTTTCTGCAGCTGTGCCGCGACTTGCTCACTGAGCGCGTCCAGTTCGGCTAAGAACAGCGGGTGAGCAAATACAGTCCATCCATGAATAGTTAAAGGCTTCCTCGCATCACTCATTCATCTTCCGCCGATAGAGGTTGATCCAGGTCGATCTCGGCGTCGCCCACGAGGCTGTCGAGGCGAGCGATGAGGTCAGCATCGACAACTTGCAGACGTTGCGGATGGGTGGCGATATCGTGGGCCAGAAAATTCAGGAACTGGCCTAGCACAGGGTCGTCTTCGGTTGCCTCTGCGCGGGTGAGTATCACCTCCCCGTCGGGTTGAATCGAGTAATGGATCTTGTCACGCTTTTTCAAGCCCAGCGCGCGACGCACTGTTTCGGGTACGGTTGTCTGGTAACGATCGGTCAGGGTGGATTCAACTTCGAAGGTGGCGGCCATGGCCATATCCTTTGCATTGCAACAATGAATGCAAGGTAATGCGATTGCATTACGCGGTCAATGCAGTGCATTGGGGAGCTGATGAATGGTTCAGGCCGCGCCCACCAATACCGGCACTTCTACCCGGTCAATCACCTTCGCGCTGATCGAAGGATCCAGCAATCGCCCCAATCGTGACAGGTGGCGATGACCCATGATGATCAGTTCGCAACGCAGATCTTGCGCCTTGCTGACGATGGCCTCGACCGGCTGCCCGGCCACCATGCAGCCCTGGCTGGTGAAGCCGGCGTCCTGCAGCTCGCGCACGGCCTTGGCTACCGCGTGGTCGGCATGCTGTTGCTCCTCGCAGGCAGCGGGGTATTCCTCCAGTTCTTCGGCGGTGTAGGGCGCGGGTTGCTCGTGCACGGCGAAAGTGCTGTCGATGGCCAGCAGCACATGCAGCTCGTGTTCGGCGGGGCGGCAGTAGCGGCGGGCGAGGGTGAGCAGGGCAGCGGATGCGGGGGAGGCGTCGATGGCGATGAGCACGGAGCTGGGCATAGGGATCCTTGTTGCGGCTGGCTAAGGTTTTGCCTGTCCGGGCCTCTTCGCGGGCAAGCCCGCTCCCACAGGTAATGCACAAACTTGTGAGCATGTGACATTCCGGTGGGAGCGGGCTTGCCCGCGAAGAGGCCGGACCTGCCAATGCTTCATTTATGGCCGAACCCGGCTGCTGAATAAATGCCCCACCACGCACGACCTTATTGCGTCAGACGCAATCCTCCAACCTGCTACCATCGCCGTTCCCACAATCGCCACGGAAAACGGCCATGCAACTCCCGGACATGAACCTGCTCGTCGCCCTCGACGCCTTGCTTGACGAAGGCAGTGTGGTGGGCGCCGCGCAGCGCATGAACCTGAGCCCGGCCGCCATGAGCCGGACCCTGGGGCGCATTCGCGATGCCTTGGGCGACCCGATCCTGGTGCGCGCCGGCCGTGGCTTGGTGCCGACACCCCGTGCGCTGGCGCTGCGCGAGCAGGTGCATGGGCTGGTGGAGCAGGCCGGGCAGGTGTTCCGCAGCCGTGACGATGTCGACCTGGTCAACCTGGACCGGGCCTTCAACATCCGCACCAACGACCTGTTCATCGCCCTGTACGGCGCCCAGCTGTTGCGCATGATGCTGGCCCAGGCACCGCGTACGGTGCTGCGTTTCGTGCCCGAGGGCAGTGGCGACGATGATGCGGTGCTGCGCAACGGGCATATCGACTTGATCATCAGCTCGGCCGTCGAGCTGGGCCCGGAAATCAAGGTGCAGAGCCTGTTCAACACCTACTTCGTAGGCTTGGCGCGCGAGGGCCACCCGATCTTCGATGCCGAGATTACCCCTGAGCGGTTCGCCGCCTACCCGCAGATCAGCGTGTCGCGCCGGGGCAGAGCCAACGGGCCGATCGATGTGGCATTGGCCAACCACAAGGTCGAACGGCGGGTGGCGCTGATCACCACGAGCTTCCACTCGGCGATGTTTTCGCTGCCGGATTCGGACCTGATCCTGCCGATACCGGCCAACATCCTCAACAGTGTGCAGCGCTTGAAACTGCCCCTGCGCTCATTCGAGATCCCGGTGCCACTGGAGAAGGTCAACGTGATGCAGGCCTGGCACCCGCGGTTCGACAATGACCCGGCCCACCGCTGGCTGCGCCAAACGTTGAAGGTGTGTGGCAGCATCGACCCGTAACAGAGGCCGATTGCGTCTGGCGCAATATAAACCTGCCAACAAGTCAGTTTTCGTAAGCATTCGACCTTCTTAGACTTGCTCCAGCCCTGAAATTGTTGCTGGAGATGTATTCCCATGAGTTCCCTGACCGCGCCTTCTGCTGCGCTGGCTGCCGCCCCCGCGCCGGCCGCCCCCGTGCAGACGGCATTCGGCCTGCAGGTGGTGGTGGGGTTGTTTGGGGTGTTGCTGGCAGTACTCTGCGCTGGCCTCAACGAGGCGGTGACCAAGATTTCGCTGGCCGATATCCGCGGCGCCATGGGCATCGGGGCCGACGAAGGCGCCTGGCTGCTGGCCGCGTACAGCGCGGCTTCGGTGTCGGCGATGGCCTTTGCACCCTGGCTTGCCACGACCTTTTCCCTGCGCCGCTTCACCTTGTCTGCCATTGGCGTGTTCGCCGTGCTGGGCCTGCTGCAACCGTTCGCCCCCAACCTGCACAGCCTGATGCTGCTGCGGGTGCTGCAAGGCTTTGCCTCGGGCGCATTGCCGCCGATGCTTATGAGCGTCGCGCTGCGTTTTCTGCCACCGGGCATCAAGGTCTATGGCCTGGCCTGCTATGCCCTGACCGCCACTTTCGGGCCGAACCTCGGCACACCGCTGGCGGGCCTGTGGACCGAGTACGTCGGCTGGCAGTGGGCTTTCTGGCAGATCATCCTGCCGTCGCTGCTGGCGATGTTCTGTGTCGGCTGGGGCCTGCCCCAGGACCCGTTGCGCCTGGAGCGCTTCAAACAGTTCGACTGGCGTGGCGTGCTGCTGGGCCTGCCTGCCATCAGTTGCATCGTTCTCGGCCTGTCGCTGGGTGACCGCTGGGGCTGGTTCGACTCGCCGCTGATCTGCTGGCTGCTGGGCGGCGGCCTGCTGTTGCTGGTGCTGTTCCTGTACAACGAGTGGTCCGAACCGCTGCCGTTCTTCCAGTTGCGCATGCTCTCGCGGCGCAACCTGAGCTTCGCCCTGGTGACCCTGGCCGGTGTGCTGGTCGTGCTCTCCGGGGTGAGCAGCATTCCGTCGGCGTACTTGGCGCAGATCCAGGGCTACCGGCCGGCGCAGACCAGCCCGCTGATGATGCTGGTGGCCATGCCGCAACTCATCGCCCTGCCGCTGACCGCAGCGCTGTGCAACATCCGCGCGGTGGACTGCCGCTGGGTACTGGCGATGGGGCTCGGCATGCTGGCGCTGTCGTGCGTGGGCAGCAGCCTGCTGACCTCCGAGTGGATACGCGGCGACTTCTACCCGTTTTACCTGTTGCAGGTGTTTGGCCAGCCAATGGCCGTGCTGCCGCTGCTGATGCTCTCCACCAACGGCATGACCCCGCAGGAGGGCCCGTTCGCCTCGGCCTGGTTCAACACGGTCAAGGGGCTGTCGGCGGTGATTGCCGGCGGCTTGCTGGATGTCTTGGGCACTGTGCGCCGGCATTTCCATTCCAACCACCTGGTCGACAGCCTGGGCAATGCGCCGCTGATCGATGACAGCGTCGCCGGCCTTGCCCGGCGCATTCATGAACAGGCCCAGGTACTGACCTCGGCCGACCAGTACCTGGTGATGGCGTGCATCGCCGTCGCGTTGATCTGCCTGATTCCCTTTGTGCCTACCCGGATCTTCCCGCCGCGTGCGGTGGCTTGAGCCCGTGACTGAATTCGAGACTTAGAAATGACCAACAACCGCAAAACACTTTTCATCGGCTCGGTGCTCGCCGTGGCCGTGCTGGCCGGCATCGTCGGGCCTTGGATGCTGGGCAGCGATCACCGCCAGCGCACCAACGACGCCTATGTGATCGCCGATTACACCGTGGTCGCGCCCAAGGTCGCAGGCTTTATCAAAGAGGTACTGGTCGAGGACAACCAGCAAGTCACGGCAGGCCAGTTGCTCGCGACCCTCGATGCCCGCGACTACCAAGCCGCGCTCGACGCAGCCCAGGCGCAATTGCTGGTGGCCAAGGCGCAGAGTGCCGATGCCCGCGCCACGCTGGAGCGCCAAGCCGCCTTGATCGCCCAGGCCGAAGCCGCCGTGAAAGCCGCCCAGGCCGAAGCGGCGTTTGCCGATCATGAAGTCAACCGCTACAGCCGCCTGGCCGAGCAAGGTGCCGGCACCGTGCAGAACGCCCAGCAGGCGCGCAGCGGGGTCGACCAGGCCCGTGCGCGCCTGGCCAATACCCAGGCGGCGTTGGTGGCCGCACGCAAGCAGGTGGACATCCTCAGCGCCCAGGTGGCCAGCGCCGATGGCCAGCTCAAACGGGCCGAAGCGGGGCTGGAGAAAGCCCAGCTCGACCTGTCTTACACGCGCATCATCGCACCGGTGGACGGCATGGTCGGCGAGCGCGCCTTGCGTGTCGGCGCCTATGTCAATCCGGGGGCCCGGCTGTTGTCGGTGGTGCCGTTGCAACAGGCCTATGTGGTCGGCAACTTCCAGGAAACTCAGCTGACCCATGTGCAGCCCGGCCAACCGGTCAGCATCAGTGTCGATACCTTCTCGGGCGAGCAACTGCATGGCCATGTCGAGAGCATCGCACCGGCCACCGGTGTGACGTTCGCGGCGGTCAAGCCGGACAATGCCACCGGCAACTTCACCAAGGTGGTGCAGCGCATCCCCGTGAAGATCGTGTTCGATGATGGCCAGCCGCTGCTTGCACGGCTGCGCGTGGGCATGTCGGTGGAAGCCACCATCGATACCCGCGGCGACAAACTCGACGGCAAAGAGGTGAGCGCGCGATGAAGCCGGCATTACGCTTGAGCCCGGTGTTGCTGGCGTTGCTGATGGCCGGCTGTACCCTCGGGCCAGATTTCAAACGCCCGGACAGCCAGGCCCCGCAACAGTGGGCAGGCTTGCAAGGCGAGGCCGCGGCCAGTCAGCCGCAGGCCGAACCGCTGGAACTGCGCTGGTGGGAGAACTTCCACGATGCCCGGCTCAGCGCGCTGATCCAGCGGGTCGCCGAACGCAATCTGGACTTGCAGATGGCCAGTGCGCGGCTGCTGCAAAGCCGTGCCTTGCGCAGTACGGTAGCAGCGGATGAAGCGCCCTCGGTCGATGTGAACGCAGGCTACAGCCGCGCTCGCAACAGCGCCGAAGGGCTGAGTGACCCCTCGGGCCACGCGGGCAAATCGGCATTCAACCTGTGGCAGGGTGACCTGGTCGCGGGGTGGGAGCTGGACCTCTGGGGCCGAGTACGCCGGCAAGTGGAGGCTGCCGATGCGACGGTCGAAGTGGCCGAGAATGACCGCCGTGGCGTGTTGCTGGCGCTGTTGTCGGAAACCGCTGGCAACTACATTCAGCTGCGTGCGGTGCAGCACACCCTGGACGTCACCCGTGACAACCTGAAGGTGGCGCAGCACAGCCTGAAGTTGTCCGAGAATCGCCAGGCCGAAGGGGTCGCCACCCGCCTCGACGTGGCCCAGGCCAGTGCCCAGGTCGCCTCCATCGAAGCCCGCCTGCCCAGCCTTGAGGCCAAGCGCGACGACTTGATCAACGCCCTCAGCCTGCTCGCGGCCGAGCCGCCCCGCAGCCTTCAGGCACAGTTGCTCGAAGGGGGTGAACTGCCCGCGCCCCAGCAGCAGTTCGCCATCGGCCTGCCGTCGGAGTTGGCCGAGCGCCGGCCGGACATTCGCCAGGCCGAGGCGCGCCTGCATGCGGCCACCGCCAGTATCGGCGTGGCCAAGGCCGACTTCTACCCGAGCATTCGGCTGTCGGGCAGCCTGGGCTTCCAGGCCATGCAGCTGTCTGACTTCGGCGGCTGGGACTCGCGCCGCTTCGCCTTTGGCCCGCAACTGTCACTGCCGATTTTTGAAGGTGGGCGGCTCAAAGGCACGCTGGAACTGCGTGAGGCGCAGCAGCAGGAAGCCGCGCTCAACTACCGCAAGGTGGTGCTCGGTGCCTGGCATGAAATCGACGATGTGCTGCGCCTGTATAACGCCAGCCAATTGCGTCGCGACCATTTGGCCGAGGCGGTGCGGCAGAACCGTATCGCCTTGGAGACTGCCCAGCGCCAGTATGTGGAAGGGGCGGTGGACTTTCTCAATGTGCTGACCGTGCAAGGTGCGTTGCTGGCCAGCGAAGAGCAGTGGATCGACAGCTCGGCGGCGGTTTCCCAGGCGTTGGTGGGGCTGTACAAGGCGCTGGGTGGGGGCTGGCAGGCGTTTGATACACAGCCTGCGAACAAGGTTTGATAGGTGTTGTGGCTGTACCGGCCTCTTCGCGGGTAAACCCGCTCCCACAGGTACCGCACAGATTTTGAGCACTGTGCAGTACTTGTAGGAGCGGGTTTACCCGCGAAGAGGCCAGTACAGCCACTCAAAAATCAAAGCGGCCGCAGCAACCCAAACCGCTTGCGCAACACCCAGTCCAGCAACCGCCGCGGCAACAGCCTGGCAATCAGCGGCAACGCCGTGCTGCCATTACCCAGCCTGACCACTGCAGGCACCGCTGTTTTGCGTGTAGCCGCCAACACCCCTTGGGCAAACACCGCCGCAGGCGTCGGCCGGTCCTGCGATGCCCGCGCCCGTGCCTGCACATATTCGCGCAGTGGCCACCACGGCGAATCCGCAGCCAACACCTGATCGGCCTGGCGCTGGGCATTGCTGGCGAACTGCGAAGCGATCGCCCCCGGTTGCACTTCCATCAGCCGAATGCCAAACGGCGCCAGCTCCAGGCGCAGGGCATCGCTCAGGGCGTTGACGGCAGCCTTCGACGCGCAGTAGGCCCCCGCGAACGGCGTGACCAGCACCCCAGAAACGCTGCCGATATTCACCACCAGCCCACGCGCGCGGCGCAGCAGCGGGAACAACGCGCGGGTCACGCCGACCACGGCGAAAACGTTGGTTTCGAATTGCTGGCGCATGGCGTCCACACCCCCGTCGAGCAATGGGCCCATGGCACCGTAGCCGGCATTGTTGATCAGCATGTCGAGGCGGCCGTGGCGTGCTTCCAGCTCCTGGGCCAGTTGGGTCAGGGCTTGGCCATCATTGACGTCCAGTTGCCGGGCGGTGAAACCGGCGGCGGCTAAATGCGCGACGTCTTCAGGTTTGCGGGCGGTGGCCCAGACTTCATGGCCGGCATCGCGGAAGGCGTCGGCCAGGGCGCGGCCGATGCCGCTGGAACAACCGGTGATCAGGACAGTGGGCATGAGGGAGGCCTTGGGTCAGGGGAAAGTTGTCGTCTTTACCGGCGCGAAAGGGCCGGTAAAAACAGCAGATCAGTTGGCGAATGTACCTTGCAGATGCGCTGCACGAAACATCAGCGTCTGCGCCTTGGGCCTAAAGCGCCGTTTAGTGGGTGGGGGAGGGATTGCCCAGTGTGATATCCACAGAGACTTCAAAGTCTGAGTTGTTTGAGGTGAAAGTAAATTCGCTTTTGCCTTTGAGGTAGGTCGGCGCTCCCAAAGGGTCTATTGGGTTGAATTTAAGTTCTGTCACCTCCAGCCAGCCCGTGCCCTCGGTGGTCGGTATGGGAGTCCAATCGTCGGTCCAGTTGTCGTAGTGAGCAACAGTCTCGGTTGTATTTGCTACAAGGTCGGTTTTGCCAAGTCTAAAATTATTAAACATCGAAATGTAAAACACGTGCGTCACGTGCCCCGATTCGATGAGAATTGCACTAATAAATCCTCTGTGCAAAGACAATTGCGAATAGGTTTCAACGGTGCGGGTTTCATGGGTGTTTGTATTGGTGATCGTTAATTCGACTTTGCCGTCTACAAGGTTGCTGCGCGATAATGCTCGGTTGAATGATGGATGGCTCATGATATATTCTATTTGTGGGTTAGGAGTGGCCAATTTAAACGTGATGCTGAAAGCTAGATACTCTTATAAGTACTAGGTGGGCACCTTGGCCGATGCTGAGCGACTGTAGGTTCGAGCTGCGTAGTATCGGGCAGATCTTCAGTCAGGTCCGCCTTTTCCCAATGCAACGCTTGCAAACTGGTCGGGTTCGACATGCTCGGCAAGTTGATCGGAGCATACCTCGCATATGTACCAGTACCGCAATCCTTCCTGTGGCGTTAACGTAGTTTCAGGCGACACGCTAATCGTGCGCTTGTCTATCAAACAGTCCTAACTATTAGGAAATCCGTAGGGGAGCTGGATAAATGTTAAATTTTTACGATTACCAAAAGCGGGCGCTGGTGGAGTGTGTCGAAGATTTCAATGCCAGTGCCGTTGAACAAAGTGTCTATAAATATTACCAGGGCGCAGTGGTGGGCGAACTTAGTGTCAAAGGTAAAAATGAAAATAATGAAGGGTCTTGGCCGTTTCGTAGCTCGAAAATCGGGGTGCGATATAATGATCTACCCCCCACTTCTCTCTGGGGCGGTGCAAGTGTCGAGGGTGTCGGAACAGTGGGCGCTATGGTCCATCCGTATTACCGAGGCGGAGAGTTTGCAGGGTTCAGTGTGTTGGCTTTGAAGGGGGGTGGCTTCCACCCCAGTAGATTCATGGATCCCCCTGTTGTCGCGCCGGGGGGGAAGGATAGCTTTTCCTGTAGTTTTGCGGTGAGCTTTAAAATCAACCAGACCGAATACAAGCTGGTGGTGGATAAGTTTGAGGTTGATTTCACCAAGGCGGACATTTGAAATATGCCCGGGTAAGGAATGCAAGGTTCGCTAAGGCGTGCAATAGCGAACCCCGGGTTAGACGGCGCGAAAGTTTTGACCGATTGCCCATGCTCAATCGGCGCCGAAGTGCACGCATATACACCCTCACAGTGCCCGATATAGTCCTCGTCCAGGTGGCTCCCGGATTGCACGTCGATCAATTGGCGAATGTACCTTGCAAGTGCTCGGCGCGAAACTCGAGTGTCTGCGGCCGATAGCCAGAGCGCAGTGGCGGCAAGGGCAGGCAATCCTTCCACTCGGCACCCGGCTGCAGCTCACCCGGCCCCCGGTAACGCGGCGCGCTGTAGGTGTTCTCGGCCAGGTTGACGGTATCGCCCGGCGCATACGCCCCCACCCGCCAACGCAGTTCGGTCAGCGGGGCCTTGTTGCCGTTCTTCATGTGAACCTGCAGCGCACGGTCGGCGGGGCATTGATCCGGGGCATAGCTCAGGCGCAAGTCCAGGCGTGCCAGTTGCGCGGCTTCGCGGGTGTCTTGCCAGGCCACGAATAGGGCGACCAGGCCGATGCCGCACACGGCGGCCAGGGATATCGGCAACGCCTTCGCTGGGTAACGCAGCAGCAGTACCAGCCAGGTGAGAATTAGCAGGGCGCCGATGATCATGGAGACAACCTTGATTGGACTGATCTGGCCATCCTAGCACTTCTGCGAGTACCGCCGCAGCGGCCCCCATCCTAATCTGAAAACGCATTAAAACTGGCTGCCTTAGTTGGCATCTGTGCGACAGGCAGCGTGTTATCACTCATTAAAATCATCAGTTTTCGGAGTCAATCATGAGCGTACTTAATACCAAGACCGGCAACGCATCGGGTGCGATGACTGCCACCCTGCCAACAGGCGAGCAGTTCATTGCTCAAGGCGTCTGGTGCGACCCGCTCGGCGGTGTGCTGGGTATCCGCAACCCCGCGCAGGGCGTTGAAGAATTCATCTACATTGGCTTCCCGTTGGGCATCAAGGATGGTGACCATACCCTCGGTGAGGGGGGCACATCGGCTTACTTGGGGAGTGACGTATCAGGCCATGCGCACAGTGGCGTCATTCAAAACCTGGTATGGAACCGAGAGGAGTGTGGGGTCGCGGGTCAGTTTGACTTCAAAGGCAAAGATGAATATGCGCGTGACTTTCACGTCTCAAAGGGTGTGTTTGATATTGCCTATGAAAAGCCCGCCTCTACGCTGCAGCGCAACATCGCAAGTGCTGCCTCTGCGGTGATCGTTCCAGCACTGAAAGATAATGCCGAGTTCGACGCTAATGAACGGGGTTACAGCGGTGACCGTGAGCGCCCGAACTTTGTCGCAGTCAAGCAGTCCATCGGCCTTGAGGGTGGCCTGCTGGCCCTGGGGGCGGTGTTCCTTCTGGAGTACGATCAAAACAACCAACCTTCGGTCAAGCGCGCCTTTGCCAGCGTCAATCACGGTTTGATCGCGGCTGAAAATTACGCCATCACCCAGTTGGCGTGGGAACCAGGTAAAGCCTTGTCCTTCGCCTTCACGCTTGCATTCCACTACAACGCTCAGCCTTTCACATTTCAGGCAGGCCGTGTCGACCTGAAGCTGTAAATCAGCAAAGCGGTCACCCGAAAGCCCCGCCTCTTTGCAGGAGGCGGGGCGGGCTTCGCATTACTGCGCGATGGTCTTCACCGAAACCCCACGCTCGACCGGCGTGGAAGTGCGCCCATACACATCTTCGAAGCGCTCGATGTCATCTTCGCCCAGGTAGCTGCCGGACTGCACTTCGATGATCTCCAGTGGGATCTTGCCCGGGTTGCGCAGGCGGTGCACCGAGGCGATCGGGATGTAGGTCGACTGGTTCTCGGTGAGCAGGAACACGTTCTCGTCGCAGGTCACCTCGGCGGTGCCGGACACCACGATCCAGTGCTCGGCGCGGTGGTGGTGCATCTGCAGCGACAGGCTGGCGCCTGGTTTGACGGTGATGTGCTTGACCTGGAAGCGGCCGCCCATGTCCACCGAATCGTACGAGCCCCATGGGCGGTACACTTCCAGGTGGTTCTGGGTCTCGCTGCGGCCTTGCTCGTCGAGGGTCTTGACCATCTGCTTGACGCCTTGGACCTTGTCCTTGTGGGCAATCATCATGGCGTCCTTGGTCTCGACCACGACGATGTTCTCAAGGCCGATCACCGACACCAGCTTGCCGTTGCCGTGGATCATGCAGTTGCGGCTGTCTTGCACCACCACATCGCCCTTGGTGACGTTGCCGTTGTCGTCCTTCTCGTGCACATCCCACAGCGATGACCAGCAGCCCACGTCGCTCCAGCCGGCCGACATCGGCACCACGCAGGCGCGCTGGGTCTTTTCCATCACCGCGTAGTCGATGGAGTTGTCCGGGCAGCAGGCGAAGGTGGCTTCGTCGATGTTCAGCACATCACCGTCTGCCTGGCTGCGCTCCAGGGCCAGCACGCAGGTGTCGTAGATGTCGGCGTCGTGCTTTTTCAGCTCTTCGAGGTAGCGGCTGGCGCGGAACAGGAACATGCCGCTGTTCCAGAAGTAGCCCCCGGCCTTGACGAACTCGGCGGCGCGTTTCTCGTCGGGCTTTTCAACGAACTGCGCCACCCGCGCCACACCTTCAGGCAGCAGTGCGTCCTGGCTGGAGCGGATGTAGCCATAGCCGGTCTCGGGTTTGGTCGCCGGCACGCCGAACAGCACCATCTCGCCACGCTCGGCGGCCACGGTGGCCAGGGCCAGGGCGCGCTGCAGGGCTTTCTGATCGTCGATCACGTGGTCAGCGGGCAGCACCAGCATCAGGTCGTCGCGGCCTTCGCTGACCAGCTTCATCGCGGTCATCGCCACGGCTGGGGCGGTGTTGCGGCCGAACGGTTCCATCAGGATGCCCTGGGTTTTCAGCTTCAGTGCCGAGAGCTGTTCCTGAACGATGAACGTGTGGTCCTTGTTGCAGACCACGATCGGCGCGTCCATGCCTTCGAACACCAGGCGTTGGATAGTTTGTTGGAACAGCGTGTGCTCACCGGTCAGGGCCAGGAACTGCTTGGGGAACTGCTTGCGCGACAGAGGCCACAGACGCGAACCGCTACCACCAGAAAGAATTACCGGGATCATGATGTTTCTCCAATAAGGTCGTTAATGAGGCAGGGGATCAGTTAGTGGACACTGGGCGGGTAACCCAGACCGGCGACAGGCTGCTGCCGGAACCGGTGACGTACAACACGGCAGCTTCGCCGCGCTCCAGGGCGACGGGTTTGACGTCGCTGACTTTCTTGTCGCCGGCATACAAGGCGAGGTTGACCTTGACCGGGTTGATCTCACGCTCGCCACGGCCTTTGGCGGCGACCGGCGTTACCACTTCGGTCTTGCCGTCGGCGGTCTTCAGGGTCAGCGACTGGTCGCTGAGGTTCTGTACGCGTACCAGGGCTTTCTGCTTGTTCTTGAACGGTGGCTCTTCGATCAGTTGCGGGTTGCCGCTGCCGCTGTTGACCAGGGTGTAGTACTTGTCCGAGGCCAGCTTGACCGGCACGCTCTTGCCGCCCACCTGGGCGGTGTAGTCACCGCCTGGGAGGAAGCTGAAATCGCTGCTGGCCTGGGCGCCGACCTGCTTGATCTGGGTGTTGCCGACCGAGGCGGCGGCAGGCGCGCTGGCGGCGTTGTACAGGCGCACGAAGGTCGAACCTTTCGGTGCGGTCGGGCCGTACAGCGCGGCGTCGGCACCCGCGAAGGCCTGCATCGAGGCAAGGGACAGGCCTGCTGCGAGGGTGAGGGCTTTGGCAATGGAAGTCTTGGTAGTCATGTGCATTTCCTCTCTTTCGATCAGTGGTTCGTCCGGGTGGACGACAGGGCCAGGTTTTCTTCGGATTTACGGGAGTTCTTCAGCTGGGCGATCCACTGCGGATCGAAGCTGCTGAGGTCGTTTTTCATGGGCAGATAACGTTCGGGGAATTCCCACACCACGACTTGTGGCGCGGCATTTTTGAAGGCATCGCTTTGCAGGTACTTGAGCATCGGCAACAGTGGGCCGTGGCCGTCTTCGGCGTAGTTGGCGACGTCGCTGCGCAAGGCTTGCTGCAAGGCGCCGAGGAAGTTCCAGTGCGGGTTGGCGCTGTAGCTGGTGCCGACCAGTGCGACCGGGATCTGGCTGTCGGCGAACAGCGCGTCGCCCGCATCGCCAGCGGCTTGGGCTGGGCGCGTGGTGCGTTGCTGCAGGTTGTCCGGGCTCGGCAGCAGGTTGCTGAACAGCGGGTCCAGTGGCAGGAAGTTGGTCAGGTCGCCTTTGTAGGGCGCCGTGTTGCCGGCTTCGGTGATGAAGGTTTGCGGGTCGCCATTGAGCAGGCTCTGGCGGCTGACCGCTTCGGCCAGGGCTTGTGCGGCGACTTCGGCGCCCATCGGCGTCCAGTGTGTGTCGGTGCGCAGGAACACCTGGCCGCGGGCCTTGGCCTGTTCCATGGGCGCCATCAGGTCTGGGGCGAACACGTTGGCCTGGCGGGCTTGGGCATGGAAGCGGTTGTACAGGTCGTCGTGCAGGCTGGCGGGCAACTCCTTGCCGACGTATTCGGAATAGACCCGCGCCTTGGCCGGCACGATTGCCAGCACCAGCTGGCTGCCGTGTTGTTGCAGGGTGTCGCGCACGCCACGGATCAGCGCCAGGTTTTCTTGCATCAGTTGCTCGGCACCGGCGGTGGGTTTGAACTCTTCATCGCTGAACAGCCACTGGTCGCGGCCCAGCACCACGCCCGGGCGGCCTTCGTTGAACAGCTTGAAGTCCAGCGCCGCCCAGAGGTTGGTGCCCAGGCGCTTGATCGGGAACTGCTCGTCGTAGTGGGTCTCGGCAGCCTTGGCCAGCTTGCCGTTGAGCAGGGTCATTTGCGCGGTGCGCTGGAAGCTTTCCAGGCCGCCGGTGGACCAGGCGCCCATGCCGACCAGCAGGCCGAGGAACGACAGCGAATAGGTAATGCGTAATGTCCGGGTCATGGTCATCAACCTCAGAACTGGAAGTAAAGGAACGGCGAATAGCTCTGCGCCGAAAGCTTGAGGATCGAGGCCACGAACAGCAGCAGGACCAGGGCGCGGGTCAGCACCCGAGTCCAGTCCAGGCCGATCGAGCCGTCGGCGTTGACCTGCACCGGGGTTGCCTTGGGTGTCGGCTTGGCATTGCGGTAGAAGTCGCGCAGGCCGAAGAACGCCAGGGTGAGGTAGGCGATCACCAGGGTGGCCACCTGCAAGCCGGTCAGCTGGGCGCGGTTGAGCTCCGACAGCTGCCATTCACCAAAGCTGAACATGGCGGCGTACATGCGCCCGGCCACGTGCAGGTTCTCGGCGCGGAAGATCACCCAGCCGACCACGACCAGCAGGAAGGTGAAGGCCCACTTGACCGGGTTGAAACGCTGCGGGTTGGTGTCGATGCCCAGCGCCCGCTCGATCGCCAGCCACATGCCGTGCCAGGCGCCCCAGAGGATGTAGGTGAAGTTGGCGCCGTGCCACAGCCCGCCCAGCAGCATGGTCAGGAACAGGTTGCGGTAGGTGTTGAAGGTGCCTTTGCGGTTGCCGCCCAGGGTGATGTACAGGTAGTCACGCAGCCAGGTCGACAGGCTGATGTGCCAGCGGCGCCAGAACTCGGTGATCGACTGGCTGATGTAGGGCTGCTTGAAGTTCTCCATGAAGCGAAAGCCCATCATCAGGCCCAGGCCGATGGCCATGTCGCTGTAGCCGCTGAAGTCGAAGTACAGCTGCGCGGTGTAGGCCAGGGCGCCCAGCCAGGCATCGCCGGTGGTCGGGTTCTGCAGGGCGAAACAGTGGTCGGCCACCACCGCCAAGGTGTCGGCGATGAACACTTTCTTGATGAAGCCCTGCATGAAGCGGGTGCAGCCTTCGGAGAATTTGTCCAGGGTGTGGGTGCGGTTGTTGAACTGGTCGACCAGGTCTTTGAAGCGCAGCACGGGGCCGGCGATCAGGTGCGGGAAGATCGCCACGAATGCCGCGAAGTCGATCAGGTTGCGGGTGGCCGGGGTGTCGCCGCGGTACACGTCGATGATGTAGCTGATCGACTCGAAGATGTAGAACGAGATACCGATCGGCAGCAGCACGTGGGTGAGGATGAACGGCTCCAGGCCGAACGAGGTGATGATCGCATTGAGGCTGTCGACGCCGAAGTTGGCGTATTTGAAGTAGCCAAGGATGGCCAGGTCGACGCCCACGCCCAGCAGCAGCCAGCGCTGGGCCGGTTTGGTACGCACGCCGGCGGCGCCGACTTTCAGGCCGATCCAGTAGTTCCACAGGGTGACGCCTGCGAACAGGGCGAGGAAGTCCACCCGCCACCAGGCATAGAAGATGTAGCTGGCGATCAGCAGCAGCAGGTTGCGATAGCGTTGCCCGCTCAGGTAGTACAGGCCGAGAAAGATCGGCAAGAACAGGAACAGGAACACGTTGGACGAGAAGACCATCCCGGTTCTCCTAATTTGTTCACAGCATCCAGGGCAAAGCGCCCCCCAAACCCCCCACGCAATGTGGCGGGCTACCTAGATTCCTGTAGGAGCTGGCTTGCCTGCGATGCAAGGCGAAGCCTTGCCCAGCGATAGTCAGGGGCCGCTTCGCGGCCCATCGCCGGCAAGCCGGCTCCCACAGGGTTTTGCGTTATTTCTTCGAAGCCGCGCTCGGGTCATAGACCCGGGTCAGGTTGCCGCCGAGCCTGAAGCTGTCGAACGGCTGCATACCGTGCTTGCGCTGCAGGGTGTCGCCGACGCACTGGTACAGCGCGCACCAGGGCTCGAGCCAGGCGTACTTGCTGTCGACCTTGAGGTCTTTCATGTCCTGTTTTGTACCGGCGCGTTCAGCGAAATGGCGCGGGTCACGGGCGCCGGCCAGCACGCCTTCACCCAGGCGCTGCAGAGCGAAGTTGTTCTCGCTGCGCAGGTCCACGCCATTGACCTTGGCAAAGCTGGCGATCATCGCCAGCGGTGGCAGGGCATAGTTGTGATAAGCCAGGGCGCGCTGCTTGCGTTTGATTTCGTTGGGCAGGAAGCCTTGGTCGTCGATCTGGTTGGCGCCGACCTTGTATTCCTTCACAGCCCAGTCGAACAGGTCGCGACGGTCGGTGGCCACGGCCGTGGCCATCACCGACCAGGCCGCCCAGTAGCTGTGGTTGTTGATCTTCTCCAGCGGCAGGTCGCTCCAGTCGCGCACGGTCTGCTCGGCCAGGCGGGCGAACCAACGCTCGATCTGCTTGGCCTCGGCCTGGTGCGCGGCCAGGGGCTGCGCGTTGGAGAACTTCAGGCGCAGCCACGATCCGCTCATGCTGCCCAGCGCCCATTTGCGCATCGACTTGCCGGTGTGGTTGTAGTCGGTGGACAGCAGGGCGTCGGCCCGCGCCCAGGTTTCGAGCCAGGCCAGCGTGCAGTCGAGCTGCGCCGGGCGGCCGTCACGCATGTACTGGCCGACCATCTTGCTGACGCCTTTCTCCAGCGTGGTGATGTCGGCCGTGGAGTCGCGGAAGGCTTTTTCCGAGGCCACATTGAGGGTCGCCCGAGCCTTGTCGGAGCCTTCGTACTTGCTGCGAAACTGCAGCGCGCCGGTGTACGGCTTGGGGGCGGGTTCGCAGCGGAACTTGCCATCGCTGGTCTTGAGCTTTTCGATCCCCTCGTAGTAACCCAGGGGCGGTACCAGCGCGGCGTGCGCGGCGCCGCCGAACAGGGCCAGGCTGAGCAGGGCGGGGCTGATGAGTCGCTTGAATGGGGTCATGGTCGCCTCACTGGCCGGCTTGCGCGGTTTGCGCAGGCACGGCGAAGTTGTTGCGTTTGCAGAGTTTGGCCTCGACCTTCTGGGTGCCTTTCTCCGGCCCCTGGACCTCGAAGGCCAACAGGTTCTGGCTGGCCCAGTCTTCGTCTTCGCGCATCTGGAAGACGAAGCGGCCGTCGGTGTCGGAGGTTTCCGGTTTCTCCAGCTTGATGTCCTCGTGGCGGCCGTTGAGGTACCAGAGGGTGGCCTGCAGCACCTTCACCGAAGGGTCTTCGAACTTGACGTCCATCTGCAGGTTGCGGTTGATCAGGTCTTTGATCACACCGCCCTTGCCGTTGACCATCAGCTCGTTCTTGCCGGGCTTGAGCGTGGTGCTGGCGCTCATCAGCGCCGGGCGCGCGTCACAGCCATCGTCGAGCAGGCCGAGGATCTGCCGCCAGATGGTTTCCTGGTCCAGGCGATACAGCGGGGAGAACTCCCAGATCAGGATCTTCGGCGGGTTTTTCTGGAACTCTTCGCTGCCCAGGTACTGGATCATCGAGCCTTCCAGGCCACCGCCAGGGAAGGCGACGTTGAGCACGTCGGCGCCGATGTACTGTTCGAGGAAGCCCGAGAAGTTGTAGTTCTTGCCGCTGTGGCTGGTACCGACCAAGGTGATCTGCGCGTTGCCGCCATCGCCGAACAGGTCGTCGCCGCCGCTCGCGCCTTTTGGCTCGGTGGCGAACTGGTCCATGTACTGCACGGCGTAACTGGTACCGCAGAGCTGGCCGGCGACGTTGTGCAGGGTGCCGGTCTTGCCCATGCGCCCGGACTTCTTGGTTTCGAATTCCTTGCGTGGGATGCCTTCGAAGGCCGGCATGTGGTGCACGGTGTCGGCCACGATCTTGGCGGCGCGCTCGGCGCCATACGGCGTCCAGTGCTGGTCACCGCGGAAGTAGAAGTCTTTGCCCTGGTCGGCGGCGGCCAGTTGCTCGTTGGTCAGCGGCGACAGGTCGGGCACGTTGTAGCCCATCTTGCTGAAGCGCTGGAGCATGGCCTGGTAGTTGCCCAGGGCCTTCTCGTAGTCGAAGGCGGCTTTTTCTTCCGGCTTGAGCATGTTGCGGTTCACCAGGCCACGGGTCGGCTGGTAGACCACGACCAGTTCCACGCCGCGCTTCTTGAACGCGTCGTGCACCTGCTGCAGGCGCTTGTAGCCGGCGGGGGTGGTGTTGAACTCGGTGCGCAGGTCCTCGCGGGTACGGAATAGCCAGTCGCCCTGGGCCTGTACCAGCGTGGTGAAGTTCTGCTGGTAGCGGGTGGTGTAGCGGCTGGCGTCGTGCGCCTCGGGGCACAGTTGGCAGCAGGGTTCGGCGCTGAACGTCGGAGCTTTCACCTCGTCGGCGCGCACGCCCTGGCTGATCGCCAGAAGGGCGGCGGACAGGCCCAGCAGTTTCATCAGGTGTGGAGTCATGGTCTGGGCTTCCTTAATCGATCATTTCGGTCTGGCGTTCGACCGGGTCGATCAGCACAGCCTTTTGCTGGCGCACCAGCAGGTCGAGGATTTCGTCCTGGCGCTCGCCGAGGATGCCGTTGAGGCTGATGCCGTTGGCCTTGCGCGGCGCGAGCATCGACACCTTGTACAACTCGACCGACAGCGGCGAGTCGATCGACAGCGGCCCGGAGCCGTTGGCCGCCAGCTCACCGCCCACCACGATCAGCGAGACTTTGGTGTCGAACGGGTCGAGGGCGATGTCGCGGTCGGTGTCGGACAAGTCTTTGATGTGCCCGTAGACACCCACCAGGCCATTGGCCATGGCGACGTTTTCGTACAGGCGGATGTTCACGCTGTTGCGCACCCGGATGCCGTGGCGGCGGTTGTTGATCAGCTTGTTGCCCCAGATCAGGTTGTCGCCGCTTTCATACAAGGTGATGCCGTCGGTGTGGTTGCGGTAGATCTCGTTGTAGGCGATCAGGTTGTTGACGCTGTTACGGTCGATCACCACGCCCGAGAGCTTGTTGTCGTAGCTCTTGTTGTTGATGATCCAGCTGTCGTTGACCTCACGCGAGACGATGATCCCGTGCTTTTTCTTGGTGCCGTACACCGTGTTGCCGGCGATGATCAGGCGGTGCGAACGGTCGTGCGGGTCAATGCCGTAGACGATGTTGTCGCGGTAAGTGTTGTCCTTGACCACGAAGTCCTGCGTCTCGTAGCAGTAGAAGCCGTACCACATGTCGCTGAACTCCGAGCCGATGATCCAGCCGGTCGGCTCCGGGCGGCCCATGCGCTTGGCCATGTTCGGCGTGTACTGCGAGATGCTCACACCGTACGACTTGGACTTGGCGTAGCCGAAGCTGGCCATCTTGGTGTTGACGATGTAGGTCTCGGTGCCGCCCCACGACAGCAGGAACGGGCGGAATTCCTTGGGCGAGCGGAAGGTCGCCGGGCCGTTGTCCTTCTCGCGCCAGCCGGTGACCTGGGTGTCGCTGACGAACAGCTTGCCGTCGTTGACCAGAAACGCGCCGCCCTCCTGGGACAGGCGCAGTTGCTTGACCTTGCCGTTGATTTCGAGGATGCCCTTCTGCCCGACCACGATTGGCAGGCGCGCCAGGTACACCCCCGGCTCGACTTCGCTGAGGTACTGCTTGGGTACCTTTTTGCTCAGCTCGACCAAGTCGACATGGCCGTCATCGACGAATATCGCCTGGGGGATGCCGTGCTGGCGTTGCACCCATTCGGCGGCCTTGTTGTCGCCACCGATGAACTCCTTCAGCGACTCTTCCTGCAGCATGCGGCGCACGCTGACTTTGCCTTTGTGGCGGCGGTCGATCTTGTTCTGCACCGCCTCGGCAGTGAAGCCGCTGAGGTCGGGCAGTTTCGGTGGGTCCATGTGCAGCGGCTCGGTGGGCGCGCTGGACACGGTGTAGGTCTTGGCCTGCTGCAGTTCCTTGGCGATCACCGTGGGTTCTGCGGCGACGGCAAGGCCTGAGGCCAGCAGCAAGGCGCTGGCCAGGAGGCTGTGACGTAGGTGCGGGTGAAGGGGCATGACAAGAAATCCTCTACCGGCCTCAGAAGCGCCAGATCACGTCGACAAAGGCACGGTGCATGTACGAGTCCGCTTCCTTGCCATAGGCGTCACCTGGCTTGAACACACCGGCGCGCAGGCGCACCAGCGCGGACGGTTCGTCGATTGCCTGGCTCATCGAAGCGGGCAACAGGCCCTGCTTGAAGTACTTGGTGACGACCACGTCCATCTCCTGGCCGAGGTCTTTTTCGCCATTGATCAGCGGGCGGTTCACGCCGTTGTCGTTGACCGCAGCGTTGATGCCGCTGGAGCCAATGTTCTGCTCGCCATCGACGCGCCAGAACTTGTGGTAGATCAGGCTGGCGTCGTAGTCGTCGCGCAGTTGCCACGAGGCAAACAGGGTGGCCGCCTGCAGGTTGCCCAACTCGCCACGGAAGGCCTCGCCGAAGCGGTGCACGCGCGAGCGGGTACCGGTGAAGTTGGAGCGGTTGCTCTCAAGGCCGGTCTGCTCGAAGTTGTTCGAGCCGTCATCGCCACCGCCGCCGCTGCCACGGGCGTAGGCCGCACCGACTTGCCAGTTGGGGTCAAGGCGCAGGCGGATGCCGAGGTCGGTGGCCCAGGCGTTGACGTCGCCGCTCTGCTTGCCGGTGGCCACTTGATCGTCGCCAACTTGCTGGCTGCTGAGCTTGTCGCGGTCACCGGTCAGCCAGGTCAGGCTGCCCCAGTAATTGACGGTGTGGTCGTTGCGCCAGTTGTAGGCGTCACTGTTGGCTTCCAGGCCCAGCCAGGTGAGGTCGCCGGTGCGGGTCTTGTCGAGCGCGTCGATCGTCTCGCCGGGGCTTTTCAGGCTGCCGCTGTCATGGGTGTGGTGGGCACGCAGGCCGACCCAGTGGCCGGGGGTCCATTGCGTGGCGACGTTACCGTAGAGGTGCGTGCGGTCTTTGTCTTCCGGGGCCAGTTCGGTGAGGTCGGTGCGGTACTCGCTGAAGCGCTGGGCCACGCCCAGGTCGGCCTTGAGCAGGGTGGTGTCGAAGGTCCAGTTGAGGGCTTCGATGTTGGTGTCGCGCCACATGCCGTCGTCGCTGCGCAGGCGCTGGCGGCCTAAGCGCAGTTGCTCGCCAGGGTACTGGGTGAGGCCGCTGTAGCCGACCCAGAACTCGCGCATCGCCAGGTAGCTTTTGTCCGGCTTGCGGCTGTCGTCACCGGTGTCGGTGGTGGTGCCGTCGTCGTTCTGGCGCAGGGTGTCGGTTTCGATGGTGTCGGTGGCCGCGACGGCCTGGCCCATGGCGTAGGCGCTCCAGTTGCCGCGCTCGCCGTACACCCAGGGGCGCAGGTCGAGACCGAGGCCGTTGACGTCACCGCCGGGCCGGGTGCCGAGGTCGCGATCGTCTTCCGACTGGCCGGTGATTTTCACGTCCAGGCCGACGTTTTTCTGCGCGGTCATGTCGGCCAGGGTCGGGCAGGACCACAGCAGGGCGAAGCTCAGGCCGATGCCGGCTTTCACGAAGGGATTGAGCGTCATAGCGAGTCCTCACCGTCTACTTCTTGTTCGTCGTCTTGCAGGGCTTCGAGGGCCAGGGTGCTGTTGGCGCCTTGGGCCATGCTGCCGCGCGCCTGTTTTTCCTGCGTCAGCAGGGTTTGCGCCTGGCTGCGCTGGTCTGGCGTGAGTTGCTGATCGAGTTGCTGCAGCAGTTCGGCCGACTGTGGCGTCGGGTTGGCCTGCGACAGTTGCGCGAACACCCAGGCGTTGCCAGGTTGCGGGCGGATGCCATGGCCTTCGCTGAACAGCTGGGCCAAGGCATAGTCGGCGCTGTTCTGGCCGCCACGGGCGGCAGCGAGCAGGTGGTCGACGGCCTTCTGTGGCTCGACATTGCCCAGGTAACCGCGGCGGTACAGCTGGCCCAGGTAGTAATGGGCGCTGACCTCGCCAGCGTCGGCGGCGGCCTGCAGGTGCTGTTCGGCTTTTGCCGCATCGGCGGGCAGCGTCTTGCCTTCGTAGTAGAGGCGGCCCAGCAGCAGTTCGGCGCGTGGCTGTTCGGCGGCGCGGCCTTTGTCGATGTAGGCCAGTAGCTGGTCGGTGTCGCCCAGCTCGGGGAAGTCGTAGACCAGTTGCGCAAGGCTGACCCACGACGCCGGGTTGGCCGGCGCCACCTGTTCGAGCAGGTCCTTGGCGGTTTTTTCGTCGGTCTGGCCGAGGCTGCGGTCAGCCAGCACACGGGCGACGCTGTCGACCCGGGTGGCCGGTACGGCGCCGCGGGCATAGGCCGCCTTGAGCTGGCCGAGCAGGGCGGCTTGCTGGTCGGGCTGGCCGCGCTTCTGGTACACGGTGGCCAGTTCGACGTAGCAGATGTCGGTGGTATTGAGCGCGGCTTTGCAGATGCTCTCGACCTCGCCCAGGTGCTGGTCGTAGGTGCCTTGGGTGCGATACAGCAGCACCTGGGCCAGGCCCGCTTCCGGGTTGCCGGCGGCGCGCCACTGGTCGATCTGTTGCTGCGCGTTGACGTTGGGGAAGCTCTGCGGGTATTGCAGGTAGAGCATCGCCAGCGGGATCAAGGTATTGCTTTCGCCTTGCTGGGCGGCGCGTTTGAGCAGCGTTTCGGCCTCTTCACGTTCAGCCTGGGTGCTGTCGGGCTTGGCCACCAGCAGGCGGCCTAGCCGAGCCTGGGCCCGTGGCGACGTGGAGGCGGCGACGCGGTAGGTGGCTTCGGCTTGCTTGATCTGCGCGGGGTCGCGGGTGGCGACCTTGATGTCGGCCAGGCCGACTTGCGCATCGCTGTAGCCGAGGTCGGCCAGGGCCTTGTAGTTGCGCTCGGCCAAAGCGGTGTCGCCGCGCTTGAGGGCTTCGTTGGCCAGGCGCTGGTCAGGCAGGCCGGCACAGCCGGCGAGCGTGATGGCGGCGGCTAGGGCGCACATCCCAAGGTTCACACGGACCCTGTGGGAGCCGGCTTGCCGGCGAGAGGCCTGCGCGGGCGACACATCTGCTGGGCGAGTGCTGCGCACTCGATCGCCGGCAAGCCGGCTCCCACAGGTATCGGGTTGTGTGCTAATCATCGGCTTGTCCTCTTACAGCCCACGGGCCACGGCTTTGTCGATCAGCCAGTTGAACGACGGCCCGCGGTCGCTGCTGACCGACGCAGGGCGCCCGGCAAGTTCTGCTGGCAGGCCGCTGTCAGGCTTGATCTGCACACGGATGTCGGAGGCCAGGTCTTCGCTGTTGAGGCTGGCGCTGCTGACGATCTGGCCGGTGCGCACTTCGTCTTCGCCGGCCACCTGGAAGTTGACCCGGGTGCCGGGCGTGACCTCGTCGAACTGGCGGTAGCTGAAGCGCGCTTCGACCATCGGGTTGGTGGTGCGTGGGATCAGCTGAAAGATCGGTTGGCCCTTGGCGGCGTACTGGCCGTCATCCACCAGTTGGCGGGCGACCACGCAATCGCAGGGGCTGGTGAGGGTGCCGGAAAGCTGCTTGCCGAACAGTTCCTCAACCTTGGCCGGCTCCAGTTGCGAGTCGTCCAGGTGGCCTTTGAGCATGTCCAGCATGCTGGTGCTGAAACTCGCCAGGGGCGCGCCCTTGACCACTTGGCCGCCGCTTTCAACCAAGCTGTTCACGGTGCCGTCGCGGGGCATGGTGACGCTGGTGGTGGGCACTGCGACCACGCCAGCTTCGGCGTGGCTGACGAAGTACATGCCGTACAGCGACTTGGCAACGAAACCGAAGGCGGCCACGCCGATCACGAACACGCCGAGGGTCACGCTGACCGCCTTGAGGCGGCCGAAGGCGGTCAGGCCGGCACCGCCATCCTTCTGCTTGCGCGCCTTGGTGAAGTTGTCGCGCTGCAGCGTGCTGAGCACATCACCGATGCTGATCAGCTCACCCGACAGGTGGCTGGTGATGATGTGCCGCAGGGTGGCGATGTCGCGCGGCTCCAGGTTCTGGAACTGCGCGCCGGTACGGCCATTGCTGGGGTTGAAGGAGCGCACCTGGAACTCGATGTCGATCGACAGGCCCAGGTTGTCGACCACGAACTGCAGCCGCCCGCGCAGCACATCGCCCACCGACAGTTGCTGTTTGGTGTGGAAGCTCAGGCCACCGGCGGACAGGTCATCGACCTTCACTTCGTGGGTTTGGCGCTGGTTATCCAGGAAGCGCAGCTTGGCTGGAATGCGCACCCGGGCGTGTTGGCGCTGGGCTTCGGACTCATGCACGACGTTGACGTTCACGGCGGTATTCATGGTGGTTTGTTCCTGTTAGATCCGATCCGGTTGGGCTCACACGACCATGAACAGCACAGCAACGAAGATGCTGGCCGCCGAGAAGGTCATGGTCCGCGAGGACCAGGTGTTGAACCATTGTTGAAAGCTGGCGAGGTCACGTTTGAGGGCAGTGGGCTGGCGGGTCCAGGACTGCTTGTCGAGGCGGAAGAACACGTAGATCTTCATCATCGCGCCGACGATCTGGTTGTAATAAAGGATCAGCGGATAGGCCGGCCCGACCTTGTGCCCGGAGCACAGCAGCATCACGGTCAGGATCAGGCGAGTGATGCCGATCCACAGCAGGTACACCAGCAGGAAACCCAGGCCAAACTTGAGGCTGGCGATCACCGCCACGGTCAGGCCCAGCAGGCTGGTCCACATCGACACGCGCTGGTCGAACAGGACGATGCTGGTGAACAGCCCAAGGCGCCGCAGGCCCAGGCCCAACGCGCGGGAGTTCTGCCGCAGGTTGTTGCCGTACCAGCGGTACATCAGTTTGCGGCTGGCCTTGAGGAAGCTTTTTTCGGGCGGGTGCTCGACGGTGTTGATGGCGGCATCCGGCACGTAGAAGGTGTCGTAGCCCAGGCGCATCAGGCTGAACCAGCTGGACTTGTCGTCACCGGTGAGGAACTTGAAGCGGCCCAGGCGCCAGTGCATCAGCGAGTCGCTTTCGACGTCGGCGATGAACTCGGGGTTGGTCACCACACTGGCGCGGAACATCGACATGCGCCCGGTCATGGTCAGCACGCGCTTGGACAGGGCCATCGAACACATGTTGATGTGGCGCTGGGCGAAGCGCAGCTTGTGCCACTCGCTCATGATGTAGCCGCCGCGCACTTCGCAGAATTCGTTGGTGGTCAGGCCACCGACATTGGGGTAGAGCTTGAACCACGGCACGGTCTTGCAGACCACGCCATCGGCCAGCACGGTGTCGCCGTCGATCACGGCCACCACGGCGTTTTCGTCTGGCAGCATCCGCGAGATGGCGCGAAAACCATAGGCCAGGCCGTCACGCTTGCCGGTGCCGGCGATGCGCACGATGTCCAGCTTGACGTGTGCCGGCGGGTTGTATTTGGCCCACAGGCTTTTCACCAGCAGCTCGTCCGACATCTCCACCAGCGAGCAGACCACGGTGGTGGGGAAGCCGCAGTTGATGGCTTCGCGGATCACCGAGCTGTACACCTGCGCGGTGGTCAGCGCATCGATACGAAAGCTGGTGACCATCAGGTACACGTGGGACGGGTCCGCAGCCTTGCCCAGCTTCTGCACTTTGCGGCGCAGGTACGGGTAGACGGCGTACAGGAAGATCATGCCGCGGATGAAATGGGTGGCGCCCATCGAGTAGCGCCAGATGCCGACTGCGCCGACCAGGAAGATGAAGTGCTTCGACTGCGAGTCGAAGATATCGGCCGGCAGGGCCAGGGCGATCAACATGAGCAGGCTCATGTAGAGCAGCCACCCGGCGCACTGCAACAGCACTGTCTGGAGCCTTTGCATGTTCAGCATCCGTCGCGAAATCAGGGAAGGAAGGGCAGCGCGTGTTCCCTGAGGAGCACCTGCGCTGCCCGGCCAAGGGTGTTACCAGCAGATGCCTTCGGTACGGCTGGTGCCGCAGGTGGCTTTGCTCATGAAGCCCACCAGGTCGATCACCTGTTTGCCTTCCGGCGCTTGCTGGGCAAGGGCGCGGAACTGCTCGTCACGGTTGCCCAGGACGATGATGTCGGCGTTGTCGATGACCTGCTGGAAGTCGGCGTTGAGCAGCGAGGAAACGTGCGGGATCTTCGATTCGATGTAGTCCTTGTTGGCGCCGTGAACACGGGCGTACTGGACGTTCTCGTCGTAGATGCCCAGCTGGTAGCCCTTGCCGATCAGGCGTTCGGCCAGTTCCACCAGCGGGCTTTCACGCAGGTCGTCGGTACCGGCCTTGAAGCTCAGGCCGAGCAAGGCGACCTTGCGCTTGTCGTGGGCTTCGATCAGCTCGAAGGCGTTCTGCACCTGCGACTCGTTGCTGGCCATCAGCGAATCGAGCAGTGGCGCTCGCACGTCGAGGCTGGCGGCGCGGTAGGTGAGGGCGCGCACGTCCTTCGGCAGGCACGAGCCGCCGAAGGCGAAGCCTGGGCGCATGTAGTACTGCGACAGGTTCAGTACCTTGTCCTGGCAGACCACGTCCATCACGTCGCGACCATCGACACCCACTGCCTTGGCGATGTTGCCGATCTCGTTGGCGAAGGTGACCTTGGTGGCGTGCCACACGTTGCAGGTGTACTTGATCATCTCGGCCACTTCGATCGGCTTGCGGATGATCGGTGCGTCGAGCTCTTCGTACAGGCTTTGCAGCACGTCGCCGCTGGCGCTGTCCAGTTCACCGATGACCGTCATCGGTGGCTGGTCGTAGTCCTTGATCGCGGTGCTTTCGCGCAGGAACTCAGGGTTGACTGCAACACCGAAGTCGACCCCAGCCTTTTTGCCCGAGCAGTCTTCGAGGATCGGGATCACCACGTTCTTCACGGTGCCCGGCAGCACGGTGCTGCGGACCACGATGGTGTGGCGGCGGGTGGTGTCACGCAGCACGTAGCCGATTTCGCGGCACACCGACTCGATGTACTCAAGGCCCAGGTCGCCGTTCTTCTTGCTGGGCGTACCGACGCAGATCATCGACACATCGCTGGCGCGGATGGCCTCGGCGAAGTCGGTGGTGCCGCGCAGGCGGCCATTGGCGATGCCCTGTTGCAGCAGTGCTTCCAGGCCAGGTTCGACGATGGGCGACTTGCCCTGGTTGATCAGGTCGATCTTGGTGCTGGACACGTCCACACCAATCACTTCATGGCCTCGCGCCGTCAGGCAGCCTGCACAGACCGCCCCTACATAACCCAAACCAAAGATGCTGATACGCATCGCTATCACCTCATGTGTGTTTATCACGCCGGCTCCTTCGGAAAGAGCCGGGCCAGGTTGATTAACAACAGTTTTTGGGCGCACGGGTCCATGGCGAATGCACACTTCGCCGAGCGCAGGCAAAATTATTCCGGAGCGCGAAAAGTTGTGCGCTCAAACTTGGCAGTAAAAAGCCATTATTAAAAAACGTGCCTTGGCGTGCAGCCGTCTTTATTGCAATGCGCTACGTGGCGCGCTGCTGTGCTTGTTTTTTCAAGTGGATAAATCCTTTGAAATCAACCACTAGGACGATTTGTAAGGGCGCGTCTCTCCTGCGTGGACAGGGCTCTTGGGGGGTGCCCGTTATACCTGTCGAAGTTGCTGTGGCGGGCAGTGGATACCTGCCGTTGTCATCTGTAAGTCATCTCTCACAGCCCAGGGGCAGGAAAATCGTTACGGCACTATGAGCGATCCGGTATGACAGAAGTTCCTGGCTGGGTTTTGCCCGGATGAAAGATTTCTAAATAATTCTTCAGTGATAAATAGTTTCAATCTGATAGCACTGGGGCGTTTCGTCCCGGTATATAAAGGGCGAGATTGAGGGGGGATGTTTTAATGCCAGTATCGAAAAATATTTTTCAAAAAACGTCAAAAAAGGTACGAACGGTCTTATGGCGTTTGGCGATAAAGGGTGGGCTGGTGGTTTTTTGGCGTCGGAATTGTGGCGTGGTGGCGGTTGATGGCTATTTGCCGTGATGGATTGTGTGGGGGTTGGTGCCTGGCGGGGGATTTTCTGGGGTTTCGAGATCGAGCGCCGCCCGCGCGGCGCATCGCGAGCAACGCTCGCTCCTGCGTTTGTTTCGGGCCAGTCACGCCTGTGAAGGCGGCGCGCGACCGCCTCCCACAAGGTTAATTGGCCCGAAACAACTGTAGGAGCAGCCTTGTGCTGCGAAGCGCCGCGGGGCGGCGCTCGGTCTTGAAGCCGCAGATGTCATGTCGGGCAACTGGCTGCCTCTGCCCCAATTTCAGATATGTACCCCCGTATCAAAATAATACAGTGATTACAGTCAGGTTTCGCTGAGCGCTGTAAGTTATTTCTCCGTACAGAGTAATCCTGTCTTTTACGCCATCGCGATACTTGCTCGCTAAAGCGCCAAATGCTTGAGGCCGTTTGCTAAAGGCTCTTACAAGCTATCAGATCTGTTAGTAGTTTCACGGGTAAAACTTATAAACACTGGCAGGCAAATCGGGGGTGTGCACGGTAAAAGAAGGAGTTAACGATGGAGTGTGATAAACGCACGGCACGGTATTTCTATCAAGGAAATAAGTTGGCTAGCGTAAAAAAGGCTACACAGGATTGTACAATTGTCCGCGTCGCGAAACAGCCGTTAGCAGAGTGTCGCTCCAGCGATAGTTTCGTAGGTTTGCTGGCGGTTGATAGGGCAGGGTCTGTAATTCAACACATGCAGAGAAGCGACGGGGAACATTGTGCCTATTCAGTGTATGGGTACGCCCCGCAGCCCCTAACGCACCTAGCCCTGGGGTTCAATGGCGAGCAGCTGGAGCAGAGCACCGATCGCTATTGGTTAGGCCAGGGCTATCGGAAATACGATTCACGGTTAATGCGATTTCTTTCCCCTGACCGAATAAGCCCTTTTGGCGCGGGCGGGCTGAATGCCTATGGTTACTGTACAGGCGACCCTGTTAATTATAGTGACCCTAGCGGACGCATGAGAGATTGGGTCGCATTTTTGCTTTACAGGAAGAAGCTGGCGAGTATACGTAGTCATCTGAAAATGGTAAAGCGGAGGCTGGAGGATGAAAATGAAAGGTATGCCAAGCGATTGGAGCGTTTCGACAAAGAGTCGACTACGGAAAACCACAGAAGGTTAACGAAAACAGAAGATAAGCGTGATAAGGCTCAGGGAGAGCTGGACTACTATCAAGAGCAAGAAAAACACTATAGATATAAAAAGGCGAAGGCCCGATACGCGGGTCACACTGAAGAAGCACTGCATAAGAAGCTGCTAGATAAGAGAGGCTGGAATATCGGTGCTGCAGAGCTTCAGCGAATAGCTACAGCGGTACGTAGTTATTAGAGGTTGGGGTGAGCGTGCGTAGGTTTCGTGGTAATGGAACAGAGTGAGCGTATTGACAGAAATGTCCGAGATTGTGACGAAAGGAGCAGCTAGAGGTTCTGCTCCTTGCATCAAATGTGTCTCTAGACGTCCGGCTGATCCCGCAAAAACACCAGATGATCCGCCTTCGACTGCTCGGCACTGTAGTAGTACCCCTGCACGTCGAACTGCTTCAACTGCTCTGGGTCGCTGATGCGCTGCTCGATCACGAAGCGGCTCATCATCCCGCGGGCTTTCTTGGCGTAGAAGCTGATGATCTTGTACTGGCCGTTCTTGAAGTCCTTGAAGTCGACGTTGATCACGCGGGCCTTCAGGGCGCTGCGTTTTACCGCGCTGAAGTACTCATTGCTGGCCAGGTTCAGCAGCACGTCATCACCTTGGTCGGCCAGGGCCTGGTTCAGCCATTCGCTGATGCGCGTGCCCCAGAAGGCATACAGGTCCTTGCCGCGGGCATTGGCCAGCTTGGTGCCCATTTCCAGGCGGTACGGCTGCATCAGGTCGAGCGGGCGCAGCAGGCCGTACAGGCCAGAGAGCATGCGCAGGTGGTCCTGGGCATAGCTGAAGTCGTCTTCGCCAAGGCTCTCGGCGTCGAGGCCGGTGTACACGTCACCTTTGAACGCCAGTAACGCTTGCTTGGCGTTGGCCGGGGTGAAGTCTGGGGTCCAGCTGCCGAAACGGGCGGCGTTGAGGCCGGCGAGTTTGTCGGACAGGTGCATCAGTTCACTGATCTGGGCGGGCGACAGCTCGCGCAGTTGCACGATCAGTGCCTGGGAGTCGTCCAGGTACTGGGGCAGGGTGAAACGCTCGGTCACCGGCGGGGTGTCGTAGTCGAGGGTCTTGGCGGGGGAAATCACCGTCAGCATCGGGTCGGCTCCTGGAATCGTTGCCGGGGATTCTACGGGCTGGGCCTGGCAAGTCCAAACTATGCCGACGATAGTCACAGACCATCGCCAAGCCAGGCGCTATAGTGCGCGTTTTGCTGTTGCGGAGCTTCCCACCGTGCGCATTGCATCGGCCTTGCTGGCCACGTTGTTGAGCCTGGCCGTGCAGGCCGCCCCATCACCCCAGGCAAGCCTGGACCGCAACCTGTGGCCCGAGCAGTTGGACAGCCCGGCGCTGTTCGATGTGGCCTCGCGGGCCGAGATCCTCTCGTTCGCCCAGGTGCTGCACGAGAGCGAACTGCTGGACGATGGCGCACTGGCGGCCCGGTTAGGGTTGCGGCAGATCAACCTGCAAAAGGTCCGCTTGGTGCGGGCACGCCTGTGGCAGCGTTTGTGGCAGGGTTATCAACAGGCCCAGCGCAGCTGCGAACAGGATGCTTCGTTCTGCTACCCGGTCACGTCGATGGCGGAATTGCGTACGCAGGCAGCGACTTTCGCTGCAGATGTCGGCACGTTTTATACCGGCTGGGTCGAGCCGAGCCATCAGTTCCATGTCCGTTACCTGGATGAGCAACTGCGCAAGGCAGCCCTGTTGCCGAACACCAGCAGCGAGGTCGAGCGCCTGTCCAACCGGGAACGCAATGGCGATGAGCTCAACGATCGCATGTTCCTGCTGACCTTCGTGGGGGGCCCAGGGCCCGACGGCGGCTATACCGATACCCTCACCCATTACCTGCGCCGGCAAAAGCTTGAAGGCACGTTCTTCGTGCTTGGCAATCGCCTGCAGCAACGCCGTGACGCTGCCACCGTGGAGGCCCTGCGACAGCTCTATCGCGGGCAATGCGTGGGTATTCAGGGCTGGGAGTACCGCTCTCATGCCCAGTGGCAGGGCTGGCAGGATTCGTTGCGGCGCAGCCAGGCGCGGGTACAGGCTGACCTGCCGGCGCAGTACGTGCCGCTGTTCCGTCCGCCTTATGGCCAGCGTCGAGCCGATGGCGAAGCGTTCATGGCCAGCCAGCAGTTGCAGGTGTCGTTGTGGGATATCGATGCCCAGGATGAGGGCCCGTTGAGCGCAGAGGCCTCGGCGCAGCGGGTGATGACCTTGATGCTGCTGTGGCGCAAGGGGGTGATCCAATTCCACGACAGCCTGCCCAAGGCACAGCCGGCGGTGGAGTGGTTGTTGCGCAACACCGCGCAGAGTGGCATTGGCTGGGAGGGCTGCCAGGCTTATGGGCATCGTGAGCAGGGGGACTAATATCTGACTGTAGACCTCACTCGCCCCCTCGCCAACCCCTGTTCGTCAATCGGAAAAATAAACTTCACCTGCGCGTAAAAATGCTTTTTTTAGTCATCGTTTATGCGGTATGAAGAAACCAGACAGCCGAGCCCTGCAGCACAGGTGGCGTCATCCACCGTGTCAGGTTCGCTTCCCGCCCGTAGCAACGCGGATACGGGAAGACCGGCAGTCACTCTGCGGCGCAGCAGACCGCGCCGTGTGGCTTCGACATAAGGTGACCGAGTATGGATGACCAAGGACGCAACCCTTCCTCCAGCAAGCCAATCCTGTATGTGCTCGATACCAACGTCCTGATTCACGACCCCAACGCATTGCTCAACTTCGAGGAGCACCACGTCGCCATTCCGATGACGGTGCTGGAGGAACTCGACAAGCTCAAGACCGGTAAACAAAGCATCGCCGCCGAATGCCGCCAGGCCATTCGCCTGATCGACCAGACCTTAGGTAACGCCTCGCCCAGCGATGTCGAGCAGGGCGTGCCGATCCAGCGTAACAAGAGTGGGCCCAAGGGCTTCCTGTCCATCCTGATGACCCCGCGCAACGAGCCGAACAAGCTGCTGCCGGAAAACCTCAACGACAACATCATCATCAACCAATTGCTCGAAGTACGGGCCCGGCGCACCGACCTTGACGTGGTGCTGGTCACCAAAGATATCAACATGCGCCTGAAGGCGCGTGCTTGCGGTATCGCGGCCGAGGACTACAGCACCGACCAGTTGGTCGATGACGTGTCGCTGCTGTCCAAGGGCTACCATTCGGTCACCGGCTCGTTCTGGGACCGGGTCAGCAAGGTCGACACCCGCCAGGAACGGGGCCGAACCTGGCATCGTGTGCAAATGATCGACAACCTGCCGGCAGTGCACATCAACGAGTTCATCATCGATGAACAAGGCTTCGTCGGCTGGATCAAGGGCATCCGCGATGATGAACTGCTGCTGCTCGACCTGCATCAGGAACCCCTGTTGCACCAGGAAGCCTGGGGCCTGAAACCGCGAGACATCCATCAGAGCCTGGCCCTGTTCGCCTTGCTCGACCCGGATATCCACCTGGTCAACCTGACCGGCGCCGCTGGCTCGGGCAAGACCATCCTGGCCCTGGCCGCGGCCATCGAGCAGACCATGGTCAGCAAGCGTTACCGGCGCATCATCGCTACCCGCAGCGTGCAGGGGCTGGACCAGGAGATCGGCTTCCTGCCGGGCACCGAAGCGGAGAAGATGGAGCCCTGGCTGGGTGCCATCACCGACAACCTCGAAGCCTTGCACATGGATGACGAGAGCACCCACGGCAGCGTCGAGTACATCCTTGAGCGGGTGCCACTGCAGTTCAAGTCGCTGAACTACATTCGCGGTCGCAGCTTCCAGCAGAGCCTGATCCTGATCGACGAGTGCCAGAACCTCACGCCGCACCAGATGAAAACCATCATCACCCGTGCCGGCTCCGGTTCCAAGGTGGTCTGCCTGGGCAACCTGGCGCAGATCGATACCCCTTACCTGTCCGCGACCAGCTCGGGCCTGACCTACCTGACCGAGCGCTTCAAGGACTTCCCCCATGGCGTGCACATCACCCTGCAGGGTGTGCCACGGTCGGTACTGGCCGAGTACGCCGAGTCGCATCTGTAACCCACCCAGCCGGGCGGTACGCCGCCCGGCCTCTTCGCGGGGCAAGCGCGCTCCCACAGTAGATCCACTCGATTCAAGGCCAGTGGAGATCCTGTGGGAGCGGGCTTGCCCCGCGAAGAGGCCAGCACCGACAGTACATGCCACTGCTCAAACCTGACCCACAGGTTTACACTCTGTGTTCCCTTCACAGGAGCAGAGCAGTGCTGACACATCTTGATTCCCAGGGGCGGGCCAACATGGTCGACGTCACTGAAAAGGCCGTGACCGAGCGCGAGGCGATTGCCGAGGCGCGGGTGCGCATGTTGCCGCAGACCTTGCAGATGATCGTCGACGGTGAGCACCCCAAGGGCGATGTGTTCGCCGTGGCGCGCATTGCCGGTATCCAGGCGGCGAAAAAAACCAGCGACCTGATCCCGCTGTGCCATCCGCTGATGCTGACCAGCGTCAAGGTCGAGCTCAGCGCCGAAGGGCAGGACGCAGTGCGCATCGTCGCCCGCTGCAAGCTGGCCGGCCAGACCGGCGTCGAGATGGAGGCACTGACCGCTGCCAGCGTTGCCGCGCTGACGATCTACGACATGTGCAAGGCCGTGGACAAGGGCATGGTGATCGAGCAGGTGCGCCTGCTGGAAAAACTCGGCGGCAAGAGCGGCCACTACAAGGTGGACGCGTGATGAAGGTCAAGGTGATGTATTTCGCCCGTTACCGGGAATTGCTCGGGCTCGATGCCGAACGCGTGGAAGGTGACTTCGCGGTGATCGACGATGTGCGCAAGGCGCTGGTGGCCAAGGGCGGGCAATATGAATTGCTGGCGGAGCAGAACCTTATGTGCGCGCGCAACGAAGAGCTGTGCCGGCTCGACGAGCCGCTGCAAGAGGACGACGAAGTGGCGTTCTTCCCGCCGGTGACCGGAGGCTGAGCATGACGGTGCGAGTGCAGCACGGGGCGTTTGACCCGGGTGTCGAGGTCAATGCCATGCATGCCGCGAATGTCGGCGTGGGCGCGGTGGTCGGGTTTGTCGGCTACGTGCGTGATTTCAATGATGGCCGCGAGGTGGCCGGGATGTTCCTTGAGCACTACCCGGGGATGACCGAGAAGGCGTTGGCCAAGATCGTGGTCGAGGCCGAGCAGCGCTGGCCCTTGCTCAAGGTCGAGGTGTTGCACCGGATTGGCGCGTTGGAGCCTGGCGAGCCGATCGTTTTCGTCGGTGTGGCCAGTGCCCATCGGCAGGCGGCGTTCGATGCCTGCAACTTCATCATGGATTACCTGAAGACCCGGGCGCCGTTCTGGAAGAAGGAAAACACCCAGGACGGGCCGCGCTGGGTGGAAGGGAAGCAGAGTGACCAGGATGCGGCGGGGCGCTGGTAAGCCGATCGGTGTACTTCGGAAGCAGCACGGCCTCTGTAGGAGCAGCCTTGTGCTGCGAAAGGGCCAGTGCTAACACCAACGATGACTGTGTTGTCACCGGCCTCTTCGCAGCGCAAGGCTGCTCCTACAGAGATCGCGAATTACTGGGCTCTGCGTGCCTCAATGATGCTTGCGCGGCACCGGCTTGAGCAGCTCATCCGGCGGCATCTCGCATTTGATCTTGCGCCCCAGCAGCTCTTCGATCGCCGGCAGTTGGTAGGAATCGTCCTCGCCGGCAAAGCTGATCGACACGCCACTGGTCCCCGCGCGGCCGGTACGGCCGATGCGGTGAACATAGTCATCGGCATCTTCGGGCAGGGTGAAGTTGATCACGTGGCTGATGCCATCGATGTGGATACCGCGGCCCGCCACGTCGGTGGCCACCAGCACGGTAATCCGGCCTTCACGGAAGCTCTCCAGCGTACGAATGCGCTTGTGCTGCGGCACGTCACCCGACAGTTGGGCGGCGTTGATACCGTCGCGCACCAGCTTCTCTTCGATACGCCGCACTTCATCCTTGCGGTTGGCGAACACCATCACCCGTTCCCACTTGTTCTGGGTCACCAGGTTGTACAGCAGCTTGTACTTGTCGCTGCCGGCCACCGCGTAGACGTGCTGCTCGACCGTCTCGCTGGCGACGTTTTCTGGCTCGATCTCGACGATGGCCGGGTTGGTGGTCCACTGCTTGGCCAGGTTCATCACGTCTTCGGTGAAGGTGGCGGAGAACAGCAGCGTCTGGCGTTCGCTTTTCGGCGGGGTCTGGCGAATGATCTGACGTACCTGTGGGATAAAGCCCATGTCGAGCATGCGGTCGGCTTCGTCCAGCACCATCACTTCGACCATGTCCAGGTGCACTTCACCGCGCTGGTTGAAGTCCAGCAGGCGGCCCGGCGTGGCGACCAGGATGTCGCAATGACGCGCTTCCAGGGCCTTGAGCTGCTTGTCGAAGTCCATGCCACCGACAAAGCTCATGACGTTCAGGCCGGTGTACTTGGTCAGGGCGGCGGCGTCCTTGGCGATCTGCACCACCAGTTCGCGGGTTGGCGCGATGATCAGCGCGCGCGGTTCGCCCATGAAGCGTTCTTTGGGCGGCGGCGTCTGCTGCAGCTGGGAAATGATCGAGATCAGGAACGCGGCGGTCTTGCCGGTGCCGGTCTGGGCCCGGCCGATCGCATCCTGGCCGCGCAGGGTGTAACCCAATACCTGCGCCTGGATCGGCGTGCAGTAGGGGAAGCCCAGGTCGTGGATCGCGTGCATCACTTCACTGGACAGCTTGAAGTCGTGGAAGCGGGTTTTACCTTCCTGCGGCTCTACCACGAAATCTTCCAGCTTCCACAGGCTGGCCTGCGGCTTTGGCTTGCGTTCGCGGCGCGGTTTGTCCTTGGCCGGTTTGTCGGTGGCGGCAGGCGCTTGGGCCTCAGGGCTGGCGTCGGCGAGTGTTGGGGCCGGCTGAGGCGCTGGCTGAGACTGGGGCTGAGCCACAGCAGCGGGAGCAGGCGCGGGCGTTTTCACGCTGGCAGCGGGATCGACGGCCTGAGGCGCGGCGTCTCCTTTGCCGAATATTTTTTTGAGTGCCTTGAGCACGATCGTCTCATCAACTGGTTAAGGAATGTACGCCGGGCAGTGTAAAGCAAGAACTGGACACGGCGTAGCGGAATACACCTACAACGACGGGCGAGCCTGGCTTATTGCAATTGCTGGCTCAACCAGCCGTGGATGTCGCTCAGTTCGTTGATGGCCACTTCATGCTCCATCGGGTATTCGTGCCATTGGGCGGCAACACCCCAAGTATTCAGGTATTCGAAGGCCGTGCGCCCCATCGAAGGGATCACCACCGGGTCGTGCACGCCATGCAGGCACAGGGCCGGGGTGCGTTGCTGGCAGGCGCTGAGCTCGTGGGCATCGTTGAAGGTGGGCGCGTAGGTGGACAGCGCGATCACCCCGCCCAAGGCTTCTTGCCACTTTATATAGGCAGTGTGCAGCACCACAGCGCCACCTTGGGAGAAACCGGCCAGGAAAATCCGCGACAGATTGATGCCCTTGGCCTGTTCGGCCTTGATCAGGGCGATCACCTGTTCGGCCGATTCCTCCAGTTGCGCCTCATCGATGGCGCGCGCCGGGGTCATGGCCTTGATGTCATACCAGCTGGGCATGGCATAGCCGCCATTGATGGTGACTGGGCGGGTAGGGGCCTGGGGCATGATGAACCGGGTACTGAGCAGTCGTTCCTGCATGAATTCGGCAACCGGTAGGAAGTCGTAACGGTCGGCGCCCAGGCCGTGCAACCAGATCACACAGGCGTCGGCGGTTTTCTGCGGTTCGAGAATCAGCGGGTTGGTCATGACTGCTCCGAAAGTGTGCGTGTCTTGTTTTCGTGTGCGTAAAAAGAAGGCGCTGCAAATGATTGTCGGAAAAAGAATGTCGCAACGATACAACTTTCCCTACTTGACGAGCGCTTAAACGCTTTAGCCGTCAACTGTGGTACGCCCTTTGCTATGAATCATCCGATGCAAGGGTCAGGCCGTGACGGTAACACCCTTTGCACGTGAAGGCTGTCATAGAACAGCCCATTGCGCCATTGACCCAATAACAAGCCAACACGGGTCGGATACGCCTCAAAAGGGTGCGGTGCAATTCCGGCTCGGTACAACAAGAGCGATTTGGAGGTTGTGAATGAAGATGTTGAAAACCACCCTGGCAGTCCTGACCGCTGCCGCTGCGCTGGGCGCTGTGACAACCGCCCAGGCCGGCGCCACGCTTGATGCGGTAAAGAAGAAGGGCTTCGTCCAGTGTGGCGTGAGCGACGGTCTGCCAGGCTTCTCGGTACCTGATGCGCAAGGCAAGATCGTCGGTATCGACGCCGATGTCTGCCGCGCCGTCGCTGCCGCCGTGTTCGGCGATGCGACCAAGGTCAAGTTCAGCCAGCTCAACGCCAAGGAACGCTTCACTGCGCTGCAGTCTGGCGAAGTCGACGTGCTGTCGCGCAACACCACCTGGACCAGCTCGCGCGATGCCGGCATGGGCCTGGTGTTCGCCGGTGTCACCTACTATGACGGCGTCGGCTTCCTGGTCAACAAGAAGCTGGGGGTTTCCAGTGCCAAAGAGCTCGATGGCGCGACCATCTGCATCCAGGCCGGTACCACCACCGAACTGAACGTTTCCGACTACTTCCGCGCCAATAACCTGAAGTACACCCCGATCACCTTCGACACCTCCGACGAAAGCGCCAAGTCGCTGGAGTCCGGCCGTTGCGACGTGCTGACCTCGGACAAGTCGCAGCTGTTCGCCCAGCGTTCCAAGCTGGCCGCGCCGACCGACTACGTGGTGCTGCCGGAAACCATCTCCAAGGAACCCCTGGGCCCGGTGGTGCGCAAGGGCGACGAAGAATGGTTCAGCATCGTCAAGTGGACCCTGTTCGCCATGCTCAACGCCGAAGAGGCCGGCATCACGTCGAAGAACGTCGAGGCTGAGGCCAAATCCACCAAGAACCCGGACAACGCCCGCCTGCTGGGTGCGGATGGCGAGTACGGCAAAGACCTCAAGCTGCCCAAAGATTGGGTAGTCCAGATCGTCAAGCAAGTGGGCAACTATGGCGAAGTGTTCGAGAAGAACCTGGGCCAGAGCACTGACTTGAAGATCGACCGTGGCATGAACGCCCTGTGGAACAACGGCGGCATCCAGTACGCGCCACCTGTGCGCTGATGGCTGCACCCTGCGGCGGCATCCCGCCGCCGCAGGCTGTTCGAATCCCTACTGTCCGGGGCACTTCATGCAAAATCGAATCGGCGCACAAAAGGGGCTATCCCTGAACGATCCGCGTGTGCGCGCGTGGTTGTTCCAGGTTCTCACGATCGTCTTCGTGGTGGGCCTGGGCTGGTACCTGTTCCACAACACGCAAACCAACCTGCAACACCGGGGCATCACCTCGGGCTTCGACTTTCTCGACCGCAGTGCCGGCTTCGGCATCGCCCAGCACCTGATCCCTTATGTGGAATCCGACAGCTACGCGCGGGTGTTCGTCATCGGCCTGCTCAACACGCTGCTGGTGACGTTCATCGGCGTCATCCTGGCGACCGTTTTGGGGTTCATCATCGGGGTGGCACGGCTGTCACCGAACTGGATGATCAACAAGCTGGCGACCGTGTATGTGGAGACCTTCCGCAACATTCCGCCTTTGCTGCAGATTCTGTTCTGGTATTTCGCGGTGTTCCTGACCCTGCCAGGGCCGCGGGGCAGCATCAACATCAACGAGCTGTTCTTCATCAGCAACCGTGGCCTGAACATGCCCGGCGCCTCGATGGCCGATGGCTTCTGGCCGTTTGTCATTGCCCTGGCGCTGGCGATCGCGGCCATTGTGGTGATGGTGCGTGTTGCCAACAAACGCTTCAACGAGACCGGTGAGCCGTTTCACAAGTTTTGGGTGGGGCTGGCGCTGTTCATTGCCATCCCTGGCCTCTGCGTGCTGCTGTTCGGCAGCCCCGTGCACTGGGAAGTGCCGCAGTTGAAGGGCTTCAACTTCGTCGGTGGCTGGGTGCTGATCCCGGAACTGCTGGCATTGACCCTGGCGCTGACGATCTATACAGCGGCGTTCATTGCCGAAATCGTGCGTTCCGGCATCCGTTCGGTCAGCCATGGCCAAACTGAAGCTGCGCGTTCGCTGGGCCTGCGCGAGGGCCCGACCCTGCGCAAGGTGATCATCCCCCAGGCACTGCGGGTGATCATTCCGCCGCTGACCAGCCAGTACCTGAACCTGGCGAAGAACTCGTCGCTGGCGGCCGGTATCGGCTACCCAGAGATGGTCTCGCTGTTCGCCGGTACGGTGCTCAACCAGACCGGCCAGGCCATCGAGGTGATTGCCATCACCATGAGTGTCTATCTCGCCATCAGCATCAGCATTTCGCTGCTGATGAACTGGTACAACAAGCGCATTGCGCTGATCGAGCGGTGAGGATACGCCCGTGAATGCTCACGTTTTCAAACCTGACATGCCGCCACCGGTGAAGACCGTCGGCGTGCTCGCATGGATGCGTGCCAACCTGTTCTCCAGCTGGCTCAATACCCTGCTAACCCTGTTCGCCCTTTATTTGGTGTGGCTGATCGTACCGCCTTTGCTGCAATGGGCGCTGATCGATGCCAACTGGGTCGGCACCACCCGCGCAGACTGCACCAAGGAGGGCGCCTGCTGGGTGTTCGTGCAGCAGCGCTTTGGCCAGTTCATGTACGGCTACTACCCGACGGAACTGCGCTGGCGCGTGGACCTGACCGTGTGGCTGGCCGTGCTCGGCGCCGCGCCGCTGTTCATCAAGCGCTTCCCGCGCAAGGCCGTGTATGGTCTGGGCTTCCTGGTGCTGTACCCGGTTCTCGCCTACACCCTGCTGCATGGCGGCTACCTGGGCCTGGAAAGCGTGCCGACTAGCCAGTGGGGCGGGCTGATGCTGACCCTGGTGATCGCCACCGTGGGTATCGTCGGTGCGTTGCCGCTGGGCATCCTGCTGGCATTGGGGCGGCGTTCGCGGATGCCGGCGGTGAAAGTGGTCTGCGTGACCTTCATCGAGTTCTGGCGCGGCGTACCGTTGATCACCGTGCTGTTCATGTCCTCGGTGATGCTACCGCTGTTCCTGCCTGAAGGCATGAGCTTCGACAAGCTGCTGCGGGCGATGATCGGCGTGATCCTGTTCCAGTCGGCGTACATCGCCGAGGTGGTGCGCGGTGGCCTGCAGGCTATCCCCAAGGGGCAATACGAAGCGGCTGCGGCCATGGGCCTGGGCTACTGGCGTGCGATGGGCCTGGTGATTCTGCCCCAGGCGCTGAAGCTGGTGATCCCCGGCATCGTCAACACCTTCATTGCCCTGTTCAAGGACACCAGCCTGGTCATCATCATCGGCCTGTTCGACCTGCTCAACAGCGTCAAGCAAGCGGCGGCCGACCCGGCCTGGCTGGGCATGGCCACCGAGGGCTACGTGTTCGCTGCGCTGGTTTTCTGGATTTTCTGTTTCGGTATGTCCCGCTACTCCATGCACCTGGAGCGCAAGCTGGACACTGGCCACAAGCGTTAGGAGTTTCGAAATGAGTGAAGCGATCAAGCAGCCTGCTGGCCCCGAAGGCATCATCCAGATGCAGGGTGTGAACAAATGGTACGGCCAGTTCCATGTGCTCAAGGACATCAACCTGAATGTGCGCCAGGGCGAGCGCATCGTGCTGTGCGGGCCATCCGGGTCGGGCAAGTCGACCACCATCCGCTGCCTGAACCGGCTTGAAGAGCACCAGCAGGGGCGCATCGTCGTCGATGGCGTCGAACTGACCAACGACCTCAAGCAGATCGAGGCGATCCGCCGTGAGGTGGGCATGGTGTTCCAGCACTTCAACCTGTTCCCGCACCTGAGCATTCTGGAAAACTGCACACTGGCGCCGATGTGGGTGCGCAAGATGCCGCGGCGCAAGGCCGAGGAAATCGCCATGCATTATCTGGAGCGGGTGCGTATCCCTGAGCAGGCGCACAAGTACCCGGGGCAGTTGTCGGGCGGCCAACAGCAGCGTGTGGCGATTGCCCGGGCGCTGTGCATGAAACCGAAGATCATGCTGTTCGACGAGCCGACGTCGGCGCTCGACCCAGAGATGGTCAAGGAAGTGCTCGATACCATGGTGGGCCTGGCCGAGGACGGCATGACCATGCTCTGTGTCACCCACGAGATGGGCTTTGCCCGCACCGTGGCGAACCGGGTGATCTTCATGGACAAGGGGGAGATTGTGGAGCAGGCGGCGCCGGATGATTTCTTCGACCGGCCGCGCAGTGATCGGACCAAGTTGTTCTTGAGCCAGATTTTGCATTGATGCTGGTGGGGCCGCTTTGCGGCCCATTCGCAGCACAAGGCTGCTCCTACAGGGGGATCGCATTGCCTGGTAGGAGCAGCCTTGTGCTGCGAATGGGCTGCAAAGCAGCCCCAGTGTTACTTCTCTTCCTGCGTCGTCGCCGGAGCAGGCGGCGGCCGCAGCCCCACCTCGGCGACCAGCTTCAGCTGCTGCCCATTGCGCATCACCTCGATGGTGATCTTCTCGTTGGGCTTGATCCGCGCCACCTGGTTCATCGACTTGCGCCCGTCACCCGCCGGCTCGCCGTTGATGCTCATGATCACGTCACCCAGCTGCAGCCCGGCTTTTTGCGCCGGCCCTTCGCGGAAGATCCCCGCCACGACGATGCCTGGGCGATTCTGCATACCGAACGACTCAGCCAGTTCCTGGCTCAGCGGCTGCACTTCGATGCCCAGCCAGCCACGGATCACCTGGCCATGTTCGACGATCGACTTCATCACCTCCAGCGCCAGCTTCACCGGGATGGCGAAACCAATGCCCTGAGAGCCGCCGGACTTGGAGAAAATGGCCGTGTTGATGCCGATCAGGTTGCCGTTGGCATCGACCAGTGCACCGCCGGAGTTGCCCGGGTTGATCGCCGCGTCGGTCTGGATGAAGTCTTCGTAGTTGTTCAGGCCCAGCTGGTTACGGCCGGTGGCACTGATGATGCCCATGGTCACGGTCTGGCCGACGCCAAAGGGGTTGCCGATGGCCAACGAGACATCACCAATGTGGATGTTGTCGGAGCGGCCGATGGTGATGGCCGGCAGGCTCTTCAAGTCGATCTTCAGCACCGCCAGGTCGGTTTCCGGGTCGCTGCCGATCACCCGCGCCAAGGTTTCGCGGCCATCCTTGAGCGCTACCACGATCTGGTCGGCGCCACTGGTGACGTGGTTGTTGGTCAGCAGGTAGCCCTCGGGGCTCATGATTACCGCCGAGCCCAGGCTCGACTCCCAGCGCTTCTGCTTGGGCAGGTTGTCGCCAAAGAAGCGGCGGAACTGCGGGTCTTCGAACAGCGGATGGGCGCTCTTGTTGACCACCTTGGTGGTGTACAGGTTGACCACCGCCGGTGCGGCCAGGGTCACGGCGTCGGCATACGACACCGGGCCCTGCATGATCCGGGTGGTTTGCGGGGCCTGCTGCAGGTTGACGTCCTGGCTGGGCAGGCCGACCCATTGCGGGAAGCGCTGGATGATCAGCATGGCGATCAACACACCGGTGAGCAGGGGCCAGCCAAAGTAACGCAGAGCCTTGAACATGAACGAATCCTGGGAGTAGGGCGGGAGCCAGATAGCAGCGCCACGGGGCGCGAGCGCGCGCGATCATACACCTGAAACCGCTGATCGGCGAAGGCTTGTCTGGCCTGCACCCAGGCGGCTGACGCCGGTTTCCCCAAGGCCGGCGACGGCTCATAATGGCGGCCAGTATACGGGTGTTGAACCCGGCAAAAACGCAGATTTCGAGGAGATTTTCATGGCCGTCGCTCTGAACACCTTGGTCGAGGAAGCCGAGCGCTACCTGGGCAGTGCGAAGATCCAGGATTATTGCCCCAACGGGCTGCAGGTCGAGGGCCGCCCGCAGGTCAGCCGCATTGTCAGCGGTGTCACGGCCAGCCAAGCGTTGCTGGATGCTGCGGTCGAGGCCGAGGCCGACCTGGTGCTGGTGCACCATGGCTACTTCTGGAAGGGCGAGAACCCGTGCATCACGGGGATCAAGCAGCGTCGTTTGAAAACCCTGCTCAAGCACGACATCAGCCTGCTGGCGTTCCACCTGCCGCTGGATGTACACCCGGAGGTGGGCAACAACGTGCAGCTGGCGCGCCAGTTGGATATCACCGTCGAGGGGCCGCTGGACCCAGAAAACCCGAAAGTGGTTGGCTTGGTCGGTTCGCTGGCCGAGCCGATGACTGCACGGGATTTTGCCCGGCGGGTGCAAGAGGTGATGGGGCGTGAGCCGTTGCTGGTTGAAGGCGAGCAGATGATCCGCCGCGTGGGCTGGTGCACCGGGGGCGGGCAGGGGTATATCGATACCGCGATTGCCGCAGGGGTGGACCTGTTCATCAGTGGCGAGGCGTCGGAACAGACCTTCCACAGTGCTCGCGAAAACGGCGTCAGCTTCATCGCCGCCGGGCACCATGCCACCGAGCGCTATGGCGTGCAGGCCCTGGGCGACTACCTGGCCCGGCGCTTCGCCGTCGAGCATCTGTTCATCGATTGCCCGAACCCGATCTAACCCTTCCGGATCGCCCACAGCCCCTGTAGGAGCAGCCTTGCGCTGCGAAGAGGCCGGTACAGGTAAAGTGCCACCACTGGCCTCTTCGCAGCACAAGGCTGCCCCTACAACGACCGGTGGTGGGTAGCCAGAGCCCAAACCCCCAGTCATATCGTTAGATTGTTTCGATCTAGCCCGCCTCCTAAATAGAATCAGCCGCTGTGATAAAGTGGCTCGCTCGAACACGGCCCGCAGGCCGTCCATAAGATCGTTTTTCGTGAGTAGCCATGGTCGACAAACTGACGCACTTGAAACAGCTGGAGGCGGAGAGCATCCACATCATCCGCGAGGTGGCCGCCGAGTTCGACAACCCGGTGATGCTGTACTCGATCGGCAAGGATTCCGCCGTGATGCTGCACCTGGCGCGCAAGGCCTTCTTCCCGGGCAAGCTGCCGTTCCCGGTGATGCACGTCGACACCCAGTGGAAATTCCAGGAGATGTACAGCTTCCGCGACAAGATGGTCGAGGAAATGGGCCTGGAGCTGATCACCCACGTCAACCCTGAGGGTGTGGCGCAGGGCATCAACCCCTTCACCCATGGCAGCTCCAAGCACACCGACATCATGAAGACCCAGGGCCTCAAGCAGGCGCTGGACAAGCATGGTTTCGACGCCGCCTTCGGTGGTGCCCGCCGCGACGAAGAGAAGTCGCGCGCCAAGGAACGCGTCTACTCGTTCCGCGACAGCAAGCACCGTTGGGACCCGAAGAACCAGCGCCCCGAGCTGTGGAACGTGTACAACGGCAAGGTCAACAAGGGCGAGTCGATCCGCGTCTTCCCGCTGTCGAACTGGACCGAGCTGGACATCTGGCAGTACATCTACCTCGAAGGCATCCCGATCGTGCCGCTGTACTTCGCCGCCGAGCGTGAAGTCATCGAGAAGAACGGCACCCTGATCATGATCGACGACGAGCGCATCCTCGAGCACCTCTCCGAGGAAGAAAAGGCCCGCATCGTCAAGAAGAAGGTGCGTTTCCGTACCCTCGGTTGCTACCCGTTGACGGGTGCTGTCGAGTCCGAAGCCGAGACCCTGACGGACATCATTCAGGAAATGCTCCTGACCCGTACGTCCGAACGCCAGGGCCGTGTCATCGACCACGATGGCGCCGGCTCCATGGAAGACAAGAAACGCCAAGGCTACTTCTAATTTCAGGGTTACTCCATGTCGCACCAATCTGATCTGATCAGCGAGGACATCCTCGCCTACCTGGCCCAGCACGAGCGCAAGGAACTGCTGCGTTTCCTGACCTGCGGCAACGTCGACGACGGCAAGAGCACCCTGATCGGGCGCCTGCTGCACGACTCGAAGATGATCTACGAGGACCACCTCGAAGCCATCACCCGTGATTCGAAGAAGTCCGGTACCACCGGCGAAGAAGTCGACCTGGCGCTGCTGGTCGACGGCCTGCAGGCCGAGCGCGAGCAGGGCATCACCATCGATGTCGCCTACCGCTACTTCTCCACCGCCAAGCGCAAGTTCATCATTGCCGACACCCCGGGCCACGAGCAGTACACCCGTAACATGGCCACCGGTGCATCCACCTGTGACCTGGCGATCATCCTGGTCGATGCCCGCTACGGCGTGCAGACCCAGACCCGTCGTCACAGCTACATCGCCTCGTTGCTGGGCATCAAGCACATCGTCGTCGCCGTCAACAAGATGGACCTCAAAGGGTTCGACGAAGGCGTGTTCGAAGAAATCAAGGCCGACTACCTGAAGTTCGCCGATGCCATCAACCTGACGCCGAGCAGCCTGCACTTCGTGCCGATGTCGGCGCTCAAGGGCGACAACGTGGTCAACCGCAGCGAGCGTTCGCCGTGGTACACCGGCCCTGCGCTGATGGAAATCCTCGAGACCGTGGAAGTCGCGGCCGACCGCAACTTCACCGACCTGCGCTTCCCGGTGCAGTACGTCAACCGTCCGAACCTGAACTTCCGCGGCTTTGCCGGCACCCTCGCCAGTGGCGTGGTGCACAAGGGCGACGAAATCGTCGTGCTGCCGTCTGGCAAGAGCAGCCGGGTCAAGTCCATCGTCACCTACGAAGGTGAGCTGGAAAACGCCGGCCCAGGCCAGGCCGTGACCCTGACCATGGAAGACGAAATCGACATCTCCCGTGGCGACCTGCTGGTGCATGCCGACAACGTCCCGCCGGTGACCGACCAGTTCGACGCGATGCTGGTGTGGATGGCCGAAGAGCCCATGCTCCCCGGCAAGAAATACGACATCAAGCGTGCCACCAGCTATGTGCCGGGTTCGATCGCCAGCATCACTCACAAGGTCGATGTGAACACCCTCGAAAAGGATGCGGCCAGCGCGCTGCAGCTGAACGAGATCGGTCGCGTCAAGGTGTCCCTGGACAGCGCCATCGCACTGGACGGCTATGACAGCAACCGCACCACCGGTGCGTTCATCGTCATCGACCGCCTGACCAACGGCACCGTTGGCGCCGGCATGATCATCGCACAGCCAGTGCTGCCGCACGGCAGCACCGGCCAGCATGGCAAGCAGGCTCACGTGTCCACTGAAGAGCGCGCCCTGCGCTTCGGTCAGCAGCCGGCTACCGTGCTGTTCAGCGGCCTGTCTGGCGCTGGCAAGAGCACCTTGGCCTACGCCGTGGAGCGCAAGCTGTTCGACATGGGCCGTGCAGTGTACGTGCTCGATGGCCAGAACCTGCGCCACGACCTGAACAAGGGCCTGCCACAGGACCGCGCCGGCCGCACCGAGAACTGGCGCCGCGCCGCCCATGTGGCGCGCCAGTTCAACGAAGCCGGCATGCTGACCCTGGCCGCCTTCGTCGCCCCGGATGCCGAAGGCCGCGAACAGGCCAAGGCGCTGATCGGCAAGGAGCGCCTGGTGACCGTTTACGTCCAGGCCTCGCCAATCGCCTGCCGCGAGCGCGACCCGCAGGGCCTGTATGCTGCCGGTGGCGACAACATCCCGGGTGAAAGCTTCCCGTTCGATGTGCCGCTGGACGCTGACCTGGTGATCGATACCCAGAACACCAGTGTCGACGAAGGCGTGAAGCAAGTGCTGGATGTGCTGCGTCAGCGTGGCGCGATCTAAGCGCTGAGGCTGCATGAAAAACCCCGCTTCGGCGGGGTTTTTTGTGGCACCTGTTTAGCGTGCATTTGCAACGGGTAGCGCTGACTCAGATGTGCTTTTCCGACACAGGAATCACGCGCCTCTCTTTGACTGCCTTGTACGAAAAGCTCGAATAAATTTCTTTAACTCCCGGCAACCGCTGCAGCACTTCCCGGGTGAATTCCCCAAACGATTCAAGGTCCCGCGCCAGTATTTCCAGCAAGAAGTCATAGCGCCCGGAAATATTATGGCAGGCAACGATTTCGGGTATTTCCATCAACCGCTTCTCAAAGGCCAAGGCCATGTCTTTGGTATGCGAATCCATCATGATGCTGACAAAAGCGGTGACGCCAAACCCCAATGACTTAGGGGAAAGAATGGCCTGGTACCCGGTGATATAGCCGTTATCTTCCAGCAATTTGACCCGCCGCCAGCAAGGCGAGGTAGTCAGCGCTACCTGGTCGGCAAGTTCGGAGACGGTAAGGCGGGCGTTGTCCTGCAGGGCAGCGAGCAGGGCGCGGTCGGTGCGGTCGAGGCTCGAAGGCATGATTTGCCCTCCTGATCGAATAATTGTTGTTTTTGTTCCAAAAAGTGCTCGATTGCGTGGGCTATTTTGGAAAAACTCAGGCAGCTCGGTGGCATAAGCTTATAACAAACCACCAGAGGCTGTTGCCATGCGCGACTCCCATAACAACACCGGTTTTTCCACACGGGCCATCCACCATGGTTATGAACCGCTTTCCCACGGGGGCGCCCTCGTGCCGCCGGTGTATCAAACAGCGACCTATGCCTTCCCCACCGTTGAATATGGCGCTGCCTGCTTTGCAGGGGAGGAAGCGGGGCACTTCTACAGCCGTATTTCCAACCCGACGCTGGCCTTGCTGGAACAGCGCATGGCGTCGTTGGAAGGGGGCGAGGCCGGGCTGGCGCTGGCTTCTGGGATGGGGGCCATCACCTCGACGATCTGGACCCTACTACGGCCGGGTGATGAGCTAATTGTCGGGCGCACGTTGTACGGCTGCACCTTCGCCTTCCTGCACCATGGCATTGGCGAGTTCGGGGTGAAAATCCGTCACGTCGACCTTAACGACACTAAGGCACTCAAGGCGGCGATCACCAGCAAAACACGGATGATCTACTTCGAAACACCCGCCAACCCCAACATGCAACTGGTCGATATCGCGGCGGTGGCTGACGCCGCGCGTGGGCATGATTTGCATATCGTGGTCGACAACACCTACTGCACGCCTTATTTGCAGCGGCCCCTGGAAATGGGAGCCGACCTGGTGGTGCATTCGGCCACCAAGTACTTGAGCGGCCATGGTGATCTCACCGCAGGGCTGGTGGTGGGGCGCAAGGCGCTGATCGACCGGATACGCCTGGAAGGCCTCAAAGACATGACGGGCGCGGTGCTGTCGCCCCATGATGCTTCGCTGTTGATGCGCGGTATCAAGACCCTGGCCCTGCGCATGGACCGCCATTGCGCCAACGCGCAGCAGGTGGCGGAGTTTATCGCGCGCCAGCCGCAGGTCGAGTTTATCCACTACCCAGGGCTGCCCTCGTTTGCCCAGTACGAACTCGCTCAGCGGCAGATGCGCCTGCCGGGTGGCATGATCGCCTTTGAGCTCAAGGGTGGCATCGAAGCCGGGCGGCGCTTTATGAATGCCCTGCAGCTGTTCGCGCGGGCGGTGAGCCTGGGCGATGCCGAGTCGCTGGCGCAGCATCCGGCGAGCATGACCCATTCCAGCTATACGCCGAAGGAGCGGGCGCATCACGGGATATCGGAGGGGTTGGTGCGTTTGTCGGTGGGGCTTGAGGATGTGGAGGACCTGCTTGAGGATGTTGGCCAGGCGCTGATGGTTTGCAGTTGAAGCGGCTGTAGGGGCCCTGACATTGGCATAGCCGTGTCAGGGCCTTACGCCTGGAGATCAAACTTCATCAGGGTCGTTCAGGTACGCGGCGTTTCTTTCCAGAATATTCAGGCGCAACTCAAGAGGAGACTGGCCTTGCGTGCAAACATAGGTGTAAGGCACACCTTTGAACGTGCGCAACATCAAGGGCGTTTGCCGGCCTGCTGGGGCCAGACGCACAATTGCCTGGTCTTCAAGGCTGGCGAAAGTGATGGGTATGTTGTCGCAATCCAGCAACTCGAAGAGCGTTGGGTAGGTGTTATCGAAGGGGGAGGGTAAGGCGCATACGCAATTTTCCTTATGGATGTAAAGTGCGCGTGCGTAGCGAACCGAAGACCGAACGAACAACCGGTAGCCCTTTTCCACGCTGCGAAAGTAAAGGTGCAGCGGCGCGACATCGACTGCCTCAGCAACATAGCCAAGGTAATTCGATTCATCGCGCTTGCTGGGTTCAACCGGTTTTACAACTGGCGTGGGATTCTGCACATAGATAGGTTCCCGGCTTCCTCGGTTTCCACGGGTGGTTATCACGGTGTGGCGGAAAAAGCGGCCGGCCCATCCCGCGTGGGCAATGCCAGCCATCGTTGGTTTTTGCGGGGAGGAGGTAGAAGTGCCGCCGATCTCGGCTGGTCTGCCCAGCAGTTCATCAAGGAAATTGAAGCTACCGTTCACGGCCTCGACGGTGGCGATGAACGAGCGTTGTCGGTGAGTCAGCATAAGCGTTCTCCTGGGTTGAGTAGGCTTATGCAGGGTCAGGTAATGCCTGATCGATAGGCACTTGGAAATGCGTGCTGAGCATGTCAGATCAACCTGTTGCTAGTCTGGTGTTTCAGAAGTACCGCTGAAAATCTGAGCTAGGCTCTGTAGAAGCTCACTATCCAAGGGCATCGACATGGGTCGACCAGCAACCGTCATTATCCTTTCCGAAACTGAAAAGTCAGAGCTGCTACGCCGCATCAAGCTCCGTAAAGGCGCTCAGGACGCTCGATTGCGCGCGGAGATAATCCTCGCCTGTGCCGCAGGCGAGTCAGGAAATGACATCGCTCAGCGCTTGGGTACCAGTAAGGATGTGGTGTCACGATGGCGACAGCGTTTCTCTAAGTTGGGGCTGTTGGGGTTGAACGATGAACCGCGCTCTGGCCGACC
>NZ_AXYZ01000023.1:0-79625 GCF_000483465.1 Pseudomonas sp. LAIL14HWK12:I7
CACTTCCCGTTGGTGCACAAAAGCTTCCTGTCCTCGGTCGACGAGCAGACCCTGGAGCTGTTCGACTTCGTCAAAGGCCCCGGCTACGTCGAAGACCTCGGCAACGGCCACAGCGTGATGGTGATGATCCCCGAGCTGGTGGACCTGGAAGCCGACCTCGACAAGCCGATCCCCGAGCGCTTCGAGTCCCTCGCCGCCGAACTGCGTGACGAAGGCATCGACGAGCAGCAGGTGCGCCGCATCGTCCGCGCCGTCGGTGGCTCGGGCTTCAACCTCAACCTGTTCCCCAACGTCGCCTGCTCGATGGCGTTTTTCCGCGTGCTGCAGCCGATCTCGGTGACCGAGACCGAAATCCACCACTCGGTGATCACCATGGACGGCGGCCCAGCCGCAGCCAACCGCTACCGGCTGCGCCTGCACGAGCACTTCCAGGGCCCGATGGGCTTTGGCACCCCGGACGATTCCGAAGCCTGGGAGCGCGTGCAGAAAGGCGCCCGTGCCGGTGAAGACCTGTGGATCATGCTCAACCGCGGCCTGCCGGGCGAGAAACCCAGCGCAGACGGGCTGGTGTCCGACGTGAGTGCCGAAACCGGCATGCGTGCGGCGTACCAGCAGTGGAAAAAGATGATGTCGGCGTGAGCGTGGAGAACCCTATGAACCTGCAATTGCTGCAAGAAGTCACCGCCTTCATCTGGCAGGAAGGCGACATGCTCGACCACGGCGAGTACGACACCTGGCTCGGCCAATGGACCGAAAAAGGCACGTACATCATTCCCATCGACCCGCGCGAGAGTGACTACGAAAACACCCTCAACTACGCCTACGACGACCACCACATGCGTGGCCTGCGCGTGCAGCGGTTGATCGGCGGCGAGTCGATTTCCACCAGCCCGCAACCACGCACCGTGCGCACGATTTCGCGCTTCCGGGTGCTGGGCGACGACGGCGTCAACGTGACCGTGCGCTGCGCACAGAACGTGCGCGAGTTCCGCAAAGAGAGCCTCAAGCACTACAGCGCCGACCTGACCTACACCCTGGTACGGGCGCAAGGCAGCTTCAAGATCCACCGCAAGGTGATCAGCCTGATCAACAGTGACGATACCCTCGCCGGTATCGGCTACATCCTGTGAGGAACCGACCATGAACCAAGTCGCATTGGTAACCGGCGCCGGCCAGGGCTTGGGCCAGCGCTTCTGCGCGCAACTGCTTGCCGCAGGCTTTGACGTGGTGGTCTCGGACCGTGACCTGGCGCTCGCTCAGGCCAGCGCCGAACAACTGCAGCAAGCCCGGCAAGGGCAGGGCGGCCGTACCCTGGCGGTCAAGCTCGACGTCGCCAGCAAGGCCGATTTCGAGCAGGCGCTGGCCCAGGTGCTGGAGCACTTTGGTGCCCTGCACGTGGTGGTCAACAACGCTGCGGTGACCAAGACCACGCCGCTGATGCAGATCAGCCCGGAAGAGTTCGACGCCGTGGTTGGCTTGAACCTGCGCAGCGTGTTCCTCGGTTGCCAGGTGTTCGGCGCGTACCTGGCCGAGGCCGGTTACGGGCGGATCATCAACATGGCCTCGTTGGCCGGGCAGAACGGCGGCACCGCGACCGGCGCGCACTACGCGGCGAGCAAGGGCGCGATCGTCACCCTGACCAAGATCTTCGCCAAGGAGTTCGCTGCCCGTGGCGTCACGGTCAACGCCATCGCCCCCGGCCCGATCGATTCGCCGGCGGTGCATGCCGCGGTACCTGCCGAGCGCCTGCCAGGGCTGCTGGCGAACATCCCGGTGCAGCGCCTGGGGGACGCCGGTTTTCTGGGCGACCTGATCGTGCAACTGGCGCGGCCCGAAGCCTACTTCACCACCGGGGCGACCTGGGACGTGAACGGCGGCCTGTTCATGCGTTGATTTTTTTTGCGGGGCGCTGCGCGCCTCCTGTCGTTACACGGGACACCGGCCATGAATGAACAATTGTTGAACGTAGTCGTGCGCAAGCGCGAGATCCAAGGGGCCGACGTGGTCGTCCTCGACCTGGGGCGCGCTGATGGCGCGGCGTTGCCGGCCTTCGAGGCGGGCGCGCATGTCGATATCCACGTCGCGCCCGGCGTGGTGCGCCAGTATTCGCTGTGCAGTGACCCGGCCGATGCTTCGGTGTATCGCCTGGGCGTGCTGAAAGACCCGGCTTCACGCGGCGGTTCGGTGGGCGTGCACGAGACCTTGCTGGAAGGGCGCCAGCTGCAGATCAGTGCGCCGCGCAACCTGTTCCCGCTGGCGCCGCAGGCCAGCCGTTCGATCCTGCTGGGCGGTGGTATCGGCATCACGCCGATGATCGCCATGGCCCACGCCCTGCACCAGCAGGGCGCGGATTTCGAACTGCATTATTGCGGGCGCTCGCGCAGCCGCAGTGCGTTTCTCGAGGCGCTGGCGGCGGCGCCGTTCGCCGCGCGGGTGGTCACTCACTTCGATGATGAAGACCCGGCACAGCGGCTGAACCTGGAGGCGGTGCTGGGCGCTGCCAGCCAGGGCACCCACCTGTACACCTGCGGCCCGTCCGGCTTCATGGACTGGGTGATTGAGGGCGCGCGTCGGCAGGGTTATGCCGAAGACCACATCCACAAGGAGTACTTCCAGGTCGAGGTCGACGCCAGTGGCCAAGGTTTCGAAGTGGTGGCGGCGCGCAGCAACAAGACCGTGCAGGTGGCCGAGGGGCAGACCATCCTCGAAGCGCTTGCCCAGGTTGGCATCAAGATCGACATTTCTTGCGAGCAGGGCGTCTGCGGGACCTGCATGTGCGAAGTGCTCGAAGGCGAGCCGGACCACCGCGATGTGTACCTGACCGATGAAGAAAAAGCCGCGAACGACCAGATCCTGGTGTGCTGCTCGCGGGCTAAGTCCAACAAGCTGGTGCTGGATATCTGAGGAGCATGACCATGGTAGATGTAAGCCAGTTTCGCAATGCAATGGCGCTGCTCGGTGGCGCCGTATCGGTCATCACCACCGATGGCCCCGCAGGCCGTTTCGGTTTTACCGCGTCGGCGGTGTGCAGCGTGACCGACGCGCCGCCCACCTTGTTGGTGTGCATGAACCGCGCCTCGTATTCCAATGAGCAATTCAAGGCCAACGGCGCGCTGTGCGTGAACGTGCTGGCCGGTACCCATCAGGAGTTGTCGGGGGCGTTTGCCAACCGCAACCTGAGCACGGAAGAGCGCTTTGCGACCACGCACTGGACCGTGCTGGAGAGCGGCGCGCCGGTGATGCAGGAGGCGCTGGTCAACTTTGACTGCCGCATTGCCCAGGTGCATGAGGTGGGTTCGCACAGCATTTTCTACTGCGAGATCCAGGATATCCGCCATGGTGGGGCGGACGATGGGCTGGTGTATTTCAACCGGGCCTATCACCGGGTATGCGAGGCCTCGAAGGCGTGCTGAGCAGCTTGCGTTAACCCTGTGTAGGAGCAGCCTTGTGCTGCGAAGAGGCCGGTGAAAGCAACCGCGATGTGTGCTCTCGAAGGCGTGCTGAGCAGCTTGCGCTGACCCTGTGTAGGAGCAGCCTTGTGCTGCGAAGAGGCCGGTGAAAGTACCGGCGCTGTGTGCCGTTTGCACTGGCCTCTTCGCAGCACAAGGCTGCTCCTACAGGGAGGGGATTGGGTGTTAAGGGGTTTCGAGGTTATGGAACACCACTTCCAGCATCCGGTTCAGCCGCTGCACCTGCGCTTCGGTCAGCCCCTTGAAACTGCGCTGGAAGAGTTCGCGCGTCACGTCCTGCATGCGCTCGATGTTCTGCAGGCCGACTTCGGTGATCCGCACCTGGGTCACGCGCCCATCCTCCGGGCTTGGCGCGGTATCGACCAGGCCGTCGTCCTTCATGCGGTAGACGATCTTGGTGATGGTCGACAGCTTGGCGATGGCGTGGGTGGAGATCTCGGAAATGCTCGATTCACCGTTCTCGTTGAGGATCCACAGCACGCGCCAGCGCGGCACGTCGAGGTCGATCTTCTTGAGTAGACGTTCCATGTTCTGGGTATAGCGGCCATGCACGCGCGCCAGCCAGTAGAAGGGGAAATCTTCCTTGCGAAATTCATCGCTGGCCGGGTCGTGGTGGCTGTGGCCTGTGTTTTTCGAGTTGCTCATCGATTCACTACTTGTGCGGAAATAGTCGCGACATCATAGACGTTTCCGCGCATTTGGCTACCGTAAAGCGGGTGCATAATACTGGAATGTTCAGTTGACATTTCAAGTAATCGGCACGCATTTTATCGGCTGGGCCCAGGCCCGGCATCCATTCTTGAAGAGGGCTGCACAACAATGACAATCATAGTAGAAACCCTTGATCTGGGCGGCACCGGCCCCCGGGTCGTGGTCAAGGACACCATCGATGTCGCCGGTACCGCGACCCGCGCCAGCAGCCAGGCGTTAGAGGATGCGCCGCTGGCCGAGCGGCATGCCGACGTGGTCAGCCAGTTGCTGGCGGCCGGTGCCCGGCTGACCGGCAAGGTTAGCCTGCACGAACTGGCGTTCGGCACGACCGGCATCAACCGCTATACCGGCACGGCCGCCAACCCGCGCTTTCCGGGGCGCATACCCGGTGGCTCGTCCAGCGGCTCGGCTGCTGCGGTGGCCGCTGGCCTGGCGGATTTCAGCCTGGGCACCGACACCGGTGGCTCGGTGCGTGTCCCGGCCTGTTGCTGTGGCGTGTTTGGCCTCAAGCCGACGTTTGGTCGGGTAAGCCGTAAAGGCGTGATGCCGGCCCGCACCAGCCTCGACTGCGTTGGCCCGTTCGCCGCGAGCCTGCCGATGCTGGTACGCGCCATGAGCATGATCGACCCCAGTTTCGTCCCCGCCCAGGTACCGGCCAAGGCGCGCATCGGCGTATTGCGGGTGACCGCCGAGGCCGCCATCCACAAAGTGGTGCACGGGGCCCTGAGCGCCAGTGGCTTGCCGTTGGGCAATGTCGAACTCAAACACTTTGGCGCCGCCTATGACGCCGGCATGGTCGTGATCAACCGCGAGACGTTCGAAGGCTGTGGCCACCTTCTGCAAACCGGCAAGGTCGGCAGCGATATCGCCGGGCGCCTGGCGGCAGCGGGGCAGACCACCGACACGGCGCTGGCCGAGGCGCAGGAGGTGCGTCGACGCTTCACTGAAGAAGTCGACCAGGCCCTGGCCAACTTCGATGTCCTGGCCCTGCCGACCATGCCGGACTTCCCACTGCGCCTGGAGGACGCCGCCGATACCCGCGCGGTGCTGGGCATGACCTCGCTGGTGCGGCCGTTCAACCTGTCGGGGCACCCGGCGTTGAGCATTCCGCTGGGCAGCGAGGCCGGTTTGCCGGTCGGCCTGCAACTGGTGGCGGCCAAAGGTGCCGACGAGAAATTGCTGGCAGTGGCCGAGCGCTTGCTGCTGAACCTGTACGCCGGCAACGATCATTGAGGCCACGATTGCGATGACCGATATCCTCGAACTCCAGGCCCGCCTGCGCAGCTTTGAAAACCAGCAGGCCATCCGCGTCTGCATCAACCGCTACATGGCGTTGTGCGACCAACTGGACGCGCAATCCCCGCTCGATGAACTGGCGCAGCTGTTTTGCCGTGATGCGGTGTGGGAGGGCAAGGGCGCCAAGTACGCCGAGAGCTTTGGCGGCTACCGCGGGCGCGAAGCGATCCGGGCGATGTTCGCCACCTACATGAAGACCCCGGCGCATTTCGCTTTGAATGTGCACTTTCTGACCAGTGAGGTTATCGAGGTGGCCGGTGAGGAAGGAGTGGGGCGCTGGGTGATGTTGCAGACCAGTACCTTTGCCGACGGCGCCTCGCACCTCAATGCTGCCCGGCTGACCGTGCGCTTTGCGCTGGAAGAGGGCCAGTGGCGCATGGCGCATTTCCAGACCGAGAACCTGTTCAGCCGACCAGTGACGGCGTGGAACAGCGACGCGCCGTTGCCGGTGCCAGAGCGGTAGTCACGGATGCTGGGGCTGCCAAGCAGCCCCAGTGCCTGCAGCTCAGAAGGTACTGACGAACACCACCTGGCCATACAGGTTGTCGTGGTTGTTGCCCAACTGCGTCCCCCCTTGCTCCACGCTGCGATCCGGCTGATACAACCCCACCAGCGGCACGATCATCAGGTGATCATTGAGGGTCCACTCGGCATAGATATCCAGCTCGCGACCGTCCACATTGCCCAGGCTGCGATCGATGGTGTCGAAATGGAACCCCATCACGCCAAGGTTCAACGTCGGCGTCGGGCTGACCGTCAGGCCGACCTTCTGCACCCGCGCATTGCTGTTGAACGGCCCGGCATAGTTACCGGCCACCTCACCCTGGAACCAGGTACCCAACCCGCGCCCGAGGCCATAGAACAGCGTGTCGTACTGCTCGGAAAAGCGGCTGTAGCGGTAGCTCAGGTTCGGTTGCCAGGGCAGGTCGGCGAAGGTCCAACCGGCTTCTAGGTACCAGGCGTCCTCGGTGGCGGTATGGGGCTTGTCCTGTTTGGCGTATTCCCCGGACAGAAACAGGTTTTCTACCCCGGCATTGCCCTGGCCACGCAGGCTGTAAGTCTTCATGCCATCACGTTCCAGTTGCAGCGGAGAGGCGTACTGTTCGTCGACATGGGTAGTGCCGATATAAGTCAGGCCGACGGTGCCGGCGTCCGCCACATGCTCAAGGGTGGCCACGTGCAGTTCGGTGTTGGCCTGGGCGCGGTTGTCTGACTGTAGCCACATCAGGTCGCCGCGCCAACCACTGCTGCCGCCCAGGCGCAGCACGGCGGTCTTGTCGAAGCTCTTGCGAGCGGCGAGGTAGTACGCACCGCCCCGGTTGAACTGACCATCGGCAAGGCCATGGCCGACGTTCAGCGAGTCACCCTGAAGCAGAAACCCATCGCCCACGGCGACCATCTGCTTGCCGAACGACAGGTCGATACCGTCCTCGCCCAGCATCGGCACCAGGTTGCCGGACTTCCAGCCCACGTAGGCATCCTCGATCTTGCTGGTGCGTTCGCTACCATCGCTAAAGCCGGAAGCATCACCGTCGCCCCAGGTCGCTGAGCTGAGCATGGCGAAGGCGCCGTACAGCGAACCGACGCTGCCCAGGGCCTGGTCGGCGCTCAAGCCATACTTGATGTAGCCTTCCCGCCACGAGGTGGAGCCGGGTTGGTCGCGGGCGATGGCGTAGCTGCGTTCGCTGTGGAATGCACCGAACACGGCTTCCACATTGGCGTTCAGATGGCGTTCGGCATCGCTGTACAGCTCGTGCGCGGACGCACTCAGCGAAGCCCCGGCCAGGAGTGCGGCCAAGGTTAGGCGGAACGGGCGATGGTGCATGGTCTGGCTTCCTTTGTCATGGTTTTGGCAGAAGTTCCGAAGACGTGCCAATGATCATGAAGCAAGCTCAGCCCTGGGCTTTTGCCCTGGCTGCCAGTTGACTTTGGCGGTGTGCCAAGCTGATGGGGCGGGCGTTAAAAACGCAGAAGGCCCCATCGCGGGGCCTTCGTGGGCAAACGTGGTTACTTGAGGCCGGCGAGGAAACACGTCACCGACTGGCGTTCGCCAGCGTCCGGCAACCCTGCATAAGGCATGTAGGTGCCGGGTACTGCCGCCTGTGGCTGGGCAATGAAGGCGCCGATGCTTTGCGCCGTCCAGGCCGCCTGGCGGGTTTTCATGGCCTGAGAGTAATTGGCCCCTGGCACGGTACCGGGGGTACGGCCCACCACGTCGTGCAGGTTGGGGCCCATCATCACTGGGCCATCCTTTTGCGCCGAATGGCACGCGGCGCAGTCACGCGCGAACACCTGTTCGCCCTGTTGGCGCTGCGGGGCCGCGCAGTCTTCGGCCAGGGCCAGCGGGCTGGCCAGCGCGGCGAGCAGGAAGGGCATTACGAACTTGCTGGATACGACGGTCGACATCACGCACGGTTCCTGGGTAGGGCAGCGCGGGGCTGCTTCTTGTTGGTGTTCTGCTTGATTGTGTGCGAGTACAGGCGGGCGGGTTTTGTTGTGCCTGCCAGGGTGTTTGCTGGGCTTGTCAGTTGGCGTGACGCTTGCGGTACTCGCCTGGGGTCATGCCAAACCGGCCTTTGAATGCGGTGCTGAAGTAACTCGAATCGGAAAACCCCCAGGCATACCCCAGCGACGACACCTTCTGATCCATCGACGGGTTGCGCAGGCTTTCGGCGCAGAAGTCGAGGCGGCGGTTGCGGATGTACTGGGCGATGACCAAGTCGTGTTTGGCGAAGATGCGGTACAGGCTGCGCATGGAGATGCCCACTTCGCGGGCAATGAACTCAGGTGTCAGGCTTTCGCAGGTGATGCGCTGGTCAATCAGTGCCAGGGCCTTGCGGAACATCCGCTCGTGGCTGCCGGGCACCGAGTCCTGGGTGATGGCGGGACGCAGCAAGGCGATCAGCGCCTCCAGTACCGCCTGGCTTTCGTTGTTGGCCATGTGCTGGGTGCGGCCGGCTTCGAGCATCATCTGGCGGGCCATGCTGGCCAACGGGGTTTGCGCTTCGATGCGTTTGGCGCAGGCCACGTTGACGCCGCGGGTACTGCTCTGGACCTGAGTGCGCGGCAAAATCAGCGACAACTGGCGCGAGCGCTGGTGAAAGTGCATGTCCAACGGGGCACTGGCGTCGATCAGGGTCAGGTCGCCGGGCCGCAGTTCGATGCGTGCATCCTGGTGCTCGATATGCGAGGTGCCGGCCATCTGCAAGACGGCATAGTAGTTGTCGGCACCGCTGGCGCGTATTTCCCGCGGGCCGCGGAACAGGTTGACGTGGGTCATGTCGACGATGCTCATGGAAATCTGGCCTACCTGGCACTTTTCGAGCTGGCCGACGAAGCCTGCGTCGAGCTTGCGGGCGTTGAAGTGGCCGCAGGCATCGTTGACCTGGCTGAGCCAGGCCTGGAAGTGATCGTCGGTAACACGGGTTGCTGGTGTCATGGGGGCCTCGCACGGTAGGACGTGGAACGGTTCGCTTGAGCGAACTCTTGGAGGGGTGCCTTAAAGCATTATAATTCACTTGAATTTTCAAGCAAAAATCGGGCCTGAGAGGGGGTGGTGTAGCAGGGGGTATTTGCTAGTGCATTGTTTTAATTGGGATTAATTTTATTTGTGATGAGGGTGTTGGCAGTGGTAGTGGTGTGATTAGTGCGCTGGAATGCGCTGGGATGTAGCCAATTGATACAGGTTTGTTTCCAGATGTTGCACTTTGGCAGGTTGGGGGAGGGCGACGAGGTGCCTGCCTCATGTTGTGAGGTGGCGCTCGATCTCACAGGCGCCGAAAATCCTGCGACGAACACCCCCAACCCCCCCCAAAAAAAACCACCCGACAACCAAAAAAAAAGCCCGCTGACAGGGCGGGCTGAAGGCACAACGCTTGCGTGATTCAGTGGCCAAGCCCATCGCTGATGGCAATGCCCTTGGCCTGCATCGCTTCGATCAACCCGGCGCGCACATGCGGCAGGTTGAGCATGCTGTTCTGACGTACCCGATGCACTTCCTCGCCGCTGTACGGCGGCCATTGCTCGGGTGAGCTGTTGCCGGCCATCCCATCCCGCGCCAGCAGCCAATTAAGCAAATCGGCAATCTGCTGATCATTAAGCGCCGACTGGGAAATCCCCGGTACCCGCACCAGAAACTCGCGCCCGCCCGGCACCCGCAGGAAGTTGCCGACAAACCCCTGCATGCGCGGCGTGTCGTTGGCCGCCGAGCCTTCGCCGTTGTCGCGGTGGCAGCCGGCGCACTGCAATTGGTAATTCACCGGCACCGAGTAGCCGGCCTGGGCAATCGGCACCGGTGGCACCTCGTTGCCCGACGCCGGGCGCTGGTTGGGGTTGGGCAGGGTCCTGGCCTGGGCGACAGGCGCCAGCAGGCACAGGATCAACACCGCGGTCAGGGCCTTCACGGCGCTAGACCGCCACACCGCGGATGATGGTAACGGTGCAGTTGTAGATCTTCGACTCAGCCCCGAGGCACCAGTTGATGTCGTTGTTGTTGAACGGGCGATACAAGGGTTGTTCATCGTCGTTGCGCGAGCAGGCGCACTGGCCGCACGCGTGCTTACCGCAGCAGTCGTTGTACGAGATGATGTAGTTCTTGCCATCGGCCGGGTTGCGGCAGGTGCCGATCCAGGTCACCAGCGAGGCATCGGTGCCGGGCGGGCAGGAGGTAATCGAACCGCCGCAGCACGAGCACAGGAAACCGTCGATCGAGCAGTTGCGCCAGTAGTCACAACTGGTCGGGTCACCTGGGTCGCCCATTTTCGGCTGCTCGGCGGCCAGCGCCTTGGCGGTGCGGTCGATCGGCAACAGCACCGGCAGGGCCGCGCCGGCGACGATCAGCGAGCCCAGGCGTGCCAGCACCTTACGCCGTGAGGTGGTGTCGGCGACATGACGGCTGGAGCGTTCAAACAGTTTGTCGAGAAAACTCATGGTGTGCTCCGCGATCAGTGTTGCGCGCTGTGTGGGTGGGCATGGTCATGGTCGTGAGCATGGCCGTGCGCGTGGTTGCCGTGCAGGTACTGCTGCAGGCTCGCGCTGCCCAGGTGCACGGTCTCGAACAGGCTGTCGAGGTGCTCGCGGGAGTTGACCAGGCCCTTGGCGCGCAGGGTGCCGGCCTGGTCGATCAACACGGCGTACGGCAGCTTGCCAATCTGGTAGGTCATGCCGATCTCGGGGCCGACCACATAGGTGGCTTGCTGCAAGTCGTTGGCGTCGATCAGGGCCTGCTGTTCGGCAAAATCACCGTCGCTGACATAGATCACGTCCAGCCCGCCGCTGTTGTCCTTGGCAATCGACTTGACCGCCGGCAGCAGCGATTTGCACACCGGGCAGCCGGGCGCGAGGAAGAACAGCAGCTGCGAGCGTTCGCTGCAGTAGCCGATGTTTACCGGGCGGCCATGACGGTCGGCGGCGGTGACCTGTGGGGCGGGGTCGTTGACCGTCACGCCTTTGTCTACCATCAGCGCACCGGCAGGCGCGATGCGGCCATGCAGCACGCCGATCTGGCGCACCAGGGCCATGACCGTGAACGCCACCGCGATCAGCAGCAGCCAGAGCAAAATGTTCGATGCGATAAGCAGTTGCATGGGTTATCTCCCAGTCAATTTGGCAAGACGCGGCTGGTTGGCCAGCAGGCCATCCACCGCCACATGAATCAGCAGCGCCACGGCACTGGCCGCAATCACCACGAAAATATCCAGGGCACCGAGTGCACGCTCGGCCATGGGCAGCGCCGCCAGGCCGGCCGACAGGGCGATCACCAGGTTGCGCAGCAACAGCACTGGGCGCAGTGGCTGGGCAGCGCCGGGGCCTGAACAGCCGCAATCGATGTCGCGGCGGCCACGCCACAGGTTGATGCCGATGGCGCTGGCATACAGCGCCATCAACAGCACCACCGCCAACGCCGCGCTGGCTCGCCCACCGGGTAGCAGCAAGGCCAGCGCCAGGGCCAGTTCGGCCAGTGCAAGGCTTGCCGTGGCTACCGGTGCCAGGGGTGCTGGCAGCAGTTGGTAGTCGCGCACGATGGCGCTGAACGCGCGCAGGTCACGTAGCTTGTGGCTGGCGGCACTGGCCAGCAGCGTCGCCAAAGCGGTACTGCTGGCAATCACGAGAACAGGGTCGAGCATGGTCGGGTCTCCTGTTTACCAAGGGGCCAAGGTGAGCACGGGCGTGTCGGCGATCTGGTCCATGGCACCGCTGTGCTTGCCGGTGGCCAGGTCGAAGAACTGCACGCCGCCTTCCAGGTCAGTGGCCACCAGGATGGGCGCCTTGTCATGGCTGGCCTGCAGGCTCCAGACCGGCTTGGGCGAGTCGAGCGTGCCGAATTTCTTGCCCGTCTTCAGGTCGAACGCCCAGATGGTGGTGCTCGGGTCTTCCCATTTGCCATCGGTGTGCTGGTCATGCATCAGCGCATACAGCCGGTTCAGGCCTGGCGCCAAGGCCAGGGCTTGCCAGCCACCCGGCGCCCAGCCTTGCTTGCGTTCCTCGTCGCTGACCAGCGACCAGGTGGGCTGCGGCTTGGCCTTGCCCCCTTCGAAACTCACCGGGTACACCTCGCCATGGGTGGTGGTGAAATAGTAGGTGTCGCCGTTGGCGATGGCGCGCTCGTTGAGGCGGACCTTGTTCGGGTCGAAGAACGGCGTCTGGGTACGCGAGACTTCCTTGCCGTCATCATCCAGTGTCACCACCAGCAGTTGGCCGTCACCGCACAGTGACGCGAAGCTGCGTTTGCCGACTGGGTAGTTGAGTACGCAGCCGCTGATGGCGACTTCGCTGGCGACCGTGTGCGTCTGAGTATTGACCACGGTCACCGATGTCGACGGCGTCAGGTTGAAGACATATGCCAGCTTGCTGTCGGCGCTGACGCCCATCGCGTACTTCTCGGTGAGCGTGGAGGCGCGCTTGGCGGGCAGTACCACTTCCCATTGCGGGCGCAGGGTCTGGGTGTCCCACGCCACCAGTACGTCGGTGCGTTCGCCGTAGGTACCACGCGAGTAGAACAGGTTGGCCGAGTACAGGGTGCGGTTGTCCGGGCTCAGCGCCGTTGGGGCGACGAAGGCGTTGGTGGTCATGCCGAGCATGCGCTTGGCCTTGGGGTCGACCACCACCACCTTGCCGGCGATGGGGTTCTTGAAGTCCACATCGAGGATGTAGACACGGTGAGGGTCCGGCGGGAACGGCAGGTTGTTCTGGCCGATCTCTTCGGCGGGCAGGTCGGCCCGCACCGCGCTTGTGCTCGCAGCCAGGGCCAAGGCCAGGGCTGCCGAGATGCTAAGCCTGTCTACGCGACGCATTGGCTATCTCCGATGTTGTTATGGGTTATGCAGATATCGCAGTGATCGCAGTGTGCCGCCTGGGCCGGCGTGGTGATTTGGCCAGCGTGACATTCTCTTGAGGCTCCCTGACAAAACGCCAGTCGGGGCTGGCAGGCGGGTAGGCGGGGGCCTGAAGATCGGCCCGCACACACTTTTGCGCTGCCTTCCAGGAGTCATGTCATGAGCGATATCCAGCTGTTACCTGCCGTGGTCGAGTTCCTCGCCAGGCCCCATGGCCATTTCATCGATGGCCAATACCAGGCGGGTGAGGCGGGGCCGTCAGTCGATATCCACGACCCCTCCAGCGGCACAGTCATCAGCCGGGTTGCCGAGGCCAGCGAGGTGGAAGTAGCACGTGCGGTGCACAGTGCCCGGCAGGCCTTCAAGGGCAGTTGGGCTGAGGTTTCGCCCTATCAGAAAGGCGTGGTGCTCAACCGCTTGGCTGACCTGATCGAGGCCAATGCCGAAGAGCTGGCACAGCTCGAGACCCTGTGTTCCGGCAAGTCGATCAACCTCTCGCGGGGGTTGGAGATCGCTCAAAGTGTAGTCTTCCTGCGTTATTTCGCGGGTTGGGCGACCAAGATCACTGGGCAGACCATGACCCCGTCGCTGCCTTCATTCGGTGGCGAGCGCTACACCGCCTTTACCCTGCGTGAGCCGGTGGGCGTGGTCGCGGGGATCGTGCCGTGGAATTTCTCGGTGATGATCGGTATCTGGAAGATCGCCTCTGCCTTGGTCACCGGTTGCACCATCGTGATCAAACCCAGCGAATTCACGCCGCTGACGCTGCTGCGCATCGCCGAACTGGCGGTCGAGGCAGGGGTGCCGGCGGGGGCGTTCAACGTGGTCAATGGGCGCGGGCAGGCGGGCCAGCTGTTGATTGAGCACCCGCTCGTGGCCAAGGTCGCGTTCACAGGCTCGGTGCCGACCGGTATCGCCGTCGGCAAGGCCGCGATGGCGGCGAACCTGACCCGCGCCACGCTGGAACTGGGGGGCAAGAACCCGGCAGCCTTGCTGGCCGATGTGGACGTTGACGGCGCCGTGGCAGGCATCCTGCAGACGGCCTTCGTGCACCAGGGGCAAGTGTGCGCTTCGCCGGAGCGGGTGTATGTGCACCGCAGCAAGGTTCAGGAATTTACCCGCAAGCTGGGTGAAGCGCTGGGGCAGTTGAAGATTGGTTCGGCGCTGGACCCCGACGCCCAGTTCGGCCCTTTGGCCAATGCTGCGCACCTGCAGAAGATTCTCGGCTTCTTCGAGCGTGCCCGGGCCGGCAACACGGTGGTCTGTGGGGCGAAGGCGCTCGACCGGCCGGGCTACTTCGTCGAGCCTACGGTGGTGCTGGCCAATGACGCCAGTGACCCGTTGCTGCACGAGGAAACGTTCGGCCCGATCGTCTGTGTGCTGCCGTTCGACGATGAAGAACAGTTGCTGGCGTTGATGAATGATAGCCCCTATGGCCTGACCGCCAGCCTGTGGACCAACGACCTGTCCAAGGCGCTGCGGCTGATCCCGCAGATCGAAGCGGGCACGGTGTGGGTCAACATGCACACCTTCCTCGACCCGGCTGTGCCGTTTGGTGGGTCGAAGGCATCGGGGGTAGGGCGTGAGTTTGGCAGTGCGTTCATCGAGGATTACACCGAGCTCAAATCGGTGATGATCAGGTACTGAGCAAAGCTAGCAATCGTTTAATCGTGTAGGAGCAGCCTTGTGCTGCGAAGAGGCCGGTGACACCAGCAAATGCTCACTGTGTTATCACCGGCCTCTTCGCAGCACAAGGCTGCTCCTACAACGCGGGGGCTCTAGAATGGTCGTTTTACCCGAGCCCGCAACGCCATGTTGCCCATCGAACTGCTGCCGACCACCGCTGATCAGGCCCCTCTGATCCGCAACTGGCTGCTGCGTTGCTATGCGCAAGACTCGCCCGCCTTCATTCGGCAAAGGACAGTGCAGCAAAATTTTGTGAACCACTTCACAAAATCCGAGTGACCGGCATAATGCCATCACCTCTGTACAAGACCCGGTCGCGCAGCGCCGGGGTCCTTTTCGTGCCCGTCGAAGGTTCAGGTTAATTTCATGTCGCTAGTCGCAAGCCCCGACATCATGTATCGGCTGTTGATCCAGAGCGTGGTGGACTATGCCATCTACCTGCTCACCCCCGAAGGCATTGTTGCCAACTGGAACCCCGGCGCCCAGCGGGCCAAGGGGTACCTTGCCGACGAGATCGTCGGCCAGCATTACTCGTTGTTCTACAGCGAGGCCGAACGGGCTGCCGGGCTGCCCGCGCACAACCTTGAGCAGGCGCGTTGCACGGGGCGCTTCGAAGAGGTGGGTGTGCGGCTGCGCAAGGATGGCTCGGCCTTCCATGCGCATGTGGTGATCGACGCGGTGCATGACGATGACGGCCGCCTGGTGGGGTTCGCCAAGGTCACCCGCGACATCTCCGAACGCCACCAGCAGGAGCTGGAGCTGCTCAAAGCCAAGGAACTGGCCGAACAGTACAGCCAAGAGATGGCCAAGCTGTCGCAGTTTCTCGACTCGGTCATTGCCAACATCCCGGCCAGTGTCATGGTCCAGGACCTGGAGAGCCAGCGCATCCTGCTGGCCAACCAGCAGGCCGAACGCTTGTTTGGTGTGCCGGGTTCGAGCATGATTGGGCAACTGCCTGCCCAAAGCCTGGCGCCGGCTGCAGCCGATTACCTGGAGCAACAGCTCGCTCGCGGGGCACGCAGCACCAAGGGCTATGCCGCCGAAACCCGGGTCGACACCCAGTGCGGGCCACGCACCCTGCGCAGCCGTACGTTGCTCAGCCAGCACCGCGAGGGCCAGGCCGACTATGTGCTGTTCGTGGCCGAGGATGCCACTGAAGAGTTGGCTGCCCACGCGCAGATCCACCATATGGCGCACCACGATGCCCTCACCGGGCTGCCCAACCGCACGCTGTTCCATGAGCGTTTGCGCCAAGCCTTGGTGCGCGGTGATGAGAACGCCAAGCTGACCGCTGCCCTGTGCCTGGACCTGGACAATTTCAAGAACATCAACGATTCGTTAGGTCACGCGTTCGGCGACAAGCTGCTGCGTGAGCTAGGCAAGCGCTTGCGCCGCGAACTGCGCGAGCACGACACGTTGGCCCGCCTGGGCGGTGACGAGTTTGCCATCGTGCTCACGGGCCTGGATGGCCGTGATGCCGCGTGCAATACCGCGCAGCGCCTGATCAATGCCATCTGCCCGCCGTTTCAGATCGAGGGGCATCAGTTCACGGTGGGTGTGAGTATCGGCGTGGCGATCGCCCCGGATGACAACGACCAGGCCGAGCAACTGCTGGGCTATGCCGACATGGCGTTGTACGAAGCCAAGCGCAATGGCCGCAACCGGTACGAGTGCTTCAATGTCGAGCTGGATGTCGCCGCCCGCCAACGCCGCCTGGTCGAAACCGACCTGCGTACGGCGCTGCACCTTGGTCAACTGCAGTTGCACTACCAGCCGGTGGTCGACCAGCAGACCAGCAGTGTGACGGGGTATGAGGCGTTGTTGCGCTGGGAGCACCCGACCCGCGGCATGGTCATGCCCATGGACTTCATCCCCATCGCCGAAGAGACCGGGCTGATTCACGAGCTCGGCATCCGCGCGCTGAACCTGGCGTGCCAGGAGGCGGCCAGCTGGGACAGCGAACAGACAGTGTCGGTCAACCTGTCCCCGGTACAGTTCAAGAATGCCAACCTGGTCCACACCGTGGCTTTGGCCCTGGCAGATTCGGGCTTGCCGGCGCGGCGCCTGGAGCTGGAGATCACCGAGTCGGTGTTGTTGGGCAACAGTGAGGAGAACGTGCGCACCTTGCGGGCGCTGAAAGACCTGGGTGTGTCGATTTCGCTGGACGACTTCGGTACCGGGTATTCGTCGCTGGGGTATTTGCGTTCGTTCCCGTTCGACCGGATCAAGATCGACAAGTCGTTCGTGCATGACATGTGCGACAGCCGCGAAGCCATGTCAATCATCCGCGCCATTACCGACCTGTCCAACAGCCTGATGATCAAGACCACGGCCGAGGGTGTGGAGTCGGAGGAGCAGATGCGGCGCCTGGCGGCAGAGGGGTGCTCGCATTTCCAGGGCTACCTGTATGGGCGGCCTGTGCCGGCGAGTGAGCGGTTGAAGCAGGTGGCGTTGCTGTGGGGCTAGGTGCGCGGGGGCCGCTGCGCGCCCCATCGCCGGCAAGCCGGCTCCCACAGGTACAGCGTTGATCGCGAGGTGCGCGCAATTTGTGGGAGCCGGCTTGCCGGCGATGGGGCGCACAGCGGCCCCGGTCATGCTCAGCTATTCCAGTCAGGCGCAAAGTCGGGGCTGACCACGCGCTGATCCTTCGGCAAACCCGCAATCAATGCCCGGTCTTCATCATCCAGCCGCACGTCAAGCGCTGCCAAATTCGCCAACTGGTTCTCGCGGCTGCTGGCCTTGGGGATCACGGCGACGCCGTCCTGGTCGAGCAACCACTTCAGTGCCACCTGGCTCGGCAGGACGCCATGCTTGCGGGCAATCGCCTGGATCACCTCTTGTTGCGCCGCCTGCCCGCGTGCCAGCGGGGTGTAGGCCGTGAGCAGCAAGTCGTGGCGGCGCGCATAGTCGAGCAACGGCTGCTGGTTGAGCAGCACGTGGTACTCCACCTGAATGGCCGACAACGGCGCGCCCAGCGTCTCGACCACTTGGCGCAGCAGGCCAAGCGGGAAGTTGGCGACACCAATGCTGCGCGCCTTGCCTTCGTCACGCAGGGCTACCAGGGTCTCGATGCTGCGGGCCAGGTCCCAGTCCTTGCCCGGCCAGTGGATGTGGAACAGGTCGACCTGCTCGGTGCCCAGCACGCGCAGGCTGTCTTCCAGCGACTGACGCATGGCTTTGGGGTCCAGGCGGTCCCACCAGACCTTGGTGGTCAGGTGGATCTGCTCGCGTGGCACGTCGCTCTCGCGCAGGGCTTGGCCCACGGCCGCTTCATTGTTGTAGGCGGTGGCGGTGTCGATGTGTCGGTAACCCAGGTCCAGGGCCTGGCGCACGGCTTGGGTGCACTCGCTGCCGGTCATCGGCCAGGTGCCCAGGCCGATGCAGGGCAGGTCCAGGCCGTTAGGGGTGGTGAGCCTTCGCATGACAGTTCCTTGTAGTGGTTACAGAGTCCGTAGGGGATGGTCTTCGATCAGCCCGGCGCGGACCATGCGCGGCGGGGCGAAAGTGGTCGATCAGCGAACGGAAATTGCGTTTGGCCTCGACAAGCGCCAATTGAACTTCCTTATCCTCGTCTATCTCTTCTAGAATTCGAGCTGTTTCATCCGCCAGGCCAGCCCTGTGCGGCTTTCCCTGGGCGCAGCATCCGGCCGCGCCGCCGTCGAGAACGCCATGAGTTCCAGCACACCGCTGTCCGGAGTCAACCAACCGCTGCGTGGCATCGCCCTGGTGGTGGTGGCGACGTTCCTGTTCGCCAGCCACGATGCCCTGTCCAAGTTCCTCGGTGGCCTGTACCCGATCATCATGGTGGTGTGGGCGCGTTATGTGGTGCACACCCTGCTGATGGCCGGGATCTTCCTGCCCAAGTCTGGCCTCAATGTACTGCGCACCCGTCGCCCGTTGTTACAGACCCTGCGTGCCCTGAGCCTGCTCAGCACCAGCCTGCTGTTCACCACCGGCCTGCAATACCTGCCGCTGGCGGAGGCCACGGCGGTCAACTTCCTCGCGCCCGTGCTGGTCACGGCCTTGTCGGCACCCCTGCTCAAGGAGCGGGTGACGGTGGGGCAGTGGGTGGCGGTGGTGATGGGCTTTATTGGGGTACTGGTGGTGGTGCACCCCGGGGGTGCGATGTTCACGCCGGCGATCCTGTACCCCTTCGGCTCGGCGCTGGGCTTCTGCTTCTATCAGTTGCTGACGCGGATTCTGGCTGCCCATGACAGCCCCACCACCAGCAACTTCTATGCAGGGCTGTGCAACACCCTGGCGATGAGTGCACTGGTGCCGTTTTTCTGGGAGGTGCCGCGCTGGGACCACGCGCTGTTGATGCTGGCGCTGGGTGGTTTCGGCATGACGGCCCACCTGCTGCTGACCCAGGCGTTTCGCCATGCTGCACCGGCGCTGCTGGCGCCGTTCAGCTACTGCCAGATCGTGTTTGCCGGGCTGCTTGGGCTGCTGTTCTACAGCCAGGTGCCAGACAGCCTGAGCCTGGTGGGGATCTCGATCATCTGCATCAGTGGCCTGGGCGCGGCGTGGATGCAGCGGAGCAAGTGACACGGCCTGGGTTCATGGCGATGCCATGAACTGCAGGATCCGCTCACGCAACCAGCGCTCGGCCGGGTCGTTGTCCTGGGCGCCGCTCCAGACCATCGACAGTTCTGCCTCGGTGATTTCGAAGGGCGCTGGGTCGGCGCGCAAGCTGCCGTCATCGGCCAGGGCGCAGGCGGCGTAGTCCGGTACTGTGGCGATCAGTTCGGTGTTGCGCAGCAGCGCGCGCAGGCTGCCGAACTGCGGCACGGCCAGCACCACCTTGCGGCATCGGCCGATGCGCGCCAGGTCCAGGTCGATGTTGCCGCTCATGTCGCCAGAAAACGACACCATCACATGCGGGCGGGCGCAGTACTCGTCGAGGGTCAGTGGCCCCGGTCGATCGTCGGCGCGCAGCACGCGCACGCCAATGTCGCGCAACTTGCGGCGCTTGGCGTTGGCCGGCAGGTCGGTGGTGTAGCTCACGCCCACCGAAATCTCGCCGCTGGAGAGCAGGCCTGGCATCAACAGGAAGTTGGCCCGCCGCACCACCACGCTGATTTCGGGTGCCTCTTCGCGCAAGGCCTGAAGCAGGGCAGGGAGCAGGCCGAACTCGGCGTCGTCCGAAAGCCCGAGGCGGAATACGTTGCAGCTGTTGGCGGGGTCGAACGCCCGCGCACGGCTGATGGCGGAAGAAATCACATCCATGGCCGGCCCCAGCTCGGTGAAAATCTGCATCGCCCGTGGCGTGGGCTCCATGGCCCGACCGTTGCGGATCAGCAGCGGGTCGTCGAACAGCTCGCGCAGGCGGGCGAGGGCGGCGCTGACGGTGGACTGGGTGATGAACAGTTTTTCGCCGACGCGGGTCAGGTTGCGTTCGATCATCAGGGCTTCGAACAGCACCAGCAGGTTCATGTCGACGCGGCGCAGGTCGTTGCGGTTCATGGGGCTTGGCTCACGGGGGCTGAGGGGATTGGCGGTGTATTGAAGCACGGCGCAGGCCCGATTGCCTTGTATGGATGTGCGGGCCTCTTCGCGGGGCAGTCCAGGTTTGGCACGGGCCTTGACTCAACCTGTGGGAGCGGGCTTGCCCCGCGAAGAGGCCGGCACGGCAGAACGCTGACAGAGCCAGCCTATTACCCCGTAATACTCGCTCTATTAGAAGTCTGCCCAAGCTCGGCTAGTCTTTCCCCTGGCCCTGTGAATTCCGCGGCCGGGGCGCGCCTGAGCACCTGTGTTCAAGACCGTAGCGCCCCGCCGTGACAGCTTCGCAAGCCCCGTGTCGGCAAGACACCGACCAGACCTGATGAGGGGTAGGCACGAGCCCAAGCGCTCGGCTGATAGAACACCTGGCATAGACCGGAAATCTGGATAACCGACCCAAAGGTACCCACAGATGTCGAACGAATCGAAATGCCCGTTCCATCAAACCGCAGGTGGCGGCACCACCAACCGTGACTGGTGGCCTGACCAGCTCAACCTGAGAATCCTTCACCAACATACCGCCAAATCCGATCCGATGGACCCGGATTTCGACTACGCCAACGCCTTCAAGAGCCTCGATTTCCAGGCCCTGAAGCAAGACCTGACGGCCCTGATGACCGACTCCCAGGACTGGTGGCCCGCCGACTTCGGCCACTACGGCCCGCTGTTCATCCGTATGGCCTGGCACAGCGCCGGGACCTACCGCATTGGCGATGGCCGCGGTGGCGCCGGTTCCGGTCAGCAGCGGTTCGCCCCGCTCAACAGCTGGCCGGATAACGTCAGCCTGGACAAGGCCCGGCGCCTGCTGTGGCCGATCAAGCAGAAGTACGGCAACAAGATTTCCTGGGCCGACCTGATCGTCCTCACCGGCAACGTCGCGCTGGAGTCCATGGGCTTCAAGACCTTTGGTTTCTCTGGCGGGCGTGCCGATGTGTGGGAGCCGGATGAAGATGTGTACTGGGGCTCGGAAAAGGTCTGGCTGGGCGGCGATACCCGCTACGGCAAGGAGCAGGTCAAGGCACAGGAACCCGGCCAGGGTGACCTGGTGGCCGAACCCGCCAAGCACGGTGAAGAACAGAGCCGCAACCTGCAGGCCGAGCGCAACCTGGAAAACCCGCTGGCCGCCGTGCAGATGGGCCTGATCTACGTCAACCCGGAGGGTCCGGAAGGCAACCCTGACCCGGTCGCTTCGGGCAAAGACATCCGCGAAACTTTCGGCCGCATGGCCATGAACGATGAAGAGACCGTGGCGCTGATCGCCGGTGGCCATGCGTTCGGCAAGACCCATGGCGCAGGCCCCGCCGACAATGTGGGGGCCGAGCCCGAGGCTGCGGGCCTGGAGATGCAGGGCCTGGGTTGGGCCAACAAATTCGGCTCCGGTAAAGGCCCCGACACCATCACCAGCGGCCTGGAAGTGACCTGGACCTCAACCCCGACCAAATGGAGCAACGAGTACCTCAACAACCTGTTCAACTTCGAGTGGGAGCTGACCAAGAGCCCGGCCGGTGCGCACCAGTGGCGGCCGAAGGAAGGCAAAGGCGCTGGCACCGTGCCGGATGCCCATGACCCCAGCAAAACCCATGCGCCGTCCATGCTCACCTCCGACCTGGCACTGCGCTTTGACCCGATCTACGAGCCGATTGCCCGCCGCTTCAAGGACAACCCTGACCAATTGGCGGACGCCTTTGCCCGTGCCTGGTACAAGCTGATCCACCGCGACATGGGCCCGCTGGCGCGCTATCTCGGGCCAGAAATGCCCAACGAGGAATTGCTGTGGCAAGACCCGCTGCCTAAAGCCGACCCGGTATCGTTGGGCGAGCAGGATGTCGCAGCGCTCAAGGCCAAGATTCTGGCTTCAGGCTTGAGCGTGGGCGAGTTGGTATCGACTGCTTGGGCCTCAGCCTCGACCTTCCGTGGGTCCGACAAGCGCGGTGGAGCCAATGGCGCACGCTTGCGCCTGGCACCGCAGAAAGACTGGGCTGCGAACCAGGGCGTAGGCAAGGTCTTGGCAGCGCTGGAGAAGATCCAGAGCGAGTTCAACAACGGTGGCAAGAAGGTCTCCCTGGCCGACCTGATCGTGCTGGCAGGTACCGCCGCCGTCGAGAAGGCCGCCAAGGATGCGGGTTACAGTGGCAGCGTCGGCTTCCGCCCCGGCCGCGTCGATGCGTCTCAGGAGCAGACCGATGTCGAGTCGTTCGCTGTGCTAGAACCGTTGGCCGATGGCTTCCGCAACTTCACCAAGGACCGCTACAGCGTCAAGGCCGAGAAGCTGCTGCTGGACAAGGCCCAACTGCTGACCCTGACGGCGCCCGAGCTGACCGCGCTGATCGGCGGCCTGCGTGTGCTGGGCGCCAACCATGGCGGCAGCAAGGACGGGGTGTTCACCGACAAGCCGGGTACGTTGAGCAACGACTTCTTCCGCAACCTGCTGGACATGGGCGTGGAATGGACGCCGACATCAGCCGACAACGAGCGCTTTGAAGGCCGGGACCGCAAGACCGGGCAGGTTAAATGGACGGGCAGCCGTGTTGACCTGGTGTTCGGTTCGCATGCCCAGTTGCGGGCGTTGAGCGAGGTGTATGGCAGCAGCGATGGCAAGGACAGGTTTGTGAAGGCCTTCGTTGCGGCTTGGGTAAAAGTCATGGAGCTGGACCGCTTTGATTTGAAATAGGGCGTGCCTGAAACCCCACAGCCTGTGTAGGAGCAGCCTTGTGCTGCGAAGAGGCCGGTACAGATAGCCGCAATTCGGGCTGCCTGTGCCGGCCTCTTCGCGGCACAAGGCTGCTCCTGCAAGTCGGTGGCCATCCCGCCAATTCCAGGTCGGATAGATACAAAAGCGTCCTCGTTCGTTCTGTTGCAATGCTTCTCAGGCGGCCGGCCTGAAACAGCGTGCTCACAACGACAAGGAACCCGACCATGCACATGCCAAAAACCCTGAAGATCCGCAACGGCGACAAGGTCAAAGCGACCTTCTCCGCTCAGGAATACGCAGCCCGCCACGCCCGCCTGCGGGCCTACATGGCCGAGCAGGACATCGAAGCGGCGATCTTTACCTCGTACCACAACGTCAATTACTACAGTGATTTCCTCTACTGCTCGTTTGGCCGCCCCTATGCACTGGTGGTGACCCAGGACAAGGTCGTCTCGATCAGTGCCAATATCGATGGCGGCCAGCCTTGGCGGCGCACGGTCGGCACCGACAACATCGTCTACACCGACTGGCAACGCGACAACTTCTTCGTCGCCATTCAACAAGCGCTGCCGCTGGCCTCGCGCATCGGCGTGGAATACGACCACCTCAACCTGCAAAACCACGCCAAGCTCGCCGCCTGCTACCCCAAGGTCGAGTTGCTGGACATCGGCGCCCCGTGCATGCGCATGCGCATGATCAAGTCCGCAGAAGAGCAGGCGTTGATCCGGCACGGCGCGCGGGTGGCCGATATCGGCGGCGCGGCAGTGGTCGAGGCCCTGCGTGAGCATGTGCCCGAGTACGAAGTGGCGCTGCATGCCACCCAGGCGATGGTTCGCGAGATCGCCACGTCTTTCCCCGACGGCGAACTGATGGACACCTGGACCTGGTTCCAGTCCGGGCTCAACACCGACGGCGCGCACAACCCGGTCACCAGCCGCACGGTGGGCAAGGGTGAGATCCTCAGCCTCAATTGCTTCCCGATGATCGCCGGCTATTACACCGCCCTTGAGCGCACCTTGTTCCTCGACCATTGCCCGGATGATCACCTGCGCCTGTGGCAGGCCAACGTCGAGGTGCATGAGGCTGGGCTGAAACTCGTGCGCCCGGGCATGCGCTGCAGTGACATTGCCCGTGAGCTGAACGAGATCTTCCTGCGTCACGACCTGCTGCAGTACCGCACGTTCGGCTATGGCCATTCGTTTGGGACGTTGAGCCACTACTACGGTCGCGAGGCGGGGCTTGAGCTGCGCGAAGACATCGACACCGTGCTGGAGCCGGGCATGGTGGTGTCGATCGAGCCGATGATCATGCTGCCCGAAGGTCGACCGGGTGCTGGCGGCTACCGCGAGCACGATATCCTCATCGTCAACGACAGCGGCGCCGAAAACATCACCAAGTTCCCGTACGGGCCGGAGCACAACATCATCCGCAAATGATGCTCGGTGCCGGTCCCTGTAGAAGCGGGTTTACCCGCGAAGAGGCCGGCACCAACAACAATAAAATCACTGTATGACCACCAGACCCTGCCTCCAATTAGAAGAATCAGAGGGTACCCGTCATGTCCAGCACCACCCTGAACGCCTCAACCCTCGGCGGCGCCGTGCACAGCGCCGAACGCCAGGCCCTGCGCAAGGCCGCGCGCGCCAGTTTCATGGGCAACTTCGTCGAATGGTTCGACTACGCCGCCTACGGCTACCTCGCCACCATCATTGCCGCCACGTTTTTCCCGCAAACCGACAAAACTACCGGCCTGCTGGCGACCTTCGCGGTGTTCGCCCTGTCGTTTCTCGTTCGCCCGCTGGGCGGCGTGGTCTGGGGCCACTTTGGTGATCGCCATGGGCGACGCAACGCGCTGTCGTTGTCGATCCTGATCATGTCGATCTCGACCTTCTGCATCGGGCTGCTGCCTGGCTATGCGCAGATCGGCCTATGGGCACCGTGCCTGTTGCTGCTGATACGCCTGGTGCAGGGTTTTTCGGCGTCGGGCGAATACGCGGGGGCATCGGCCTTCCTGGCCGAATACGCGCCCCAGGGCCGGCGTGGCCTGTACACCAGTATCGTGCCGGCCAGCACGGCAGCGGGGTTGCTGTTCGGTGCGGCGTTTGTGGCGGTGCTGCATGAGCTACTCAGCACCGAGGACCTGCACAGCTGGGGCTGGCGCCTGCCGTTCCTGCTGGCTGCACCGTTCGGGCTGGTGGGCCGTTACATCCGCATGAGCCTGCAGGACACCCCCAAGTTTCTGGAGATGGAGCAGCGTCTTGAGAACAAGGCCTGCATGACCCCGGCACCGATTCGCGAGTTGCTGACCCAGCATCGTCGCAGCCTCGGCATCGGTATCGGCGTGACGTGCCTGAATGCGGTGGCGTTCTACCTGCTGCTCAGCTATATGCCGACGTACCTGTCTACTGAGCTGGGCATGACCGAGCGAGATGCCTTCATTGCCTCGACGGTTTCATTGGCCACTTACATCGGCCTGATTTTCCTGATGGGGCGGCTGTCGGATCAGTTTGGCCGCAAGACCATGCTGGTGATCGCCTCGCTGCTGTTTTTGGGGCTCACCGTGCCCTTGTTCACGTTGCTCGATGGGCAACCGCTGCTGGTGATTCTGGCCATCCAGATTCTGTTTGGCGCGATGCTGGCGATGAACGATGGGACCTTGCCGTGCCTGTTGGCGGAGATCTTCCCGACGCGGGTGCGCTTCAGTGGTTTCGCCCTGAGCTTCAACGTGGCCAATGCCTTGTTTGGCGGGACGGCGCCGTTCATTGCCACCTGGCTGATACAGGCGACCGGCAGCAAGCTGGCGCCGGCGGGGTACCTGTTGGCCGCAGCACTGGTGGCGCTGGTGGCGATGCTGATGTGCCGGGAGACGGCGCATGCGGCCCTGAAGGATTGATTCGATCTGTGCCGGCCTCTTCGCGGGCAAGCCCGCTCCCACCGGTCCCCCACCGCGCTCAAGGTGAGTGGAAATCCTGTGGGAGCGGGCTTGCCCGCGAAGAGGCCAGCACTGTTTGAAATCAGTGCAACGAAGCCTGCCGCCGCTCTCCCAGCGGCGACAGCCCAAAAAACCGGCTGTAGCTCTTGGAAAAATGCGCCGGCGAGCTGAACCCACACGCCAACGCCACCTCTCGCACCTGCACATCGCTACGCAACAACAGCTCCCGCGCCCGCGACAGCCGCAACTCCAGGTAATACTGGCTGGGCGTGCGCTGCAGGTATTTATGAAACAACCGCTCCAATTGGCGCACGGTCACTTCATTGAGGCTGGCCAGCTCCTCCAGCCCCAGTGGCTCCTCCAGGTTGGCTTCCATGATCGCCACCACTTGGCTCAACTTGGGCTGAGCGCTGCCGAGCAGGGTGCGCAGGGGCACCCGCTGGCGTTCGCGCTCGCCACGCACACGGTCGCACAGCAGCAGTTCGGCGGCCTTGGCGGCGATGTCTTGGCCGCCTTCTTCCCGGGCCACCAGTTGCAGCATCATGTCCATGGCCGCCACACCGCCCGAGCAGGTGTAGCGGTCGCGGTCTAGTTCGAACAGCTGGCCAGAAATGACGATACCGGGGAACTGCTCCTGCAACGTCTGCATGTCTTCCCAGTGGATGGTGCAGCGGTAGCCCTTGAGCAACTCGGCCTTGGCCAGCAGGTAACTGCCCGTGCAGATGCCGCCCAACGGCAGGCGTTGACGGGCCAGCTGGCGTAGCCAGTCGATCAAGGGCCGGTTGCCACGGCTGCGATCGATCGGGTTGGCCCCGACCACCAACAGGGCGTCCAGCGCCGGGGCGTTGCCGATGCTGTAGTCAGGCAACACGCGCATGCCGTTGCTGGCCGCCACCGGTTCATCGCTGGCGGCGATCAGCACGGTGCGGTACATCGGCCGGCGGGCCGCCAGGTTGGCCATGCGCAGGGTCTCCACCGCCGACGCCAGGCCGATGGTGGTGAAGTTGGGCAAGATCAGAAAACCGAAGGTCTTGGCGGGCGAAGGCTTTACGATTGCAGAAACGGGGTGGACCATTGCGATCTTCCTGTGCAAGCTGAGGCGTGATTCGTCGGGGGCAGTGAGAAAAACAGGCCTCGCATGATTCTTGTTGTTATAGGTCGTTACCCGGTCGATCTTACACCCCGGGCTGGTGGCCAGGAATGGACCTGAATGCAGACAGAAGGTGAACCTACGTGAACCCCGAATCCATGCTGGCAGCGCTGCCAGGTTTCGCCCTCGCGCCTGAGGCGATCCAGGTATTGCCCGATGCCGCGGCGTACCGTCGCTGCCTGCTCGAGCGCATCGCGGCGGCGACCCGGCGCATCGTCATCGTCGCCCTGTACCTGCAGGAAGACGAGGCCGGGCAGGAAGTGCTCGATGCCTTGTACCAGGCCAAGGCCGCGCGGCCAGGCCTGGAAATCACCATTGTGGTTGACTGGTTCCGTGCCCGCCGTGGCCTGCTGGGGGGCGGGCGGCAGCCGGGTAATGCGGCCTGGTACCAGGCCCAGCGTCAATTGCGTGGGCTGGATGTGGTGATCCATGGCGTTCCGGTGCAAACCCGCGAGCTGTTTGGTGTGTTGCACTTGAAAGGCAGCATCATCGACGACTGTGTGATCTACACCGGTGCCAGCCTCAACAACGTGTACCTGCACCGTTTCGACCGCTATCGCCTGGATCGCTATCACCTGTTCCAGTCGCCTGCGCTGGCCGATGCCATGGTCGACCTGGTTAGACGTTTGCTGCACCACACCGCCACACCGCGGCTGGACTTGCCGGCACCGCCCGCGACCCGCAGCTTGCGCGGTGACATCCGGCGTTTGCGCGCGCGGCTGCGGCGCATGGTCTATGAGGTACCCGCCGGCGAAGCGGGGCAGGGCTTGCGGGTCATCCCGCTGCTTGGCGTTGGGCGGGGCAACCCGCTCAACAAAGCACTTTGCGCACTGCTGGCCGCTGCACGCACGCAGATCATCATCAGCACGCCTTATTTCAACCCGCCTCGGGTATTGATGCGCGAAATCGACCACGCCCTGGACCGTGGCGTGCGCGTGGAGCTGATCGTTGGCGATCGCACGGCCAATGACTTCTATATAGCCCCGGGTGAGCCGTTCAGTGCTAGCGGTGCGTTGCCCTACTTGTACGAGGACAACCTGCGCGCCTTTGCCCGCCGTCGCCAGGCCGCGCTTGCAAATGGCCAGCTCGAAGTGCGGATTTGGAACGACCCTGGGCACACCTTCCATGCCAAGGGGCTGTGGATCGACCAGCGTTATTCGCTGCTGACCGGTAACAACCTCAACCCGCGCGGGTTCAACCTGGACCTTGAGAATGGCTTGCTTATCGATGACGCGCAGGGGCAGTGGATCGTGTCGCGCGAGGTGGAGCTGGAGGGCATTCGCCGGCATGCGCCGAAGATCAGCTCGGCTGAAGAACTGGGTGTCAAGGCCGAGCACCCCAAGGAAGTGCGCAAGTTCCTGCGGCGATTGCGTTACAGCCGCCTGGAACCGTTGATCAAACGAGTCCTGTGAGTATCTGCAGCGGCATCACATCGGCCACCGCAGCGCAGCTCGGGTGGCCGCTGCTGACTTGATCGCAGAGTTCTGGTAGGAAAGCTCTCGGACGACGGGACGTCACATAAAGAGTAAAAGGCAAGTCAACAAGGATTTGACGGCTAGCCTCGCCGACGCAGCAATTAGGTTACGACGAAAGAGAATCTAGATCACCTGACAAATTTATCAGGTTCCATTCCTTCTCGGTTAGGCCACACTCATACGTCACCCCGCATCAAGCAGACCATAAGCATGAGAGAGCTATCTTCACTTTCAATATGCCACAAGACCAGTAATTATTCAGCTTATGGCTACCGATATGCCGATATTGAAATAACTGGTTTATTGGGTTTCAATGGTGAGCTTGTTTTCACTCCGAGCGGCTTCTATCATCTTGGGAATGGACATCGAATTTACAATCCTCGTTTGATGCGATTCATAAGCGCCGACGCACTGAGCCCTTTTCGACAAGGGGGTGTCAACTGTTATGCCTACTGCCTGAATGACCCTGTCAATTCACAAGACCCTAGTGGAAGATCTCGGTTCAAGCGGGCAGCCGTTCAAGTTCTAGCAGTCAACAGATTCAAGAAAAAACTGACATCTGGAAAAGGGAATGGCAGCCATTTAAATGCGCTCGTAAATAAGGAGCCCGAGAACCTGATTAATGAGATGGCGGAAGCAGGAGCACTGATGTCGGCGGGGAGCGCTTTCATTACTCTGGCATCAGATGGGCGTAGCTTGCATGATCTACCTGGACCTGGATTCAAACATAAATTCGTGTTCACTCGAGACAAGAATTTTTTCATTGGCAGCTACAGCGATGGAGATTTAAGTCATGCCAGCATCGCTAGATACGGTCAACTGGGGGCCGGCGATAGCGGTGAAGTTATTAGTGCAGGCTATATTAGTAAATCCGATGGCGTCTTTGTGTTGGATAATTATTCAGGGCACTACCAGCCACCGATAGAGCGGCTAGTTCCACCCAGGGATTACCTTGAGAGATTAGGTATGAAAATAAGACTTGCGGAGTAGGCGCTGTACGGAAAAGCTGTCGCAAACAACGCATGGAACAAGCCAGTGAAACCATGGTGGTAACAACGGGAGGGTGCTGCGCTGTGAGGGAGCTTCGAATTGATATGATCGTTTGCGTGTCCCCCTCTGAAAACCAATGGCAAACGAATACAATGAGGCGTTTTCCTCATTAACCAGATAGGCCAAACCGTCTATGGCGCTTGATCCACCCACGATGCTGACGATTACGATCGCCCTGGCAGCCGCTGCTGCTTTGTACCTGGCGATTGAATGGCGCAGCGTTCGCGAGGCTTCACTCCTGTTTTGGAGCGCGGGCTTCGCCACTATTACCGTTGGCTCCACTCTGGCCCTGTTGCGTGGCATTGGCTTGCTGTTGATCGGCATCTGGTTTGCCAACGGGTTGCTGGTGGTGGCGCATGCGTTTTTCCTGATGGGGGTGTTGCGCTTTACCCAGAACCGCCTGTCGCGCACCTGGCTGCTGATGGTGCCGGTGTGGTTCGCCTTACTGCTGCTGCCCGCGGGGCCGGAGTGGTCGAAGGTGATGCTGATGGTCAACTCGTTGCTGGTGGCGCTGTTGACCCTCAAGGCCAGCTTTTTGTTGAAGCCCCACGGCAGGTCGCTGAGCGTGGGCGCGGTGCAATTGCGCTATGTGTTGCTGATCCATGGGTTGTTCTATGTGGCGAAGGCGATCATTGCGATCACGCCGGGCACCTTGATTGACCTGGCGACCTTTGGCGGGCTGATCATTCAGATTTCCCTGGTCGAGGGGGCGATGGCGATCATGTTGATTGCGCTGTCGATGACGGGGACGGTGCGTTATCGCCGTGAAGAACGTATCGCCCGGCTGGCGGCGCGCGATCCGTTGACGGCGCTGTACAACCGGCGGGCGCTGGAAGTGCGGGCGCCGCACTTTTTCAAAGAGGTCAGCCCGGCGCGGCCGGGGGCCTTGCTGTTGATCGATATCGACAACTTCAAGCTGGTCAACGATTTGCACGGGCACATTGCGGGGGATCGGCTGTTGATCGCCTTGAGCGAGATGATTCGTGCGGTGTTGCCGGAGCGGTCGCTGGCGGCGCGGCTTGGGGGGGATGAGTTTGTGATTTTGCTCAGTGAGGCGACGCGGGAGCGGGTGGTGGAGCTGGGTAGCCAGTTGCGTGAGCGGTTTCAGCTGTTTGCTGGGCAGACGGTGCCTACGCCGCAGGCGGTTACGTTGAGTATTGGGGCTAATGTGTTTGATCAGCCGCCGGTGAGTTTGGCGGCGTTGATTGAGCAGGGGGATGTGGCGTTGTATGAGTCGAAGCGCGGGGGGCGTGACAGTATTCGGCTGGTTGAGCGGGAGGGTTTGGTTTCTTGATCGTTGGTGTGGGTGTGGGTGTGGGTGTTGGTGTTGGTTTTGAGGGGGTGGTTGATCCAGCATTGGGGCGACGCTTAGTCACCTTTCCGCCCTTACGGCGGGTCACTTTTTGGCAAACGCCCCAAAAAGTAACCAAAAAGGGCTGCGCTCCATCATACGGCCCCTACGCTGCGCTTCGGGGTCCCCTCGCTACGGCCTTGCTCACGGGAGGACCGCGCTGCAGGGCCCATCCTGGGCCCCAGCGCTTGACGGGCATCCTTGCCCGTCACCTCCCTTCGCAAGGCCTGCGCTCGGCCTCCTGAGTCGCTGAAGGTCAAAAGCCAGATCAAGATCAAGAGCCGGCGCTAGATCACCGTTTTCAGGTCACTACCTGGTAGCACGGCACATAGGCGGCACCACCCGGCAACTTCATGCGGTGCTGGTCGACGAATGCTTGTAACAATCGCCCCAGTGGCTCCAATACTGCGCTGTCGCCGCGGATCTGGTAGGGGCCGCGTTCTTCGATCAGGCGGATGCCTTTGTCCTTGACGTTGCCGGCAACGATGCCGGAAAACGCTCGGCGCAGGTTGGCGGCCAGTTCATGGGGCGGTAGCTCGCGGCGTAGGGCGAGTTCGGCCATGTTGGCGTGGGTCGGGTCGAACGGGTGCTGGAAGCCCTCGTCGATCTTCAGCAGCCAGTTGAAGTGGAAGGCGTCGTTGCGTTCGCGACGGAACTGTTTGACCTCCTTGAGGCCTTCGACCATGTGGCGCGCGACTTCGGCCGGGTCATCGATGATGATCTGGTAGTGGCTTTGCGCGGCTTCACCGAGGGTGGCGCCGACGAAAGCGTGCAGTTGCAGCAGGAACTGCTCGGCACTGCGGGGGCCAGTGAGCACGACCGGGAAGGGCAGGCCTTGGTTGTCCGGGTGCATGAGGATGCCGAGCAGGTAGAGGAACTCTTCGGCAGTACCGGCGCCGCCCGGGAAGATGATGATGCCGTGGCCGACACGAACGAAGGCTTCCAAGCGCTTCTCGATGTCCGGCAAGATCACCAGCTCGTTGACGATCGGGTTGGGCGCTTCGGCGGCGATGATGCCCGGCTCGGTCAGGCCCAGGTAACGGCTGCCGTGCATACGCTGCTTGGCGTGGGCGATGGTGGCGCCTTTCATCGGGCCTTTCATTACGCCAGGGCCGCAGCCGGTGCAGACGTCCAGCTTGCGCAGGCCCAGTTCGTGGCCGACCTTTTTGGTGTATTGGTATTCTTCGCTGCTGATCGAGTGGCCGCCCCAGCACACCACCATCTTCGGCTCCACGCCTGGGCGTAGGGTGCGGGCGTTGCGCAGCAGGTGGAACACGTAATCGGTGATGCCCTGGGAGCTTTCCAGGTCGATGCGCTGGCTGGCCAGCTCGCTTTCGGTATAGACGATGTCGCGCAGGGCGCTGAACAGCATTTCACGGGTGCTGGCGATCATTTCGCCATCGACGAAGGCGTCGGCGGGGGCATTCAGCAGTTCAAGGCGTACGCCCCGGTCTTGCTGGTGGATACGCACCTCGAAGTCCTTGTAGGCCTCGAGAATGGTTTTGGCATTGTCGACATGCGCGCCGGTGTTGAGGATGGCCAGCGCGCACTGGCGGAACAGGGTGTAGAGGCTACCGGTACCGACTTCGCTCAGTTGCTGGACTTCACGTTGCGACAGCGTCTCCAGGCTGCCTTTGGGGCTGACGGATGCATTTATGACATGGCGTTGGGGCATCTAAGTCTTTCCTGTGCAGGTAAAACATCCTTCTTAGACAACACCATAAGTCATGCGAAGAGCTTTTGCACACCCAGCGTAATTGCCAGCCCACCCCCCACCAGCCAAAGGTTCAGTATCGCCCCGGTCAGCAGCGCCCGTGGCCCTGCCTGGCGGATCTGGCTGAAGCGTGTCTCCATCCCTAGCGCCGTCATGGCCATGGTCAGGGCAAAGGTGTCGAGGCTATTGATCGCCTGAGTCACACTGCCAGGCAGCACCTGCAGCGAGTTCACCAGCACCAGCGCCAGGAAGCCGAAAGCGAACCAGGGCATGGCGATGCGGCCGTTGCCTTGCGCCTGGCCCGGCTGGCGCGAGCGGCTGATCCACAGGCCTACCACCAGCAGCACCGGCACCAGCAGCATCACCCGGGTCATCTTGACGATGGTGGCGATGTGCGTCGCCTCGGGGCTGACGTTGCTGGCTGCACCTACCACTTGGGCCACTTCGTGGATTGTGCCGCCCAGGAACAGGCCCGCGCCCAGGGTATCCAGGTGCAGCCATCCGGCATTGATCGCCAAGGGGTAAAGGAACATCGACAGGGTGCCGAACAGCACCACGCTGCCAACGGCCATGGCACTCTTGTGCGGGGCGCTGCGCAGCGCCGACTCGAACGCAAGTACTGCAGCGGCGCCGCAAATGGCACTGCCGGCAGCGGTGAGCAGCGCGGTGTCGCGGTCCAGCTTGAGCAGCTTCATGCCGCACCAGAGCCCGATCAGCAGGGTGCTGACCACCACCAGCAGCGAAACCGTCAGGCCCGACCAGCCGACTTCGGCGATTTCCTGCAGGCTGACCCGCAGGCCGAAAAAGGCCACGGCGATGCGCAGCAGCCCGCGGGCCGAGAAGTTGATGCCCGCCGCCCAGCTCGCCGGCACGCCATCGCGCAGCGCGTTGCCGTACAGGGCACCGGCAACGATACCGACGATCAGCGGGCTGATGCCCAGGTTGGCGATGGCGGGCAAGGCTGCCAATTGGGTGACGGCAAGCGCGAACAGCGCCACGAACAAAATGCCATTGAGCCGCCCTCGGGTAGAGAGGGTAGGCGCGTAGGCGGGGTGGGATGGAACCGTGGCCATGTGAGTCCTCCGGGAAAGGTATTTCGACAAGGCTTACGTTAATCTGGTTATAAGCTTATAAAAAATCGTAATTTAGGATGTGAGGTATCCGTTTAGCTGATATTTTGAATTTATGACCCCAGAACAGCTGATAACATTCGCCACCGTCGCCGAGCATGGCAACATCAGCCACGCGGCCCAGGCGTTGCACCTCTCGCAGCCCGCTGTGTCCGGGCAGCTCAAGTTGCTGCAGGAGGCTTTCGGTGAGCCCCTTTACCAACGCGCGGGGCGCGGGGTGCGCCTCACGGCTGCAGGTGAGCAGTTGCTGGCCCATGCCGAGCGCCTGCGCGATACCTTCCGCCAGGCCCAAGCCCTGCGCGAGGCCATGCGCGGCCTGGAGCGCGGCACCTTGCGCATCGGCGCCAGTACCACGCCGGCCAGCTACCTACTGCCGTACCTGATCGCCGACTTCCACGCACGCTACCCAGACGTGTCGGTGAGCACCTCCAATGGCAACACGGCTGAAATTGTCGCCGCGCTGGGCAGTGTCGATATCGCCTTGATCGAAGGGCCTCCCGGGCAGGAGTTGCCGTTGGGCACCGGGGTCACGCCGTGGCGTGAGGATGAGATCGTCGCGATCGTGCCCAGTACTCATCCGTTGGCCGGTGACGAGGCGCAGACCTTGGAATCCTTGGGGGCCTACCCACTGGTGCTGCGCGAGAGTGGCTCAGGGGTGAGGCAGATTGTCGAGCGGGCGTTTGCCCGCAGTGGCGTGGCAATGCGCGTCGCGATGGAAATCGCCGGTGTGGAAGGGGTAAAGGAAGCGGTGCGGGCAGGTATGGGGATTGGCTTTGTGTCGGCCATGTCGATTCGCCATGAGGATGGCGTGTTGCGGCGGCTGCGCATTACGCCGCAGCCGTTGGTCAGGCGCTTTTCCATCCTGATGCCCCATGCTGCCACGCCGTCGCGAGCGGCGGCGCGGTTTATGGAGTTGTGTGTGGGCGAGCCCAAAGACGGTTAGCGAAGCTGGCCTCTCCCGGCGGTATCAACCCACCTTGAACACGTGCTTGAGATACGCCACGAAGTTCTCGTCCCGGCATTGGGTCTTGCCCGGGCTGTCGGAAATCTTCGCCACCGGCGCCCCATTGCACGCTGTCATCTTGATCACGATGTTCATCGGCTCCACCCCTGGGATATCGCAGGTGAGGTTGGTGCCGATGCCAAAGCTCACGTTAATCCGCTCATGCAGTGCGCGGTACAGGCCAAGCGCCTTGGCGAAATCCAGCCCATCCGAGAAGATCAGCGTTTTGCTTCGCGGGTCGATCCCCAGTTTTTCATAGTGGGCAATGGCCTTTTCTGCCCATGCCAGCGGGTCGCCCGAGTCGTGGCGCAGGCCATCGAACAGCTTGGCGAAGTACAAGTCGAAATCCCCCATGAACGCATCCATGGTGATGCAATCGGTCAAGGCGATGCCCAGTAGCCCGCGGTATTCCCGTACCCAGCATTCAAGCGCAGCGGCCTGGCTGTCGACCAGGCGCGGGCCCAGTTGCTGGTGGGCCATGAACCATTCGTGGGCCATGGTGCCGATGGGCTTGAGTTCCAATTCGCGGGCCAGGTGCACGTTGCTGGTGCCGACCAGGCGGCCAGGGAAGTCGCGCTTGAGAATGTGCACGACCTGCTCCTGGACCCGGTACGAGAAGCGCCGTCGGGTGCCGAAATCGGCCAGTTGAAAGCCTGCCAGCTCATCGGCACTCGCTTCGGCCTTGAGCCAGTCAAGCTTCTGGTACAGCCGCTCGCCCACGTGTTCCATCACCACTTCCCGATAGCGGTAGCGGTTGCGCACTTCGCTGATGATTGCCAGCAGCGGGATCTCGTAGAGGATCACGTGCAGCCACGGCCCGCGCACGCGGATTGCCAGCTGCCCGGCGTCGTCCAGGCCGACCTGCACGTAGCGCAGGTTGAAACGGAACAAGCTCAGAAAGCGGATGAAGTCCGGTTTGATGAACGGGATTTTTTCGAGGTAGGCCAATTGGTCGTGGGTGACGGTGACATCGGCCAGTTGCTCGACCTGGTAGCGGACTTCTGCCAGGTAAGGGGAGAGGTCCTCACCGTTACGGCAGCGGAATTCCCATTCCACCTCGGCGTTGGGGTAGTTGTGCAGCACCGCCTGCATCATGGTGATCTTGTAGAAGTCGGTGTCCAGCAGGTTCTGGATGATGCGAGGGCCGAAAACGCTGTCACTCATGGGCGGTCTTCCTTGATCAGCGAGAGTTGGTAGTCGAGCGCGGCTTCGTCGCCGCAGAGGATGACACCCTCGGCGGCCAATGCGCCGCAGGCAGCGATGGCGCCGGCCTGGGTGAGGGCGCGGCAAGCCGGCAGGTACAGCAACACCTGAAACCCGGCCCGGCGCAGCTGGTGGGCGGTGGTCTTGACGCAGTAGTCCAGGGCCAGGCCGCCGACGATCACGGCGCCCACCTGCTGCACCTTGAGGTATTCGATCACCCCGGTGGAGCGGCGTTCGGCCAGGTCGTGGTAGCAGGCGCCATAGGGGTGCAAGTCGGGTTCGACGCCTTTCCACACGAAGTAGTCGTAATCGATGGGGGCGGGCAGGCCAGGCAGCAGTTCGAAGCCGGGTGTGCCTGGCACGCAGTGGCTGACCCAGGTCAGATCGGCATTGGCCAGCGGCAGGGATTGCAGCATCTGGGCCGGGTCGGCAACCACCCAGGCTGCATTGGCCGGGTGAGCGTCCTTGCTGCCCAGGCGCAAGTCTGCACGCAGGGCCATGGCGTTGAGGTCGGCGGCGATCTCATCGCCCTCGGGCACGGGTAGTTCCTGCGGGGCGTTGGCGGTGAAGCCGTTTTGCGCGTCGACATCGAAACTGGCGATCTTCATGGTGCTCTCCTCGCTGGCATGGCTATATATTCCACCTAGTGCATTAAGTGTGTCAAGCACGAGCTAATGAAACAAAGCCCCTTGTGCTACTTAACTGCTCTGGTGGATTATTGAGTGACTGAAGCGTGGAGCGTTCCCTTGAGTAGCACTGAAGTCTTGGCCAGCGTCGATATCGTCGCCTTGCGCATGGCCCCTGAAGCCCAGCATCTGCAAGTGTTGTTGCACCGCCGTGAGCGCGAACCGCACGCCGGCCAGTGGGCCTTGCCGGGTGTGATCGTCAACGGCCGTATCCCCGACACCAGCCTGGAAGGCGCGGCCGACCGCGCTTTGCGGGAGAAGGCCCGGGTGGTGCCGTGCTACATGGAACAGGTGGGTACCGAAGGCAATGCGTTCCGTGACCCGCGTGGCTGGTCGCTGAGCACCTACTACCTGGCCTTGCTCGCCCCTGGGCAGACCGTTGAAGGTGAGCAGCTGGCGTTTGTCGATATGGACAGCGTGCTGGGGCGCAAGGTGCTCTTGCCCTTCGACCACAACTTGCTGGTGGAGCGCGCCCGCGAACGGCTGGCGGCGAAGACTGTGTATAGCAGCTTGCCGCTGTACCTGCTGGCCGAGAAGTTCACCGTGCTCGATGCCTTGGGGGCAGTGCAGGCGTGCCTGGGGCAGGCGGTGAACAACACCTCGCTGCGCAAACGCCTGGAGCGCTTGCGCGAGCTGGGGTGGGTACGCGAAACAGGAGAAAAGAGCCAGCCGCGACTGGGCAGGCCGCAACAGCTCTATCAGTACACGCCACAGGATGCGCGGGCGTTCATGTTCGAGCGCAGTCTTTTACCTGGAGGAAGTGGCTAACATGCGCCGACGCTATCGTGGTAGAAGTGTATGACCTGATAGAAATGCTAGTTTTTTGCGGTGTAATCTTGTGTGTAATATTAAGACATCACTGCGAAATTTTATCTTATTATGCACCATGCCGACGGTAAGCATTCAGCTATGTATTTATTCTACGTTAAGGGGCGAGTGGTATGTCAGGTAGGGGCTGAAAGCGCGCGGTTGATGCGTGCTGGAAACACGGTGCTGGCACAGTTGCATACCTCATCAACACTGCTGCAAGTTGATGGGGCCAATACTGTCATCGCCGCGCTTACGAGCGGGCAGAAAGCCGCGGAGGCCTATTCACCGTATGGTTATTCGGGCCATGGAAGAAGGTTGGCGTTGGTTGGCTTTACCGGCCAGTGGCGTGATACCGTGACCGGCTGTTATCCGCTAGGAAACGGACATAGGTTATTCAGTCCACTAACCGGGCGCTTTGTAGGCCCTGACAGATCAAGCCCTTTTGGCAGTGGTGGGTTGAATGTGTATGGCTACTGTGGGGGAGATCCCATCAATCGCACGGACCCTTCTGGCCGCGCTTGGGTGAGTATTACCGGATTGCAGAAAGCGGTGGGCCTTATGGATAAAACGGGGCTCAGTCAGCTATTAAAAGATGCAGGTTATCCGCAGAGTGTGAAGGTGTTCATAAAGGCTTTTAATGAGCGACCTGCTGACCTGTCTAATCTTGTTTTGTATAATACCAATGGAATTCATGGTGTTATGAAGCAAGATGGGAGATTTTATCTACATTCGATTACCCGTGCAGATTATTTGTCGTTCGGTACGCATCATGCTTCTAAGAATGGGTCGTTTGGAGTGGCGCTGAAGTCGGGGGAGCTGCCACTCAATGTTAAAGGTTACGCGTATAAGAGAGACCCTGCACATCTCCCGCCTAATTACGAAAATCTGGGCTTTGCATCGCCAGTAGGCGATGAAGAGCCACCGGCTTATGGGAGCCTATCCGCTTCAACATCGTGCATCAGAGGTAGCCAGTATCGAACAGCCTAATCGCACTGTCGTCTCAATGTCGCAACCTGTTGGCGAGGTGCATGAGAAGCCCTGTGATGTAGCACAGGGCCAATACTTGCGTATCAATGCGCGCAGCGGCTGGTATCACCGTGCTCCGCCGGCGCCTTGCGCGCCGCAGCCAGCAGCGTCGCCAACACGATCAACGCCGCCCCCGCCGCCATGCGCACACTCGGTTGCTCGCCAAACAACCACCACGCCCCAAGAATCGCATACACCGGCTCCAGCGCGATGATCATGCCGGCGGTACGCGCCTCAAGGCCTTCCAGGCTCTTGACGAACAGGAACTGCGACAGCCCGGTGCAGAACACGCCCAGCAGCGCCAGGTTGACCCAGTCATGGCTACCCAGGCTGGTGCTGCCCAAGTGAGTGAAGGCGAACGGTGCCACCAGCGCGGCCACGACCACGTTCTGCCAGAACGCCACCTGCATCGCGTTCATGCTCGATGAGCGGCGGCGGTTGGCGACCGTCAGCAAGGCGAAGGCAAGGCCAGACCCCAAACCCCACAGCAGGCCGACAGTGCCTTTGTCGAGCAGGTCGAAGGTGGGCACGACCAGCACCAGGCCTGTCGTCACCATCAGCAATAACAAACCTTGGGTGGCGCCAATGCGTTGGCCGAACACACCGCGCTCAATCATGGCGATAAAGGCGGGGAAGCTGGCAAAGCCCAGGGTCGCCACGGCCACCCCACCGACCTTGACGGCAATGAAGAAGGTCACCCAGTGGGCAGCCAGCAGCGCGCCGGTCAGGCCGAGGATTGGCAGGTTGCGTAAGGTCAGGGCGTCGAGCAGCCGGGTGCCCTTGAGCCCGGCGACGAAGCCCAGGGCAATGAAGGCAAAGGTGGCGCGGCCGAAGGTGATAATGCTGGCGTCGGCTTCGATCAAGTGGCCCAGGATGCCGGTCAGGCCGAACAGGACGGCGGCGATGTGGGCAACGAGCAGCGCGTTGCGGTGGCCGGTGGAGGCACCGGCTACGGGGAGGGAGGTAGCGATCATGGCAGTCAAATGCTTCACAATGTGCGCGCGCAAGCACTCCCGGCCGACGCGTCGCGGGTTTTCAAAACTGGGAGTTTTATCGTTATGAGCCCGGACGAATTGCCCGGTGCAAAAAGGCGCCACAGCGTTGGAATTGTGAAGAGAGGCTGTTTACTCGCAATTACTGCGTCTGCCAGCCCACGGCGCGGGGCTGGCTGATGTGTGTATTATTTTTGTATACAGGGTTGCGAGGCCGGTCGCGGGCGACGTCTGGTTGTCTGATCGCGACATTGATCGTTGTCGCGCCGCGCCGCCTTACTCTTCGCCGTAGTTCATGATCGACAGCAGGCGGATGGGCACCTGCACGAGCTGCTCCGGCCCGTGCGGGGTTTCGCCATCGAAGGTCAGGCTGTCACCCGCGTGCATGTGATAGAGCTGGTTGCCGTGGCGGTACACCAGTTCACCCTCCAGCAAATGCAGGAACTCCGTGCCTGGGTGGGCGAAGGTCGGGAACTCTTCGCTGGCGTCATCCATGCTCACCATGTAGGCCTCGAAGTGCTTCTTCGGGCCCCTGGCGTGATTGAGCAAATGATAGGTGTGGCCCTTTTCTGTGCCCCGGCGCACCACCTCCAGCCCTTCACCGGCCTTCACCAGCAGTGCATTGCCGTCAGGTTGGTCGTACTGGCTGAACAGCTTGGCCATCGGCATACCCAGCACATCGCACAGGCGGCTGAGGGTATCGAGGCTGGTGGACACCTGGGCGTTCTCGATTTTGCTCAGCATCCCTTGGCTGATACCGGCGATGCGCGCCACATCGGCGAGTTTGAGGGACTGGGCCTGGCGCTGGCGCTTGATCTGCAAGCCCAGGTACTGCTCCAGGCGAAGGCGCGGTTGGGTTTCGGTCGGCATCTAATGTCCTGCACGGTTTCAGTTCAAGAATAAAGATTTCGCACTGAGAAAGTGCGAAATGCTGCTGCGGTGGCAGTCGTTTTCCTCAGGTGAAAACAAGTTTCCCATATCTACAACGGAATTTCCTGGGTAATGGCGGCTGGCCTCTTCGCGCCGAACCGCCGCGAAAAGGCCGGTGGAGGTAAACCTGGCAAGCGCTTTGCATTCCTGTGATGAAAGTAAGTTTCCCATGCGGAATTACAAGCGACCCCTTACCCAGGAGTGTTCAACCCATGTTGCCAGCAGAAACCCAGCGCACCCTCGATCAGCACGGCATTAAGTATGTGCTGGCGCAGTTTGTCGACATCCATGGCTCGGCAAAGACCAAATCGGTGCCGGTCTCGGGCCTCAAGATGGTGGCCGAGGAGGGCGCCGGTTTTGCCGGGTTCGCCATCTGCGGCATGGGCATGGAGCCACACGGCCCGGACTTCATGGCCCGGGGCGACCTGGCCACGTTGATCCCGGTCCCCTGGCAGCCCGGCTATGGCCGGGTGGTGTGCGTCGGCCATGTCAACGGCCAGCCCTGGCCTTATGACAGCCGTTACGTGTTGCAGCAACAGGTGCAGCGCTTGGCCGACAAGGGCTGGACGCTGAACACCGGGCTGGAGCCCGAGTTCAGCCTGTTCCGCCGTGACGAAGGCGGCAAGCTGCAATTGGTGGATGCCTCGGACAACCTCGACAAGCCGTGCTACGACTACAAGGGCCTGTCGCGGTCGCGGCTGTTTCTGGAGCGCCTGACCGAAGCCTTGCAGCCCGTGGGCTTCGACATCTACCAGATCGACCACGAAGACGCCAACGGCCAGTTCGAGATCAACTACACCTACAGCGACGCCATGGAGTCGGCCGACCGCTTCACGTTCTTCCGCATGGCGGCCGGCGAAATCGCCAACGACCTGGGGATGATCTGCTCGTTCATGCCCAAGCCCGACCCCAAGCGCGCGGGTAATGGCATGCACTTTCACCTGTCGCTGGCCAGCAGCACCAACAAGAATCTGTTCCATGACGCCAGCGACAGCAGCGGCATGGGCCTGTCGAAGCTGGCGTACCACTTCGCCGCTGGCCTGATGGCCCACGGCCCGGCGCTGTGTGCCTTCGCGGCGCCAACCGTCAACTCCTACAAACGCTTGGTGGTTGGCCGCTCGTTGTCCGGCTCGACCTGGGCCCCAGCCTTCGTTGCCTGGGGCGCCAACAACCGCTCGGCAATGGTCCGCATCCCCTACGGGCGCCTTGAGTTCCGCTTGCCGGATGCGGGCTGCAACCCGTACCTGGTCACTGCCGCGATCATCGCGGCTGGCCTGGATGGTATCGACCGCCAGCTCGACCCAGGCGAGATGTGCAACGAGAACCTCTACACCCTGAGCCTCGAAGAAATCGCCGCACGCGGTATCAAGACCCTGCCGCAATCGCTCAAGGAAGCCGCCGACGCGCTCGAGGCCGACCCCCTGTTCCGCGAGGTGCTCGGCGCCGAGATCGTCGACGAGTTCATCAAGCTCAAGCGCATGGAGTGGGTGGAGTATTGCCGCCACGTTTCCGACTGGGAAATCCAGCGTTACACCGAGTTTTTCTGACCGCCCCCATCCCTTGGGCGGCCCTCAAAACAGCGGTCGCCCACTGCCTAGTAAGGAGCATCACCATGTGTGGAATCGTAGGTCTGTACCTGAAGAAGCCTGAGCTGGAAGCCCAGCTCGGCAAGCTCTTCGAACCCATGCTGCACGCCATGACCGACCGTGGCCCCGACAGCGCCGGCTTTGCCATTTACGGCGATGAAGTGGCCGACGGCTGGGTAAAACTGACGTTGCAGGCCCTTGATGGGGGCTATTCGTGGGCCAGCTTGATGGGGCAACTGGAAGGGCGCTTGGGCTGCTCGCTGGACTGGTTTCAGAACGCCAGCGCCGCCGTGCTCAAGGTGCACACCACGGAAGCTGCCGCCCGTGCTGCATTGGCCGAGCTGGCCCCTGAAGTGCGCATCATGAGCGCCGGGCAGAGCATCGAAATCCTTAAGGGCATGGGCCTGCCGGCTGAGATTTCCAGCCGCTTCGGCCTGGCCGGCATGAAGGGCAGCCACATCATCGGCCACACCCGCATGGCCACCGAAAGCGCGGTGACCCTGGAGGGCAGCCACCCGTTCTCCACCGGCGCCGACCTGTGCCTGGTGCACAACGGGTCGCTGTCCAACCACTTCCGCCTGCGCCAGGAACTCAAGCGTGAAGGCATCAGCTTCGAGACCGACAACGACACCGAAGTGGCTGCCGGCTACCTGACCTGGCGCCTACAGCAGGGCGATACCTTGGCCAAGGCTTTGGACGGGGCTCTGCAAGACCTGGACGGGTTCTTCACCTTTGCCATCGGCACCCGCAACGGCTTCGCGGTGATTCGCGACCCGATCGCCTGCAAGCCAGCGGTGCTGGCTGAAACCGACGACTACGTTGCCATGGCCTCCGAGTACCAGGCCCTGGCCAGCCTGCCCGGTATTGAAAACGCCAAGGTCTGGGAGCCGGCGCCGGCCACCCTGTACGTCTGGGAGCGCGAAAGCGCCTGACCTGCCACCGAACCTCTGGAGAACCTTATGAAGACGATCGACCTTTCCAGCACTTCGGTGCGTGTCCTTAACCAGTCCCTGCACGGTGAGGTGCAAGACCGTGAGTGGCGCGTGACGCGCCCCGACGGCAAACACAACTTGGCTGTCGGTATCAACGAAGACGTTTCGGTAGAGATCGACGGTCATGCCGGCTACTACTGCGCCGGCATGAACCAGAAAGCCAACATTACGGTGCACGGCAATGTGGGCGTGGGGGTGGCGGAAAACATGATGTCCGGCTCGGTGCGGGTCAAGGGCAGTGCCTCTCAGGCCGCCGGTGCAACCGCCCACGGTGGGTTGCTGGTGATCGAGGGCGACGCCGGTGCCCGTTGCGGTATTTCCATGAAGGGCGTCGACATCGTGGTCGGCGGCAGCATTGGCCACATGAGCTGCTTCATGGGCCAGGCCGGGCGTTTGGTGGTGTGCGGCGACGCCGGCGATGCGCTGGGAGACTCGCTGTACGAGGTGCGCATCTACGTCAAGGGCACGGTCCAGTCGCTGGGTTCGGACTGTATCGAGAAAGAAATGCGCGCCGAGCACCTGCAAGAGCTTCAGGCGCTGCTGAACGACGCGGGCCTCGACCATAAAGCCGCCGATTTCAAACGGTATGGCTCGGCCCGTCAGCTGTACAACTTCAAAGTCGACAACGCCTCCGCGTACTGATCCAGGAGCAACCCCATGAGCGAGCAATTCCCCCCGGTACTGCGTGAGTCGGCCACCTTCGATCGCCTGACCATCCAGGAAATCCAGCGTGCCGCCGAAACCGGCATCTATGACATTCGCGGCGGTGGCACCAAGCGCCGCGTGCCGCACTTCGATGACCTGCTGCTGCTCGGCGCCAGCGTGTCGCGCTACCCGCTGGAAGGCTACCGCGAAAAATGCGGCACCGACGTGGTGCTGGGCACCCGCTTTGCCAAGAAACCGATCCACCTGAAGATCCCGGTGACCATCGCCGGCATGAGCTTCGGCGCGTTGTCGGCCAACGCCAAGGAAGCGCTGGGCCGTGGTGCGACCATCGCCGGCACCAGCACCACCACCGGTGACGGCGGCATGACCCCGGAAGAGCGGGGCCAGTCGCAGCACCTGGTGTACCAGTACCTGCCGTCGCGCTACGGCATGAACCCGGACGACCTGCGCAAGGCCGACGCCATCGAGATCGTCCTTGGCCAGGGCGCCAAGCCGGGCGGTGGCGGCATGCTGCTGGGCATGAAAGTGACCGAGCGCGTGGCCGGGATGCGCACCTTGCCGATTGGCGTCGACCAGCGCAGCGCCTGCCGCCACCCGGACTGGACCGGCCCGGATGACCTGGCGATCAAGATTGCCGAGCTGCGCGAGATCACCGATTGGGAAAAACCCATCTACGTGAAAATCGGTGCCAGCCGCCCGTACTACGACGTCAAGCTGGCGGTGAAGGCCGGCGCTGACGTGATCGTGCTCGATGGCATGCAGGGCGGTACTGCCGCGACCCAGGAAGTGTTCATCGAACACGTCGGCATTCCGATCCTGCCGGCCATCCCGCAGGCGGTGCAGGCACTGCAAGAGATGGGCATGCACCGCAAGGTGCAGTTGATTGTCTCGGGTGGCATCCGCAACGGCGCCGATGTGGCCAAGGCCATGGCCCTGGGCGCTGACGCAGTGGCCATCGGCACCGCCGCGCTGATCGCCCTGGGCGACAACCACCCGCGCCTGGATGCGCAGTTGAAGGCACTTGGCTCGGCCGCCGGTTTCTACGATGACTGGCAGAACGGCCGCGACCCAGCCGGCATCACCACCCAGGATCCGGAACTGGCCAAGCGCCTGAACCCGGAAGAGGCCGGCAGGCGCCTGGCCAACTACCTGCGCGTGCTGGTGCTGGAGGCGCAGACCATGGCCCGTGCCTGCGGCAAGTCGCACCTGCACAACCTTGACCCTGAGGACCTGGTGGCGCTGACCGTGGAAGCAGCCGCCATGGCCCGGGTACCGCTGGCCGGTACTGCCTGGGTACCAGGCCAGGCTCAGTACTGATTCAACCTTCTGGGGCCGCTTTGCGGCCCTTTCGCGACACAAGGCCGCTCCTACAGATGATCGCGGTCCGTTGTAGGAGCGGCCTTGTGTCGCGAAAGGGCTGCGAAGCAGCCCCCGCTGCATCCCCATTCGCACAGGAGTGACTCCATGAAGCTTGCCCTTGCTGTTGTGCTGTTGGCATTGACGCCGTTGGCTCACGCCGCCGAGCCCACCCTGGACACCGGCAATACCGCCTGGATGATCTGCGCGGCGATGTTCGTGCTGACGATGTGCATCCCGGGCCTCGCGCTGTTCTACGGCGGCATGGTGCGGGCCAAGAACTTTCTTTCGGTGTTCACCCAGCTGTTCGCCGTGGCCGGGCTCATCGGCATCCTCTGGGTGCTGTTCGGCTACAGCCTGGTGGTGGATACCCGCGGTATGGTTGAAGGCCAACTGACCTTCAACAGTTTTATCGGCGGCCTGGACAAGGCGCTGATGCTGAACATCGGCCATGACAGCCTGGTAGGGACCATCCCGGAAGGTGTCTTCGCGGTATTTCAGCTGACCTTCGCGATCATCACGCCTGCGCTGATTGCCGGCGGCTTTGCCGAACGCATGAAATTCAGTGCCTCGTTGTTGTTCATGGGCGCCTGGTTCGTCCTGGTGTACGCACCGATTGCCCATATGGTCTGGGGCGGGCCAGGGGCATTGATGGTCAACTGGGGTGTGCTGGACTTTGCCGGCGGCACCGCAGTGCACATCAACTCCGGGGTGGCGGCGCTGGCTGCAGCGTTGATGCTAGGCAAGCGCAAGGGCTACCCACAGGTGGCCATGCCGCCGCACAACCTCGGCTTCACCCTGGTAGGTGCCGGTTTGCTGTGGGTGGGCTGGTTTGGGTTCAACGTGGGCTCGGGGCTTGCCGCCAACGAAGGGGCAGGGGTGGTGATGCTGGCGACCATGGTGGCTGCCTGCGCAGGGATTGTCGGTTGGCTGATTACCGAAAAGCTCATGCATGGGCGGCCCACTGCACTGGGGGCGGCCTCAGGTGCGTTGGCCGGGTTGGTTGGCATCACGCCGGCGTGCGCCTTTGTCGGGCCGTTGGGGGCGCTGGTGATCGGCTTGCTGACGGGGGCTATCTGCTTCTTCGCAGTGACCCGGCTGAAGCAGGCATTGGGGTATGACGACACCCTCGACGTGTTCGGCCTGCATGGCGTGGGCGGGATGGTTGGCGCGCTATTGACCGGGGTGTTTGCCGCGCCGTCGTTGGGCGGCTATGTGGAAGGCATTACGCCCCTTGGGCAAGCACTGGTGCAGCTGAAAGGCGTGGCCTTTACCTTTGTTTATTGCTTTGTGGTGAGCTGGGCGATTCTGGGCGCCATCAAGCTGACTGTCGGGCTGCGGGCCAGCCGGGAGGAGGAAGAGCAGGGGCTGGACCTGGCGGAGCACAATGAGCGGGCTTATAACCTCTGACTACAAGGTGTCTGTACCGGCCTCTTCGCGGGCAAGCCCGCTCCCACAGCAATACCGCAGGGCCCGGAATCTGTGGTCCCCCTGTGGGAGCGGGCTTGCCCGCGAAGAGGCCAGTACAGGCTGAATCAGTGCCCCATGGCCAACTTGGCACTCACCTGCCGACGACGGTAAGCGCTGTCACGCGAAGCCAACCACCAGTACAACGGCGAGGTAATCGCCAGCCCCACCAGCCACGACAGGTCTGCCCCGTTGATGTGCTCGGAAACCGGCCCGACATACAGCGGCGTGTTCATGAACGGGATCTGCACCACGATGCCCACGGCGTAGGCCACCAGCGCCTGCGGGTTGTAACGCCCGTAGATACCGCCATCGACCTTGAAGATCGACTGGATGTCGTAGTCACCCTTGTGAATGGCATAGAAGTCGATCAGGTTGATCGCCGTCCATGGCACCAGCACCACCAGCAGCACCAGCACCATGTCGACGAAGTGGCCGATGAAGTCCTTCGATGCGCACACGGCCACCACACTGCAAGCCGCCAGCACGATCAGCGACAGCACCGCACGGCTTTTGGCGGTGGGGATCCAGCGGTAGGCGAAGGTCTGGATCAGGGTAATGATCGACAGCACCGCGCCATACAGGTTGAGGGCGTTATGGCTGATCACGCTGAGCAGGAACAGCACCAGCATGATCGGGCCCAGGGTGCCGGTGGCGAGTTTCACCGCGTCCATGGTGTCCATGCCCGCCGGGATTGCCAGCACCGCGACCGCGCCGAAGATGAACGACAGGCTCGAGCCCAGCACAGAGCCCAGGTAAGTGGTCCAGAAGGTCGAACTGACCTTGACGTCGGCCGGCAGGTAGCGCGAATAGTCCGACACATACGGGGCAAAGGCGATCTGCCACAACGCTGCCAGCGACACCGTGGCCAGCCAGCCGGCCAGGTTGAAACCGCCGCGGGTGAGGAAGTCGTCACTTTGCACGTGGGTGAAGATATAGCCGAAGCCGACCACGATACCGATGCCCAGCACCCAGGTGCCGATGCGGTTGAGCACATGGATGAAGCGGTAACCGATGATGCCGATGATGCCTGACCCCAGTGCGCCAATGACGATACCCACCGGTACCGGCACGGCTTCGACCACGCCATGCAGCGACTTGCCCGCGAGGACGATGTTGGAGGCGAAGAACCCGATGTACATGACCCCGGCGATCACCACCACCAGCAGCGCGCCAAGTGTGCCGAACTGGGCGCGGCTCTGGATCATCTGCGGGATGCCCATCTGCGGGCCTTGGGCCGAGTGCAGCGCCATCAGCACCCCGCCGACCAGGTGGCCGACCAGGATGGCGACGATGCCCCACACCAGGTTCAGGTGAAACAGCTGCACGCCCAGCGCGCCGGTGACGATGGGCAGGGGCGCGATATTGCCCCCGAACCACAGTGTGAACAAATCCCTTACCTTTCCATGGCGGTCTTGCGGGGGCACGTAGCCGATCGTGTGTTTTTCTATGAGGGGTGCCGAGTTGGCTGCACTGGTCATGACTGACTCCAAGGCAAGGTAGGGCATGGGGTACTGCCCGGGTGCGTGCCGGCGAAGGGCGACGCGTTCTTGTTGGAGGGATGATGGGGGGTGCGGGGATAACGAGAAATTAGTAAATATGTGCCCATAAACCTTAAAAAACCTAAGGCTGACAAAAGGTTAAGGGACGAGTGGTAGCAAGGAGCGGGCCATACGGCTGGAAGGCCTGGGCCTGAGGGGTTGGCGCCATCCGGGTGAATGGGCCGGGAACCGGGCTGGTGCGGGGTGCGCGTTTTCAGTGCAGATAATAGTCCGCCTGTGCCGTAATGCTGTTCACTTAACTTATCCATCGCCTGCATTGGGGCCGCTTTGCGGCCCATCGCGGCACAAGGCCGCTCCCACAATGTTCGCGCATGCCCTGTAAATTGGGGGCATAACGCGGTCGGTGTGGGAGCGGGCTTGCCCGCGAAGAGGCCAGAGCAGGCCTGCACAGCTACATCGGCAACAGCCGGTCCTGGATCACTTCCTTCATCACCAACGTCGAACTCAACCGCTTCACGTTGGGAATGCTGGTCAGGTGTTCGTCATACAGCTTCTGAAACGCTGGCAGGTCTTTGGCCACCACGTGCAGCAGGTAGTCCGGGTCGCCGAACAGCCGCTGCGCCTCGACGATATGGGGGATTTCGGCCAACGCTGCCTCGAAGTCCGCCACCGGCTGGCGCGTCACCTCGCGCAGGGTGACGAACACCAGCGCGGCGAAGTTCAGCCCCAGTGCAGCCGGCGCCAGGCGCGCGTGGTAGCCCAGGATGGCGCCCGATTCCTCCAGCGCCTTCAGCCGGCGATGACAGGGCGACAGGCTCAGGCCCACGCGATCCGCCAACTCGGTCACCGACAAGCGACCATCTTTTTGCAGCTCGACAAGGATTTTTCGATCAGTTCTGTCCATGGGGAAAAATCTTCCAGCTTATGTGCGATGACGGGGAATATACGAAAGAAAATGCCCCGAAGGAATCCGTAATCTTTCTGCATACCAAGCCAAGACATAAGGAAGATTCAAGTGGCAATCAGTGTGCTGACGGCGTTTTGGGCCGTGTCGTTGCTGTTCGTGATTACCCCTGGTGCCGACTGGGCCTACGCCATCTCGGCGGGTATGCGTGGCCGCTGGGTGATGCCTGCGGTGGCGGGCATGTTGTCGGGGCACTTCCTTGCGACGCTGGTGGTGGCAGCCGGCGTGGGCAGCCTGTTGGCGGGGCACCCGTTGGCGTTGATGTTGCTGACCTTGGCGGGTTGTACCTACCTGCTGTGGCTGGGCGGCAACCTGCTGCTCAGCCCGGCGGTGCCGGAAGCCGGGCAGGGCGGTGTTGGCGATAGCGGTTCACGCTGGGCCTTCAAAGGCTTTTGCGTGAGCGGGCTCAACCCCAAGGTGTTTCTGCTGTTCCTGGCCTTGCTGCCGCAATTCACCGACCCGCAGTCAAGCTGGCCGGTGCCGGTGCAGATCCTGCTGCTGGGGCTGGTGCACCTGTGCAGCTCGCTGGTGATCTATTCGCTGGTGGGGTACGGCGCCAAGGCCGTCTTGAGCACCCGGCCAGGGGCGGCGAAGGTGGTCGGGCGGGTGTCGGGCGTGGCGATGATCGCCGTGGCCTTGGGGCTGATTACCGGGCAGTTGGGCTGACGCTACCGGCGCTGACGCCGCTCGGATACACTCGCCGCTACTTTTCGCACAACCAGGATGTGCCCCATGCCCGACACCGCCCAACTGCTGACTTTCGCATTGATCTGCCTAGGCATGGTGCTGACGCCCGGCCCGAACATGATCTACCTGATTTCCCGGTCGATCTGCCAGGGCCGCAATGCGGGGTTGATTTCCCTCGGTGGTGTGGCCTTGGGCTTCGTCATCTACATGCTCTGCGCTGCGCTGGGCATCAGCGCGCTGGTCATGGCCGTGCCGTTTGCCTACGACGTGCTGCGCATCGGTGGCGCATTGTACCTGTTGTACCTGGCCTGGCAGGCGCTTCGTCCTGGCGGCAACTCGCCATTCCAGGTCCGCGACCTGCCAGCGGACAGCCCGCGGCGGCTGTTCACCATGGGCTTTGCCACCAGCCTGCTGAACCCCAAGATCGCCGTCATGTACCTGTCGTTGATGCCGCAGTTCATCGAGCCCGGTCACGGCAGCGTGTTGGTGCAGTCGCTGGTGCTCGGGTCTACGCAAATCGCCATCAGCGTTTCGGTCAATGCCTTGATCGCGGTGATGGCCGGCTCCATCGCCGTGTTCTTAGGCGGGCGGCCCCTGTGGCAGCGCGTTCAGCGCTGGTTGATGGGCACTGTGCTGGCCGGGTTGGCCTTGCGCATGCTGGCTGAAGGGCGCCGTTGAAAAACGTCTGAGAGCAAGGGAACGAACGGGTACTTGCAGGCCTCCTATCCATCAGATGGATGGCAATGTGCCCGGGACTTCCCTGACATGAGATCGCTTCAACAACCCCCCACCGACGCGGGTGACCCACCGTTGGGCTTTCTGCTCAACGGCGGTAGCGTCGGCAGCCTGCTCCAGTCGATGGACTGGCGCGGCTCGCCGGTGGGTCCCCCCCACACCTGGTCGCCGCACCTGCAGACGGTCATGGGCACGCTGCTGCCGGCGCAAGCGCAGTGCGTGCTGTTCTGGGGGCCGGCCTACGTGGCGCTGTACAACGATGCCTATGCACCGAGCATTGGCACCAAGCACCCCCAGGCATTGGGGCGGCCGGCCCAGGAAAACTGGAGCGAGCTGTGGGACGACCTGGAGCCGTTGCTGCGCGGTGTGCGCGAGAGCGGCCAGACCTTCTCGGCCAAGGATCGCCCTTTCTACATCGAGCGCCACGGCGTGGGTGAAACGGCCTATTTCGATGTGTCCTATTCCGCTGTGCGCGAGGCTGACGGCAGCGTCGGTGGCGTGCTGTGCCTGGTGACTGAGACTACCGAGCGCGTACGCTTCCAGCAGCGCCAGGCCTTTTTGCTGGAGCTGGGCCGTGCTTTACCCGCGCTGGGTGATGCAGAGCGGATCGAAGCGTTCGCGGTAAGTCGGCTGGCACGGCGACTCGGCGCGGCACGGGTCTATTTTGGTGAAGACCAAGGCGACGGCAGCAATTTCCAGGTAGCACATGACTGGTCCGAGGGCTTGTCCTCGTTCGTCGGCCAGCATGCCTACGCGAGCTTCGGTGCTTCGTTGCGCGAGCAACTGGCAGCGGGGCAGGTGGTGCAGCAGCCTCACAGCCTGCATGTGCCGGTCCTGCGCGCTGGCCGGCTGGAGACCACCCTGAGTGTGCATTTCCATACCCCCCACCCGTGCCCTGAAGACGAATGCCAACTGGTGGAAGAGAGCGCCAAGCAAGCGTGGGCGGCGATTACCCATGCCAGGGCCGAGCGGGCGCTGCACCTGCTCAACGAAAGCCTGGAGGAGCGCGTGGCGTCGGCCCTGGCTCAGCGCGAATCCGCGATGCTGCAGCTGCACGAAGCCCACAAGCTGGAAATGATCGGGCAATTGACCGGCGGCATCGCCCATGACCTCAATAACATGCTCACGCCGATCATTGCCTCGTTCGAATTGATGCGCCGCAACCCACAGTCCGAGCGTGCCCCCAGGCTGATCGACGGCGGCCTGCAGGCTGCCGAGCGGGCGCGCAACCTGGTCGGTCGGCTGCTCAGTTTCGCCCGCCGGCAAACCCTCAAACCCCAAGCCGTGTCTCTGGCGGCGCTGGTGGATGACATGCGTGAGCTGATCGCCCGTTCGCTGGGGCCGACCATTACCGTGCACGTGCAGGTCGACCCGGCGCTACCGGCCGTGGTGGCCGACCCTCATCAACTGGAGCTGGCCTTGCTCAACCTGGTGGTCAACGGCCGTGACGCCATGGCTGAAGGCGGTGAGCTGAGTATCGTCGCCGGTATCGATGTAAACGGCCCGCCGAGGCCGGAAGGTGTGGCCGCGGCGCGGCTGGCCTGGCTACAGGTGCGCGACAGTGGCTGTGGGATGGACGCTGAACAACTGCGCCGCTGTTTCGAGCCCTTCTACTCGACCAAGGCGGTGGGCAAAGGCACCGGCCTAGGCCTGCCGATGGTGCAGGGCTTGGCCGTGCAGTCGGGCGGCGGTTTTACCCTTCGTTCGTGGCCAGGTGAGGGCACCGAGGCGACCTTGTGGCTGCCGACCAGCGATGAGGCGGCAAGCTGCCGCGACAGCGATACAGCCGAAGCGCCATCGGCCGGCCGGAAGAACCACGTGCTGTTGGTCGATGACGAAGCGATCGTTCGCCATGCCACAGCGCTGCAACTGCGCGACCTCGGCTACGAAGTGATCGAGGCCGACAGTGCGGCGGCGGCCTTGCAGCTGGTAGAGCGGGGGCTAGTGCCGGATGTGCTGGTGACCGACCATGTGATGGCCGAGATGACCGGCGTGCGCTTCGCCCAGCAGATGCGCCAGCGCCAGGCCAACCTGCCGGTGCTGATCATTACCGGCTACGCCAACCTGACACCGCGCGAACTCAAAGGCTTCGAAGTGCTGCGCAAGCCGTACCGGCGTGCCGAGCTGGCACAGAGTGTGGCGCGGTTACTGGCCGCGCAACGGTAGCTGCTATTCAGAAACCTCAGGGCCGGCAGAGGGCGCTTGTTGCGGCAGGTACAGGGTAAACGTCGTGCCCTGGCCTTCGACGCTGATCACCTCTACATCGCCTTCGGACTGCTTAGCAAAGCCGAACACCTGGGAAAGGCCAAGCCCGGTGCCTTCACCGGGCGCTTTGGTGGTGAAGAAGGGGTCGAAGATGCGATCGAGCAGCTCGCTGGCGATGCCGACACCGCTGTCCACTACCGAGATGGCGGCAAAGGGCCCGGCTTGCGCGGCCTGCCCACGCAGGACGGGCAGGCGTTGGTTGGCCTGAAGGCGCAGGCGCAAGGTGCCTTCCCCGGCCATGGCGTCGCGGCCGTTGAGCATCAGGTTGATGATCGCGGTTTCGAGTTGGCTGAGGTCGGCGCGGATATGGCAAGGCGCCTCTGGCAGTTCGATTTCCACCTGAACCCGTGCACCGGTAGCGGTATCGAGCATATCGGCCATGGCCTGCAGCCGCGGCCCGGCCTCGAACACTTGTGGGCTCAAGGCCTGCCGACGGGCGAAAGCGAGCAGTTGGCCGGTCAACTTGGCGCCGCGTTCGACGGTGTCGGCAATGGTTTTGAGGTAGCGCTCGCGGCGTGCTTCGTCCAGGTTGGGACGCTGCAAGAAGTGCAATGACGAGCGGATGATGGTCAGCAGGTTGTTGAAGTCGTGTGCCACACCGCCAGTCAACTGGCCGATGGCCTCGAGCTTCTGTGCCTGGCGCAGCACGGCTTCGGTGTGCAGCAGCTGGGCGGTGCGCTCTTCGACGCGGTGCTCCAGGGAGGCGTTGAGCGCCTCCAGCGCGGCCAGGGCTTCACGCACTTCGGCGTGGGCCTGCACCCGTTGGATATGCGACCAGCAGCGTTCGGTGACTTCGCGGATCAGGCGCAGTTCATAGCCCGTCCATACCCGGGGCGCCTTGTCGTGAATAGCCATCAGGGCGGTCAGGCGACCGTCCTTGATCAGCGGCATGCAGATGGTCGCGGTGATGCCGATGGCCTGGAACGTCGCGGCTTCCTCGGCGGCCAGTTCGTTGAGGTTGTCATTGATCACCAGCGGTTCGCCTGCACGCAGTCGGCTGACAGCCAGGCGACCGAAGTCGGCCAGGCGGTATTGGCCGATTAGGCGCGGTGAGCCGGGGGCGACGGTGTCGCCGCAGATGTTGAAGCCGTCCTGGTCGGGGTCCATCACCGCGTAGGCGCAGCTGGACAGTTGCAGGTGTTCCACCAGCATGCGGGTGGTGATGGCCATGATCCGCTCGGGGTCGGTGGCATTGGCCACTTCGCGCCCCAGGCCGTCGAGAAAGCTCAGGCGCTGGCTGTTGACCACGCTGGTGGTGGTTTCGGTCACCGTGTCGAGCATGCCCAGCACAGTGCCGTCTTCGCCGCGGATCGGGCTGTAGCAGAAGGTGAAGTAGGCGCGTTCGGGGGCACCGTTGCGGTCGATGACCAAGGGAAAGTCTTCGATGTAGACCGCCTCACCGGCCATGGCGTGTTCGGCCATGGCGCTGATTTCGCCCCAGGCCTCCTGCCACACTTCACTGAACGGCCGGCCTAGGGCTAAAGGTTTGCTACCGAGGATAGGGATAAAGGCATCGTTGTACAAAGTGATCAGCTCGCGGCCCCACAGCACGGCTTGCGGAAAGCGCGAGGCCAGGCACAAGGCCACCGAAGTCTTGAGCGCGCTCGGCCAGGCCTCGAGCGGGCCCAGTGGGCTGTGGGTCCAATCGTGCTGGCGGATGCGTTCGGCCATCAGCCCGCCGCCGTCTAGCCATTTCGCCATGTGTGCTGCCGATCCTTCATACCTGGGAGGATAAGGGTGCACCGAGAATAGCGAATTGGCGAGGGCTTTATGTCGTCTGTGCGGGCCTCTTCGCGTGTAGGAGCAGCCTTGTGCTGCGAAGAGGCCAGCGACAGCAGCGAAGATCTCCGCTGTTATCCCCGGCTTCTTCGCAGCACAAGGCTGCTCCTACCGAATCGCGCTGGCTCAGCGAATGAAATGCACCTTACCGGTATCGTCATTGCCCATGTAGATGCCGTACACCCCGGCCTGGCGCTCCAGGATATACCGCTCGAGAATCTGCCGGATGGCCGGGTAGTAGATTTCGTCCCAGGGGATTTCGTCCGGCTCGAAGAACTTGTAGGCCAGTGTCTCCGGGCCGAACTGGCCGGTCTCCTGCGTGGCGATGGCGCGGAAGATGATGTACACCTCACTGATCTTGGCCACGCTGAAAATCGAGTAGGGCGAGACGATTTCGGCGTGCACGCCGCTTTCTTCCCACACCTCGCGCAACGCCGCCTGCTCGGTGGTCTCGCCCGCTTCCATGAACCCGGCGGGCAAGGTCCAGGTGCCAGGGCGGGGTGGAATAGCCCGCTGGCACAGCAAGTACTTGCCATCGCGCTCGATGATGCAGCCGGCGATGATTTTCGGGTTGATGTAGTGGATGTAGCCGCAGCCGGTGCAATGCAGGCGTTCGTGGGTGTCGCCTGTGGGAACGCCCCGGGCCAGTTCCGTGGTGCAGTGCGGGCAGTAGCGCGGGGCGTTGGGCATGGTCAGCGGCCTAGGCGGGGTTCTATACGTGGCTCTTTGAGGGCCAGGGGCTCGACCATGTCGCGCACCTTGGTGTGGTCATCCTGCTTCTGGCGCAGGTAGTCCAGGGCCACCTTGGCGGCGGCGCGGACGTGATCGACCGAGGCTTGGTGGGCGACCAGTGGGTCACCGCCCTTGATCGCCTCGACGATCTTTTCCATCTCCCGGTTGCTGGCACCGCGGCGGTTTTCCTGCGACACCGAGGTGGCGCGCAGGTAGCTGATGCGGGCCTGCAATTGGCGCAGCTGTTGAGCGGCAACCTGGTTGCCGGAGCCTTCCAGCAGCACATCGTAAAAGCCTTGCACCGAGTCGAGCACCTGTTGCAGTTCGCCTTCCTCCAGGGCTTCGCGGTTGACCTCCAGCGCGCGCTCCAGGGCGCGAATGTCCTTGGCCTTGGCATTGAGGGTGAACAGCTGGACGATCAAGCCTTCGAGCACGCAGCGCAGCTCGTAGATATCGCGGGCATCTTCCAGGGTAATGATGGCCACGCGCGGGCCTTTGGCGTCGGCGAACTCGACCAGGCCTTCGGATTCGAGGTGGCGCAGGGCTTCACGTACAGAGGTGCGGCTGACCCCGAGGCGGTCGCAAAGGTCGCGCTCCACCAGGCGGTCACCTGGCAGCAAGTGGAAGTTCATGATCGCGGCGCGCAGCTTGTCGAGCACGATTTCGCGCAGGGTAACGGGGTTGCGGTTGACCTTGAAGCTGTCGTCGAGTGGCTGGCGTTTCATCAGGTGCGCTCTTTATGAGGCTGTTGCGCCAACCCGCGGAGCACGCCGAACCGGGCGCTGCTCCTTACGGTGGTTCGAACAGCCCGTTGTTAACGGGTTGACTCCGCATCGGCTTCGGCGAACGCTTCGCGGGCCAGGCGGAAACTGTCCACCGCCGCGGGTACGCCGCAATAAATGCCGACTTGGAGCAGGATCTCGCGAATCTGTTCTCGGCTCAGGCCATTACGCAATGCGCCGCGGATGTGCAGCTTGAGTTCGTGGGGCCGGTTGAGCGCGGAAATCATGGCCAAGTTTATCATGCTGCGCTCTTTGAGCGACAAGCCTTCGCGGCCCCAGACATGGCCCCAGCAATACTCGGTGACCAGCTCTTGCAAGGGCTTGGTGAATTCATCGGCGTTCTGGATCGAGCGGTTGACGTAGTCCTCGCCCAGCACTTGGGTGCGGATCTGCAGGCCTTTCTCGTACTTTTCGTTGCTCATGCGTCTGGCTCCGAATCAAAACAGGGGCCGCAACCGAGGGTGAGAGGGTCGCGCGGCCCCTAAAAAATGGGTGGAACAGGGCCGCTTTGCGGCCCAATCGCCGGCAAGCCGGCTCCCACAGGTACAGCACAGGCAGACAGGACCGTGGCGATCCTGTGGGAGCCGGCTTGCCGGCGATTGGGCTGCAGGGCAGCCCCAAGGGTATCAGCCCAGCGGGGGCAGGGCGCCCAGCTTGCCTTTGTGGTAGACCATCGGGGTGACCGGATCTGCCGGCAACACCAGGTTTTTCACCGCGCCGACGATGATCGCGTGGTCTCCGCCGTCATACTCGCGCCACAGTTCGCACTCGATGATCGCCGTGGCCTTGGCCAGCAACGGGTTGCCCAACTCGCTCAGGTGCCAATCGATCCCCTTGGCCTTTTCCTTGCCCTTGCCGGCAAAGGCATACGCCTCGGCGGTTTGCTCGGCAGACAGCAGGTGAATGGCGAACTGCTTGCTGTCACGCAGGATCGGGTACGTGTCGGAGGCGTAGTTGGGGCAGAACAGCACCAGTGCCGGCTCGATCGACAGCGCGCTGAACGCGCTGGCGGTGATACCGACGATGCCGCCGTCGGCGTCCAGGGTGGTGACCACCGTAACGCCGGACGGGAAGGAGCCCATCACGTCTTTGTAGATGCCTGGTTCGATCATCTCGTGCTACCTCTTAACGCATCACAAACGGGTCGGGCATCGGCGCGGTGGACAGGTTGATCCACACGGTCTTCAGCTCGGTATAGGCCAGCACCGAATCGATGCCGCTCTCACGGCCGTAGCCGCTGTTCTTGAAGCCACCGATCGGCGCCATGGCCGACACCGCGCGGTAGGTGTTGACCCAGATGATGCCCGAGCGTACGTCACGGGCCAGGCGGTGGGCGCGGCCCAGGTCGCGGGTCCAGATGCCGGCCGCCAGGCCGAACTGCGAGTCGTTGGCAATGGCCAGGGCCTCTTCTTCGGTCTTGAAGCGGATGACCGCGGCAACGGGGCCGAACACCTCTTCCTGCATGATGGTCATCGAGTTGCTGTCGCACTCGAACAGGGTGGGTTCGTAGAACCAGCCGTCACCCTCGACCTCGGCACGCTTGCCCCCCAGGTGCAGCTTGGCGCCTTCGGCCTTGGCCGCAGCGACCAGGCCTTCGACCACAGCCAGTTGCTGAGCGGTGGCCATCGGGCCCATTTCGCTGGCGTCGTCCTGCGGGTTGCCGATGCGGATGCGCTTGGCGCGCTCGACCAGGCGGCTGACGAATTCGTCGAAGATCTCGTCCTGTACCAGCAGGCGTGAACCGGCCACGCAACTTTGCCCGGAGGCGGCATAAATGCCGGCCACGGCGCCGTTGATGGCGCTGTCCAGGTCGGCGTCGGCGAAGATGATGTTCGGCGACTTGCCGCCCAGCTCCAGCGACAGCTTGGCGAAGTTCTCGGCGCTGCTGCGCACCACATGGCGGGCCGTGGCGGCGCCGCCGGTGAAGGCGATCTTGCGTACCAGCGGGTGGCGAGTCAGGGCCGCGCCGGTGCTAGGGCCATAGCCGGTGACCACGTTGACCACACCCGGCGGGAAGCCGGCTTCAAGGGCCAGGCGAGCCAGCTCGAGGATGGTCGCCGAGGCGTGTTCGGACGGTTTGAGCACGATGGTGTTGCCAGCGGCGAGGGCCGGGGCCAGCTTGATGGCCGTCAGGTACAGCGGGCTGTTCCACGGGATGATCCCGGCGACCACGCCAATCGGCTCGTGCACGGTGTAGGCGAACAGGTCTGGCTTGTCCAGCGGCAGGGTGCCGCCTTCGAGCTTGTCGGCCAGGCCTGCGGTGTAGTGGAAGAACTCGGGCAGGTAACCGACCTGGCCGCGGGTTTCGCGGATCAGCTTGCCGTTATCACGGCTTTCCAGCTGGGCCAGGTGCTCTTTGTTCTCGGTGATCAGGTCGCCCAGCCGGCGCAGCAGTTTGCCGCGCGCCGTGGCGGTGATGCTGCGCCAGGCAGGGCTTTCGAAGGCACGCTGGGCGGCCTGCACGGCCAGCTCTACATCGGCTTCGTCGGCGTCGGGCAGTTGCGCCCAGGCTTGGGCGGTGGCCGGGTTGAGGCTGTCGAAAGTCTTGCCGCTCTGGGCATCGAGCCATTGGCCGTCGATGCACATCTGGAAACGTACGAGGGTCATGCAACAATCCCCTTGGCGGATTCGGTGAGGGTGCGGGCTTGCTTGAGGAAGTCCAACAGCATCTTGTTGACTTCACGCGGTGCTTCCACCGGCATCATATGCCGTTGCTCGGCGAGGACCACACTGTGCGCCCCAGGGATGCTGGCGGCGAGCTGACGGGTCATGGCCGGGGTGGAGCCCGAATCGAGTTCGCCGGTGGCGATCAGCGTCGGCACCTGGATGCTGCCCAGGTCGCTGGCGCGGTACATGTCCTGGGTGGCGAACAGCGAATAAGTAGTGTGGTAGCCCTGCGGGTCGTTGCTCGCCAGCACCTGGCGAATGGCGGCGACCTGCGCCGGGTTGGCAGCCTTGTATTCACGGCTGAACCAGCGGTCGAGGGCGGCGTCGACGTTGGCGTCGGGTCCGAGCTCCGCCGCCTGGGCGGCGCGGGCGATAACGCCGGCACTCTGCTCGGGGGTGCGGTTGAACACGCTGTTGAGCACCACCAGGGCAGACAGCCTGTGCGGGTAGTTGAGGGCGAAGGCACGGGCCACCAGGCCGCCCATGGAGAAGCCAATTACGGTGGCCTGGGCAATCTGCAGGTGGTCGAGCAACTCGACGAGCTGGGCGGCGTAGCCTTCCAGGCCGGTGTCGGCGGCTGGCAACGCACTCTGGCCGTGGCCGAGCATGTCGTAAGCGATGACGCGGTAGTCATTGGCCAGGCCAACGAACTGACCGCCCCACATTTCCTTGTTCAGGCCCACACCGTGGATCAGCACCACGGGTTGGCCCTGGCCTTGGTCCAGGTAACTGGTCCCGGCCGGTGTACGTTCAGCGACAGGCTGAATCATGGAGGGCGCTCCTTGAAGGTCGGGCGCGGCGGGTAAGCACGCCACGCCCCGGCCCGTCTTGGTTGTTGTTATTGAGCGTTGGCTTTTTCGGCAGCCAGTTCTTCCAGGTCGATGTAGCGGTTGCCAATGCGCGGGTGCAGACGACCGCCGTCGGCAGCGCCCAGGACCACGACGATTTCGTCGGCACGCGGGGCGTCTTCGATCTGCATTTCAAGGGTGATGTAGTGCGAACGCAGGCCTTCGTCGTCCTTCTGCATCATCGGGATCTGGATCGAGGTGCCTGGGCCGCCGCGCTTGTTGGTGAAGCTCAGGTAGCTCTTGGCCTGTACCGCTTCGCGGTAATGGTTGCCGAAACGCAGGGTGTGGATCACGGCAGAGGCGTGTTCAATTTCGCCGTCGGCGCCGACCACAGCGGCTTTACCGTAGGCTTCGATCTTGTCGGCACCGCCGATGGCGGCGGTCAGGCGCTCGACCATCAGTGCGCCCAGCTCAGAGCAGTTGGCACGGATTTCCGGCTTCAGATCTTCTACAAAACCACGACCCGCCCACGGGTTCTTGATCACCACGGCCAGGCCGACCATGGTCACCGGTTTGTCAGTGGCCTTGCCGCCTTCGATGCGGGTCTCTTCGGAGTAGGTGACGATCTTGCGGATTTCGAAACTCATGGGTGGCTCCTGGTGAGGGTTATCAGCTCTTGTTGTCTGATGGTATACCATAATATTTGTTGTGCAAGAGGCGTCTGGAAATTTCTATTGCCAGGGGACGAAAGGTGGGCTGATCCCTTGAATCTTGTGGTGTCTGTACTGGCCTCTTCGCGGGTGAACCCGCTCCCACAGGTACCGCGCAGGCCTTGAAAGCTGTGGGGAACCTGTGGGAGCGGGTTTACCCGCGAATGGGCCGGTGCAGGCTGTCACTGAACTTCAAAAAAAGCCCGCTCACGCGGGCCGCAAGGGCCCCCGGGAGCGGGCTGATCCCGCAACTACTTCAGGCAAAGGGAATTCAGGCGAACGCCGGCACCACTTCCTTGATGAACAGCTCGAGCGACTTTTTCTTCTCGGCGTGGGGCAGGCTGTTGTCGCACCAGAAGCTGAACTCGTCGACGCCGAGCTCTTGGTAATACTTGATGCGCGCGATGATTTCTTCGGGTGTGCCGATCATGGTGTTCTTGCGGATGTTTTCCAGCTGGAACGCCGGCACTTCGGCAAACTTCGATTCCGGGCTCGGCTCCAGGAAGCCGTTGACCGGCACAGTCTTGTTGCCGAACCAGGCGTCGAAAGTGCGGTAGAAGCGCGAGATGGCCTGGGCGCCAACCTTCCAGCCTTCAGGCTCGGATGGGCTGTGCACGTGGGTGTGGCGCAGCACCATCAATTGTGGACGTGGCACATCCGGGTTGTTGTCCAGGGCCGCCTGGAACTTGTTTTTCAGGTCCAGCACTTCTTCGTCACCCTTCATCAGTGGGGTGACCATGACGTTGCAGCCGTTGGCCACGGCGAAGTTGTGCGAGTCTGGGTCGCGGGCGGCGATCCACATCGGCGGTGTAGCGTTGAACGGTTTCGGCACGCTGGTGGAGGTGGGGAACTTGTACACCTCGCCGTCGTGGGCGTAGTCGCCTTCCCACAGTTTGCGCACCACCGGGACCATTTCACGCAGGGCCTTGCCGCCGTCGGTGGCAGGCATGCCATTGGCCATGCGGTCGAATTCGAACTGATAGGCGCCGCGCGCCAGGCCCACTTCCATGCGGCCGTTGCTGATCACGTCGAGCAGGGCGCATTCGCCTGCCACGCGGATCGGGTTCCAGAACGGCGCGATGATGGTGCCGGCGCCCAGGCGGATCTTCTCGGTGCGCGCGGCGAGGTAGGCCAGCAGCGGCATCGGGCTTGGCGAAATGGTGTACTCCATGGCGTGGTGTTCGCCGATCCACACGGTGCTGAAACCGCCGTTCTCGGCCATCAGGGTCAGTTCGGTCAGGTCTTCGAACAGCTGGCGGTGGCTGACCTGTTCATCCCAACGTTCCATGTGTACGAACAACGAAAATTTCATGGGGCTTTCCTCGGAGCTTGAAAGTCTCGCCTGGCGCGCCAGGCGTCAGTAATAAGGCTAGGTGCTTCAGGCGAAGGCGGGCAGGCTGGCCATCTTGCCGCGGCAGTAGATCATCGGCTGCGGGGCTTGCTCGGGGACGATCAGGTTGTGCACCTTGCCGACCATGATGGCGTGGTCGCCACCTTCATATTCACGCCACAGTTCGCATTCGATGATGGCGGTGGCATTGGCCAGCAGCGGGTTGCCCAGCGCACTCAGGGACCACTCGATGCCGGTGGCTTTGTCTTTGCCTTTTTTGGCGAACGCATAGGCTTCGGCTTGCTGTTCACCAGAAAGCAGGTGAATGGCGAAGCGCTTCTGCTTGATCAGCACAGGGTAGGAGTCGGAGCTGTAGTTGGGGCAGAACAGCACCAGCGGCGGGTCCATCGACAGGGAGGAGAAGGCGCTGGCGGTAAGGCCGACGATCGAGCCGTCGTCGTCCAGGGTGGTGATGACGGTAACGCCGGACGGGAAAGAGCCCAGGACGTTCTTGTAGACGGTTGCGTCGATCATCTCATGTACCTCAGAAGGGCTGCGGTGGTCCGCGGTTTTTATCGTTGATGTGTCTGATGGTATACCGTAATACTCGATTTGCAAGCGGAATTTTCCGCCGTAGCAAAATCACGATGAATGGCGCAAAGCCGCATGGATAGGGGGCTTGGCGGAATTTCAATGCCCCAGCTTCAGGTGCTGAACCGGATCAGTTAGGGTTTTTTAAGCCGAATCAGTGTTGTCAAAAGTTTGGAATACCATAATATGGTCCGCAGCTGAGAGGCCGCCTAGACGCGGTTTCCTTACAAAGATAAAAACGACCTTTCGAGCTGAAAACCATGTCCCAACCGTCATCGCAACACCAGTTTGTCGAGAATCACACGGTCGATTACGTTCCACCTGCCGAGCGCCATGGGAAGGCGCGCGACCTGTTCACCCTCTGGTTCAGCACCAACATTGCGCCGCTGCCCATCGTCACCGGTGCGATGGTGGTGCAGGTGTTCCACCTGAACCTGGTGTGGGGGCTTGTCGCTATCGTGCTGGGCCACCTGCTCGGGGGCGTGGTCATCGCCCTGGCCTCTGCGCAGGGACCGCAGCTGGGCATTCCACAGATGGTCCAGAGCCGCGGCCAGTTCGGCCGTTATGGCGCCCTGCTGATCGTGTTCTTCACGGCGCTGATCTATGTGGGCTTCTTCATTTCCAACATCGTGCTGGCGGGCAAGACCATCCACGGTATCGCCCCGAGCGTGCCGATGCCTGGTGCCATCGTCATCGGCGCCCTCAGCGCGACGGCCATTGGCGTGATCGGCTACCGCTTCATCCATATCCTCAACCGTATCGGTACTTGGGTGATGGGGTCGGCGCTGCTGGCCGGGTTCATCATGATGTTCATCCAGGAGCTGCCGGCCGACTTCTTCAGCCGCGGTGCGTTCAATTTGTCGGGCTTCATCGCCACGGTGTCGCTGGGCACCATCTGGCAGATCAGCTTTTCGCCGTACACCTCCGACTACTCACGCTACCTGCCTAAAGAAGTCGGCATTGCCAAGCCGTTCTGGGCCACCTATTTCGGTGCCACGCTGGGCACCATCCTGTGCTTCAGCTTTGGTGCGGTGGCGGTGTTGTGCGTACCGGAAGGCACGGACGCGATGGACGCCGTCAAGCAAGCCACCGGCTGGCTCGGCCCGATCCTGATGGTGTTGTTCCTGCTCAACATCATCAGCCACAACGCGCTCAACCTGTATGGCGCGGTGTTGTCGATCGTCACGGCCATCCAGACCTTCTTTGCCAAGTGGACGCCGAGCATCAAGGTGCGGGTGATCCTGGCCTCGGTGATTCTGGTGGGCTGCGGCCTGGTAGCGCTGAATGCGTCGGCGGGCTTCATTGGCCAGTTCATCGGCTTGATCCTGGCGCTGTTGCTGGTGTTGGTGCCGTGGGCGTCGATCAACCTGATCGACTTCTACCTGATCAAGAAGGGCCAGTACGACATCGCGTCGATTTTCAGTGCCGACGGCGGCATTTATGGGCGCTTCAACCACCACGCGATCATTGCCTATGCGTGCGGGATCGTGGTGCAGCTGCCGTTTGCCAATACGGCGCTGTATGTGGGGCCGTATTCGAACATCGTCGAAGGGGCTGATTTGTCCTGGCTGATCGGGTTGCTGGTGACGGTGCCGCTGTATTACTGCCTGGCGACGCGCGGGCAGAGTGTTAACAGTGCGCGGGCTGTCAGCGTGAACGACTGACAGTTGCAATTGGGGCCGCTTTGCGGCCCATCGCGGGCAAGCCCGCTCCCACAGGGACCACGCGAACCTGTAGAAGCGGGCTTGCCCGCGATGGGCTGCAAAGCAGCCCTAGCTATCTTGAGTCAAACCTTGAACTGGGCAACCATCCCATTCAGGTCCACCGCCAACCGCGACAGGTCCTGCGCCGCCGCACTGGTCTGATTCGCACCCGCCGACGTCTGCATCGCCAGGTCGCGAATATTCACCAGGTTACGGTCTACCTCCCGCGCCACCTGCGCCTGTTCCTCCGACGCACTGGCGATCACCAGGTTGCGCTGGTTGATCGAGGCAATCGCTTCGGCAATCACCTCAAGTGCCTGGCCTGCAGACTGGGCCACTTCCAGTGTGCCCGTGGCACGCCCTTGGCTGCTGTGCATGGCGCTTACCGCGCGCTCGGTGCCGGTCTGGATACCCACGATCATCTGTTCGATTTCTGCCGTGGACTGCTGAGTGCGGTGGGCCAGTGCGCGCACCTCGTCGGCGACTACCGCAAAGCCACGGCCTGCCTCACCGGCCCGTGCTGCCTCGATGGCGGCATTGAGCGCCAACAGGTTGGTTTGCCCGGCGATCGCGCCGATCACATCGAGCACGCGGCTGATCTCGTTGGCATTGTTGGCCAGCAGTTCGATCTCGGCCGAGGTACCGGTGACGTCGTCGACAAGGTGCTGGATCGACGCCAAGGCCTGGTTGACCTGGTCGCGACCGTCGCGGGTGGTGCGGTCGGCGCCTTTGGACGCGTCTGCGGTACTCACCGCGTTGTTCGCCACTTCTTCCACGGCGGCTGTCATCTGGTTAACAGCGGTAGCGGCCTGGTCGATCTCCGCACTTTGCTGGTGCAGGCCGCGGCTGGTGTCCTCCGTGACGGTGTGCAGCTCTTCCGAGGCCGAGGCCAGCTGGTCGGACGATGCGGCAATCTTGCGCAGGGTGTCGCGCAGGCTGTCTTGCATGCGGCTCAAGGCGCGCAGCAGTTGCGCCGGTTCGTCGCGGCCGATTACGCGAATTTCGCGGGTCAGGTCGCCGGTGGCCACGCGCTCGGCCACGGCCACCGCGTCGGCCAGGGGCACGACGATGCTGCGGGTCAGCACCGTGGCGATGGCTGCCAGCGCGAGCATGATCACCAGCAGTGAACCGATGATGGCGGTCAACGCTTGGTCTGCGACATCGCTGCTACGTTGCGAGGCCACTTCAGCGCCTTTGCTGTTGTAGGCGATCAGTGCCGCCATGGCTTTCATCATGCTGTCGGCATGCAGGGTGAGCGGGCCGTTGATCTTCTGCCTGGCCTGGTCAATGTGCCCGGCGGCGATGTCGTCGAGCACCTGCGCCTGCAGGTCGACGTACTGTTGGTGGGAGGTGCTGAAGGCATTGAACAAGGCGCGGTCGTCGGCGGCGATGATGGTGCTGTCGTAGTCCTGGAGGCCGTCCTTGAGCTGAGCGTTGATGCCTTTGAGCAGGTCGAGGTTGCGTGCGCGCTCGCTGTCATCGTCATCCAGCGCCGCGCGCAGCGTCAGGGCGCGGCCCCGGCCGAGGTTGCTGCTGATTTCACTGAGTGCGACCACGGCGGGCAACCAGGTGACACGGATCTCGTCCGTGGCCGTGTCCATTTGCCGGGTCTCGTAGAGGGCGATCAGGCCCATGCCCAGCACCAGTGCGCCCAGCAGGGCGAATACGCTGGCTGCGCGAATGCCGATCTTCATATTCCGTAACTGCATGGAATGCTCCTTGACGGTGGCGTGCAGGCGTCAAGAGCATGGACGGAAGGCCGGGTCACCGGGGGTGGTGCCAGCTCTCGATGCGCTGCGGATTTAGTGTGTGTGCCTCACCCTCGGAAATGTTTTATTTAAATGATGGCATATGGACATCATTATTGACCAGTCATTCAATGTAACGACATGTGCGGACAAATCCGTCGTTTTTTGACGGATTTGTTCGCTTTCAGGTGTCAGACGATCGGGATTAGCGGGTCGGCAGCGGCCAGCGCCAGTGCCCGGTCAGCGGCGGGTGGGTAGATCCACACCGAGTTGATCTGGCGCTTGAGTGCCTTGCCTTCCTGGCCGTGCAACTTCAGCTCACGCACCCAGCCCTCACTGTAGGCCGCGCCCCAGTCGCCGAGGTCCAGGCAGGTGACGTATTTGGGCTGGCGGTAGATGACCGGGTCGATGCCCAGCAGGTCGGCAGCGGCATTGTTGCCGCAGTGACGGCCCATGGGGATGGCGTGCTGGCAGGTCATCAGGGCGTGGTTGCCCAGCTCGTCGACAGCGGCCCAGGCGGTGTCGCCGGTGGCATAGATGTGTGCCTGGCCAACCACTTTCAGGTGATCGTCGACCCGCAGGCGGCCTGCGCCGTCACGCTCGCCGGCGACCTGTGCAGTCAAGGGGCTGGCCTTGACGCCTGCGGTCCAGATCACCGTGCTGCTGGCGATGTACTCGCCGTTGTCCAGGGTGACGCCGCCGGCATCGACAGCCACCACCGAGGTACCGGTCAGCCATTCGACACCCGCCTGTGCAGAGGCGGCCTCGATCGAGGGGGTGATGCCCGCGCCCAACGCCGCGCCGACACGGGCGCCACGGTCGACCACCAGCACACGCACCGCGCTGCCGTCACCGAGCAGGGTGCGCAAGCGTGCGGGCATTTCGGTTGCCGTCTCGATGCCGGTGAACCCGCCACCACAGACCACGACCGTGTTACGCGCCGGGGAGGCGGGCAGGGCGGCCAGCCCCAGCAGGTGCTGTTCCAGGCGCACGGCTGACTCCATCTGGTCGACATCGAAGCTGTGTTCGACAAGGCCTGGTACAGCCGGGCGCGCCACCTGGCTGCCGGCGGCGAGGATCAGGCGGTCGTAGTGGATCTGCTGGGGCTGCCCCTGGGCATCGGTGTAGCTCACGCTGCGCCCGTCGGCGTCGATGCTGTCGGCGTTGCCAGGGATGAAGTGCACGCCCACGGCCTCGAACAGCTCGCCCAACGGCGCCTTCATGCCATGCACATCCGCTTCGTAGAAGCGTGGGCGAATGCGCAGCTCGGGTTGAGGGGCGAGCACGCTGATACGTAGGTCTTCACGTTGTGCCTGGTCCAGCAGGCGAGCAGCGCTCAGGGCGCTCCAGACACCGGCAAAGCCGGCACCGATGATCAGGATGTTGGATTTCATGCAGGTGCTCCGCAACGGTCATGTAGGGAAAAGGGCTTCGATGACACGGCAGGTGCCTTTCGAATAACTACGACTGTATTGATCGTAGTTTTCGTCTGCAAGTTTTTTTTCGTCCCAGGTAGGGGCGCAACCCGCCGGTCAACACCTGGGAAGGCCGTGTTTTGATGGGTTTTTGGCGGTGAATCGAAGATTTTGCTGGCGACGAGCGGTCGTTCGGGTGCAGGGGGGAGGGCCGCCATCCTTGATATCCCCACCCCCATCCGTTATAGATAAAAAAGAAACCATAAAGAAAAGAGGCCATTTCAGCCCCCATGTACGAGATCACACGTATCTTGCGCCCCTCAGGCCCCCATTACGCACCCTGCGCTAATGGATACGGGCCCACCCCCATGACACGCTCCCCGCTTTCGAGCCTGTACCACGTGTTGTCGATCCCGCCCGTCAACATCCTGCTTAGCCAGATGCGCAAACGCCCCGTCCCTCCACCTGCACCGTAACGCCTGAATTTCACCACCCCCGGCCTTTTGCCGTTTGGGGTTGGGGAGCCTTTGCATTTTTTCAGCGTTCAACTGTTCAGGAATCACTATGACTCTTCGTGTCGCTATCATCGGCGCCGGCCCGTCCGGCCTTGCACAATTGCGTGCGTTCCAATCCGCCCATGCCCAGGGCGCCCCCATGCCTGAAATCGTGTGCTTCGAGAAGCAAGCCGACTGGGGCGGTATGTGGAACTACACCTGGCGCACCGGCCTCGACCAGCATGGCGAACCCGTGCACGGCAGCATGTACCGTTACCTATGGTCAAACGGCCCCAAGGAATGCCTGGAATTTGCCGACTACAGCTTCGATGAGCACTTTGGCCGGCCGATCTCCTCGTACCCGCCGCGCGAAGTGCTGTGGGACTATATTCAGGGCCGCGTGAAGAAGGCCGGGGTGCGCAATTACATCCGCTTCAATACTGTGGTCAAGCACGTCAGCTTCGATGAAACCACCCGCGAGTTCACCGTTAGCGCCCACGACTACAGCGCAGGGGTTAGTGTCGAGCAGGTGTTCGATTATGTGGTAGTGGCCAGTGGGCACTTTTCCACCCCACACGTGCCGGAGTTCGAAGGTTTCGAGCGTTTCACCGGGCGTATCCTGCACGCCCACGATTTTCGCGAAGCGATGGAGTTCAACGGCCAGGACCTGCTCATTGTCGGCAGCAGCTATTCGGCCGAAGACATCGGCTCGCAGTGCTACAAGTACGGTGCACGCTCGATCACCACGGCCTACCGCACGCAACCGATGGGCTACAAGTGGCCCAAGGGCTGGGAAGAACGCCCGCAACTGGTCCGGGTCGAGAGCGACCTGGCGTACTTCGCCGACGGGTCGAACAAGCGCGTCGATGCGATCATCCTGTGCACCGGTTACCAGCATCACTTCCCGTTCCTGCCGGACGAACTCACCCTCAAGACCAACAATCGCCTGTGGCCTGCGGGGCTGTACCAAGGCGTGGTATGGGAGCAAAACCCGCAGCTGATTTACCTGGGCATGCAGGACCTCTGGTACAGCTTCAACCTGTTCGACGCACAGGCATGGTTTGCACGCGATTACATGCTGGGGCGCATCACGTTGCCGGCCAAGGCCGCCATGCATGCCGACAGCGAGCGCTGGCGCGAGGATGAGCTGGGCCTGGAAACCACGGCCTCGATGTACGAATTCCAAGGCCGATACATCAGGCACCTGATCGAGCAGACGGATTACCCAAGCTTCGATATCGAGGCGGTGAACCGCATCTTCCTGCAATGGAAGACCGACAAGAAGCACGACATCATGGGTTATCGCGACAAGTCGTACCGCTCGGTGATCACCGGTACCCAAGCGGTGCCCCACCATACCCGCTGGATGCAGGCGATGGACGACTCGCTGCAGGAGTACTTGCGCGAAACGGACGGCAAGCAAGGTGAGGTGAAGGTACTGCGCGGGTAGGGTTTTCTATCGCTTCAAACGAGGGAATGCTTTCGGCGCTGGCGCTATCGGCGTATTATTGCGACAAAGTTGGTCGGAGATTGATATGTCGCTGTACAGTGCTGGCGTCGAATATGGCATCCATTGCCTGCTGTACCTGGTGGATGAGCGCGGTGACACGCGCGAGTCCAGCGTGCGCGACCTTGCGGCGCTGCAAGGCGTGCCGCAGGAATACCTGGCCAAGGTGTTCACCAAGCTGGCTCGCGCCGGCTTGGTGGTTGCCACTGAAGGGGTGCGCGGCGGTTTCCGCCTGGCGCGGCCGTCGGATGAGATCACCGTGCTGGATATCGTCACGGCTATCGACGGTCCGAAGAAGATCTTCGATTGCCGTGAGATTCGCGAGCGTTGCACGCTGTTTGACGGCTCACCACCGGGTTGGGCGACCGAAGGCACCTGTGCCATTCATGCGGTGATGCTGGGCGCGCAAAAGCGCATGGAAGAGGCGCTGGCGCAGCAGACCATCTTAGACCTGGCGCGGCGCGTGGGGCGCAAGGCGCCTGCCGCGTTCGGGCAGCAGGTCAATGAATGGATGGGGGAGCGGCGGGATGGCAAGGGTGGCGGTGATATCCCGGTGAGTCAGGTCTAAGTCAACCTGCCCAGGCCTCTTCGCGGGCTTGCCCGCGAAGAGGCCCGACCAGGCAAACACAATCACCGCCCCTCATGCTGCCTGCGATACGCCCCCGGCTGCACCCCGACGGCCTTGGCAAACGCCCGGGTAAACGCCGCCACCGACTGATACCCCACCTGCGCGCACACCTGCTCCACGGTGTTGCCTGCTTGCAACAGCTGGGACGCATGGCGCATGCGCAACGCCAGCAGCACCTGCCCCGGTGACTGCCCGGCCAGTTCGTTGAAACGCTTGAAAAACGCTGACCGCGACAGCCCCGTGCACGCCGCCATGTTTTCCAGCGTCCAGGATTGCCCAGGCTGTTCGATCAGTTGCACCAGCAACGCGGCAAACGCCGGCTGCCGGGCCAGCGCCACCAGCCCGCCGAGGGGCTGCCCGGCATGCACTTGCTGGCGCAGTACGTACAGGAACAACAAATGCGTCAGCCGCTCCAGCAAGGTCTGCGACGGCGGTAGGCGTTCGCATTCTTCCAGGATCAGCCCGAACAGTGCCCGCGCCGCATGCCCGGCGGGCTCGTTGGCGCGCAGCAGAATCCAGTCGGCCAGGCCTTCCACGATCAATGACGACAGCCCCGGGCGAAAGTGAAAGAACCCGCACACCAGCCCCACGCCATCGCCGGCAGTGGCATCCAGAGCCTGCATCGCCTGGCGCGGCTGGGCGCAGGCGCTGACGGGGTTCTGGTCACTGGACAGCCGATACGCCAGGTCACGCAGCAAAAAAACCGCATCCCCAGCTTCCAGCCGCACTGCCTCGGCCTGGCCATCAAGGTGCAGCCAGCAATGGCCCTGCACGACCAGGTGGAAACTGGCGCGGCCCATGCCTTGCGTGCTGGCATGCCAGCCGCCGCAATAGCGGCCGACATGAAACAGGCTGGCGTCGAGCTCCAGGCCTTCTAATAACCAATCGACAAGGTGGCTGGACGAAATCATCTAATGCAAAGACTCAGGAGCAAGGAAAGGCGACTGATGAATATGGAGGGTAGTTCTTATAACCAACAGACTGTAAGGACACCCACCACAGGAGACCCCTCCATGTCCTCGCGCATTACTTTACACACTCTGCAGAGCGCCCCGGAAGCGGCCCGTCCATTCCTTGAAAATGCCCAGAAAAATTCCGGCTTCATCCCCAACCTGCTCGGCGTGCTGGCCAACGCTCCGGCAGCGCTGGAAACCTACGTGACCGTGTCGGCGCTCAACGGCAAGTCCGAGCTGACCCTGGCCGAGCGTGAAGTGGTGCAGTTGATTGCTGCCACCCAGCATGGCTGCGACTTTTGTGTCGCCGGCCACACCGCAGTCGCGTTGAACAAGGCCAAGCTGCCGGAAGCAGTGGTCGATGCGCTGCGTGCGCGGGGTGAGCTGCCCGATGCCCGATACGAGACCCTGGCCGCGTTCGCTCGCGAAGTCATCGCCACCCGTGGCAACGTCAGCGAGGCCACCTACCAGGCATTTCGTGAGGCCGGCTTCAGCGAAGGCAACGCCTTGGAAGTGATTCTGGGCGTGAGCCTCGCAACCCTGTGCAACTTTGCTAATGTTTTCGCCCAGACGCCGCTCAACGACGAGCTGAGCAAGTACCGCTGGCAGCCTTCTGCGTAATCCGCGTGGGGTGCCGGCCCCGCCGGCGTTTTCAAAGGAGTACAGACATGCAAGATTGTGCATTTCGGCAATGGCTGGATGCCAACGCCGAGGCCATTGACCAGGGCACGTGCGAGCCGCACCTAGTGCTGGCGCAGATCGCTGAAGCGCAGGTGCTGCGCATCGGCGTCGATCCGGCCCAGGGCGGCACGGGCGGGCAGGTGACCGATGCGGTCGAAGCCATCGCCGCCATTGCCAGCCGTTCGTTGGCGGCGGCGTTCGTCTGCTGGGGCCAGCGCGCCTTCATTGAATACCTGCTGCAAAGCCATAACCAGTCACTGCGCGAACGCCTGCTGCCGAGGTTGCTGACAGGCGAGCTGGCAGGCGCCACCGGGTTGTCCAACGCCATGAAGTTTCTCTCGGGCATCGAGCGCCTGCAGGTGCGCGGGCGCCCCAGCAGCGAGGGGTGGAACCTGGAGGGCCGCTTGCATTGGGTGACCAATCTGCGCAAGAGCGGTTTTGTGGTGGCCGCGGCCATCGAGTGCGATGCCGAGGGCGCGCCCTTCGTGTTGGCCATTCCCTCGGAGGTGCAAGGGCTGGTGCGCTCGGACGACTTGCAGTTGATGGGGCTGCAATCGAGCAATACTGCCGCGCTGGCGTTTCATCAGGTCGAACTGGGCCGCGAGTGGCTGCTGCATGAAAACGCCCGTGAGTTCCTGCCCAAGGTACGCCCGGCCTTCCTCGCGCTGCAATGCGGCATGGCCATCGGCCTGGCCCGGCGCGCGTTGGATGAAGTGGCGGCGCACCTGCAAGGCCGTGGTTCGTTCCTCGAAGAGGCCCGCCAGGTGCTCAAGGAACGCCTGGAAAACACCGTGAGTGAACTCAAGCAGGGCCTGCTCGACGGGCGCTTCCTGCAGCAGCCAGCGGCGTTGTTCAAACTGCGCATCATCCTTGCCGAAAGTGCTGCCGACGCGGTGCAGCTCGAGCTGCAGGCCAGTGGTGGCAAGGCGTACCTCAGCGAGTACGGCCAAGGTTTCGCGCGCCGTTGGCGCGAATCGGCGTTCGTGCCCATCGTCACGCCAAGCCTGGTGCAGCTGCGCGCCGAACTGCAACGCCAGGCGGGCACGGCATGAGCGAAGTCGTGCTGCAAGCCCGAGCTATCAGCCTCGGCTACCCCCGCGAGGGTAGCTGGCACGAGGTGCTGGCGCGGTTCGACCTGCAGTTGGCACCGGGCGAAGTGGTGTCCATCCTGGGCCCCAGCGGGGTTGGCAAGTCCAGCCTGTTGCGGGTGCTGGCGGGCTTGCAGGCACCGCGTGGCGGCAGCGTGATGTTGCACGGCGAGCCGTTGCAAGGGCCGCACCCGCGCCTGGCGGTGGCCTTCCAGGACCCCAGCCTGTTGCCTTGGCTGAGCCTGGAAAAGAACGTCGCCTTCGGCCTGGATTTCGCTCGCCAACCCAAGTTGGCCGCCACCGAACGGCGTGCACGCATCGACCATGCCATTGCCGCCGTGGGCTTGGACCATGCCCGTAACCAGTACCCGGCGCAGCTGTCCGGTGGCATGGCCCAACGCACGGCGTTGGCGCGCTGCCTGGCGCGTCAGCCTGAAGTGCTGTTGCTCGACGAGCCGTTTGGTGCGCTCGACGAAGTGACCCGCGCCGACATGCAGCAACTGCTGCTGCAACTGATCGCCACCCACAATACCGCTGCGGTGCTGATCACCCACGATATCGACGAAGCCCTGCTGCTGTCCGATCGGGTCCTGCTACTGGGCAACCACCCAGCGCAGGTGCTCGGCCAGTGGCGCATCGACCTGCCGCAACCGCGTACGCAGCGGGTCGAGGAACTGGGCGCGCTGCGTATCGAGATTGTCAAAACCCTTCGGCGGGCAAGCCGCACAGACCCACCTTCCTCAACCCCCTTGCCCTCGGAGGCTGTCCATGTGCATGGATGACTGCTGTTCCGCTTCTTCGCGTCGCGACTTCCTCAAGCTTGGCGCCATGCTTACTGCCGCCGGTGCGTTGCCGCTGCTGTCGAGCCTGCAAGCCCGTGCGGCTGCCGAGCCGGACGCGCCGGTGCGCATCGGCTACCTGCCGATCACCGACGCCACGCCGTTGCTGGTAGCGCACAACAATGGCCTGTTCGAGGCCGAAGGCATCAAAGCCGAGCGCCCAGTGCTGCTGCGCAGTTGGGCGCAGGTGATCGAGGCGTTCATTTCGGGCCAGGTCAACGTCATCCATTTGCTGTCGCCGATGACCGTCTGGGCACGTTACGCCAGCAAGGTACCGGCCAAGGTCGTGGCCTGGAACCATGTGGGGGGTTCGGGGCTGACCGTGGCGCCCGACATTACCGACATGAAGCAGTTGGGCGGCAAGACCGTGGCCATCCCATTCTGGTATTCGATCCATAACGTGGTGCTGCAGCAGATGCTCAACGACAGCGGCCTGACCCCGGTGTCGAAACCTGCTAATGCGCAGCTGGCGGCCACCGAGGTCAACCTGCTGGTGCTGCCACCGTCCGATATGCCCCCGGCGCTGGCCAGCAAGCGTATTGCTGGCTACATCGTCGCCGAACCGTTCAACGCCCTGGCCGAGAACCTCAAGGTGGGCCGCGTGCAGCGCTTTACCGGCGATGTGTGGCGCAACCACGCCTGCTGCGTGGTGTTCATGCACGAGCACGACCTCAACAACCGCCCGGAGTGGTCGCAGAAGGTGGTCAACGCCATCGTCAAGGCCCAGCAGTGGACGCGCGAGCACCGCGCCGAAGCTGCCGCGCTGCTGTCCAAGGCCGGCCCCAACAAGTACACCCCGCACGAAGTGGCGGTATTGAGCAAAGTCCTGGCGCCAGCCGCCGAAGACCGCGCAGGCTATATCGCCAGTGGCGCGATCCAGCATCAGCAGTGGGACGAAAAACGTATCGACTTCCAGCCATACCCGTTCCCCAGCTACACCGAAGCACTGATCAAGCGCCTGCAGCACACCCTGATCGAAGGCGACAGTGGCTTTTTGGCGGGCCTGGACCCGGCGCACACCGCCCGCGACCTGGTCGACGACCGTTTCGTGCGCAACGCCATCACCGCCGTTGGCGGGCCGTCGGTGTTCGGCATTGCCGACAACTTCGAGCGTAGCGAGGAGTTCGCGGTCTGATGCGCAAGCATGTCGTTCATACCAGCCTAGGCTTGGCCGGGCTGCTGGGGTTGCTGCTGGCATGGTGGGCCGGCGTGGCGTGGTTTGGCGAGGCCGATGGCCTGTCGGCGCGTTTTTCGCCGGCGGCGACCCTGGCCAGCCTGGTCGAGCTGCTGGGGCAGGGCGAGGTCTACGGCCACGTGTGGGTCAGCCTCAAACGTATTTTGATCGGGCTGTTGCTGGCCTTAATGATCGGTGTCCCCCTCGGCTTGCTGGTGGGCAGCTATCGGCACCTGGAGGCGGCGACCACGCCGGCCTTCCAGTTCTTGCGGATGATCTCGCCGCTGTCGTGGATGCCGGTGGTGGTGATGCTGATGGGGGTGGGTGACCAGCCGATCTATTTCCTGCTGGCATTTGCCGCGCTGTGGCCGATTTTGCTCAACACTGCGGCAGGTGTGCGTCAGCTCGACCCGCGTTGGTTGCAACTGAGCCGCAGTTTGAGTGCTACGCGCTGGGAGACCTTGTGCAAGGTCATCGTGCCAGGGGTGATCGGCCATGTGCTGACGGGTGTGCGCCTGGCCATCGGCATCCTTTGGATCGTGCTGGTGCCCTGCGAGATGCTGGGGGTAAGTGCGGGGTTGGGGTATTTCATCCTCGACACCCGTGACCGGCTGGCGTATTCGGAGCTGATGGCGATGGTGCTGCTGATCGGGGTGCTGGGGTTCATGCTCGATGCCCTGGCGCGTGGGTTGCATCGGCGTTGGGTGCACGGCTGAAAAGAGCTGGGGCCGCCGTGCGGCCCCACAGCATCAGTGCACGGTCTTGCGCTGGCGGACACATTCCTGCGCTTGAATGGCCAACTGGTCCAAGCGCTCGTCGCGCAGCTGTTCGGCCTCGATCATCGCATCCTCGCCTTGCTGGTTGAGCAGGTAGGTGTGGATCTGATGCACCTCGGTGGTCTGGTAGATCGGCCCGATATCCAGCCGGCCAATCAGCGCCTCGCTGGCGTGCCCGGTGCTGCTCATCAGCACCTGCGGCCCGTTGGCTGCCACCACCTGCATGCCCATCGCTTCGAACCACGGCACCTGGCCGGCAAAGGTGTTCAGCTCGACATAGGCATGCTGCGCCTGCAGGTCACCTAACAGTGCGCGGGCGATACCTTGGCGGCGATGGCTGGCGCGCACGGCAAGAAATGCCAGTGCGCAGGTTTGCGCATCATCATCGGCCGGCAACGCCAGGGCGAAACCGAGCAGTTGGTCGGGGGCATCGGCGTCCAGCGCCAGGGTCAGCGTCACCGACAGGCCGCGCTTACCGTCCATGGCCTGCAAGTACTGGTGCACTTCCATGCCGACGCCGTACTGGTACAGCGGATACAGCGGGTTGTCGGCAAGAATGGCGACGCTGCTCAATTCGCCGACGTGATGGATCACCAGCTCACGGATCTGGTTCTGGAAAGACTCGGGCGGCACGCTGTCAAGGCGGCTCAGGATGAACATCGGGGGGAAGGCTCCGGCGGCTAGGAATACAACCCGCGCCATGCTGACGCGGGACGTACAGTTTAACCGGTTTTGCCCAATCAGCCTTGCGCCTGTAGCGCGGCGAGCATCAGGTCGAGGTTTTGTACCGCCGCCCCGGACGCGCCTTTGCCCAGGTTATCGAATACAGCGGTCAGCAGCACCTGGCCATGCGCCGGGTTGGCGTACAGCGCCAGGCGCAGGTCGTTGCTGTCGTTCAATGCTTCGGGGTCGAGTGCTGCGGCGGGGCCTTGCTGGTGCAGGGGCATCACCTGAACGTGGCGAGCTCCTTGGTAGTGCTGTTCCAAGCAGGCCTGCAGGTGTTCGGCGCTGACCTGGCCGGGCAGCAGGCGCAACTGCAGCGGGATGCTGAGCACGATGCCCTGGCGATAGGCGCCGTAACCAGGCACGAACACCGGCCGTGCCGACAGCCCGGCGTGTTGCTGGATTTCCGGTACATGCTTGTGTGCCAGTTCCAGGCCATACAGCTGCAGGGTTGGGGTGTTCTCGGCACTCGGCTGCTCATGGCGTTCGACCGCGGCGCGGCCGCCGCCGGAGTACCCCGAGATGGCGTGAATGCTCAGCGGGTAATCCGCTGGCAGCAACCCGGCGGTGATCAGCGGGCGCAGCAGGGCAATCGCGCCGGTGGGGTAGCAGCCGGGGTTGCTGACGCGTGTGCTGTGGGCGATGCGCTCGGCTTGCTGCGCGTCCAGTTCCGGCAGGCCATAGACCCAGCCGGGGCTGGTGCGGTGGGCGGAGCTGGCGTCGATGACCCGAACGTGCGGGTTGTGGATTGCCGCGACGGCCTCGCGGGCGGCGTCATCGGGCAGGCAGAGCACGGCGATGTCGGCGCTGTTGATGGCTTCGGCGCGGCGCTGCGGGTCTTTACGCTCGGCCTCGGGCAGGGTCAGCAGGCGTACGTCATTGCGCCCGTGCAGGCGGGCGTGAATCTGCAGGCCAGTGGTGCCTTGGTCACCGTCGATAAAAACAACAGGGGTATGCATGGTCGAGGTCCGGTCAGGGGAGGGTGGCCTATGCTCGCCCGCGGCTGGACTAAAGGAAATTTGAATATCATGATGCTGATGTTCATTATTTCTGAAGCTAGTCATGCGCGAAATCAGCCTCGACCGCCTCCGCACGCTGGTCGAAATCACCGACCTCGGCTCGTTTGCCGAGGCCGCTCGCCGGCTCAACCTGGCCCCGCCCACCATCAGCCTGCATGTGGCCGAGCTGGAGGCACGGGTCGGCGCGCCGTTGCTCACCCGCAACCGTGGGCAGGTACGGCCTACGGCCATCGGCGAGACGCTGCTGGCCCGAGCCCGTCGCTTGCTGGCCGATGCCGACCTGGCGCTGGACGAGGTGCGCCGTCAGGTCGAGGGGCTGACTGGCCGGGTCCGCCTGGGGGCTTCGACTGGCGCCATTGCCCACCTGTTGCCCAAAGCGCTCGAGTACCTGCGCGAAGTGCACCCGGGGATCGATGTGCAGGTGCAGGTGCTGACCTCGCAGGCGTCGCTGGCGCGGTTGCGCGAGGGGGCCTTGGACATTGGCCTGGTGGCCTTGCCGCAAGTGGCAGGCAAAGGGCTCAAGATCACCCCGTGGCGACGCGATCCGATCTTGGCCTATGTGCCGGCCGATTGGCAGCCGCCGGCCAAGGTTACCCCGGCATGGTTGGCGCAGCGGGCGTTGATTCTCAATGACAACAGCACGCAGTTGTCGCGGGTGACGGGGGAATGGTTTGCTGCGGCGGGGTTGTTCCCCGAGCCGCGCATCGAGCTGAACTACAACGATGCGATCAAAAGCCTGGTGGGGGCCGGCTACGGCGCGACATTGCTGCCGCAGGAGGGCGAGGCGCCCGAGCTGGACCGGCGGATTGCCCGGCGACCGTTGCGTCCGGGGTTGTGGCGGCAACTGGGCATCGCCTGCCGTGAAGGGCAGGCTGAACGTGCCACGGCGCATGTGCTCGAGGCTTTGGAGCGGCTGTTGTAGGGGGCGGGTGCATGCCTCCTGGCGCCCGCCTCAAGCCCCTGATGCACCCCTAATCAGAACCAGCGGTCATTCTTCTTCCGCCCACGCGTCAGCGCCGGCAAGATCAACCCCATCAGCAGGCCCGCGCCTGCAATACTGCCGCCGTACACCATATAGCGCATCATCACCTGTTTGTTCTCATCCCCCAGGCGGGCCTGGGTATCGCGCAAGGTCGATTGGCTTTGGTCGAGCTGTTCGTTCAGCGCTTTGTTGCGCGCTTCCAGCTCGTCGATCAGTTGCTTGCGCGAGTCCAGTGTCTCTTGCATGCCCTGCACGCGGTTTTTCCAGCTGTCATCGATGCTCTTAAGCTGCCCCGACAGGTCGGCGACCTGGGCATCGAGCTGCGGCAGGCGTTCGCCCTGGCCTGGCACCGCCTGCAGGTCGCTGCTGAGGATCCACACCAGGTCGCCATTCTGCCCACGCACCTGGCTGTAGTTGCCTTGGGTGGTGACCAGCGTCAGTTTCTGGCCGGACTTGAGGGTGCCGACAATCCGGTGGCCATCGGTCGGGCCGCTGCGCACGTAGGTGCTCAGGCTGTCGCTGACCCAGCGCGCATCGCTGGCGGGCTCCTCGGCATGCACCGGGGCGGCGAGGGCCACCAGGGCTGCGATCAGGCCGCCGCGCAGGGCTGGGAGGGCGGAGAATGTGGGGCGGGATTCGGGCATGTTGGTCTTCGCTGAAACAGGACAAAAGTAGGCCCGCTGACTGGGCCGCTGAACCGGTCGGTGAGTTGACCGTCAGCGAAAGACCTTTTTTATGTAAGCAGGTTCACTACCTAACGTCGGAAATGTCTGCAGAATGTTGCAAAGACCGGCCGTCCTGAAGGCGTATGCCGGGCCACGCAGCGGCGCCGACGGCAAGGCCGTGGACTAGACTCAAAGGCCCACTCTCATTCATGGAGCCCTGCCATGACTGCCAAAAACACGATCTGCCTGTGGTACGACCATGACGCCGAAGAGGCGGCCAACTTCTACGCCCGCACCTTCCCCGACAGCCGGGTAGTGGCGGTGCACCAAGCCCCTAGCGACTACCCGTCGGGCAAGCAAGGCGATGTGATTACCGTCGAGTTCATCGTCATGGGTATCCCTTGCGTTGGGCTCAATGGGGGCAAGGCCTTTAGCCATAGCGAGGCGTTCTCGTTTCAGGTCAGCACCGAGGACCAGGCCGAGACTGACCGGCTGTGGGATGCCATCGTCAGCCATGGCGGCGAGGCCAGCGTCTGTGGCTGGTGCAAGGACAAGTGGGGGGTGTCGTGGCAAATCTGCCCACGCATCCTGATCGAGGCCATTGCCAATCCCGACCGGGCTGCTGCCAAGCGGGCGTTCGAGGCCATGATGGAAATGGGCAAGATCGATGTCGCCAAGATTGAGGCAGCATTGAAGGGGTGACCCACTTACCTGGTAGGAGCAGCCTTGTGCTGCGAAGAGGCCCGTGACCCCATCCTGAACCGTGGGTGTGTGCACCGGCGCCTTCGCAGCACAAGGCTGCTCCTACAGTCCCTATGCCGTGGCAAGCCCTGGGCCCCGGCATACCATAAATTGACGCTTCCGTTCTATTCCATGCCGATCGCCAGGGCTACAGTTCAGCCAGTCCTTCACAAAAGCCCGCTACCCCGAGGCTTTACCAGCGTGCCACGCACCGCTGGCTCAACCATAAGATCATCACAGTTCTGATTCGCTCACTGCTTTTTGAGCACCCTGCCAATCGCACGTCTGCAGCTGTTTCCGCCCATGGAAAGGATGCCGATCATTTATTGGTCATAACAAAAACAAAGAGGGTCGTATGAGCCATGCCGATGAGATTCTTTCGGTAAACAACATCTTCAAAGTGTTCGGCCCCAACCCGAACATGGCCATGGAGATGCTCCGCAAGGGCGCCGACAAGAACGAAATCTTCAGCAAGACCGGCCACGTCGTCGGCGTGTTCGATGCAAGCTTTTTCGTCAAACGTGGCGAGATCTTCGTCATCATGGGCCTGTCGGGCTCGGGCAAGTCGACCATGGTGCGGCTGTTCAACCGCCTGATCGAACCCACTGCTGGCAGCATCCACCTCAACGGCCGCGAAATCACCGGCCTGTCCGATAAAGCCCTGCTCGATGTGCGCCGCAAGGAAATGGGCATGGTGTTCCAGTCCTTCGCCCTGATGCCGCACATGAGCGTGCTGCAGAACAC
>NZ_AXYZ01000024.1:0-48368 GCF_000483465.1 Pseudomonas sp. LAIL14HWK12:I7
CCGGCCTCTTCGCAGCGCAAGGCTGCTCCTACCTGGAATTTCCAATGATCAACGAGGACCATTGATCCCTACTTCGCGCCATCCAGCCCCATCTGCCAGAAATCGGCCTCCAGGCTCGACGCCTGGCCAAAAATCCCTGCCAGCTCCACGAACCGTTGCTCGGTCATGCTCCGCGCGGCCAGTTCATCCAGGTGCTTGCGGGCATTGGCCGCCACCTGCTGATACCCTTCCCCGGCATACTCAGCGATCCACTCACGGTAAGGGTGATCGCTCAGGTCACCAATCCGCTCAGCCAACGTCCGGCCAATTTCCGCATAGCCGATCACACAGGGCGCCAACGCCACATGCAGCTCCAGCAAATCGCCGGCGGCGCCGCAGTCGAGCACATAGCGGGTGTACGCCACCGTGGCCTGGTGCTCGGGTGCGGCCTGGATATCAGCCTGGGTCAGCCCCCAACGCGCGCACAGGCGCAGGTGCAGTTCGGTTTCGTCGAGAATTGCCGCGAGGCCCGCCTGGGCGGCGCGGATGTCGGCCGGCAGGCGGCTCTTGTAAGCGGCCAGGGCCCAGGCGCGGGCGAACTGGATCAGAAACAGGTAGTCCTGCACCAGGTACGTCCGAAACGCCGCCTCGCTCAGCGTGCCTTCGCCCATTTGCTGCACGAAATCATGCTCGACATAGCGGTGCCACTCGCCCGTGGTGGCGGCCTTGAGGCGATCGAAAATATCCATGCTCACGCCTCCCCCTCGTAAACCGCATCGAAGAAGGCCAGCTCCAAGGCCACGGTACGCAGGTAGAAATCGGTGCTCAGCTCGGCTTCCTGCGGCCCAACGCGGTCCAGTTCGGCCTGCAGGAAGGCGACGAACGCCTGGAACGCCGGGTTGTCGTGCAAGGTGATCCATTCGGCATGCACGAAGTGTTCAGGCAAGGGTTTCGGCGCCTTGAGCGCCCAGTCCAGGTACAACCCTTCGGCGACATTCAATACTGCCAACGCGGCGGCGTACGAGCGGGTGGCGGCCGCTTCACGCATGATCGCCTTGAAGCCTGCGGTCGGCGCAGTGTCTGCGGCCTCTGCGCGTTGCGCCGGGCTGACGTCCAGCGCCTCGAAGGCGCGCAGGAAATAGGTGTTTTCATCGCTGGAGATCATGCCGGCGAACTGGCCGAAGCGCAGGCGTGCCTCGAAGGTGTCCGCGGTGGCGATCGCAGCGCCGAGCAGGGTCAGGAAGCTGTCGAGAAAGCGGTGGTCCTGCACCAGGTAGCGGACCATGATCGGGTCCGGCAGGCTGCCGTCGCACAGTTGGCTAACGAAGCGGTGCCCGATGGCCGCCGACCAGGTCGGCTCGCTCTGACGGCGCAGGGTTTGCGTGAAACGTTCGGTCATGATGCTGTCCTCTGCAGGGGGTGACAGCGAGACCGTTGAAGCTGGCATGGACTGGCCTCGCAGTGAGGCCGGCAAAAAGGCAGGTTTCATGTCCCATCCCTTCGCCGGCATGATCCGGATCAGGTTCGAAGGGTCACCGCGCTGCAACGCTCAGCGGTTTCTCAGCCCGTTGCCGGGCTCCCCTTGGTGGCCCACAGGTATACAGCAGGTAGGAAGGTGCTGTCACGCCCCAAACTCTGGGCCTTGGGTGACCCGCTTGTGGGTACAGGTCCCCAGCCTGGCACGCCATTATTTAGCGCGACTCAGGTTTTCAAAGGATTTGTTTAACAAAGCATTACCGCAACATCTGTTGGCACAGCCGTTGCTCAGGCCCCGTTACTAGGCAAAACGCCATTGATGGCCCCAAGCCATAACGCCGCGAGCGAGGCACCAGGCAATGAAAACACCTGCCGTGAGTCACCCAACCAGGCACACATTCAAACTGTCTGCCGTCACCGTGCTGATGCTCAGCCTTGGGCTGAACCCGGCAATCGCGTCTTCCCTCGATGACGTCGGCCAGCCCCCGCCGACCGACCCCTCGGCCTACACCGACCAGCCGGACGACCCAAACCCGGCGTTGCTCAACCTGTACACCATGCCGGAAGCCAACGAAGGCTCGTTGGAGCTCACCGATGGTGCCTACGGTGACCGTTCGACCGTGCGCCAGGACAACGTACTGCCGCCCGCCCTGCAAACCTCTGATAAATACCCCACCAACGGCAAGCCCAGCCCGCTGTTCGGTGCGCAGCCGTTCACCCAGCAACTGCTGCTGTTCGAAGAGTTCGGCCCGGAAAAGCTCGACCCCAGCATCCCGGCACCGGACCTGACCTTTCCTGTACCGACCCTGGGCGCGGCCCCCGCACAAGATCCCAATGTGGTCGCCCGCAGCGGCCCCAGTGGCACCGCCCTGGAAGCGTTCCTCAAACAACCAGGCTTATACCCATTCCCCACCCAGTATTCCAACGTGCTCGACCGCAACCCGTGGAAGGCGCAGATCGAGATGTTTCTCAACCGCCACCCGGTCGGCTCGCCGGCTGAAGGCCGCCCCCCAGGAAAAGGCTGGTCCCATCAGCGTTGGAACGAGTTCTACCCTCAGGCTGCGTTCAAGACCGCCCAAGCTGGCGCACGCATCAACCTAGGGTTGCGTGACCGCAAGCAAATGCACAACTATGCGGTCGGCGAGTTCGCGCCGGGCGGGCTGTACTACCAGACCTCGGACATCCCCACCACGTTGGGCACCACCAAGGGCATCGACACCCGCTTCCACCCAAGTTTCCCTCTGCAAAACCACAAATCGCTGTGGACCTTCGACGGCACCTTCCCGCCCAAGCTGCTGATGGTCCGCTATGGCCAGCCGATCTTGATGCGCCATTACAACGCCTTGCCGATCGACCCGTCGGCCAACGGCGGCTTTGGCCTGCACACCATCTCGACCCATGAGCACAACGGCCACTCCCCGGCCGAAAGCGATGGCTTTGCCAACGCCTACTTCTTCCCCGGCCAGTACTACGACTACCGGTGGCCGGTGCAGTTGGCCGGTTACGACACTATCAACACCCGCGCCCAAGACCCGCGCGCGGCGTTCCCCTGCTCACCGGGCGAAACGCTGTACGTCAACGACGCCTCGCCGGGCCTTAAAACCTGCGAAAACGGCAGCATCAAGATTCGTGGCGACTGGCGCGAAACCATGAGTACCCACTGGTTCCACGACCACATGATGGATTTCACGGCGCAGAACGTCTACAAAGGCAACGCCGTGATGATGAACTACTACAGCGCCCTGGACCGCGGCAACGAGGCTCTGCAGGATGGCGTCAACCTGCGCTTCCCCAGTGGTTCGGCCATGCCGTGGGGCAACCGCGACTACGACGTCAACCTGGTGATTGCCGACAAAGCCTGGGATGCCAACGGCCAATTGTGGTTCAACCCGTTCAACACCGACGGCTTCCTCGGCGACCAGATCCTGGTCAACTGGCAGTACCAACCCAAGCTGAAAGTACGGGCGCGTAGCTACCGTTTCCGCATCCTCAATGGGTCGGTGTCGCGCTACTTCAAATTTGCCGTGGTGCGTGAAATCGCCGGCAGCAGCGGCGAATTCAAGGGCCCGTCCGGCTCCAACGTGTCGTATGCCCGCGTGCCGTTCCACATGATCGCCAACGACGGCAACATCATGGAACATGCCGTGCCATTCGACGGCACCCTGGACCTCAACGGCGACGGTGACCTCAAGGACAACAACGGCATTCTGCCGCTGCAAGGCATCGCCGAGCGTTACGACATCATCATCAACTTCGCCAAGAACGGCATCAAGGCAGGCGACAAGCTGTACTTCGTCAACCTGATGGAGCACCAGTCAGGCAAGGGCCCGAACCAGGCTATTTCGCTGGCGGACGTGCTGTCGGAGAAATACAAGGCGGTCATCAAGCAGACCAGCAAGGGCCCGCAGTGGGACCAAGGCGACCCGGTGGTGGGTAAGTTCCTGCAACTGTTGGTGCAGCCCTACAGCGGCCAGGACCTGAGCATGGACCCAGTCGCTTATGAACCGGCCAAGCCGGGCAAGGCCGCAGGCCTGAAGATGATCCCGCTGACCCTCGACCGCAACGCTGTTGCCGACCAGGCCAAGCTTAAGGATGCCCGCCATCGCGAGTTCATCTTCGGCCGTTCAGACGGCACCGACACCAACCCTTGGACCATCAAGACCGATGGCGGCTTCGGCTACAGCATGGACCCACGTCGCATCAACGCAGCGCCGCAACTGGCCAGCGAAGCCACCCAAGGCGGCTTTAGCGGCGACGGCACCCTGGAAGTTTGGAAGATCAAGAACGGCGGCAACGGCTGGAGCCACCCGGTGCATGTGCACTTCGAGGAAGGCATCGTGCTCAGCCGCGACGGCAAGGCACCGCCAGAGTGGGAAAAGTGGGCGCGTAAGGACGTCTACCGCATCGGGCCGGATGCCGATTCGTCGGAAGAAGTGGAAATGGCCATCCGCTTCCGCGAGTTTGCCGGCACCTACATGGAGCACTGCCACAACACCCAGCACGAAGACTCGTCGATGCTGCTGCGCTGGGACCTGGAGCACCCTGGCCAGTTCCAGGTGATGCCAACCCCGTTGCCGGGTTGGGACGGTGTGGAATATGTCGCTTCTGTAGGCCTGCCGACCTTCCGCACGTCGGGCCACAATGATAACGACGATACCAACAAGCCACCGGTTGCGGTCAACGACAGTGCTGCCACCACGGCCGGCAAGGCGATCACGCTCAATGTGCTGGCCAATGACACCGACCCCGAGCGCAACCTGCCCTTGACCGTCATTGGCCTCAGCCAGCCGGATTCGGGCATGGGTACCACCAGCACCGACGGCACCACGGTGACCTACACCCCACCGGCCACCGTCGCCACACCGTTCACCGCCAGCTTCAACTACTCGGCGCGCGACGCCAAGGGTGCCGAGTCGGTCGCCCCGGCGGCGGTCAGCATCGCGGTGAGCCCGGCAGTACCGGTCGACAACATCCAGGTCAGCAGTGCCTCGGTGCAAGTGCGCAGCGGCAACCGCTACACCTGGGAGCTGGCGGGCACCACCTCGGTGGCTACCGGCAATGCCATCAACGTGACGGTGGCCACCACCAGCGGGCCGTTGAACCTGGGTGCTGCCACGCTGACCGCGGCCACCACGGGTGCCCGTTGGAGGTTGTCGGCCACCACTACCGGCAACGGGCCAGCAACACCGGCGACAGCGACCGTGACGTCGACGCTGGGGCAAAGCGTGACAGCGCCAATCAGCATCAAGTAGGCAAATCAGCTGTAGGAGCAGCCTTGTGCTGCGAAGAGGCCAGTGACAACACAATGCAATTTCGGTGCTTTCACTGGCCTTTTCGCAGCGCAAGGCTGCTCCTACAACGGTTTGTGTAGGATCTTTTACGGAGGACGACTTCATGACTGGCTCATGGCGTGTTCTGCTCGTGCTGTCGCTGTTCGCTGCCAGCATCCCGTTCTGGCCCGTGCAACCCCGGCAAGCCCCACCCCAAGAAACCGCCACCCCCTGGGGCGCCGACTACTTCCCCAATACCCCCCTGCTGACCCAGGACGGTGAAAAAGTGCACTTCTTCGATGACCTGATCAAAGACAAGGTCGTCGCCATCAACTTCATCTTCACCGGCTGCTCCGACTCCTGCCCGGTGGAAACCGCGCGCCTGCGCCAGGTGCAAAAGATTCTCGGCGACCGGGTCGGCAAGGACATATTCCTCTACTCCATCAGCATCGACCCCTACAACGACACGCCGGCCACCCTCAAACGCTACGCCGAAAAATTCGCCATCGGCCCCGGCTGGACCTTGCTCACCGGCGAGCCTGCCGACATCGAGCAATTGCGCAGAAGCTTGGGCCTGTACATAGAAGGCCTGGAAAACGGCCGCTCCAAAGACCACAACCTGAGCCTGATCATCGGCAACCAGGCCACCGGCCGCTGGATGAAAGCCTCGCCCTTTGAGAGCCCCTACATCCTCGCCGACCGCCTGGGCAACAGCTTGCACAACTGGAAGCAAGCCAGTGCCATGGCCAACGACTACGCCCATGCGCCGGAAGTCCGCTCGCCCAGCAGCGGCGAGCAGATCTTCCGCACCCGCTGCTCTTCCTGCCATACCCTGGGCGACGCCGAGCCAGGCCTGCAACGGGGCATCGGCCCCGACCTGTTAGGCGTGACCCGGCAACGCGATGCCCGCTGGCTGAGCCGCTGGCTGAAAGAGCCAGATCAGATGCTTGCGCAAAAAGACCCGCTGGCGATGCTGCTGTACGAGCAATACAACCGCCTGGCAATGCCCAACATGCGGCTGGGCGATGCCGAGGTCGCTGCACTGATGACCTACATCGAAGAAGAAACCACACGCTTGCAGGCGCCGTTGGCAGACACGGCAAAACCCTAGAGGCACTTAGCCATCAGTCATCGGCCTGTCATCATACTGTCGTATGTTTTCAGCATCACCCAGGGTCGGGATTATCAGTCGTGATTCGCCGTTCGCTCTCTTCCGCCAGCCTTCTGCGCCTGTTGATCCTGATGCTGTGTGCCGCCACCCTGGCATTTCTCTGGGGGCTGCACTTCTCCCAGAAAGCCGCTGCGCGCCAGGATGCAGTGTCGGCCAAGGCGGCCGAGCACCTGAACCTGGCCAGCATCGTCGCGCAAAGCCTGCGCCAATTGGTCGACCGTGCCCAGGCCGTTGGCCGCGTCACCCAAGGCGACCTGAAGGCCCCGCGCCAGGGCAACGCCAACCTGGCCCGGTTGCTGGCCGAAGACCCGTTGTTCAAACGCATCAGCCTGTACGACCGACACGGCCGGCTCGTGTCGGCCAGCCATGCCGACGACGCCGCAACGCTGCCTGAAGACTGGCTGCGGCAGTTGCAATTGCACGTTGCCCGCTACGGCTTCAAACCCTTCATGCCCAGTATCGAGGTGCAAAGCCCGCTTAGCGCCCTGCCCACCTGGCGTCTGCCGTTCATATTGCCGCTGACCGACCTGCCCGGCCGCGAAATCGACAACATCCTGGTGGTGCAGCTGGACATCGGTTACCTGGCGGTGCTGTTCCAGCACATCGACCTGGGCAGCACCGGCCTGATGCGCCTGCTGCAGGACGATGGCCACGAACGCCTGCGCATCGACTCCAGCGGGGTGATCGTGGCCGCCGACAGCCTGGAGCCCGATTTGCCGCAGGCCGGGCCTGACGCGGGCGCGCTCACGCAGTATTCACCCGGCGGCCCCTACCAGAGCCTGTACCGGCGCCAGGCCGAGCGAGGCTTTAGCGTGGTGGTCAGCCAACGCTACGAAGAAATCCTGGCGCCGACGGCCTTGGCCTACTCACGGCAGTTCTGGCTGAACCTGAGCATGACCCTGATGATTCTGGCCAGCCTGGTGTGGACGTTGCGCCTGCTGCGCAAACGCCAGGAAGCGTTCAGCGCCCTGGAGCACGCACAGCAGGTCAACCAGCAACTGATAGAGCGGCTTGAGGACGAACACCGGCGCAGCAGCCACGCCGCGGCCACTGACCACCTCAGCGGCCTGCACAACCGCCGCCAGTTCGTCGAAGTCGCTGGGCTTGCGCTGACCCGGCAACGGGGCAAACGCCGGTTGATGGCCATCCTGTTCATCGACATGGACCGTTTCAAGTCGATCAACGACTCACTCGGCCACAAGATCGGCGACCTGCTGCTGCAAGCCGTGGCCGGGCGAATCCAACGGTTGCTGGAGCCGGGCGACGAAGCCTCGCGTTTTGGTGGTGACGAGTTCGTGGTACTACTGGCCGGTCAGCGCAGCGAAGAGCAGATCAACGTCTGGGTACGCGAGTTGGTGCAGAAACTCTCGACCACCTATGCGCTGGATGGCCAGGAGGTCAACACCAGCCCCAGCGTCGGCGTCAGTATCTGCCCACGCGATGGCCAAGACATCGACAGCCTGATCCGCTGCGCCGATGCCGCGATGTACTCGGCCAAGCAGGCCGGGCGTGCCCAGTACCGCTTCTTCGACCCGTCGCTGAACCTTTCCGATATCCATGCCTTCACCCTCGAGCAAGCCTTCGGCGCGGCGTTGGCCGAGCGCCAGTTCATCCTGCATTACCAACCGCAGATCCGCCTCGATACCCACCAGGTGCTGGGCTACGAGGCACTGGTGCGCTGGGACCACCCGGAATTCGGCCTGCTTTACCCGGACCGCTTCATCGGCCTGGCCGAGCGCAGTGGCTTTATCATCGAGCTTGGCTGGGAAGTGCTGCGCCTGGCTTGTGAGGCGCTCGCCCGTTGGCACGCGCAGGGCCGCGAAGCGCGCCTGGCGGTCAATGTTTCGGCGCTGCAGTTGCGCCAGGCAGGCTTCAGCACGCGGCTACTGAACAAATTGCAAAGGTACGGCATCGCCCCACACCGGTTGGAGCTGGAAATCACTGAAACCACCATCCTTGACCCCGAGGGCACGGCGGTCGAGCACCTGCAGCGCTTGCGCGAAGCGGGCCTGGGCATCAGCCTGGACGATTTCGGGCGCGGCTATGCAGGGTTCGCGCACCTGCACTCGCTGCCGTTGAGCAAGCTGAAAATCGACCGTTCGTTGATTGCGCCGTTGTCCAACAGCCATGACGACAGCCCGATCGTCTCCTCCACCATCATCCTGGCCAAGCGCCTCGGCCTGGAGGTGGTGGCCGAAGGTGTGGAGACCCGTGAGCAAGTGGTGTGCCTGAAGCTCGCCGGTTGCGACATTGCCCAGGGGTATCACTTCAGCCGCCCACTGTCGCCGGCACAACTGCTCGACTACCCACCCTTCAACGGCATCGATGAAAAGGTAGGTGTCTACTAAAGAGGGATGGATGCCAGGACAGGCAAGCCGATTCGGTTTATCGTGTCACCACTGAATACCGGCTACTGCACCATGACCGACATCGAGCGCTACGTCCGCGCCGCCACCCGTGACAACACGCGGCGCAGCTACCAGGCTGCCATCGACCATTTCGAGACCCAGTGGGGTGGCTTTCTGCCCGCCACCGCCGAGGGCGTGGCCCGTTACCTGGCCGACCACGCCGAGCAGCACGCGGTGAGCACTTTGCGTCAACGCCTCGCGGCCCTCAGCCAATGGCACATCAGCCAGGGCTTCCCCGACCCGACCAAGGCGCCGCTGGTGCGCCAGGTACTGCGCGGTATCCGCACCCTGCACCCGACACCGCCAAAACAGGCTGCACCGCTGTTGCTGCAACACCTGCAAACCGCCGTGCAATGCTTCGAGGACGAAGCCCGCCAGGCACGCGAATGCCACGACTTGACCACCCTGCGCCGAGCGCGTCGCGACACGGCGCTGCTGTTGCTGGGGTTTTGGCGAGGGTTTCGGGGGGATGAGCTGGCGCGCCTGCGCGTCGAGCACATCCAGGCTGAAGCCGGTGTCGGCATCACCTTGTTCCTGCCTCGCAGCAAGGGTGACCGCGAAGCGCTTGGCGTGCAGCACCGCACGCCGGCACTCAAGGCATTGTGCCCGGTCAGCGCGTACCTGCAGTGGATCGAAGTGGCCGGCATCGCCCATGGCCCGGTGTTTCGCAAGCTCGACCGCTGGGGCAACCTCAGCGACGCGGCGCTCAACAGCAACAGCCTGGTTGGGCTGCTCCGGCGCATGCTGGAGCGTGCCGGGGTACCGGCGGCGTTGTACACCGGCCACTCGCTGCGCCGTGGTTTCGCCACGTGGGCCACGGCCAATGGTTGGGAACTGAAGTCGTTGATGAGCTACGTGGGTTGGAAGGACGCCAAGTCAGCACTGCGCTACATCGACTCGGCGCAACGCTTTGGTGAGCTGGCCGTGTTACCGGCCAGCCAGGTGCACAACCTCATTCCTTGAAGGCGTGGCGCGCAATGCCGCCGATTTCCGGGCGGATCGCATAGAGGTCGCCGGCATCCGGGTAGTGCCGCAGCTCTACAGCGTTCATGCCGAACCGCGCGGTGGTGATATACAAGGTGGTCATCCCTTCACCGCCAAAGCAGCAACTGGTCGGGCGCGTCACCGGCATCACCACCTGGTCGGTCAGGTGGCCGTGACGGTCGTAACGCAGCAGGCAACTGCCATTGAACTGGCACACCCACAGCCCGCCTTCGCGGTCTAGCGCAATGCCGTCCGGGCGCCCCAGCTCAGCAGGTGTTTCGGCAAACAGCGTAACCTCGGTCAAGCGGCCTTCGGGCAGGTACTCGGCGCGGTAGATGGCGCGGGCGACCGAGTCGACGAAGAAAACGCTTTTCCCGTCTTCCGACCAGGCCAGCCCGTTAGGCAGCGCCATGCCATCGTGGATCACCTGGTCGCTCAGTTCCGCGTCGAAACGGAACAAGGCGCCGGTCTTGCCACTTGGGGCTTCGTCCATCAGGCCGCTGACGAAACGGCCCTGGGGGTCGCAGGCACCATCGTTGAAACGGTAGGTGGAACGCGGGTGAACCGGCACGGAGTATTGCCGCACCTTGCGCGCGTTCACGTCCAGAATGGCGACACTGGAATCCTCGGTGAAGATCAAGTTGCCCTGGTCGGTCAGGGCCAGGGCGCCAATGCGTGCGGCCGACTCATACAGGCTTTCGACCTCGCCGTCCGGGTTCAGCCGATTGATGCGCCCATCGGTGATATCGACGAAGTACAGCGCGCCGCTGCGCGCGTCCCAAACCGGGCTCTCGCCCAGATCGGCGCGGGTGTTGGCGACCTTGACCGGTACGTAATGGCATTCCTTGATGCGGCTCCAGCGTTCGGCCACTTCCTTGAAGTTGCCCGCCTGTACCCGCGCCAGGTCGCGTGGGTAGCTGACGCCGCTGTTCTCGGTGAAACGGGTGGCGGTGAACTGCCCGTTGCTGGCACGCAGGATGTAGCCCGTGTCGCGGCACAGCGAGCTGGCCAGGTACAACAACCCTGGGGTGACCCATTCGGGCTTGAGCTCTTCCGGGGCCTGGGTCACGCCCCACATGCGGGTCTTGGCCACGGGCGAGATGGCATTGACCAGGATGCCGTGCTCCATCCCTTCCATGCTCAAGGCGTTCATGATGCCGACCTGGGCCATCTTGCCGGCTGAATAGGCCACCAGCCCGGGCTGCGAATAGCGCTGGTACATGGCGCGGTCCGAGGTGGTCAGCACCACGCGCGGGGCGGCGGAATGCTTGAGGTACTTCCAGGCATGCTTGGCCAGCCACACCGGGGCGTGCACGCTGATGCCCAGCGCGCGCTGAAGAAAGGCTTCTTCCTGCGCTTCGATGCCCTGGTAATCGACCCAGCCTGCATTGTGAATGAGGATATCCAGTGCGCCAAACTGCTCGATGGCCAGCTCGATCAATTGTTGGCAGGCGCGTTCGTCTTCCAATTGCCCGGCATGGGCGATCGCGTTGTAGCCCTTGGCCTGCAGGGCCGCGAGTGCCTGGGCTAGGGCCGACGGGTCCTCGCCCTGGCCTGCCCGGTCAGTCCCCAGGTCGCTGATGACCACGCGGGCGCCTCGCTCGGCCAGTGCCATGGCGTAAGCCAGGCCCAGCCCTTGGGCAGCACCGGTGATGATCGCGACTTTGTTCTTGAATGGGTCTGTGATTGGCATTGCAGGGCACCTTCGATTCTCCTTTTTTACGATAACAATAAAAAAATCAATGACTTAATATTAAAAGCATGCAACTTTGATATCTCAGGGATATCACCGAGGCTTTGTCACTCGGTGGCCACGCACTATGATGGCCGCCTTGCAGGGGTGGCGCCTGCCAGGCACCCCGGCAAGTCGATGAAGGAACAGAGAATGATCGAGACACGTTTGCTCAGGCAGTTCATCGCCGTAGCCGAAGAACTGCACTTCCACAAGGCCGCCATCCGCCTGCACATGGCGCAGCCGCCCCTGAGCCAAGCGATCAACCGCCTTGAAGAAAAGCTCGGCTTCAGCCTTTTTCTGCGCAACAAGCGCGGGGTCAAGCTGACTGCCGCTGGCATGGCCTTTCTGGAAACCGCGTACCGCACGCTCAAAGAGCTGGAGCAAGGCATCGAATACGCGCGCAATGTCTCGGAAGGCATCTGCGGCAAACTGACGATCACGGCCATCTCCATTGCGTATTACGAGTCGCTGCTCACGACCTTGCGCAGGTTCCGCGAGGTCTACCCGAATGTACGCCTGACCATCCGCGAGATGCCCTCAGCCTCGCAGGCCAAGGCCTTGATGGCCGGCGAAGCCGACATCGGTTTCATGCGCAAGCTGCCGATGCCGCCCGATACCATCGAGTCGCGGCTGTTGCTCAACGAGCAGATCATCATGGCCCTGCCCGCCAACCACGCCAGGGCCCATCAGCCGCTGGTCGACCTGCGCGATTTTGCCGAAGAGGACTTCGTCTTCACCCCGCAAGCCCTGGGCAGTGGCTACCACAGCCAGTTGATTGCCCTGTGCGAGTCGGCCGGTTTCTACCCCAAGGTGGTGCAGGAGGCGGCGCAGATCCACACCCTGATCGGCCTGGTCGCCTGTGGCTTCGGCGTGGCCCTGGTGCCGGAGTCGATCGCTTACTCGACGCTGCGTGAGCGTGTGCAATTCCGCCCGATCCGCCCGATCAAGGACCAGCCCACCCCAACCATGGGCCTGTACATGAACTGGAACATCCAGAACGCTTCGCCGGCCCTGGGCAGTTTCATCGCCATGCTCGACCAGGGCGCGCCGAAGCGCTTCAGCGACACCCTGCAGAACCCTCTGATCCTGTAGCCCTACACCGTCAACCGGTACTCACGTAGCCAGGTGTCCAGCGCCAGGGCCGTCTCCAGGTTGTTACGCCGCAGTTGCGAGTTGAAATAACCCTCGGGCTGGCGCAACTCGGCGGCCAGCCGACCGTGGTCGATGACCTGGAACACGGGCCGGACTGGCGCCTTCAGCAACTGCCGAATGCGCTCGCGCAGAAAGCGCTCATAGGCCAGGTTCGCCGAGGTCGGGTACGGGCTTTTGCGCCGTTGCAACACCGCAGGCGGTACCCGGTCGGCGCCGGCCTGCTTGAGCAACCATTTTTCCTCGCCATCCTTGCCCTTGATCGACCACGGCACGTTGTACACGTACTCCACCAGTGAATGATCAGTGAACGGCACCCGCACCTCGAGGCTCGCGGCCATGCTCAGGCGGTCCTTGCGATCGAGCAGAATCGGCAGCCAGCGCTGCAGGTGCATGTGGCAGATTTCGCGCATGCGCCGTTCCTGCGGACTGTCCCCTGGCAGATGCTCGACGCTGTCCAGGGCCTGGTGATAACAGCTGTCCTGATACTGGGCAAAATCGCAGGCCCGGTTGAACTCAGGGTTGATCAGCTCGGGCTGCAGCAGTTGCATGCGCGACAACCAAGGGAAGCGCGCTGCGGCCACGGCCTGCGGGTCGCGGAACCAGGCGTAGCCCCCAAACACTTCATCTGCCGCCTCACCGGAGATGGCCACCGTGGAATGCGCGCGGATCGCCTTGAACAACAGGTACAGCGAGGTGTCCACGTCGCCGAAGGTGGCCGCGCTGTCGTTGGCGCGGTACACCGCCAGGCGGGCCGGGTCCGACACCAACTCCCGGTTGTCTATGAGGATGGTCTGGTGCCGGCTGCCGATGTACTGGGCCGCCGCCAGGGCATAAGGCTGGTCACGTTCGGGGCGAAACGCATCACCCTGAAACTGCTCTGCCTGGCCGACGAAATCCACCGAGAACGAATTCACCGCCCCGCCCTGCTCGGCCACTAACCGCTGTTGCGCCATGGCGGTCAGCAGGGTCGAGTCCAGGCCACCGGACAGCAGCGAGCAAACCGGCACATCGGCATGCAACTGCTCGCCCAAGGCATTGTCGAGCAGCTCGCGGGTGCGTTCGACCGTGGTCGCCACGTCGTCCTGATGCTCGCGGCGTTGCAACTGCCAGTAGCGGCTGATCTTTACCTGCCCCTGGGGCCGCCAGGACAACCGATGCCCCGGCGGCAATTCGCTGACCCCGCGAAAGGCAGTGCGGGTGGTGCCCCGGGACAGGCTTAAGGCATCCACCAGGCCGACCGCGTCTAGGGTGCTGGCAACCTCGGGGTGGGCAAGAATCGCCTTGATCTCGGAGCCGAACAGCAACCCCTGCTGGTGACGGGCGTAGTACAGCGGCTTGACCCCCAAGCGGTCACGCACCAGCAGAAAGTGGCCACTGCGCCCATCGAACACGGCGAAGGCGAACATGCCATTGAGGTGGTCGCAGCACTGCTCGCCCCACTCCAGGTAGGCGTGCAGCACCACCTCGGTGTCGCTGCGTGTTTTAAACACATGCCCGGCCTGGCGCAACCGTTCGCGCAGGGCATGGTGGTTATAGACCTCGCCGGTGTACACCAGCGCGACGTCTTCACCCGTGGCGAAGCGGTAGGTCATGGGCTGCACGCCACCGCTCAGGTCGATGATGGCCAGGCGCCGATGCCCGAGCAAGGCGTTGCGGTGCTGCCAGCTGCCGCTGGCATCCGGCCCGCGCAAGGCCAAGGTATCGGTCATGGCGCCGAGCACCTGGCGCTGTTGCGCGAGGTCGCGGGTGTAGTCCACCCAGCCTGTAATTCCGCACATGGCTCGCCCCTTACACCTGAAGACGACGGGTAGGCAGCAGGCCGATCAGCGCCTGCACACGTTTGGCGATGTCCAGCAACTGCTGCTCGCTGTCGCGTCGGCCCATGATCTGTATGGCCAGGGGCGCCTTGCCGTCAGCGCTGAGGGCGATCGGCACGGTAATGGCCGGCAGGCCGCTGAAGCTGGCCAGAGGGGTGAAACCGATTTTCTGGGCATAGTCGTGATCGTCCGGTGACGGAATGGTCGAATCACCTGGTTGCGGGCTGCGCCGGTCGAAGGGCCGGTTCGGGTCCATCGGGAAAATAACGACATCCACCTGGGCGGCCTCGAACCAGGCATCGATACCCGCCCGCACGGCGCCCATGCGGGCATGAATGCGCGAGTAGTCGCTGTCGCTTACCCCTTCACCTACCTTGAGCGCGCTGAGCGTTGACCAATGCAGTTCGCAGTCGAAGCGTCGCGCCCAGGCCGCAGATGCCAGCCAAGCGTCGCGCGCGCACAGCTGCCAGGCATCGCCACGGCAGGCCCACAGGTCGGGCATGGCCACTTCACGCGGGGCCATGCCCAGGTCGGCCAGTGCACTACGGGCCTGGCTCAACATGTCGAGCATTGGTGCGCTGGTCAGCGCAGGGTCGAGCGCGTGTTCAAGCACGCCGACACGGTAGTACTGCTTGAGCGGTTGCTGATCGCCCAGCAACGGCCCCAAGCCCAGCATCGGCAGCAGCAGGGCAAAGTCGTCGGCGCTGCGGGTCACCCAACCCAAGGCGTCCATGCGTGGCGACAGCGGGAATACTCCGGCCAGGCTGGCGGCCTTGTGGGTCATGCGCAAGCCGACCATGCCACAGTGGGACGCCGGCCAACGCACCGAGCCCAGCACATCGGTACCCAACGAGATGTCGCACAGGCCCGCAGCCACGGAAACCGCAGAACCGGTGCTGGAACCCGATGGGTCGATGGTCGGGAAATGCGGGTTGCGGCAGCCTGCGCCGAACGCGATGTTCAGCTCGGTGGTCGCCACCTTGCTGGTCAGCGCGATACGCGGGTCGAGGTGGCTCAGCGCCTCGGCGCTGCGTTGCGGGTAGTGACGGTAGCTGCGCAGCCCCAGGCGGGTCGGTAGGCCGGCGACGTCCACGGTGTCCTTCACTCCCAGCCGGACCCACGGCGCCTCAACTGGGCGGGTGCTGGTCAGGCAGCGATAGTGGCTGTCGGCGTGATCGCGCCAGGCCTCATACTGTGCAGCCCAATCAGCCGCCAGTGCTGGGCTGCGTTCCAGCAGTTCGAGGCGCTTGCGCAGGCTTAGGCCGAGGTATTCGGGCTGTTCGCGGCCACTGGCCAGCGGCGCACCGCAGTGGTTCAGGTAATGGGCGATGGTGCCCTGGGTATCAGCGTGGCTCATGGGTGTATTCCTTGACAGTTAATGAGGCGGCCCACGGTTGGGGCTTGCCGGTGGCAGACAGCGGCAGGTGCGCGACCCGGCGCACGGCGACCGGTCGCGGGTGGTGCGCAGGCCAGTGCGTGAGCGCTTCGCGCACGGCCTGCTCGGTCAACGTTGGCGAACTGAACAGCACTTCGAACGCTTCGGCGCGCAACCCATCGCGCACCGCCACGCAGGCCAGGGTCGGGCACTGCAGGCGTTGGCCGAGCTCGCAGGCCAGGCGCGCCAGGTCGAGCCGAACCCCGTTGACCTTGATCAGGCTGCTGGCCCGGCCCAGCCATTGAAAGCGTCGCGCGTCCAATGGCAGCACCAGGTCATCGCAACGGTGAGCGTGTGCCGGGGTTGCAGCGCCCTGCTCCCGCGCGATACGTGGGCTGCTGACGTCTAGCGGGCCGGCAGCGCCGATAGGGCTCAGCAACTCGACATCGCTCAGCAGCGTCCACGGTTGCTCTGCGGTACTTTGCGCATCCAGCGCGCGATAGGCCATGGCGCCGGTTTCGGTGGCACCCAGCAGCTCGATGAAGCGCACCTGCGGCCCTGCGAAGCGGTGCACGGTGGCCAATGCGTCCGGTGGCAACAGCGATGCGCTGTGCACCACCAGTACCGAACGCCGTACTGAAAGGCGCGCCAGCAGTGCAGGCAAGAGCCGCCAGGTGCTGGCAATGGCGAGGATCACACAGGGCCCGTCGCCATCGAGCTGCGGTAACTGCTGCTGTTCCAGCGAGCAGGCCTGCAACCGCGCGTTCAGCCATTGCGCACCGACCGCGCCCAGGATCATCCCGTAGCTGTGGCAGCTCGGCGCGAATGACAGGATCTCGCTCGCGTCAGCCGCCCAGCGGCCGAGAATCAGCGCGGCCTCGTCGACCATCTGCGCGTGGCTGCGTAGCCAGTGGCGTGGCGCGCCGGTGGAGCCTGACGTGGTGAACAGATGATCGCCGCTCACGGGGTGGCCTGCAGGGTCAATTGGTCTTCGCGTTTCTGGGCGACGAACTGCTCCATCTTTTCCAGTGTTTCAAACCAGTAGCGAACGTCGTCACTCAGGTAATCCACTTCGATGGCGAAACAGGCTTCAATGGCGGTGATGACCTCGACGGCCATCAGGCTGTCGAAGCGTTCGCCTAGAAAATCGCGGAAGCTGTCGCGCTTATCGATGGCGTTGACCTCGTCACCGAGTAATTGCGCCAATGCTTGACGAATCTGCTGCTCAATAGAAAGGTTGCTCACGCGCCTGGTTTTCCTTGTTGATGGTGGGCATTGATCAATGCCGTTCCCGCGCTGTAGAACACGTGTTCTGGCAGGATCGGATCAAACTGCAGGTAGATGAAAGCGTTCGGGTAGTGACTCACCAGACAACGGTGCAGGCCTTCGGCCAAGACCGCATGGGCCAGCCCGTCGCGCGCCGCCGACAGGGTGATGCGCAGGTAGAACTGCAACGCCACACCGTTGCCATCAGCAGTCGGCAATGGCATGCCGGCGCTGAACACACACCCCGGTTCCAGCGGGTTGAAAAACACCATGCAATGCGCGGTATCGGCGCCCTGCGCTTTCAGCAGGCGGGTGAACGCCAGGGCCAGGCGCTTGCGCTCGATGGGCTGCAGTGGTGCGCAGCTAACAGTAATGGTTGGCATGCCTGCTCCTCACGACAGCTGCAGGTTGGGCAGGTGCTGACGCCTGCCTTCGGCAAACGCCTGCAACAGGCGCCCCAGGCAATCGGACAGTGCGTCGTGGCCCTCCAGGTACAGCGGCGACCAGGCATGGCCTTGGCCGCTGCGCACTTTGTCGAGAAAGAACTGCAGGTGCGCGCGGTCGACCGGCAACCCCTGCGCGGCGCCGAACGCCACGGCCTGGTAGGTGCTGAGCAAATCAGGGATGCGCTGCCCCAGATTGGCGAAGCCGCCCTGGCGCACCTTGTGTGCAACCAGCAGTTCGTTTGCCTGCTCGCGCACATCCCAGCCCACATGGTGCAGGCAGATCAAGGCTTGCAGGCTGGCACGCAAGGACGCCTGCCCTCGTGGGTAGGCGGCGTGCCCACCTTGCTGAGCGCAACTGGCCACAAAGGCCTCCAGCGCCACAAGGTCGACCCCAGCGTTATTGCCCAGTTGCTGGAGGATCGCCACCGCAGACGCCGTGGACACCAGGTCCGACCCGCGCCCCTCCCAGAACCCGAAGCCACCATCGGGGTTCTGCAACGAGGCCAGCCAGTGCCCGACCGCCTTGCGCGCCGCTGGCTGGCCGGCGAAGGCGCCCGCCGCCAGGCCCCAATTGGTGCAGCGGACTTCGGCGCCCCGCCCTGGCATGTACATGAGCCCAGGCTCGTTAGGCATCTGGCAGCCTTCGATCCAGTGCAAGGCTGCCGCCCGTTGCGCAGCATTCAGCTGTTCGCCGAGCACGGCAGCCGCCGTGGTCAGCACATCCGCCGCGCTGTCGACCTGCCGATAGGTGTAGCCACCCTGAGGCAGCGCCAAGGTCGCGATGAACCGTGCAATGTCATCTGCCAGGTGGGCCACCGGCTCTCCCAACGCCTTGAGCGAGCCCACCGCGCAAAAAGCGGCCCAGACGTCCTCGCCGTCATAGCCCTGCCAACGCACGAAAGCGCCACTGGGCCGACGCAGTGCGTCGATCCAGGCGATACACGCGTGGCGCGCCAAGGGCTGCGCATGCAATGCCGCAAGGCTCGCCGTGGCGCGGTAGGTCGCCCACAGGCACGGTTGCTCGGCAGCCTCGCTGAAACGAAAGCCGCCGCTTTCCACCTGCTGCGCCTGCAACCAGGCAATCAACCGCGGCAGGTCCCACTGCGGTGCGGGCAGCCCCTGCTGGGCCAGGGCTCGCGCGGCCATCACGCCGTAGAAGCAGGCTCGGGTGTCGGCCAAGTTGCGCTGGGCAAAGTCCGCGGACCAACTGAGGCCGCCATTGCTGCACTGCAGCCCTTCCAGCCAGGCGTACAACGCCGGGGCATCGGCCACCTGCCCCTGGCACACCTCGATTAACGTGCGCACGGCATAGTGGGTGGCCCAGACGTCCGCCGTCTGGCCGGGGCACATGGCGTAGGCATCACCGTCGAACAGCGTTTGCAGCCAATCGGCAGTTTGGGCGCCATGGTCAATGGCGATACCCAGGTCCTTGAGCGTTTCGGTGCAATAAAAAGTCGCCCAGGCGTCGGATGGCATGCCCTTGCTCCAGGCGAACCCCCCATCGCGGTTACGCCGGGACTGGATATAGCTGTGCAGGGCCGGCGTATCGACGCTGTCGAGGCGCTCGACCCAGGCCAGGCTGCGGATCGCGGCGTATGTGCACCACAAGTCAGGCTGGCCGTTGCCCAGACCGCGCCCTTGGGCAAGGGGTGACGTGGTCATTGCTTGCCCCCCACGAAGCGCAGGTTGGTCTTCTTCCAGCTTTTTTGCGAGCCACCGCTCTTGTTGATGGCCGACAAGTTGTTGACGAACAGCACACGGCTCCAGCGCAGCCCCATCAGTTGCTCGGAACGTGCCAGCAGCTGCGCTTGCAATGGGCCTTCCTGGGCGTTGTCCCAGTGCACGTCACGTTCAAGGATCAACGCGGCGCTGTCGTTCTGGCGGTCGATTTCGATCACATAGCCAGTCGCGTCGCAGGCGCCGTAGACCACCTCTTCGACGGCGCGAATCTCAAGGTCTACGCCGGCCACCGCGATGCTGTCGCTGTCGCGGCCATTGACCAACAGGCTGGGGCTGCTCCGCCCGGCTTGCCAAGGCGCGGTAAGGGTGACGCTGTCGCCGGTGTCCAGCCGCAGTAACGGCCGCGCATACAGGTTCAGCGGGGTGACGACGAGGCGGCCGGTCAGGCCTTCGGCGGGCGTTACCAGCCTGCCGTCCGGCAACAGCAGCTCGAAATAATTCGTGGCCGTGGCCAGGCGCATCTGCTGGCCCGCGCCTACGGCTGCCAGCGTGCCGGTCTCGGTACTGCCATAACTGGCGTCGTGTACCTCGCAGTGCCACCCGCGGGCCAAACGGTCACGAAACGGCTGGGTGTTGACCTCGCCCAGCAGCATGATCGTGCGCACCGACTGGGCAAACGTGTCGAGCAGCTCCCGCTGCTTGAGGTAGCGGGTCAGTTGCACCAGTACGCCGGGGGCGATGAACAGCACCGTGGGCCGGTAGGTGTCGAAGGTCGTGCACACCCGTTCCCAGTCGGTGATGCCGGTGGTAAAGGGATAGAGCCGTACATGCGACACGTCGAGGTATTCGCAGACGTTGGCGATCAGGTCGCCGACCGGCACGATGTCCGATGGCATCAGGTTGGCCACCCGCGCCCCGGGCTGCAGCACCGCTCGCCAGTGGCTGGCGACGCTGACGGCATTCCAGATGATGTCGTGTTTCAGGCGCGGGGTTGGGGTTGGCTCGCCGGTGGTGCCGGTGGTGGCGTAGTACTTGGCCGCATCGCCAAGGGCTACGGTGCAAAACGCCAGGGGTTGGCTTTTCAGCGCGGCCTTGGCGGTCAGCGGCAATTGCTGGAACGCTGTGAAGCTGTAGGGGCCAATCCCTGCGTAATGGGTACTGTGTTGCGCACGCGTCCAGACTGCTTGCAACTTGCGTTCATAAAATGCGGCATCGGGCACGCGCCCGACCTGCTCTTGAAGTTCGCCCTCGGCATCCTTCAACACGCCGAAATCCTTATCGCCATGAACTAACATCGACTCGCCCTCTCGAATAAACAGTGCAGAGAATTGGCGAGCGACGGGGGTTAAGTAAAATACTTAATAGTAAGTAGCGGTGAGAGTCGGACGGTATTACTGGGCCGAAATAGAGCCTTTTGCGTGTGTTGTATGTAGCGCTTTTCTCATCAAAATCAGCGATTCGGCCTTTGTTTATGGCGAGATATCAAACAAAGATGATTTCCATATTTGCCAAGTCTCATAACTTCGGCATGGACGTGTAGGCGCGGCCTTAGGGCGCGAAAGGGCTGCAAAGCAGCCCCCACGCTAGTTGCACTTACACGGAAATATTGGACCGCGCTTACACCGCGCAGCGCCATAGCCGGGCGATATCACCGGCGCGCGCCTGCAGCAGCTCGCGGGCGTTGGCGCACGCCTGCTCCAGGCTCATCGGCCCGCTGGCCAACGCAAAGGCCGCGTCGATGCCGTGGCCATACAACTGCTGATACCCCTCCCCCAGCGTGCCCGCCAGCACCACCACCGGTACACCATGGCGCTTGGCGACCCGGGCCACGCCCATTGGCGTCTTGCCACGTAGGGTCTGGGCATCGAAACGTCCCTCGCCGGTCAGCACCAGGTCGGCGCCTTGTACCAGCGCGTCCAGGCCGGCCAGCTCTGCCACCACCTCGACGCCAGGGCGGAACTGCGCGCCCATGAACGCCTTGGCCGCAAAGCCCATGCCGCCTGCAGCGCCGCAGCCCGGGAAGTCACGCACGTCCTCGCCCAGCAAGTGCGCGCAGTGATCAGCAAAGTGGCCCAGTGCCTGGTCCAGTGCTTCTACTTGCTGCGGGTTTGCCCCTTTCTGCGGGCCGAAGATCGCCGAAGCGCCATTGGCACCGCAGAGTGGGTTGTCGACGTCGGCAGCAACCTCGACCTGGACCTCTGCCAGCCGAGGGTCGAGGTCGCTGGCATCGATACGTGCCAGCTTTGCCAGGGCCAGCCCCCCTTCTTCCAGTGCTTGCCCCTCGGCATCCAGCAGCCGCAGCCCCAGGGCGCGCAGCATGCCACTGCCGCCGTCATTGGTCGCGCTGCCGCCAATGGCCAAGACAATGCGGCGGGCACCCGCAGCCAAGGCGGCGGCGATCAGTTCGCCCGTGCCCCAGGTGCTGCTGCGGCAGGCATCACGCTGCTGGGTGGGCACCAATTGCAGGCCGCTGGCCTGGGCCATTTCGATGATCGCCGTGCGGCTCTGCGGCAGCCAACCCCAGCCGGCCTCGACGCTGTGCCCTAACGGCCCACGTACAGCCAGGCGGCGTAATTCGCCCTGGCTGGCTGCCAAGATGGCGTCCATGGTGCCTTCACCGCCGTCGGCCATGGGGCATTCGACCAGCTCGGCATCCGGCCACACCTCGGCCAGGCCAGTGGCAATGGCGCGGGCGACACCGGCAGCGTCGAGGCTGTCCTTGAACGAGTCGGGGGCGATGACGATCTTCATGGGGATTCTCCTGTCCAGATGAGCGGCATGCTGACAGTTGCCTGGCAAGGTGGCCTCGGTCAAATGCACAAGACGGCGGAGGCGTTGTTTGGGCAAATGCCTTTGGCCAGCGCTTCACTCAGCTCGCAACAACTGCAACCCCAGGTACAGGCTGAGCATCCCCTCCATCCGCAAGGGGTCGACCTCGCCCAGTTCGGCGATCCGCTCCAGCCGGTAGCGCAGGCTGTTGCGGTGAATGCCCAAGGCGTCGGCACAAGCCTGGCTCTGGCCATCATGGGCACACCAGGCGCGCAGGGTCGCAATCAGCTGTCCACTGGCGTCCTTGGCGCGGATGCGTTGCAGCGGTTGCAACAGCTCATCCAGCGCATCGTCATTGCGATGCCGCCACAGCAAGGCCGGTAGCCGGTACCGCTCAAGGCTGAGCAGGCGCTCGGCCGGCAGCACCTCTTGCCCATAAGCCAGCAGGTCGCGCACCCGGCGATAACCACGGCGCAGTTGTTCCAGGCTTTGCGCCACGCACCCCAGGGCCAAGCGCTCAACCTGCCAGCCGTGACGCTCGAGGCGCTCCAGCAACCGCGCGTCGTCCAGCACCAGACCCGCCGGGCGACACCACAGCAGCGATTGCCGTGCGGGGCTGACGCACCAGCTGTCCGGGTAACGGCTCATCAGCCAGGACGACAGGGCTTCGGCAGGCGGCCCTGATTCCAGCTCGAACAGGCAAGGTACCCTTGGCAGTTGCGGCTTCAGGCCGAGCTGACGGGCTTCATCGAGCAGCCGAGGCGAATCGCCGCTGCCGCCTAACAGCAAGGCGAGCAGGTCGTCGCAGCGTTGCCGCCGCCATTGCTGTTCAACCTGCAGGTGGCGCTGGGCCAGGAGCATTTCAGCAGTCATGCGCACCAGTTCGCCATAGGTACGCAGCTGCTGCGGGTCGCCGGTCAAGCCCAACACCCCCATCAGCCGGCCATCGAGCATCAATGGCAGGTTCACCCCGGGCTGCACGCCTTTGAGGCACTTGGCCGCGTCCACGTCGAGCTCGACGATCCGGCCGTTGGCCAGCACCAGTTGTGCGCCTTCGTGGCGGGTGTTGATGCGCTCCGGCTCGCCACTGCCCAGGATCAACCCCTGGCTGTCCATGACATTGACGTTGCACGGCAAAATGGCCATCGCCCGATCAACGATATCCTGCGCCAGGTCATGGTCGAGTTCGAACATTCAAGGGTCCTTAGGGTGGTAGGCTTTGGTCCCGGGCACAGCGCCCCTGGTCAATCGCTGTGCAAAAGCACAAAGACAGGCACGTCGCTGTCCCCGAGACTCGTCAGGGCGAGCGCCGGAACAGGCGACGCGGTGACAACCATAACAACAGAGAACCCGATCATGGCACACAGCCCCGCCCCTGACCAAGGCACGGATACCACCCGCAATGCGCTGTACCGGCGCATCACCCTGCGGCTGATTCCGTTCATTTTCATCTGCTACCTGTTCAACTACCTGGACCGCGTCAACGTCGGCTTTGCCAAGCTGCAGATGCTCGACGCGCTGAAATTCAGCGAAACGGTATACGGCCTTGGCGCCGGTATCTTCTTCATCGGCTACGTCCTCTGCGGCCTGCCGAGCAACCTGGCGCTCAACCGCTTCGGCCCCCGGCGCTGGATCGCGCTGATGATGATCGCCTGGGGCAGCCTCTCGACCTGCCTGCTGTTCGTCACCACCCCCACCGAGTTCTACACCCTGCGCCTGCTGACCGGCGCGGCTGAAGCCGGCTTCTTCCCTGGCGTGGTGCTGTACCTCTCGCGCTGGTTCCCGGCTGCCCGTCGCGGCGGCATCATGGCCTTGTTCATGTCGGCGATCCCGGTGTCGGGGCTGTTGGGCGGGCCGTTTTCCGGCTGGATCCTCGAACATTTCGCCGCCGGCCAGCATGGCCTTGCCGGTTGGCAATGGCTGTTCCTGATCCAGGGCCTGCCCACCGTCGTTCTGGGTTGCCTGGCAATCCGCCTGCTCAGCGACGGCTACCAGAAAGCCGCCTGGCTGAGCCCGGCCGAACGCCAATTGATCGAAGCCGACCTGAAGGCCGATGCCGCGAGTAAACCCGCCACCACCGGTGACGGCGTGCTCGCGGTGTTGACCAACCCGTTGATCTGGACGTTCGGCTTCGTCTACTTCTGCATCCAGAGCGGTGTGTACGCGATCAACTTCTGGCTGCCGTCGATCATCAAGAACATGGGCTTCGACAACCCCCTGTTGATTGGCTGGCTGAGCGCCATTCCGTACCTGTTGGCGGGTGTGTTCATGATCGTCTGCGGGCGTTCGGCAGACCGGCGCAACGAACGTCGCTGGCACTTGGTGGTGCCGATGTTGATGGGCGCCATTGGCCTGTTGATTGCGGTCAACTTCGCCGGCAACCCGACCATCGCCATTCTTGGCCTGTCGATCGCCACCATGGGCGCCCTCACCGGCCTGCCGATGTTCTGGCCAATGCCTACCGCCCTGCTCAGCGCGGGTGCAGCCGTGGCCGGCCTTGCGCTGATCAACTCGGTGGGCCAGATGGCCGGCTTCCTCAGCCCGTACCTGGTGGGTTTCATCAAGGACCAGACCGGCTCGACCGATGCTGCGCTGTATTCGTTGGCGGCATTGATCGTGGTCGGTAGCCTGGTGGCGCTGCGGGTAACGCGCGCAGGGGCGTTGGCCACGGCCAAGGCCAACTAGAACGCCTGTGTAGGAGCAGCCTTGTGCTGCGAAGAGGCCGGTGATAGCAGCGAACACTTGCTGTGTGATCACCGGCCTCTTCGCAGCACAAGGCTGCTCCTACAGGGCAATGACCCCGATCGTCGGCTCGGGTCAGCAACTCATCACCACAGGCGTCAAATGGTTCCAAAGGCCCCTTTGGAGAACCCCCATGACCCAGCACGCCGTGGCCCGCCTCGATCAGCTCGACCCCAACCGCCCCCTGCGTGTGCAGGCCGGCAGTGAAGAACTCATCCTGATCCGCCAGGGCGACCTGGTGCATGCCTACCAGGCCAACTGCCCGCACGCTGGCGCCCCGCTCGAAGAGGGCGTGATCTGCTCGGGGCTGCTGGTCTGCCCATGGCACAAGGCGGCGTTTGCCGTGGACGAAGGTGCGGTGTGCGAACCGCCGGCACTGGCCAACCTGCGCCGCTACCGTGCGTGGGTCAAAGGTGATGAGGTGTGGGTGGATGACCAACCCCTGGCCAAGGCCGAGCCACCGCGGCACAGCGATGCCCGTTGTTTCGTGGTAGTCGGTGCCGGCGCCGCCGGCAGTGCCGCCGTCGCTACCTTGCTGCGGCACGGTTTCGCCGGCCGCCTGGTCTGGCTCGACCAGGAACACCAGCCGGCCTACGACCGGACCGCGCTTAGTAAATTCGTCATTGCTGGGCAAATGCCACCTGATGAAGTCCCTGCCCTGCTCGAAGCGGATGACTTGCGCAAAGGCCACCTGACCCGTCAGCACGGCAAGGTCCGCACACTCAACAGCGAGAAACGCCAGATCATCCTTGCCGACGGCCAGCACATCGACTATGACGCTTGCCTACTGGCAACGGGCGGTAAAGCGCAACGTCCAGCGCTCCCGGGGGCAGATCTGCCGGGTGTATTCACCCTGCGCTCACGTGAGGACGCCGCGCTGTTGCTCGACGCTGCAGAACCCGGGCAGCCGGTGGTGATCGTCGGCGACGGTTTCATCGGCCTGGAGGCCGCCGCTGCACTGCGCAAGTACGGCCTGCAGGTGCACCTGGTCACCCGCCATGAGGTGCCGTTGGCCAAACAGTTGGGTGAACGTATCGGGCGCAGCATTCGCGAACTGCACGAACGCAAAGGCGTGGTCTTTCACGGCCCCACCGAAGTCGAACGTTTCGAAGGCCAGGCTAAGGTGGAGGCCGTGTTGCTGGCCAACGGTGAACGGCTGCAGACGCCATTGGTATTGCTGGGCACCGGGGTCAAACCTGCCACAGCCTATGTGCAAGGGGTGACGCTGGCCGACGATAAATCGCTGCCGGTCAATGCCGAAATGCGTGCGGCACCCGGGCTGTGGGCCGCTGGCGATATCGCCACCTTCCCCCTGGCTGGCCGGCCCGTGCGCATCGAACACTGGCGCCTGGCCCAGCAACACGGCGTGATTGCTGCGGCCAACATGCTCGGCGAGCAGCGCCGCTACGAAGATGTGCCGTTCTTCTGGACCTACCAGCATGGGCGCACCTATGAAGTCCTGGGGCATGCACGGGACTGGAACCGCATCGAGTTCGTCGGCCAGCCGGAGCAAGGCGATTTCGTCGCGCTGCAATGCGTGGATGAGCAAGTCGAGGCCGTCATCGCCAAGGGCTACTCGGATGCCATGGCGCAGCTGTCGCAGCGGATGAAGCGGCCGTTGCGCCTGGACGAGGCGCTGAAGCTGATTGGCTGACTTTTCCGGGAAAAAATCAGCTATGGTTTCCCCACCTCTAATAACAAGTATTTCGTGGAGCGCCCATGGCCGCGCACACCCCTTCACCCCGCGCCAGTGAACTGGCCGCCTTCGTCGACTGCCACTTCGCCGAGCGCGGCCTGACGCCAGAACCGGTGATTGCCGAATCCTGGTACCGCAGCCTCACCCAGCACCGCCTGGACCCTGAACTGCGCCACGTCGACAACATCCTCAGCGCTGCCGAAATCCGCCAGCACCAGGCCCAACACGAGGCCTACCTGAGCATCGCCAGCCAAGGTGTCAGTGGCCTGGCAAGGCGTGTGGTGGACGCCGGTTTTGCCGTGCTGCTCAGCGACGCCGACGGCATTACCCTTGATGCCCGCCTGCCAGCCGACCACCAGCGTTACACCCGCTCCGGGTTGATTGTCGGCGCGCGCTGGGACGAGTCGATCGCCGGTACCAACGGCATCGGCACTGCACTGGCCTCGCAGCAAGCGCTGACCATCCACCGTCAGGAACACTTCCTGGCAACCAACGCCCGGCTCAGTTGCTCGGTGGCACCGATCTTCGATGCCCATAACCAACTGCTCGGCTGCCTCAACGCGACCTGCCTCTATAACGACGGCCCCAAGCAGGCCCAGCACCTGACCTTGCAGTTGGTGACCCTGTACGCCCGGCTTATTGAGAACAGCCATTTCCGCCAGCGCTACCGCGACTGCCTGACGTTGGCCATCAAGCCGCGTGACGATTTCTCCGACCTTGCCGCCGAGCAACTGCTGGCCCTGGACGAAGGCGGCCGGGTGATAGGCGCCAATCGGGCGGCCTTCCTGGCGCATGCCGGCACGCTGTTGGGCGTGGCGATCGAGCAACTGCTGCCTGCCAACATCGACCAATTGCTCGACCTTACGCGCGGCGGTGCCCGTGGCACTCAATTGCACGGGCATGTGCAGGCGCATCTGCTGGACGTCGGCCTGCGTATACCGGCCGGCTACCGCCAATCCACGCCGTCGCGGCCCCTGCCCGCGCGGGCGGCGTACCCCACGCTTGAGCAATTGGCAGGCGAGGATGCGCAGTTGCAACAGGGAGTGAAACGCCTGCGCAAGGTGCTCGACAAGGACATCGCCATTTTGTTGAACGGCGAAACCGGTACCGGCAAGGAGGCCTTCGCCCGTGCCTTGCACCAGGCTAGCCAGCGCCACGCCAAACCCTTCGTCGCACTCAACTGTGCAGCGATACCCGAGTCGCTGATCGAAAGCGAACTGTTCGGCTACCGCGCTGGCAGCTTTACAGGTGCCAATCGCAAGGGCATGAAAGGCAAGCTGGAGCAGGCCAATGGCGGCACGTTGTTCCTGGATGAGATCGGTGACATGCCAACGCACCTGCAAACGCGCCTGCTGCGGGTGCTTGCCGAACGCGAACTGGTACCTCTGGGCGCAGAGGCGCCGGTGACGCTGGATATTCAGGTGATTTCGGCAACGCACCAGGACCTGCAAGCCATGATCGGTGATAGAGGCTTTCGCGAAGATCTTTACTACCGGCTATGCGGCATGCGCATGACGCTGCCGGCATTGCGTGAGCGCAGTGACCGACGTGAATTGATCGAGCGGTTGTTGGCGGGGTTGCCGGGAGGGGCTGGTTTGCGTTTGAGCGATGAGGCCCGGCGTTGCTTGCTGGGGTATGCCTGGCCGGGGAACGTGCGGCAGTTGCTCAATACGTTGCGCCAGGCGGTAGCGCTGGCGGAAGGTGGGGTCATAGAGCTGGCAGATTTGCCGGAGGAGCTACTGAACCGTGCAGTGCCTGCCAGGCCAAAAGTGCTGGAACAGCAGGTCGAAGATGCCGAGGCGCGGCACTTGCTGGAGGTTTTGAAGCGAGAGCGCTGGAACATGAGCCTGGCGGCAGAGGCTGCGGGGATTTCGCGGTCGACGTTGTATCGGAAAATGAAGCGGTACGGGATCGTTCAGCCGAACCAGTTGGGGTGACTGTACCGGCCTCTTCGCGGGCAAGCCCGCGAAGAGGCCGGTAAACCCAACCCTTATCCCTGGATGTACACCACCTGCGTACGCGTGTATTCATACAACCCGTGCTTGCCATCCGCCCCGCCGATCCCGGACTTGCGCGCCCCAGCATGGAAGCCCTGCATGGCCTCGAAGTTCTCGCGGTTGATGTAGGTCTCGCCAAAATCGATCTCGCGGCTAGCCTTCAACGCCGCGTTCAGGTCGCGGGTGTACAGCGAAGACGTCAGCCCGTACTCGCTGTCATTGGCCAAGGCAATCGCCTCGTCCAGGTCATCGACCACCTGGATCGGCAGCACCGGCCCAAAAATTTCCTTGCGCATGATCTCCATGTCGGCGGCGCAGCCCGCGAGCACGGTTGGTTGGTAATGGAACCCGGCCCCCAGGTCCGCTACCTGCCCGCCGGTCACCAACTGGGCGCCCTGCCCGACCGCCGTGCGCACCATCTGCGCTACCTTGTCGAGCCCGGCCTGGTTGATCAGTGGCCCCATGTCCAGGTCGGCCTGGCGCGACGGGTCGCCGTATCGGGTCGCTGCCATAGCCTGGGCAACCTTGTCGACGAACGCGTCGGCCACCTTGCGCGCCACATACACCCGCTCGGCGCAGTTGCACACTTGGCCAGTATTGATCACCCGCGAGGCAACAATGGCTTTCGTCGCCAAGTCCAGGTCAGCGTCCGCGAGCACGATCGCCGGGGCCTTGCCGCCCAGTTCAAGGTTGAGCTTGGTGATGTTCGGCGCTGCCGCCGCCATGATCCGTGCGCCCGTGGCGACGCTGCCGGTAAAGCTGACCAGGTCGATACCGGCATGGCTCGACAGCCCATGGCCGACGCTGGCCCCCTTGCCACCGACGACGTTAAACACCCCGGCTGGCAGGTCGGTCTCGGCCACCAGCTTGGCGAACTCATAGCAGTTGATGGGCGTTTCTTCACTGGGCTTGATCACGATGGTATTGCCCGTGAGCAGCGCCGGCGCCATCTTGCGGGCGATGAGGAAGAACGGGAAGTTCCAGGGCAGTATCCCAGCCACCACACCCAGCGGCTTGCGCATCAGGAAAATGTGCTCGTTGGCACGGTCGCTGGTCAGTACCTCGCCTTCGAGGCGCCGCGCCCATTCCGCCATGTAGTCGAGGTAGTCGGCGGTGAAGTTCACCTCGACCTGCGCCAGTCCCGGCACCTTGCCGCCTTCCTGGGTGATGATGCGCGCTAAGCGGTCGGCATTGGCACGCACCTTGGCGGCGATCTGACGCAGGTAGCCGGCGCGTTCGATGGCAGGTTTCGCTGCCCAGCCTTTTTGCGCGTTGCGTGCCGCTGCAATGGCCCGCTCCACCTGATCGACCGGCGACTCCGGCACACGCCCCAGTAACTGCGCGTTGGCCGGGTTGTACACCTCGATCAGCCCCTCGCTGGGTACGAAGGCGTTGTCGATGTAGTTCTGGTAGATCGCTTCAGTCATGGTCATCTCACTCCTGTGACGGGTTGTCGGCCAGTGACGGCTGGGCAGCCGGCTTGGCGCTGAATTGCTGCCAGGCGTTGCCTTCGCTTTTCAGGTCGTGGGCTCGCTTGATGAGGTACTGGTGCACCTGCTCGACTTGCTCGGGCTTGAGGTTGTCGGCAAACGACGGCATCCCATCCGGCACGCGGCCGCCATAGAGGATCCCGAGGAACATCTGGTGTTTATCAGCACTGAGTTTGCGCAAATCTGGCAGTACACCGCCGCTGACGGCATGGATGCCGTGGCACTGTGAGCAGTTGCCGTCGTACAGGGCCGCACCGGCGGCGACAGTCTTGGCGTCGGCGGTCAATGGTGGGGGTTCGGGCGCATTGGCGGGGGGCGCTGGCTCACGCAATTTGGCGGTACCGCCAATCTTGTAGGTCAGCACTTGCGAGAACGGCTGTACCCCGGCACGCAACGACAACGCCCCGGCAAACGTCGAGAAGGCCCCGCCCCAGCCGGCCATGAAGGTGACGTACTGCTCGCCATCGACCGAATAGGTGATCGGCGCTGCCATCACGCCACTGGCGGCGGGTGATTCCCACAGCTTCTTGCCGGTGTCAGCGGCATAAGCGATCACACGGCCATCGGCGCTGCCCTCGAACACCAGGTTGCCGGCGGTGCTCAGGGTGCCGCCGTTGAAGATGGTGATGTAGGGCACCTCCCAGGCCGGCGCCTGTTTCACCGGGTCCCAGGCGATCAGCTTGCCGGACCAGGTCTTGGCCATTTCCAGCAGGCCATCGGCACCCTCGGGCATCATGCCGGTGCGTAACCCCAGCTGGTACACGCTTTTGAACGGGTTGCGCTTGGGCGCTTCGGGGATGTGCTCGTAATAGGCCGACATGATATGCGCCGGGATGTACACCAGGCCGGTGTTGGGGTTGTACGACATTGGGTGCCAGTCATGCGCGCCCCAGAATGCCGGGGTCACCAGCTTGCGCTTGCCGTCCTTCCAGTAGGCCGCTGCCTCGTCGTCGAGAATCGGCCGCCCGGTTTTCATGTCGATGCCCTTGGCCCAGTTCACCGGCACGATATTCTTCGCGGACAGCAACTCGCCGGTGGCCCGGTCGAGCACATAGAAGAAGCCATTCTTGGGCGCCTGCATCAACACCTTGCGTTGTTTGCCCTTGATCGGCAGCTCGGCGAGAATCATGTGCTGGGTGGCGGTGAAGTCCCAGGCATCACCGGGGGTGGTCTGGTAGTGCCAGGCGTATTCGCCCGTATCGGCATTGACGGCGACAATCGACGACAGGAACAGGTTGTCGCCTTTGGCCTGGCTGCGCCATTTAGGGTCCCACATCGAGCCGTTGCCAACGCCGATGTACAACAGGTTCAGCTCAGGGTCGTAGGCGAACGAATCCCAGGCCGTGCCGCCGCCGCCCCACTCGACGAAGGCATCGCCGTGCCAGGTCTTGCTGGCAATCTCCATGGCCTTGTCTTCAGGCGGCAGCTTGGGGTCACCCGGCACGGTGAAGAAGCGCCAGGCCTGCTTGCCGGTTTCGGCGTCATAGGCCGTCACATAGCCACGCACACCAAATTCAGCCCCACCGTTGCCAATGATGACCTTGCCGTTGACCACCCGCGGCGCACCGGTGATGGTGTAGCTGCGCTTATGGTCGTCGCGGGTGTCCACCGACCACACGCGCTGGCCGGTCTTGGCATCGATCGCCTCCAGGCGCCCGTCCAGTACGCCGACGTAGACCTTGCCCTGCCACACGGCCACGCCGCGGTTTACCGCATCACAGCACGCCTCACCGGCGCGATTGCGGTCTGACTGCGGGTCGTATTTCCACAGCAGCTTGCCGTTGCGGGCATCCAAGGCATACACCACGGAAAACGGCCCCGTGGTGTACATCACCCCATCGACCACGATAGGCGTGGCTTCTACACCCCGGTCCAGGTCGAGCTTATAGCTCCAAGCCAGGCCCAATTGATTGACGTTGTCCTGGTTGATGGCCTTGAGCGGGCTGAAGCGTTGTTCATCGTAGGTACGGCCGTGGCTCATCCAGTTGCCAGGTTCCTGGTCGGCCTGGATGATCCGCTTGCCATCCACTTCTGCAGCAAAAGCGGTTGCGCAGCACGCCAAGGCAAGGGCCAGGCAGCCCAAGGCGTGCGGAAGGGGCCGGCGGTGCGGGCCTGTTCGGTTCATGGTCGGTTCTCCGTTCTTGTTATGGCGACACCGCATCAGGCGTCGATAACAGACAGAGCAACGGCTGTGCCAGCATCACCCAGCATCCTCGAAACAGGCATTACAGAGCGGTTGCTAGCCAAACGGCCGGGCAATGGCTGAGGCCTGCACATGCAGCAGCCATGGCACAGCTGATGCAGGCATGACACAGGTGTGTCAGCCACTGTGGCGGGCTTTCAATGGCGTGCGGTTGTGTGTAAAACAGGCAGACAAGCCCACTGCAAAGGACTCAACCGCATGATCTACCGTCCCCTTGGCCAGAGTGGCCTGCAGGTTTCCGCCCTTACCCTGGGCAGCATGATGTTCGGCGAGCAGACCAGCACCGAGGACTCACTGCGGATCATCGAAAAAGCCTGGGACCAGGGCATCAACTTCATCGACACCGCCGATGTCTACAACAGCGGGCGTTCGGAAGAAATCGTCGGCGAAGCCGTGGCGCGCCATCGCCAGGACTGGATAGTGGCGTCCAAGGTCGGCTTTGGCCCGGCCGACGGCCTGCCCAACCGCAGCGGGCTTTCGCGCAAGCACATCTTCAATGCCATCGACGCGACGCTCACGCGCATGGACCTGGACTACCTCGACGTTTACTACCTGCACCGCGAAGACCACAAGGTACCGCTGGAAGAAACCGTGCAAGCCATCGGCGACCTGCTGCGCCAAGGCAAGATCCGTTATTGGGGCGTCTCCAACTTCCGCGGCTGGCGCATTGCCGAGCTGTGCCACCTGGCCGAGCGACTCGGCGTGGCCAAGCCGGTGGTGAGCCAGCCGCTGTACAACATCGTCAACCGCCAGGCAGAACCCGAACAGCTGACCGCTGCGGCCTACCATGGCCTGGGCGTGGTGCCGTTCAGCCCCTTGGCCCGCGGTGTGCTCAGCGGCAAGTACGCACCCGGCTCGGTGCCAGATGCCAGCAGCCGTGCCGGGCGCCAGGACAAGCGGATCATGGAAGTGGAATGGCGCCAGGAATCATTGGCCATCGCCCGCCAGATCCAGGCGTATGTCGAAGCCAAGGGCGTGGGCATCGTCGAGTTCGCGATTGCCTGGGTACTTAATAACCAACTAGTGAGTTCGGCCATTGTCGGGCCGCGCACCGAAGCACAATGGGACACCTATGCCGGCGCATTGAACGTGAAAATCACGGCGGAGGATGAAGCGTTCATCGATTCGCTGGTAACGCCGGGCCATGCCTCGACGCCAGGGTTCAATGACGTGGCGCACTACGTGAGTGGGCGACTGGCGCGCAATTGATGGCAGCCGTTTGATTGAAGCCAAGGGGCCGCAAAGCCGCTTGGCGGCTCTACCGCGCTGCGGCAGATACAAAAAAAGCTCCCTATCTTTCGATACGGAGCTTTTCTTTACACGCCACACAATTGCCAGGCTTCACGCCGTTCGATCAAGCACCCAGGTCAACCCGCAAGGTTGCAAGCACCTGTTCGAACGCCGAGCCGGCGGGTGCGTGTCTTACTCAGGTCGCACTTGGGCGGCCTGCATGCCTTTTTGCCCTTTTTCGGCAACAAAGCTAACAGTCTGGCCTTCTTTCAGCGACTTGAAGCCGTCCGATTCAATGGCTTTGAAATGAACGAAGAGGTCGTCGCCACCACCCGCTGGGGTAATGAAGCCGAACCCTTTTTCATCGTTGAACCATTTAACTGTACCGGTTTGTCTGTTGGACATGCTCTGAGCCCTCGATGGCTTATTTGATGCGTTTTACGTGAAATTACAACGAGGGCCTTATCAAACAACCAGCCCCTGCAGTGGCATATTGAGCGCTTTGGCGACGATAAGCTACTAAGAATTCCACCAAGCCGCAAAATAGCTGTGCCCTGTACCCGATTTCCCCCGCAAAATGGGGGCTGCGGCGGTAAACAGAATCTTCGTTTAATCGCCCCTGGGCGGTACTGCAGCCGGCCCCAGGTAACGCGAAGTCCACTCAGCCAGTGGCAATGGGGGTTGCTGATCGACGATACGCCGCCAGATCAAGCCCAGGTCATGCCCGTTGAACATCGATGCCACCCCTGCCCCTCGCCACGCCGTGGGCGTGTCGGCAATCCAGTGCCCCTGGCTGTCGCGGTGGGCCATGTTGAAGCGGAAAGTGTAGTTGCCGGGGATGCCCATGCGCAGGTCGGTCACCACCAGGGCGCCGTCGATTTCGTCATAGCGCAACCAATCATCCGTGAACCAACGCAGGCGTTGATGCAAAGGCGCACCGGCAAGCGCAGCGGCCAGCTCAAGGTTGCGTGGCAGGCGCTGCATTTCTGGCGGTTGCTGGTCGAACCCGCTGCTGACGCCTTCGTAGTAGTCGCCGTCCGGCGTCTTGGCCAGTACGCGCCAGATCAGGCTGTTGAAGGCAATCGGCACGGCACGTACGTCGCTGACCGTGATGCCCTGCTGGTCCAACGCGGCCTGAAAGCGTTGCTCCGCCTGCATGCGCCCAGCCAGGCCAAAGCCGAGGTAGGCCGTACTGAAAACCAGTGCCAGGGTCAGCAGCCGCACGGCAGTGCCCGTCACGCCCTTGGCGAGGGTGTAAATCACTGCCGCCAGCAGCGGCACGGTGTAGACAGGGTCGATGATGAACACCGCAGCCCAGCTTTGCGGGGTCAGCGCCAACGGCCAGAACAGTTGCGTGCCATACACGGTAAAGGCGTCCAGCACCGGGTGCGTGACCAGCACCAGCCAGAACGCGAGGAACAGGCGCGGCACGGTATAGCCTTTGCCTGGCCAGCACCTGTTGACGCACCAGGCCAGCAGCAGCGCCAGCCCGGTCAGGACGAAAAGGGAGTGGGAGAACCCCCGGTGGTAGGTCATCTGCGACACCGGGTCGGCGTAGCGGATGACCACGTCCAGGTCGGGCAATGTGGCCAGCGCTGCGCCGTACAGCAGCGCTCGGCGGCCCTGGATGCGACCGAGCACAGTGCCCTGTAGGGCGGCGCCGAGTACGGCTTGGGTCAATGAGTCCAAGGCGGGATTTCCTGAGAGGATGACGCGTGAAAGCTAACCCCCTCTACCCTCTGGGTGCAAATGCGGCTCAGTGACAAAAGATGGCAGCTGGGTTTTCACAACAACTGCCAGGTGTACACCAGGGTCAAGCGATTCTCGTCGATATCACTGCGGTAGTTGGACCGTGCCATGGCATTTCTCACGCGAATGCCCAGGCCTTTCAACGCCCCACTCTGCACCGCATAGCCGATATCCAGGTCGCGCTCCCGGTCACGGCCCTCGTAGCCCTGCCCGGTATCGACATTGTTGCCGGTGATGTAGCGCACCGTTGCCGTCAGCCCCGGTACGCCCATGGCGGCAAAATTGTAGTCGTAGCGCACCTGATAGGAACGCTCGTCGGTGTAGGCGAACTCGTAGGTTGGCACCTCGTTGCCCAAGGGGGAGATGTTGGCAAATACTCGCGGGAACGGGCTGTCGCCATAAATGCCCTGATACCCTGCATGGAAGCTGTGCCCGCCATGGCGGGCGGTGAACAGCGAGAAGAATGCCTGGTTATCGATACTGCCCAGCAGGGCGTCGCCGTCCTCGCGGGCGGTGAAATAGCCAAGGTTGGCGCTCAGCACCCAGTCGCCGACAGGTTTGCTGTGTTTGAGGCCGACAAAGCCTTGCTCGTAGATATCTTCCAACTGCCCGTACCACAGGCTGACACTGCTTTGGTTCGCATTGAACGCGTAGTCGCCCCCCACATAGTTGAACGCATCACCTTCAGCCTGACGCATTGGCACGTGGCCGAGCATGGCATTCATCTTGCCGTCGCCGCCCTCGTTGCGCAGGTGGGTTGAGGTCAGGTGCCCGGCTTGCAAGGTCAGCCCCTGCAGCTCGGTCGACAACAGGCTGGCACCTTGGTAAGTCGGCGGCAGCAGGCGGATATCACTGAACGTGAGCACTGGCAGGTTGGGCTGCAGTTCGCCCACCCGCAGCTCGGTTTTCGACAGCCTGGCCTTGAACGTCGGCGCCAGGCGGCTGTATTCGTCTGCGGCGCGGCCATCGCCATGCACCGGCAACAGGCCGGTATTGACCCGGTCGGGGCTGCTGTCGAGTTTGACGCCCAGCAGGCCGAGTGCATCCACCCCGAACCCCACCGTGCCAGGCGTGTACCCCGATTTGAAGTCAAGTATGAAGCCCTGGGCCCACTCCTCGGCCTTGGACTGTTGATTGGCGCCGACAATGTCGGAGAAGTCGCGGCTGAAATAGTAATTACGGGCACTGAGGCTGGCCTTCGAATCCTCGAAGAAGCCGCCTTCAGCAGCCAGCAGCGGTGGGCTGAGCAATGCCAGGCCAATAGCGACGCAAGGGGTGTGGTTCATTCCGAAGCTCTCTTGATCTTGTTTTTATGGAATAAAGCGCTGGGAACACAGGCATCATGGGGTGCGGCGCATTACCTCCCGCGCTTGAGGCCGCCGCAGAACGAGCAGCGCGTGGGCCAGCAGGCCGAACAGCAGGCCCCAGAACGCCGCCGACAGGCCAAGGAAGGACACCCCCGAAGCGGTGACCAAAAAAGTGAACAGCCCGGCATCACGCTCAGCAGGCTCGGCGAGGCTGCGTGCCAGGGCTTCGCTGATTGCCCCGTACAGGGCCAGCCCGGCAAGGGCCGCGATCAGTGCCGCCGGAAATGCCGCGAACAGCGACATCAAGGTGGCCCCAGCAACCCCAAGCAGCAGGTACAGCACACTGCCGGCGACGGCCGCGACATAGCGCCGGCGCGGGTTTTCATGGGCCTCATGGCCTGTGCACAGGCTGGCGGTGACGGCCGCCAGGTTCAGGCCGTGGCAACCAAAAGGCGCGAGCACGGCGCCACCGATGGCGCTGGCACTGATCAACGGGCTGGCCGGTGTGGCGTAACCGGCGTTGCGCAGCACGGCCATCCCCGGCATGAATTGCCCGGTGAGGGCCACCAGCACCATGGGCAACGCCAGGCTGAACACCGCCGCCAAGCTGAATTGCGGGGCAATCCATTGCGGCGAGGCCAGTTGCAGTACCAACGCCTCGCTGCGAAACGCCCCGCTGGCCACGGTCACGACGGCGCCCACGCACAGTACGGCGGCCACCGCATAGCGCGGCTGAAGCCTGCGCATCAGCACATAGGTGATGAACATGGCCACCACCAGCAGCGGCTGTACCGGCAAGGCGCGGAACACCTCGATGCCGAAACTGAACAAGATGCCGGCTTGCATTCCGGCGGCAATGGAGCCTGGCAGGCGCGCGATGATGCGGTCGAAGGCCCCGCTGATGCCAATCAGCAGCAAGACCAGGTTGGCCACCAGGTACGCCCCCACGGCCTGCTCCAAGCCGAGCTCAGGCAGGGCCGTGACCAACAGCGCCGAGCCTGGGATCGACCAGGCGATCACGACCGGCACCCGGTAGCGCAGGCTGAGTACAGCGCCGAGCACTCCGCTGCCCATGGAAACGGCCCAGACCCAGGAAGACAGCTGGCCATGGGACAACTGCGCGGCCTCGGCAGCGTGAAAGATGATCACCAATGGGCCGGCGTAGGAGATCATCGTCGCCAGGCAGCCGGCGACGATGGCAGACAGCGAGCTGTCCTTGATCAGGGTTTTCATTACGCTTGCGCCGCCGTAGCCAGGCCATGGCGCTTGCCACTGACCAGGTGCACGGCCATGGCCAGCGCGGCAATCGCGCCAGGGATGGCGAACGCGATGAAATTCAGTTGCAACGGCAGGTTGATGCCCATCAGCGCGCCACCCAGCAGCGGGCCGACAATGGCGCCATTGCGGCCAATGCCCGACGCCCAGCCCAGGCCGGTGGAGCGCACCGCCAGGCCATACATCTGTGCCGCGCCGGCATACAACAGGATCTGCGTGCCGATGGTGGTGGCGCCGGCGATGAAGATCAGCAGGTACAGCACCGGCATCGGGCTGTTCACCCCCAACAGGCTGATCGACAGCGCGGCGGCAATGAAGAAACCGACCTTGACCTTGACCAAGTTGTAGCGGTCGCCCAACCAGCCCCCCAAAATCGCCCCGGCCATGCCACCGAAGTTCAGCGCCAACAGGAACGACAGGCTCGAACCCAGGCTGTAACCCGCGTTGGCCATCAGCTTCGGCAACCATGAACTGAGCGCGTAGACCATCAGCAGGCAGCAGAAGAACGCCAGCCACAGGGCCAGTGTGCGCACGGCCAGGCCGTTGCGGAACAGCTCGACGACCGAGCTGCCAGCCCCCTTGCGGTCGGTTGCCTGAAGCACGTCACCAGGCTGGATGTCGCACGCGGGGTCAAGCTGTTTGAGCAGCTTGCGGGCTTCTTCGGTGCGCCCTTTACGTACCAGGAAGCCAATGGATTCTGGCAGGTAATAGAGAATCACCGGCAACAGCAGCAGCGGTACCGCCGCAGCGAAGAACATCGACTCCCAGCCGAAACGCGGCAGCATGAAAATACCGACGCCTGCCGACAGCATGCCGCCCAGCGAATAACCACTGAACATGATCGCCACCAGCGTGCTGCGCAGGCGTTTGGGGGCGTATTCGTTCATCAATGCCACGGCGTTAGGCATCAAGCCGCCACACCCGAGGCCGGCGATGAAGCGGTAGATGCCGAACTCGCTGGGGCTGGTGGCAAAGCCGTTGAGGATGGTCGCCGTGGAGAACAAGGCGAAGCAGATGGCGATCCCCGTCTTGCGCCCGATGCGGTCGGCCAGGCTGCCGAATACCAGGGCGCCGAACATCATGCCGAACAGCGCATAACTGCCCAGGGCGCCGGCCTGCAGGGGCGTCAGGCCCCACTCTTTCATGATTACCGGCAGTACCACGCCGTAAATGAACAAGTCATAGCCGTCGAAGATCAGCAGCAGGCCGCACCAGGCCATGACCATCCAGTGGAACGCGGTAAAGCGCGCATTATCGATGATCGGGTGCACGTCAAGGGTTCGCATGGCATCTGTCTCTGTTGTTTTTGTTGTGGAGTAAAACGGTTGCCGGGGGGGGGCTGGCTCAGCCGAGGTCGCCGCCCCCTACCGGCAGCGTTACGCCGGTGATGTAGGAAGCTTCGTCGGAGGCCAGGAAGAGGATGGCGCCGACCTGCTCGTCGATGCTGCCGTAGCGGTGCATCAAGCTGCTGTCGAGGGTCTGGTCGACGATTTGCTGGTACCAGGCCTTTTCCTGCGCGCTCTGCTCGGCGGCGTTGCGCGGCACGCGCCGTGGCGGTGCCTCGGTGCCGCCAGGGGCAGTGGCATTGACACGGATACCGCGCCCGGCGGTTTCGAAAGCCAGGCAGGCGGTGAGCGCGTTGACGCCACCTTTGGCCGCGCCGTAGGGCACGCGGTTGACGCCACGGGTGGCGATGGACGAGACGTTGACAATGGCCCCTGCCCCGCGTTCGAGCATGTACGGCAACGCGGCATGGCAACACCACAAGGTGGGGAACAACGAGCGGCGCACTTCGGCCTCGATCTGTTCCACTTCGTAGTGTTCGAAAGGCTTGGCCCAAATGGTGCCGCCGACATTGTTGACCAGGATGTCGAGGCGGCCGAACGCTTCGACCGCAGCGGCCATGACGCGGGCACAATCGCTGTGCAGTTCGAGGTCGGCGGTGAGGGTCAGCATGCCCTCGCCGGCCAATTCGTGGACCAGCTCTGAGCGGTCCACCGCCACCACCTGCGCGCCTTCGGCCTTGAGCCGCCAGCACACGCCGCGGCCAATGCCTTGGGCGGCGCCGGTGACCAGGGCGACTTTGCCTTGAAATCTTGTGTTCATCAGTATTTCTCCATGCTGACGCGGACGCTGTGGGAGCGGGCTTGCCCCGCTAGCAGACCCCACGGTGGATGGCACGGGCTGCGCCCGTGTTCGCGGGGCAAGCCCGCTCCCACAAGGGCGGCCCCAAGGAAACTCAGGCCGCGGCGGCGAACTTCTCGTAGTAGAAGTTCGCCGGCGTAATGCCCTGCTCGCGAACGTACTGGCTGACTGCCTCGACCATCGGCGGTGGCCCGCACAGGTACACGTCCACATCGCCGTCATTGAGGTGGCGCGGTTCGATGTGCTGGGTGACATAGCCTTTCTGCGGGTACTGGCTGTCTGGGTTGGCCACGCAGGCGCTGAAGGTGAAGTTTGCAATGCGCGCCGCCAAGGCCTGCAGGCGGTCCAGCTCGACCAGGTCGAAGTCGTTGGTGACCCCGTAGATCAGGTGCACCGGGTATTCGCTGCCCTGCTCGGCGATCTTCTCCAGCATCGCGGTGAACGGTGCCAGCCCGGTGCCACCTGCCAGCAACAGCAGTGGGCGCTGGATCGGCCGCAAGTAGAAGCTGCCCAGCGGCCCAGCCAGGCTCATGCTGTCGCCGGCCTTGGCCAGGTTGGTGAGGAAGCTGCTCATCAAGCCGCCCGGCACGTTGCGGATCAGGAAGCTGACCTCGCCGTCCTTTTGCAGCGAGCTGAACGAGTAAGCGCGGCTCTGCTCGCTGCCGGGCACCTTGAGGTTGACGTATTGCCCCGGCAGGAATGCCAGCCGGCTCAGCGCCTCGCCCTTGATCGACAGGGCAATGGTGCTCGCCGACAACTGGCGCACGTCGCTGATGGCGGCTTCGAAACTGGCCTGTTCGGTCTTGCACACGTGCGAAGAGGCCGGGATGCGCACCACACAGTCGGATTCAGCCCGCATCTGGCAGGTCAGCACATAGCCTTCGGCGATTTCGTCCTCGCTCAGGGCGTCTTCGATGAAGTTGTCGCCCAGGTCGTAGCGCCCGGACTCGGCCTTGCACTTGCAGGTGCCGCAGGCGCCGTCGCGGCAGTCCAGCGGGATGTTGATGCCCTGGCGGTAGGCGGCGTCAGCCACGGTCTCATGGCCAGTGGCCTCGATGAAGCGGGTTACCCCGTCCTCGAAATTCAGTGCGATCTGGAAGCTCATGTTGCACCTCGCGGGCGAGCCTGCCCGCGGCGCGCCATGCGGCACACCGGGCGGCTCGCGTTACCTCGGTTCAGATGTGGTAGATGTCGATGACCTGACGCACGTAGTCGTTCTTCAGGACCACCTTCTTGGCCTTGATCAACGGCTGCTCGCCGCGCAAATCGAGGGTGTAGAAGCTGCTGCCGAAGTAGCTGTCGGTGGTCTTGTAGCGAAAGCTCAGGGTGTGCCAGTTGAAGCGCACCTGGCAGTAACCCTCGCCCTGCTCAACGATCTCGATGTTGCTGATGTTGTGCGAGGTACGGGTGTCCGGCACGGTCGCGCTGGAGCGCTCGGTCTTGATGCGGAACACCCGGTCCTCGAGGCCACCACGGTTGCCGTACCAGATCAGCGAGATTTCGCTTTGTGGGTCTTCGGTGAGGCGGTCGTCATCGTCCCAGGACGGCATCCAGAAGCTGGCATCGGCTGCGTACAGCTCCAGCCACTGGTCCCATTCGGCGTCGTCCAGGTAGCGCGCTTCGCGGTAGAGGAAGTCGCGCACGGTTTCGTAGAGGCTCATTGCACGGCCTCCACGGGGATCAGTTGCTGCTCATCCTTGAGCGCCTGGATCATGGTGTCCTGCCAGTACTTGTGTTGCAGCACGAACAGGCCTTCGTCCTCGGTGCGCACGCCTGACAACAGCGGCTTGAGCTCGATTTCCTGGGCCGCCTCGTCAGCGCCCTCGACCCAGTGGGCAGCGCCGCGGGACATGTCGTTCCAGCCGGTGCCGCCGCCGTAGCCGGTCTGGCACGAGCGGAACTCTTCAAGGTCGTCCGGGGTGGCCATGCCGCTGACGTTGAAGAAGTCCTCGTACTGGCGGATGCGCTTGGCACGGGCGTCAGCGCTCTCGCCTTTGGGCGCGATGCAGTAGATGGTGATTTCGGTCTTGTTTACCGAAATCGGCCGGGCAATACGGATTTGCGAACTGAATTGGTCCATCAAGTACACGTTGGGGTACAGGCAGAGGTTGCGCGAGTTCTCGATCATCCAGTCGGCGCGTGCTTGGCCGTAATCGGCGGCCAGCTGGTCACGGCGCTCGTAGGCTGGGCGGTCTTCTGGGTTGGCCCAACGGGTCCACAGCAGCAGGTGGCCATGGTCGAAGGAATAGAAGCCCCCGCCCTGCTTGGCCCAAGCGCCTGCGCTCATGGTCTTGATCTCGTCACCCGCCTCGCGCTGTTTGCGCTGGTTCTGGGTGGCGGCGTAGTTCCAGTGCACGGAGCTTACGTGGTAGCCGTCGGCGCCGTTCTCGGCGGTGAGCTTCCAGTTGCCTTCGTAGATATACGAACTGGCGCCACGCAGCACTTCCAGGCCTTCGGGTGACTGGTCGACGATCATGTCGATGATCTTGGCCGACTCGCCCAGGTGCTCTACCAGCGGTTTCACATCGGCATTCAAGCTGCCGAACAGAAAGCCCCGGTACGACTCGAAGCGCGCGACCTTGGTCAGGTCGTGGGAGCCGTCGCAGTTGAAACTGTCGGGGTAGCCGGCGTTGCTCGGGTCTTTGACCTTGAGCAGTTTGCCGCTGTTGTTGAAGGTCCAGCCATGGAATGGGCAGGTGTAGCTGGCACGGTTACCGCGCTTGTGCCGGCACAGCATGGCGCCGCGGTGGCTGCAGGCATTGAGGAAGGCATTGAGTACCCCGTCCTTGTTGCGCGCGATAAAGATCGGCTGGCGCCCCATGGTCAGGGTGAGGAAGTCGTTTTTCTCGGGGATCTGGCTTTCGTGCGCCAGGTAGATCCAGTTGCCCTCGAAGATGTGCTTCATCTCCAGGTCGAACAGGCGTGGGTCGGTGAACATCTCGCGCTTGCAGCGGTAGATGCCCTGTTCACGGTCGTCTTCGAGCATGGCATTGAGGTAGTCGAATCCCAGGGACATGGCCAGGGTCTCCATTGTTATTGTTCAGACCGGGTCAGGTTAGGGATTCGACGGGTGGGGGACTATCCGGATTGTGCAGAGTGCTATCCAGTCATTCAGGCCTTTCTAATCGCTGTATTTGCTTTTAGCCATTTTTCCCTATTGGCCCTTGCTCTGCTCTGAGCCTCCAAGGTTAATTTAATCCTTGTTGAGAGGAGTTCGAGTTTTTCCACCCCCTCAGCAAGCCAGTTTGCGGCGATAAATCTGGTATCGGTGTACGATTTGATTGGGTGAGTTTTCATATTGGAGATCAGCGCTAGCCCATCCCGATGAAGGGACACCGTCACACTTTGAACCAGCTCTAGATCCTCGGGAAGGAATTTATCGCGCGCAAACAGCTTGTCAATCCGCGCTCCAGTCCCCTTGCCCTGATAGGCAATGAAATCTGCAAATTTGTCTTTGTCGCGGCTTGTTATGTGATGCGCGAACGAATAACTATCTCTACTAGTATATTTGGTCGGTGGTTCATCTATTGAAAATGGGCCTTGATAGATGAGGTCCGGTATGGAGCTTCGCCGCGGCCGAATTCCAAAAAAAGATTTCCATTCATGCCCACTGGGGTCTGCCCTATTCACAGGATCGCCGCCACAGTAACAGTACGTATTCACTCCCCCGCCCCAAATGGACTGAGACTGTCGGGGCTATTGAACCTCATCAACACAGGGTTGAACCCCCGGTATCCATCCCCCAACAAATAATGACCCGTCGTAGATTCTTTGCGCTGCCCATTGAATCGCAACAATGAGGAACCCGTGCTATCACCTTCATAGCCGTAACCCGTGTATTTCATCGACGATGCTTGCCCTCCCATACATTCCAAGACCGAATCTTTTAGGTCAGTCAAGTAAAATGCAACATGTTTAGCATCCCGCTGACCGAGCACCTGGCCTGCCGCACGCAATAGCGTCAATGCCTGCGCACCAGGATATCTGACCATCGCCAGACCCTCCGGCGAGTAAAAATACAACTGCTGCAAAGTAGACATAAGTGTCACCATTTTATCCATGAAGGCAAATGGTGGATCCGCGCTAATCTGCTCGCAACTGGCAGAAATAACAGGTACAAAGTACGGCTCCGCTTAACCGCGTCGCTTGAAGGTCTGCGATGGCAGCTCACCAAACTGCTGCCGGTACACCTCGGAAAACCGCCCCAAATGCAGGAAGCCGTAATCCAGAGCAAGCTCCGTCACACTCCGCACCCCACACGTGGCATCACTCAAACACGCCTGCACCCGCGCCAGCTTGCGTTGCCGCACATACTGCTTAGGCGTGGTACCCAAGTGCCGATCAAACAAGGCATACAACGACCGCACGCTCATGCAGGCCTGCTCTGCCAGCACTTCAGCTGAAAGTTCGAGCTTCAGGTTGCGCTCGATGTAATCAAGAATCCGCTCAAGGCTAGCCGCCGGTGCACTCAGGCTTTCGCGCCGGATGTTGGTGCTCATCAAGGTCAGCAGTTTGCTGGCCACAATCTGGCTGTAATGCCCCTGCACCCGCGGCAACGACTCATTCACCTCGGCTTCATGGCACACCATCGCCAGCAGGTTTACAAACCCATCCAGCTCTTCCAATCGGTAGTGGTTACGCAGGAACCGCACGCCGCCATCCGGGCGATGCCAGCGTTGTTCTTCGCAGATCGAGTCGAGCAGCCGGGTCGGTACCTTGAGGATAAATTTCTCGCAGTCTTCCGAGTAGGTCAGGTCAACCGGGTCGTCTGGGTTGATCAGCAACAACTCGCCCGGCACCAAGTGATGCTCGCGCTGGGGCCCGCGCCACAGGCAGTTGCCGTTGAGCAACACTTGCAAGTGGTAGATGGTTTCCAACGCAGGCGAGGTGACGCGCACGCTGCCGCCGTAGCTGATGCGGCACAGGTCGAGTTCGGCGAACTTGCGGTGGCTAAGGCTGGCCTGGGGGTGGGTGGTGCGCGACAAACCGATGCAGTGCTGGCCCACATGCTGGTTCACATAATCGGACACAGCATAAGGGTCGGCGTGGTGAAACACGCTACTGCGCTCGCTCAGCAGGCGGCTTTCCATAGGCAAGGCACTCGGTTTCGTTATTGTTCTGGGCGCCGCTTCCTACGGGCCTTGGGGCCGGTGGTTGCGGTCGATCACGGTTATTCTATCGAGCTGGTCGCTGGGTACTGGGGCAGGCGACAGCCGGTGAATAGGCACACACTAAGCAAAAAGGCGGGGATTGGGCAATGCGACCATTGGAATCGTGGGCGGATAGCGGACAACAGGGCACGGTTAAGCGTGCGATTATCGAACACTATTTCATTTTTACGGTATCGCTATCTCCTGCCGCCCTGCCCACCCCTGGCTCCTCGCCCGAAACTGGCGCGGCGCAACGGCGAACAGCTCACGAAAACGCCGGTAGAAATGCGGAAAACTGACAAAGCCGCTGGCCACGGCCACTTCTGTCAATGACTTGCTGGTGTGTTGCAGCAACTGCCTGGCATGGGTCAGGCGCAATTCCAGGTAGTAGCGCGGCGGTGTCGCCTGTACATGGCGGCGGAACAGCCGCTCCAGGTGCCGACGCGACAAGCCTGCATGTTCGGCGATTTCGTCGATGCCGATCGGGTCTTCGATATTCGCATGCATCAGCTCAAGGGCCAAGCGTATGCCCTTGGGCAGGCTGGGGTCGATGTCCGCTGCAGTGGCCGGGGCATCGCTCATCACCCGTGCGCGATCGCAGGCCAGCATCTGCTCCACCGCCCGGCGCAACCCGTTGCCACCTCTGTGTTCGAGCAAGGCCAGCATCATGTCCAGGGCACTGCTAGCCCCTGCGCAACTCAGACGCCGACCATCCAACACATGGGCTTGGCGGCTGACACGTACCTTGGGGAACAGCTCGCTCATCATTGCCCGACCATCGGGGTGGAAGGCGCAGGCGTGGTCATTGAGCAGGCCGGCTTCGGCCAGGAAGTAGGTGCCGTTCCATAGACCACCCAGCTGGCAGCCATGCTGGTCGGCCTGGCGCAGCTTGGCGCGCAGCAGCGGTGCGCTTTCCAGGCGCACCCGAAACCCACCGCATACCAACAGGGTGTCTAGCACCTGCACATCGAGCTCGGCCAGTGGCGTGTTGACCGGCAAGGCGATGCCCAGGTCGCTCATGACCTGTGCTCCATCACCCACTACCTGGATCTGGAACAGTGGCGTGGCGCTCATCAGGTTGGCGGTGACCAGGGTGTCCATGGCCGCAGTAAAGGCCATCATGGAGAAATGCTCACGTAACACGAAGGCGACGCGTTGGCACGGCATCGACAGCGAAGTACGGCCTGCGGTGTCCAGGTGGGCCAGGTTGGCGTTCTTGAGGGTGCTTTCGAAATGGCTCATGGCTTTGACTCAACTGCAAAAATCGCGTTGGCTTCTTCGCGAGCAAGCGCGCGCCTACAGGCAGCGCGCAAACCCAACGCTGGCACGAACCCTGTGGGAGCGGGCTTGCCCGCGAAGAAGCGCTCACCGATGGAACAGGTTACTTGCTGGCCTGTGTCGCCGCCGCGCGCGACGCCTGCAGCCACGCGTCGAACTGCTGGCGATGCGCCGCAACCCACGCTTTGGCATGGCGGGTGATGTCAGCAGGCTTTTTCTCACCTTGCTGCATCTTGAGGTTCTGCGCGCTCTCGTCCGCCGTGGTGATCTGCATCAGCGACAGGAACTTGGTGGCTGCCGGGTTTTCCTGGGCGAATTCCTTGTTCAGCACCGCCTCGACCTTGTCGACCGCAAAGCCCAGGTTCTTGCCCTTGTACATCGTGTCGACATCGTTGTTGCCATCCGGCAGGTCGGTCTTCGGCACTTCCAGCCAAACCACGTCCTTGTCCTCGACCAGCACGGTGGAGATCCACTGTGGCACCCAGGTGAAGTACAGGATCGGCTTGCCTTCCTTGTAGCGGGTGATGGTGTCGGCCATCAGCGCGAAGTACGAGCCCTGGTCGACGTGCACGCTGCTGTCCAGGTCATAGGCTTTGATGTGGTGCGAGATGATCAGCTCGCAGCCCCAGCCCGGGTTGCAGCCGGTCAGGTTGGCCTTGCCGTCGCCGTCAGTGTCGAACAGCTTGGCGATCTCCGGCTTCTTCAGGTCGGTGATGTACTTGATGTGGTACTGCTCGGCGGTCTTCTTGTCGATCAGGTAGCCCTGCAGCACGCCAGGCATGATGTCGCCGGCCTTGACCATCACGTCATCGCCGCCGGCCTGCTGGTAGAACTTGTCGTGCAGCTTGTCCCACAGGTGCACGGTGAAGTCGGCATCGCCGTTGGCCAGGGCCACCATCATCACGCCGTACTCGGTTTCCTTAGGCTCCTGCACCTTGTAGCCCAGCTCGCGCAGGCCTTCCATGGCGACTTCGCCACGGAAGCGTTCTTCGGCGATGGAGGGGAAGATCGGCGTTACCTTCACGCCCTCGCCCGGCTTGTCGGCCGAGGCGTTGGCGCACAGCGAGGCGATTACCAGGGCCAGCGCGCTGGCGCCTTGCAGGATGCTGCGGGAGAACTTGGATTCCAACATCGTCGCGTACCTTCTTCTGGTTTTTATGTCGTGTGCGGCAGTACGAATGTGTTTGCGTCAGGCGGTCTTGCGCCGCCCTGCAGCGTGCCCTGAGCCGCATAGGCGCAGCACCGCACCCACGGGCCCGGTGTGGTACCAGCGCAGGCTCGGGTCGGCATTGGTGCGCGCGCCCATGGCTTGGGTCAGGCGGTCGAGGAAGATCGCCAACAGCACCAGCCCCATGCCACCGACCGTGGCCAGGCCCATGTCCAACCGGCCGATGCCGCGCAGCACCATCTGGCCCAGGCCGCCGACCGAGATCATCGAGGCGATCACCACCATCGACAGCGACAGCATCAGGGTCTGGTTGAGCCCGGCCATGATGGTCGAGGTGGCCAGCGGCAGCTGCACGCGGGTCAGCATCTGGCGCGGCGTGCAGCCAAAGGCGCGGGCCGCTTCGGTCTTGTCTTCCGGCACCTGGCGGATGCCCAGGTTGGTCAGGCGCACCAGCGGCGGCAGGGCAAACACGATGGTCACCAGCACGCCCGGCACGTTGCCGATGCCAAACAGCATCACCACCGGCACCAGGTAGACGAACGCCGGCAGCGTCTGCATCGCATCGAGCACGGGGCGGATGATGCTTTCCAGGCGGTTGCTGCGGGCGCAGACAATGCCCAGCGGGATGCCGATCACCGCGCAGAAAAACACCGAAGTGAGCACCAGCGCCAGGGTGGTCATCGACTCCGACCACACGCCGATCAGCCCCAGCAGGGTCAGGGTGACGAAGCACAGCAGCGCCATGCGCTTGCCCGCCAGCTGCCAACCGAGCAAGGACGACAGCAGGATGCCGATGGTGGGCGGGATGCTCTGCAGGGTGAACTCGATGCCGTTGAGCACCTGGTCGATCGGCCAGCGGATGGCGCGAAACACCTCGCGGAAGTTGTGCACGAGGAAGTTGAGGGTAGCG
>NZ_AXYZ01000025.1:0-43203 GCF_000483465.1 Pseudomonas sp. LAIL14HWK12:I7
CTCATCGGAAATGGTGCGTGGTCGGCCAGAGCGCGGTTCATCGTTCAACCCCAACAGCCCCAACTTAGAGAAACGCTGTCGCCATCGTGACACCACATCCTTACTGGTACCCAAGCGCTGAGCGATGTCATTTCCTGACTCGCCTGCGGCACAGGCGAGGATTATCTCCGCGCGCAATCGAGCGTCCTGAGCGCCTTTACGGAGCTTGATGCGGCGTAGCAGCTCTGACTTTTCAGTTTCGGAAAGGATAATGACGGTTGCTGGTCGACCCATGTCGATGCCCTTGGATAGTGAGCTTCTACAGAGCCTAGCTCAGATTTTCAGCGGTACTTCTGAAACACCACACTAGGTCTTTTCCTACAATATTTCGGGTATGCAATCGGATTGGATCCTGTTGCCCCTTCGGAGTGTTACGGATGCATCACTGGAAGCCTGAGCATCTTCATCATTTTGTCAGCGAGCGATCCCCACGGAAGCTGTTCGACATCGCTGTGCACCTGGTGCAGGACCTGGGCATGCAACACCTCGGGCTGAACATCCGCATCCAAATCGCCACCCAGTCGCCCCGGGTGTACCTCTACAGCAACTACCCCGCCGAGTGGATCGAGTGCTATCAGCGCGATGAGTTCTACAAGCAAGACCCTGCCGCACGCGTAAGCCATTGCCAGACCACGCCCGTGCTCTGGACTGACGAGCTGTACCGTGAAGCCCCGCACTTTCGCGAAGTAGCCTGCGAACATGGCCTGCGTCATGGCTGGACGCAGTCGCTGCACGACCTGCAACACAACGAGAGCCAGGTGAGCGTCGCCAGGCCGGCGGGCAGGATAGCGATTGACGAACTCTATGAAAAAGGCGGCAGCGTGCAGTGGCTGTGCCACACCCTGCACGCCGTACTGTGCGAGCACCACCTGAACGCCCTCTGCCCACCCCAGCCAAAAATGAGCGAACGGGAACTGGAAGTGCTGAAATGGTCGGCCGCCGGCAAGACCGCCGCTGACGTCGCCTGCATCCTGTCACTGTCGCAAAGCACGGTGAACTTCCACATCCGCAGCGTGATCACCAAGACCAATGCCGCCAACAAGGCCGGCGCCATCGCTATTGCCGCCCTGCGTGGGTGGATCTGACAGCCATTTCTGCGACCATCGGCAAAGCCCTGTAGAATTGCGCGGCAAAGCCCGTGGCGATCCGCAACGGGCAGATTCGTACCCGAGCCAGACGCCATGCCTTTGTTGACCACCCCCTACGCCGAACTCGACCTGATCCGCCAGCCGGACCAGGCCAACGACCCGCTGCAGGCCTTCGATGCCGCCGACGAGTACCTGCTCGCGCAACTGCATGAGCAGGCGCCTGACGCGAACTGCCGGGTACTGGTGCTCAATGACAGCTTCGGCGCCCTGGCCGCCAGCCTCGCCGGGCAGCTTGCGGTGGTCAGCAGCGGTGACTCGCACCTGGCGCACCTGGCCCTGGAAAAAAACCTCGCCCGCAACGGCAAGCCGTTCGACAGCGTTCCGTTCGTGCCGGCCAGTGAGCCGTGGCAGGGCCCGTTCGACCGGGTACTGGTGCGCGTGCCCAAGACCCTGGCCTTGCTCGAAGAACAACTCATCCGCCTGCAGGGCCACCTGGCGCCCGGCGCGCAGGTGATCGCCGGGGCGATGATCAAGCACTTGCCACGCGCGGCGGGTGACCTGATGGAAAAGTACATCGGCCCGGTACAGGCCTCGCTGGCGCAAAAAAAGGCCCGCCTGCTGACGGCCACCGTTGCCGAGCGCCCGACTGCGCGCTCGCCCTACCCTAGCCGCTATCAGCTCGAATCGCCGGCGCTGGAACTGGTCAACCACGCCAATGTGTTCTGCCGCGATGGCCTGGATATCGGCACCCGTGCGTTTCTCCCGCACCTGCCGCGCAACCTGGGCGCTGCCCGTGTCGCGGACCTGGGCTGCGGCAACGGCGTGTTGGCGATTGCCAGCGCCCTGGACAACCCTGAGGCCCATTACACGCTGGTCGACGAATCGTACATGGCGGTGCAATCGGCACGCGAAAACTGGCAGGCAGCGCTGGGCGAGCGCCCGGCACTGATGCTGGCGGCCGATGGCTTGGCGGGGGTGGAAAAACAATCGCTGGACGTGGTGCTGTGCAACCCGCCGTTCCACCAGCAGCAAGTGGTCGGCGACTTCCTGGCCTGGCGCATGTTCCAGCAGGCCCGCGAGGCATTGGTGGTGGGGGGTGCGCTGTACATCGTCGGTAACCGCCACCTGGGTTACCACAGCAAGCTGGCGCGGCTGTTCCGCGGGGTTGAACAAGTGGCAGCGACGCCGAAGTTCGTGATTCTCAAAGCCCGCAAGTAACAATCTGCGACTGCCTAAATCCAGGCATGCGCAACCCAGGTAGGAGCAGCCTTGTGCTGCGAAGAGGCCGGTGACAGCAGCGAAAATCTATGTGCTGCCACTGGCCTCTTCGCAGCACAAGGCTGCTCCTACAAGGAAGGGCTAAACCCTTTTGATCAATGGGTGGTGAGGCCAGCTGCCCCCATGAACAGGCGCATCACATAGGCCGCCACACCCAGGGCCGCCACACTCATTGCCCAGATCAGCACCAGCCAACCCAGGCGCTGCCACAGTGGCTTCTTCTCTTCCAAGCCATGCTTGCCGGTCATCATGCGCGCCTCCTAGTGATAGCCGTCTTCATGGGTCACCTTGCCGCGGAACACGTAGTAGCTCCAGAAGGTGTACCCCAGGATGAACGGCAGGATGAACAACGTACCCACAAGCATGAACCCTTGGCTCTGCGGCGGCGCTGCGGCATCCCAGATCGAGATCGACGGCGGGATGATGTTTGGCCACACACTGATGCCCAGGCCGCTGTAGCCAAGGAAGATCAGCACCAAAGTCAGCAGGAACGGCGTGTAGTTGGCATTGCGCGCGACCGCCTTGAGCAACCCGTAGAAGGTCACCAGCACCAGGATCGGCACCGGCATGAACCAGATCAGGTTAGGCATGCTGAACCAGCGGTCGGCGATTTGCGGGTAGGCGATCGGCGTCCACAGGCTGACGATACCGATCACCACCAGCAGCACCAGCGCCAGCGGCTTGGCCAGGTCATGCATCTGCAATTGCAGCGGCCCTTCGGTCTTCATGATCAGCCAGGTGCAGCCCAGCAGGGTGTAGGCGACGATCAGGCCCAACCCGCTGAACACGCTGAACGGGGTCAGCCAGTCGAGGGTGCCACCAGCATAGTGGCGGTCGACCACCTTGAAGCCCTCGATGAACGCGCCCAGCGCAACGCCCTGGAAGAAGGTCGCGATCAACGAACCCCAAATGAACGCCTTGTCCCAGATGTGCCGCTTGTCATCCTTGGCCTTGAAACGGAACTCGAAGGCCACGCCGCGGAAGATCAAGCCGATCAGCATGAGGATCAGCGGCAGGTACAAGGCCTCGAGCACCACCGAATAGGCCATCGGGAAGGCCCCGAACAGCCCGGCGCCGCCCAGCACCAGCCAGGTCTCGTTGCCGTCCCACACGGGGGCGACGGTGTTCATCATCACATCACGGTCACGCTCGCCCTTGACGAAGGGGAAGAGCATGCCGATGCCCAGGTCGAAACCATCCATCACCACGTACATCATGACGCCGAAGATGATGATCACGGCCCAGATCAGCGGAAGGTCGATACCCATGGCTCAGTTCCCCTTGCTCAGGCTGACGGTGTTGGCCTCATGGCCATCATCGGCGGCGGACAGCGGCCGCGCCGGCGTGCGTTTCTGGCCTGGGCCACCTGGGTTGGGTTCATCACCCTCGCCCGTCTTCGGCCCTTTGCGCACCAGGCGCATCATGTAGCCGAGGCCGGTGCCGAACAGGGCGAAGTACACCACCACGAACGCCACCAGGGTAAAGCCGAGCTGAACGTAGCTGTGGTTGGAGACCCCTTCAGAGGTGCGCATCAGGCCATACACCACCCACGGCTGGCGGCCGATTTCGGTGGTGAACCAGCCGGCCAGGATGGCGATCAGGCCGGAAGGCCCCATCCACAGGGTCAGGTACAGGAACGGCCTGGAGCTGTAGAGCGTGCCGCGCTTGCGCAGCCACAGGCTCCACAGGCCCACGAAGATCATCAGGAAGCCAAGCCCGACCATGACCCGGAACGACCAGAACACGATGGTCGAGTTGGGCCGGTCCGCTGCCGGGAATTCCTTCATCGCGGGCACTTGCTTGTCCAGGCTGTGGGTCAGGATCAGGCTGCCGAGGGCTGGGATCTCGACCTTGAAGCGCGTGGTCTCGGCTTTCATGTCGGGGATGCCGAACAGGATCAACGGGGTCGGTTCGCCCGGCACGTTCTCCCAATGGCCCTCGATGGCGGCAATTTTGACCGGCTGGTGCTTGAGCGTGTTGAGCCCGTGGAAGTCACCGATCACCGCTTGGATCGGCGCAACGATCAGCGCCATCCACATGGCCATCGACAGCATCTTGCGCACGGCCGGGTTGTCACGCCCGCGCAGCAAGTGCCAGGCCGCCGAGGCGCCAACGAAGAAGGCTGTGGCAACGAACGCGGCCGTGGCCATGTGCATCAGCCGGTAGGGGAACGAGGGGTTGAAGATCACCGCCAGCCAGTCCACCGGTACCACGCGGCCATCGATGATCTCGTGGCCTTGCGGGGTCTGCATCCAGCTGTTGGAGGCCAGGATCCAGAAGGTCGAGACCAGCGTGCCGAGCGCCACCATGACTGTGGCGAAGAAGTGCAGGCCGCGGCCGACACGGTTCCAGCCAAACAGCATGACGCCCAGGAAGCCTGCCTCGAGGAAGAACGCCGTCAGCACCTCATAGGTGAGCAAGGGGCCAGTGACGGCGCCGGCGAAATCGGAGAAGCGGCTCCAGTTGGTGCCGAACTGATAGGCCATGACCAGGCCAGAAACCACGCCCATGCCGAAGTTGACGGCGAAGATTTTCGACCAGAAGTGGTAGAGGTCACGGTAGACCTGGTTGTGGGTCCGCAGCCAAAGGCCTTCGAGGACCGCCAGATAGCTCGCCAAGCCAATGGTGATGGCCGGGAACAGGATGTGAAAGGACACGGTAAATGCAAACTGGATTCGGGCGAGATCTAGGGCCTCTAAACCGAACATAGTGCTTCCTCTTCAGATAATCCGGCGTTCGGGCTTGTGGCCCTGGCGCCTACTGCCCCCACGGTATCGAGTGCGGCGAGTTGGAATTGTTCTGTGCAATCGCAGGGATTCCGGCCCAAAGGCCACATCGTCGGCTGATCGTTGCATTTACAACGATTGATCCAGGTCAACGACTGACTGGAAGCATAGTCCTGAATGGCCAGGCGGGCCGTGTGGTTGATTGCCGCGTGACCCGTTGCCCCACCCTCTTTCATAAACCGTGAAAAAGTGCCGATTACGGCAAACAGTAACTGCTTGTTACAAACAGATGATAATCTGCCGCCCCCTCTACTGCGCCGAGGCCACAGGTTTCCGATGTCCGATTCCGCACCGCAGTTGTTGCGTCATCATCGCCCCTTCATCGCCTTCTGGCTGGCCCGTGTGTTCACCGCCAGCGGCTTCCAGATGCTCACCGTGGCCATCGGTTGGCACCTCTACCAGCTCACCGGCAATGTGCTCGACCTGGGCCTGGTCGGCCTGGTCGAATTCGCCCCGCGCGTGCTGTTCATGCTGCACACCGGGCATGTTGCCGACCGCTATGACCGGCGCAAGGTCGCCGCCCTGTGCCAGAGCCTGCAGGGGTTGATTGCCCTGGCGCTGGCGGTGGGCAGCGCCACCGACAACGTCAGCCGCGAGCTGATTTTCGCCCTGGCCTTCCTGCTGGGCGCGACACGTTCGTTCGAGATGCCGGCCACCCAAGCCCTGCTGCCCAACGTCGTGCCGCCGGGGTTGTTCCCCCGGGCAGTGGCAGCCTCGGCCTCGGCGACCCAGGCCGCCACCATCGTCGCCCCGGCGGTGGGCGGCTTGCTGTATGCCTTTGGCAGCATCTGGGTGTACGGGCCGACCGTAGGGCTGTACGCCATCGCCTGCGTGCTGACCTTGAGCCTGGACGCGCGCCAGCAAGTGGCCCAACGCGGCCGTGCCAGCCTGGAGTCGCTATTGGCCGGTATTCGCTTTATCCGCAGCCGGCCAGACATCCTCGGGGCCATTTCGCTCGACCTGTTCGCCGTGCTGCTGGGCGGCGCGACCGCGCTGTTGCCGGTGTTCGCCAAGGACATCCTGCTCACCGGCCCCTGGGGCCTGGGCCTGCTGCGCTCGGCACCGGCGGTGGGCGCGTTGCTGATGTCGCTGTGGCTGGCGCGCTTCCCGTTCGAGCGCAAGGTCGGGCGCACCATGTTCACAGCGGTGGGCGTATTTGGCGTGGCGACCATCGCGTTTGGCCTGTCGACGTCGTTCTGGTTCTCGCTGGCGGTGCTGGTGGTGCTGGGTGCGGCGGACATGATCAGCATGGTCATTCGCAGTTCGTTCGTGCAGCTGGAGACGCCAGATGAAATGCGCGGGCGGGTGAGTGCCGTCAACGGCTTGTTCATCGGTGCCTCGAACCAGCTCGGCGAGTTCGAATCGGGGGTCACGGCGCACTGGTTTGGCACAGTGCCGGCGGTGGTGCTCGGTGGCGTGGGCACGCTGGTGGTGACCGGGGTGTGGATAAAACTGTTCCCAACGTTGGCCAAACGCGATCGGTTGCACAGCGGCTGATCACCGGCCCAGGCCCTGCGCGTAGCCTTGTAGGAGCAGCCTTGTGCTGCGAAGAGGCCCTTACTGCCATAAAGAATCGTCTGTCAGACCGGCCTCTTCGCAGCACAAGGCTGCTCCTACACGGTTTTCAGCACAGGCGTTGAGGGTGGCGTGGGTTTGCAAAAATCCCATTCCCCAATGGCCATAGGCCCCCGCCATGCATGCTGGTATGATGCGCGGCTTTTTTCCGCCCCAGATAAAACCACGGCAACCGGTACGGTCTGTGCTTTGCTGATGGGGTCGATACAAATCACGGCGCCGGGGGCGCCTTGGGGAGCGGGCATGCTGGAAAGGCTGTTTCAACTAAAAGCACACAACACCAATGTGCGCACCGAGATTCTTGCGGGCGTCACCACCTTCCTGGCCATGGCCTACATCCTGTTCGTCAACCCGAGCATCCTCGGCGAGACCGGCATGGACAAAGGTGCGATCTTCGTCGCCACCTGCCTGGCCGCGGCCATCGGCTCGACGACCATGGGCCTGATCGCCAACTACCCGATCGCCCTGGCGCCGGGCATGGGCCTGAACGCCTTCTTCACCTACACCGTGGTCCTGCACATGGGCCACACCTGGCAGGTCGCGCTGGGCGCGGTGTTCCTGTCGGCGGTGATGTTCTTCCTGCTGTCGATCTTCCGCATTCGCGAATGGATCGTGAACAGCATCCCACTGCCGCTGCGCTCGGCCATTGCTGCCGGTATCGGCTTGTTCCTGGCACTGATTGCCCTGCATAACGCCGGCATCGTCGTCGATAACCCGGCCACCCTGGTAGGCCTGGGCGACCTCAAGCAGCCGGCGCCGATCCTCGCCACCCTGGGCTTCTTCCTGATCGTCGGCCTCGAATCGCTGAAGGTTCGCGGCGCGGTGCTGATCGGCATTCTGGCCGTGACCATCGCCGCGATCGCGATGGGCGTGACGCCGTTCGCCGGCGTCGTGTCCATACCGCCATCGCTGGCACCGACCTTCCTCCAGCTGGACATCGCCGGTGCCTTGGATGTGGGCCTGGTCAGCGTCATCTTCGCCTTCCTGTTCGTCGACCTGTTCGACAACTCCGGCACCCTGATCGGCGTGGCCAAACGCGCCGGCCTGATGGGCAAGGACGGCCACATGCCGAAGATGGGCCGCGCCCTGATCGCCGACAGCACCGCCGCCATGGCCGGCTCGCTGCTGGGCACCTCGACCACCACCAGCTACATCGAATCGGCTGCCGGCGTGAGCGCGGGCGGGCGCACCGGCCTGACCGCCATCGTGGTGGCCGTGCTGTTCCTGCTGGCGCTGTTCTTCGCACCGCTGGCCGGTAGCGTACCGGCCTTCGCCACGGCGCCAGCGCTGCTGTTCGTCGCCGTGCTGATGGCCTCGGGCCTGGCAGAAATAAACTGGGACGACGTCACCGAAGCCGCACCTGTGGTGGTAACCGCCCTGGCCATGCCGCTGACCTACTCGATCGCTAACGGCATCGCCTTCGGCTTCATTTCCTGGACCGCCGTCAAGCTGATCTCCGGTCGCCACCGCGACCTGAACCCGGCCCTGGTAATCCTTTCCATCCTGTTCGTCATCAAGCTGGGCTGGTTCAACGCATGAGTGCTGCTTTCGACCCCTCCTCCTACGCCACCCAGCTGGACGCCAAGGTTGCCCGGCTGCGCGAGCTGCTGGCGCCATTCGGCGCGCCAGAACCGGCTGTTTTCGATTCGCCGCGCGAGCACTATCGCCTGCGCGCCGAGTTCCGCCTGTGGCGCGAGGACGGCCAGCGCCACTACGCGATGTTCGCCCCGGGCGAGAAGCACAAGGCGATCCTGATCGACGACTTCCCCATCGCCAGCGAGCGCATCAACGACTTGATGCCGCGCCTGAAGGCGGCCTGGCAGGCCAGCGAGGCACTGAGCAATCGCCTGTTCCAGGTGGAGTTCCTCACCACACTGGCCGGCGATGCGATGGTCACGATGTGCTACCACCGCCCGCTGGACGAGGCCTGGGAAGTGGCCGCACGGCAGCTGGCCGACGAACTGGGGGTAAGCCTGATCGGCCGGTCCAAGGGCAAGCGCCTGGTGATCGGCCGTGATTACGCGGTAGAGAAACTGGACGTGGCGGGCCGTGTGTTCAGCTATCGCCAGCCGGAAGGCGCGTTCACCCAGCCTAACGGCGCGGTGAACCAGAAGATGCTGAGCTGGGCGTTCGACGCCATGGGCGAGCGCGAGGATGACCTGCTGGAGCTGTATTGCGGCAACGGCAACTTCACCCTGCCACTGGCCACCCGTGCGCGCCAAGTGCTGGCCACCGAGATCAGCAAGACCTCGGTCAATGCTGCGCTGAGCAACCTTGATGAGAACGGTGTGGATAACGTGCGCTTGGTGCGGCTGTCGGCTGAAGAGCTGACCCAGGCGCTGAATGACGTGCGCCCGTTCCGTCGGTTGGAAGGGATCGACCTGAAAAGTTACGCGTTCGGTACCGTGTTCGTCGACCCGCCGCGTGCGGGGATGGACCCGGATACCTGCGAGCTGACCCGGCGCTTCGAGCGGATTTTGTACATCTCGTGCAATCCGGAAACGCTGGCGGCGAACATCGAGCAGTTGCAGGACACACACCGCATCGAGCGTTGTGCGTTGTTTGACCAGTTCCCGTATACCCATCACATGGAAAGTGGGGTTTTGCTGGTTCGGCGTTGATTGTTAGACATTGGGGCTGCTTTGCAGCCCATCGCAGGCAAGCCAGCTCCTACAGGTACAGCGTCAACCTCTTGACTGGCGCTGTACCTGTAGGAGCTGGCTTGCCTGCGATGGGCCGCGAAGCGGCCCCCAATAACTCAGAAGTCGAAGAACACCGTCTCCCCTTCCCCCTGAATACGGATATCGAAACGGTACGCCGTTTTCCCATCCACTTCGCAACGCTTGGCAATCAACGTCTCACGGCGCTGCGGCTGCTCGATCAGGTTCAGCACCGGGCACTTGGCGTTGGCTTCGGCTTCATCATCAAAATACAAGCGCGTGTGCAGGTGGATGTTGATGCCACGGGCAAACAGGCTGATGTTGATGTGCGGCGCCATCGGCACGCCGGCCGCGTTCTTCACCACACCCGGCTTCACCGTTTGCACGGTCCACTCACCGGCATCGAAAGTGGTAGCGGTGCGGCCGAAGCTGTTGAAGGCGTTTTCCAGGTTGTATGCATCCTGGTACTGGCCGGCGGCATCGGCCTGCCACAGCTCCAGGAACGAATCGCGCACCAAGTGCCCGTTACCGTCATAGACCTGGCCGATCAACAGGATGTGTTCACCCGGCGCCTCTGGCTTGGCCAGGCGGTTCCAGATTTCCTGGTTGCGGGTCGGGTTGCCGGCCGCTTCCAGGGCCAGGCCGATATGCACGTAGGGGCCGGCAGTCTGCGAAGGGGTTTCCGGCAGCAGTTCGATTGGCATGGCGGGGTCCTCAGCAGTTTTCGAAGTGGGTCTTGCGCTGGCCGCGCAGCACGATGTCAAAGCGGTATGCCAGGCAGTCCATCGGGTTGGCGTTGCTCATGTCGAGCTTGGCGATCAACTGCTGCACGGCTTCTGGGTTGGCGATCGACTTGACGATCGGGCACATCGGGATCAGCGGGTCACCCTCGAAGTACAGCTGGGTGATCAGCTTGGTCGCAATCGATGGGCCGCTGATGCCGAAGTGGATGTGCGCCGGGCGCCAGTCGTTCGGGCCGTTGCGCCATGGGTACGGGCCCGGCTTGATGGTGCGGAAGCTGTAGTAGCCGTCGCGGTCGGTCAGGCAACGGCCGACGCCACCGAAGTTAGGGTCCAGCGGTGCCAGGTAGCGGTCGTTCTTGTGGCGGTAGCGGCCACCAGCGTTGGCCTGCCACATTTCCACCAGGGTATTGGGCACAGGCTTGCCGTATTGGTCGACCACGCGGCCGGCAACGATGATGCGCTCACCAATCGGCAGGCCACCGTTGTTGAAGTTCAGCAGCAGGTCATGGTCGTGGGCGCCGAAACCCAGGTGGGTGAAGTCCGGGCCGGTGGTTTCGCTGATCGACTGCGGGATGCTGACCAATGCCTGGCGCGGCGAGCGGGCAATGGAGGTCTTGTAGTCGGGGGTCAGGGCTTTAGGGTGCCAGTTGCGATCACGGATCACGAAGCGGCTGGTGTCCTGGGCGGGCATGCCGTTTTCCTCTCTTGGAATTATCTGGACGCCTTGCAGGGCAGGCGGACTTACAGTTTCAGATAAGCCGCGCGGGATGAATACTGAAATCAGCCCTCACATACATAACCATATGGTTATGGGTTAACACCTTTGTCTGACACCCTCCCCGTTGGTGAACTAATCTTTGTCTTCTTGTTTCACGCTCCGGAGAGCATTCATGGAATGGCGAAAAGGCCGACGCAGCGACAACGTGGTCGATGCCCGAGGTGAAGGTGGCGGTGGTGGCGGCATGCGCTTCGGCGGCGGCAAGGGCCTCGGGCTGGGGGCCATCCTGCTTATCGTGGGCATTGGCTGGCTGACCGGGCAAGACCCGCTGCAGATACTCGGCCAGCTCACCGGGCAGATGACCCAGCAGCAGCAGGCGCCCAGTGGCGCAGGCGGCAAGGCGCCGCCAGCCAATGACCAGCAGGCCGACTTCGTCGCCTCGGTGCTGGGTGACACGGAAGACACCTGGAAAGCGCTGTTCTCCCAGGCGGGCAAGCAGTACCGCGACCCCAAACTGGTGCTGTTCAGTGGCCAGGTCAACTCGGCCTGCGGCTTCGCTTCGGCAGCCGTCGGCCCGTTCTATTGCCCGGCCGACCAGCGGGTGTACCTGGACATGTCGTTCTTCCGCGAGATGGAAACCCGTTTCGCCGCCGCGGGTGACTTTGCCCAGGCCTACGTCATCGCCCACGAGATCGGCCACCACGTGCAGACCCTGCTCGGCGTGTCGGCCAAGGTCGATGCCGCCCGCCGCAATGGCCAGCGCATGGAAGGCGACAACGGCTTGCTGGTGCGCCAGGAGCTGCAGGCCGACTGCCTGGCAGGGGTGTGGGCCTACCAAGCGCAAAAACGCCTGAACTGGCTGGAGCCGGGTGACGTCGAGGAAGCGCTGAACGCGGCCAATGCCATCGGTGATGACCGCCTGCAGCAGAAAGGCCAGGGCCGCGTGGTGCCCGACTCCTTCACCCACGGCACCTCGGCGCAGCGTGTGCGCTGGTTCAAGGCGGGGTTTGCCGAGGGCGAAGTGAACAGCTGCGATACCTTCAGTGCCCGTAACCTCTGACACGCCTGGGGCTGCCTGGCAGCCCCAGCCTCACCCTAACGACAAGTTACAAATCTGCTGAAAAAGCGTTTCAGCTTCCCTGATCATTGCCGATAACCCCTGCACGAATCAGCGGGCATCCAGAACAACAACGCCTTGCGATCGACGATCAAGAGAGCGAAAACAACTTCTGGAGTGCGTGCATGAACAGCTGGTTTGCCAACATCAGCGTCAACCTCAAACTCGGCCTGGGCTTCGGCCTGGTGCTGATCCTCACCGGCCTGCTGGCCCTGACCGGCTGGACCAGCCTGGGCAGCCTGATCGACCGCAGCAACTGGATGAGCGATATCAGTCAGCTCAACAAGGACCTGACTGACCTGCGCATCGCGCGCCTGCAGTACATGATTGCCAATGGCGATGATGCGGCGGCGGCCAACACGCTGAACAAGCTCGATGCCTTCAGTAACCAGCAACAACGCCTGGTCAGCACGTTCAAGAGCCCGGACAACGTCAAGCTGCTGCACGAACTGGGGCAGACCATCAGCCAGTACAAGGTCTCGCTGGCCACCATGCGCACGGGCTACAACGCCACCCGAGCCGCGCGTGATGCCATGAATGCATCGGGCGCCAAGGCCGACCAGGCCATGGACGCCCTTAGCCAGGAAGTCATGGCACGCCCCGAAACCGACAGCGTGCGCCTGGCCCAGTACCAGCTGATCAGCAAGGCCCGCCAGCAACTGCTGCAGGTACGCATCGACGTGCGCGGCTACATGGCCGATAACAGCGCGACCAATGAACAGGCCGCCCTGCGCCAGCTCGAAGCGGCGCTGGCCGAGGCCGACAACCTCAAGCGCCGGCTGCCGGCCGCCGACGCGCGTCTGCAGCAGTTCGAACAGTCAGTGCTGGCCTACCGTGACGCCGTGCGCCAGTTCCGTGATGCGCTGGCCAGCATTACCAGCGCGCGCGCTGAAATGACTGCCCAAGGCGCCGACATCGTCAAGACCAGCGACGCGCTGTACAAAATCCAGCTGGAGCGCCGCGACATCGAGAGTGCGCAGGCCCGTAGCCTGCAGGCCATCGCGACCTTGCTAGCGTTGCTGGTCGGCGTACTGGCCGCGGTGCTCATTACCCGGCAGATCACCCGCCCGCTGCAGGAAACCTTGCAAGCGGTGGAGCGCATCGCTGGCGGCGACCTGACGCACGACCTGCGCGTCACCCGCCGTGATGAACTGGGCGTATTGCAACAGGGCATCGCCCGCATGGGCACCACCCTGCGCGAGCTGATCAGCGGCATCCGCGACGGCGTCACCCAGATCGCCAGCGCTGCCGAAGAGCTGTCGGCGGTCACCGAGCAAACCAGCGCGGGGGCCAACAGCCAGAAAGTCGAGACCGACCAAGTCGCCACTGCTATGCACGAAATGGCGGCCACGGTTCAGGAAGTGGCGCGCAACGCCGAGCAGGCCTCACATGCCGCCACCGGTGCCGACGACGAAGCCCGCGCGGGTGATCAGGTGGTCGGTGAGGCGATCAGCCAAATCGAACGCCTGGCCGAAGAAATGCACCGCTCCACCGAGGCCATGAACCTGCTGCAACAAGAAAGCCAGAAGATCGGCAGCGTGATGGACGTGATCAAGTCGGTAGCCGACCAGACCAACCTGCTGGCACTCAACGCCGCGATCGAAGCGGCCCGTGCCGGCGAGGCGGGCCGTGGCTTTGCCGTGGTCGCTGACGAGGTGCGTGGGTTGGCCCAGCGCACGCAGAAGTCCACCGAAGAGATCGAAGAGCTGATTGCCAGCCTGCAGCACGGCACCCAGCAAGTGGCGACGGCCATGCAGGGTAGCCGGACCCTGACCGACAGCAGTGTCGAACTGGCGCGCAAGGCCGGCGCCTCGCTGGAAAGCATCACCGGCACGGTGTCGAGCATTCAGTCGATGAACCAGCAGATTGCGGCGGCGGCGGAAGAGCAGAGCGCGGTGGCCGAAGAAATCAGCCGGAGCATTCTGAACGTGCGGGATGTGTCCGAGCAGACGGCAGCGGCCAATAACGAGACGGCGGCGTCCAGCGTTGAGCTGGCGCGGTTGGGCGGGCAGTTGCAGATGCTGGTGAGCCAGTTCCGCGTTTGATTCAACCACGGCGGGCGCACACTCCGTGCGCCAAACCCAGGTAGGAGCAGCCTTGTGCTGCGAAGAGGCCAGTGGCAGCACCGAAGATTTACTGGGCTGCCACTGGCCTCTTCGCAGCACAAGGCTGCTCCTACACAAGTGCGGTCGTTATTTGACGATCATCCCCACCCCACGCCCACGCGGATCGGACGCCGTTTCCAGCTTGTCCCCGTTCACCCGGATCGCCTGGATATCGCCCATCTCCCAGCCCTGGTCCTCCAGCACATACCCCATTTTCTTCAAGTCATCCGCCACCGCGCCGGTCAGCGGTGCATAGCTGTCGAAGTAGATAGTGTCTTTAGGCAGCAACTGATGGTGCACACGCTGCGCCGCTACCGCCTTTTCCAGCGGCATGTCGTAGTCGTACAGGTTGTTCATCACCTGGAAGATCGAGGTGAAGATGCGCGAGCCACCTGGCGTACCGATCACCAGCTCAACCTTGCCATCGCGGGTCATCAGGCTCGGGCTCATGGATGACAGCATGCGCTTGCCCGGCTCGATGGCGTTGGCATCCCCGCCCACCACACCAAAGGCATTAGCCGCACCCGGCTTGGCGCTGAAGTCGTCCATCTCGTCGTTGAGCAGGAAGCCGGCGCCCTTGACCACCACGCCACTGCCGTAGTCGAGGTTGAGGGTGTAGGTGTTGCTGACCGCGTTGCCCTGTTTGTCGACGATGGAGAAGTGCGTGGTCTGGTGCGGCTCCAGCCCCGGCTTGACGTCATCGGTGACCGAAATGGCCTTGGGGTTGACCTGCGCGGCGCGCTTGGCCAGGTAATCCTTGGCAATCAACTGATCGACCGGCACCTTGGTGAAGGCCGGGTCGCCCAGGTAGTCGGCACGGTCGGCAAACACGCGCTTCTCGATCTCGGCAAGCAGGTGAATGTACTGCGCCGAGTTGTGCGCCACGCCCTTGAAGTCTGCCGCGCGGTCTTCCTTGATGCCCAGCAACTGGGCCAGGGCGACGCCGCCGGAGCTTGGCGGCGGCGCGGTGTAGACCACATTACCGCGCCAGCTCAAGGCCATCGGCTCACGCCAGACCGCCTTGTAGTCCTTGAGGTCTTGCTTGGTGATCAGGCCTTTGTCAGCCTGCATCTGCGCCACCAGCAGGTCGGCGGTCTTGCCCTGGTAGAACTCGCTTACGCCCTTGTCGGCAATGCGCTCGAGGGTCTGGGCCATTTCTGGCTGTTTGAACAGTTCGCCGACCTTCATGTTGCCGAAGTAGTCGTTGAAGTTGGTCGCCGTCTTGAACAGGCCTTGGGCATCGTTGCGGTACTGGTACTGTTTTTCGGCAATCTTGAAACCGTTTTTGGCATAGCCGATGGCCGGCGTCAGCAGCTCGCTCCACGGCAACTTGCCGAACTTCTGGTGCGCCTCCCACAGGCCCATCACCGTGCCGGGTACACCCGCTGCCCGCACACCGACCAGGCTGAGGTTCTCGATCACCTCGCCTTTGTCGTCCAGGTACATGTTGCGGCTGGCTGCCTTGGGCGCCACTTCGCGGTAGTCGAGGAAGTAGGGCTTGCCGTCGACGAACAGGGTCATGAAACCACCGCCGCCGATGTTGCCGGCTTCTGGGTAGGTCACCGCCAGGGTGAATGCCGTGGCCACGGCGGCGTCCACGGCGTTGCCGCCTTTTTTCAGGATATCGGCAGCAACCTGTGCACCATATTGATCGGGCGCAGCCACCGCGCCACCTTCCAGGGCGGCTGCATAGGCCGAGGAACAGGTCAGGATCGCGGCTCCGAGGGCCATGGTCGGGAACAGGACAATACGCATGACACTTCCTTGGTGTTGTTTTTGTTGATCACTCAGTAAGGCCGAAGCGTGTCGACTGTGCAATCCAACGTAGGAAGTTTCGCCGCCTTTGGGCAGGATGTGTCGCGTTCAGGCAACTCAGCAGGCGTACATCGCCAGCTTGCGCTGGATAAAATCGAGGAAGCACTGGATGCGCAGCGCCAACTGAGTGTTGCGGTAGTACACCGCATGGATCGGCTGGCGATAGCCGTTGTTGGCGTCACCCAGCAGCACCTGCAGGCGGCCGCTGCGGATGTCTTCGTGGGTCATGAAATGCGACAGGCTGACGATGCCCTCCCCGGCCAGCGCCAGCTGCCGCAGGGTTTCGCCGCTGGAGGCGATCAGCGCGGGGCGGATCGCCCAGCGGTCGCCCTGGGCATGGCGCAAGGGCCAGTGGTTGAGCGACTCGGGCTGGCTGAAGCCGAGCAAGCAGTGGTTGGCCAAGTCTTCGACGCGCTGCGGGGTGCCGTGGCGTTCCAGGTAGGCGGGGCTGGCCAGCACCTGCACCGGGCTGCACCCCAGGTTGCGGGCGTGCAGGCTGGAGTCGGCCAGCTCGCCGATACGGATCGCCACATCGGTGCTCTGTTCGAGCAGGTCGATGATCAGGTCGTCGGTGTTGAGTTCCAGCTCGATGCCGGGATACTGGCGGCGGAACTCGCCGATCCAGGGCAGGATGGCGTGCAGCATGAACGGCGCGGCGGCGTTGATGCGCAGGCGCCCGGTAGCAGTCTGGTGGTTCATCGACAGGCGCTCTTCCATCGCGTCCATCTGTTCCAGGATCAGCCGCGAGCGCTCAAGAAAGAAGCGGCCTTCTTCGGTCAGGTCCATGCGCCGGGTGGTGCGGTTGACCAGGGTGGTGCCAAGCTTGGCCTCCAGGCGCGACAAGGTGCGGCTGACGGCTGACGGGGTCTGGCCCACCTGCTCGGCAGCAGCAGAGATCGAACCGCAGTCGATCACAGCGACGAATACCTGGAGTTCTTCGGATCGGGTTTTCACGCGCTTGGCCTTGGCTGGAGTGTGCCGTGATTCATAGCGGGTCGGTGGGGTCTGTGCAAGGGGGGCCGCTGCGCGGCCCAATCGCTGGCAAGCCAGCTCCCACAGGGTTCGCGTTGTCGTCGAACCCACTGTGGGAGCCGGCTTGCCGGCGATTGGGCTGCGCAGCAGCCCCTTTCACAGGCAACTTACACAGATTTGCCAAACACCTTGTCCAGGTGCGCTTCATACGCTGCCAACGCCGCTGGCACATCCGGGCGTTTCATCACATCCACCGCCAGGAAGGTGGGCAAGCCGGTCATGCCAAGGAACTGGTTAGCCTTGTGGAACGGGAAATACACGGCGTCCACACCCTTGCCCTCGAAGAAATCGCTGGGGTCGTCAAACGCCTGCTGCGGGGCGTTCCAGGTCAGTGACAACATGTACTGCTTGCCTTGAATCAGGCCACCGCTGCCGTACTTCTGCGAGGCATCCGAACGGGTACGGCCGTCGTTGGCGTACAGGCTGCCATGGCCTTCGGTGAAGACGTCATCGATGTACTTCTTCACCGTCCACGGTGCGCCCATCCACCAACCGGGCATCTGGTAGATCACCACGTCGGCCCAGAGAAACTTCTCGACCTCTTCCCGCACATCGTAGCCGCCATCGATGAAGGTCTGCCGCACGTCGAAACCGGCACGGTCCAGGTGCGCGAGGGCCGCTTCGTGCAGGGTCGCGTTAAGGCGGCCATCGGAGTGAGCGAACTGTTTACCACCGTTGAGCAGAAGGATGTTTTTCATGCTGGCCTCGATTTGGCGATGTCGATCCGAGGCCGTGCTGCCTGGATCGAGTCAAATTGGATGACCGGCAGATTAGAGACTCAGCGGCAGGGGAAACAGCGGCCATGAGTCAAAATACAATTGCCTTCAAATCACGAATGGCCAACCAATTATTGCCTTAGAATCGGTTCATCATTCACCAGCGAGTAGCGATCCATGAGCGAGCAGTACGCTTTTATCCTCAAAGCCAAGACCCGCCCGGAAATGGCCGAAGCCTTCGAAACCCTGTTCCGCGCCTATGTCGAACCCAGCCGCCAGGAACCGGGCTGCATCGAGTACCACATGCTGCGCGACAAGGCCGACCCGAGCCTGTTCGTGTTCTACGAAGTGTGGGCGGACAAAGCTGCACTGGATGTGCACTCGGCCCTGCCGCACATGGTCGCGTTCTTCGAAAAGCGCATGGACTACCTGGAGCGCGAGTTCGATATCCAGTTGATCGACATGCTCAGCCCCTCGTCTGCTAACCGTTGATCAGCAGATGGCCGCCGAGCATGGCCAAGCCAATGAAGAAGCAGCGTTTGAACAGCGCGGCACTGATGCGCTGACGCAACCACTGCCCCGCCAGCATGCCCACCAGTGCTGGCGCCAGCATCAGCAATGAAGCACCTAGCGCCTGGCCGCCCAAGGCATCTTGCCCAGCCAGGCCCAAGGCCAGCGCCAGGGTCGAGACCGTGAACGACAGGCCCAAGGCCTGGATCATCTCGTCGCGGTTCAGGCCAAGGCTTTGCAGGTACGGCACTGCCGGCATCACGAATACCCCGGTAGCGGCCGTGACTACGCCCGTCACCAACCCGCACAGCGGCCCCAGCCACCCTTCCCGCGCTTGCGCCACGCGCAACCCTGGGCCCATCAGCCCATACACCGCATACACCAGCAACGCGGCGCCCAGCGCATGCGCGGCCCACGCGCCACTGTTGATGCCCAGCCATGCGCTGCCAACCAGGGTGCCGACAAAGATCATCACCAGCATCGGCCCCAGGCGACGCAGCAGCACCCGCAGATGACCACCGGCAGCCAGCTGCCAGAGGTTGGTGAGTGTCGACGGCACGATGAGTAAAGCGGCAGCCTGCGCAGGCGGCATAGCCAGGCCCAGCAGGCCCATGGCGATGGTCGGCAAGCCGAGGCCGATGACGCCTTTGACGGTGCCGGCCAGCAGAAAGGTGATGACCACCAGCAGTGTCAGTGCCGGGCCAATGTGTTGATAGAACGCGATCAAGGTATTCATAGGGCCATGATGGCGTGCGCCAGGCTGGCTGAAAATCTGCCATATACTCAGCCTGACTATTGCCAGGACAGAGGCACATGCATTTCGACCTGATCGACCTCGCGCTTTTCCGGCACACCCTGGAATGCGGCAACATCACTGCCGGCGCCCGGCGCAGCCATCTGTCGCTGCCGGCTGCCAGTGCGCGCATCCGCGCGATGGAAGCGTCCCTGGGCACGCAATTGCTAGCGCGCAATCGCCGCGGCGTACAACCGACGCCTGCCGGGCAGGCGCTGTTGCAGCATGCCCGCCTGATCGCGCAGCAAGTGGAGCGCCTGCAATTCGACCTGGGCCAGTACGCCCAGGGGCTGCAGGGCCAGGTGCGGCTGTTGTGCAACACTGCGGCGCTGACCGAGTACCTGCCCGAATTGCTGGCCAGTTATCTGGCACAGAACCCCGGCATCAGTGTCGATGTCCAAGAGCTGCCAAGCTTGCACATCGTGCAGTCGATTACCCAAGGCATCGCCGACCTGGGGATCATTTCGACTGCGGCGCCCAGCGAGCATTTGCAGACCCTGCCCTTTCGCGATGACCCACTAGTGTTGGTGACCCCCCTTGCGCATCCGCTGGCGTTACACCCTGCGCCAAGCTTCATCGACAGCCTGGCCCATGGTCATGTCGGGCTGGGAGCAGACAGCGCATTGGCCTTGTACCTGGAGGAACAGGCCCTGCGTGAAGGCTTGCGGATGCGCGTACGGGTACGAGCCGATGGCTTCGATGGGGTGCTGCGCATGGTCGCGGGGGGCGCCGGGGTCGGCGTTGTGCCCTTGGCTTCGGTGCAACGCTGGCAAGGGCTGTTGCCGCTGCACTGGGGGGCGCTTCGCGAGGACTGGGCCAACCGCCAATTGATGGTTTGCGCGCGGGACTTTGCAGCGTTGCCAGGGTATGCGGCGGGTTTGGTCAAGCGCTTGGTTGGCGGAACAACACCCTTACACCCCGTTCAGATGTGAGCCATCTCTCACCAACCCGCTTGCGGCCACTGGGGCTCTTTGCCCACAATCACGCTGCACCACGAAAAGGAGTTCCAAGTGCCCTCGATCTACCAGCTCAAACCCCGCTTCCAGGCCTTGCTCCGGCCCGGCGTCAAGCGCCTCTACGACCGTGGCGTCACCGCCAACCAGGTCACCGTCGCCGCCGCCTTGGTCTCGGTCCTGCTGGGCCTGCTGCTGGCCGGGTTCAGCCACATCACCTGGCTGTTCATCCTGATCCCGCTGTGGATGTTGCTGCGCATGGCGCTCAACGCCGTGGACGGCATGCTTGCGCGGGAATTCGGCCAGCAATCCAGGCTCGGTGCCTACCTCAACGAACTGTGCGACGTGATCGCTGACGCCGCGCTGTACCTGCCTTTCGCCCTGCTGGCTGGCGTGTGGCCCAGCCTGGTGGTGCTGGTGGTGCTGAGTGCGACGTTTAGCGAATACGCCGGCGTCATGGGCCCGCTGGCAGGCGCCTCGCGCCGCTACGACGGGCCGATGGGCAAGAGCGACCGGGCATTCGCCTTTGGCGTACTGGGCACCGGCGTTGCGTTCGGCCTGCTCAACGCCACCTGGCTCAACGGCCTCTTGCTGGTCATCTTCGCGCTCTCGCTCTATACCCTCTACAACCGGGTTCGCCAAGGGCTGGTTGAAGCCCGCTGAGCCCATCGCCGCCGGACAAGGATTCTCGCCATGCGCCAAGCGCAATCGCTGCATTTCTCTACCCATGATGGTGTCGAGTTGCACTACCGTCATTGGCCCGCGACACGCAATGAACACCAGCCGCGCCGCGCCGTGGTGATGTTCCACCGTGGCCACGAACACGGCGGGCGCATGGCCCACCTGGCCGACGAACTGGACATGCCGGGCTACGATTTCTTCGCCTGGGATGCCCGCGGCCACGGCCAGTCGCCGGGCGCCCGCGGCGACAGCCCAGGGTTTGCCACCAGCGTGCGCGACGTGCAGACCTTCATCGAGCATCTGCAGACCGTGCACGGCATCGCCGAGCACGACATAGTGGTGCTGGCGCAAAGCGTCGGCGCCGTGCTGATCGCCACCTGGGCCCACGACTACGCGCCCAAGGTACGCTGCCTGGTGCTGGCCTCGCCGGCGTTCAAGGTCAAGCTGTACGTGCCCTTCGCACGGCCCGGCCTGAAGCTGCTCAAGGCCGTGCGCGGCAACTTCTTCGTCAACAGTTACGTCAAGCCGCGCCTGCTTACCCATGACCCCGAGCGGGTCATGTCGTACGTGGCCGACCCGCTGATCAGCCGGCCGATTTCGGTGACCATGCTACTGGGCCTGTACGAAGCCGCCGACCGTGTGGTGACTGACGCCCAGGCTATTCAGGTACCGACGCAGTTGCTGGTCTCTGGTGCAGACCTTGTGGTCGAGCGCAAACCGCAGGAGCGCTTTTTCGAGCGCCTGGGCAGTGCACGTAAAGAAATGCACATCCTCCCGGGCTTTTTCCATGACACCCTCGGTGAACGCGACCGCGCCCATGCGCTGAAGCGCATCGAGCGCTTCGTCGCACATTGCTTCGACAGCCCTGTTACCGCGCCTTCGCTGCTCGATGCCGACAAGGTCGGCGCCAGCTGCGCCGAAGCCGAAAGCCTGGCCGCGCCCTTGCCACGCAATTCGCCCCGCGACCTCTACTGGCGCGCCACCCGTGCAAGCCTGCGCCTGGGCAAAGGGCTGGCCGAGGGCGTGAAGCTGGGGTTTGACACCGGCTTCGACTCTGGCAGCACCCTCGACTACGTCTACCGCAACCAGCCGACGGGCAAAGGCAAGCTGGGCCGCATGGTCGACCAGAACTACCTCAACGCCATCGGCTGGCGCGGCATTCGTCAGCGCAAACTGCACGTCGAAGAACTGCTGCGCGAGGCCATTGCCCGCCTGCGCGCCGAGCAGCGGCCGGTGCATATCGTCGACATCGCCGCCGGCCACGGCCGTTACATCCTCGAAGCCTTGGAGGAACTCGAACAACGGCCGGACTCCATCCTGCTGCGCGACTACAGCGAGCTGAACGTGCAACAAGGCAGCGCATTGATCGCCGAAAAAGGCCTGGCCGAGATTGCCCGCTTCGTCCAAGGCGATGCCTTCGACCGCGCCAGCCTCGCGGCGCTGCAGCCTGGGCCTACGCTGGCCGTGGTGTCTGGCCTGTACGAACTGTTCCCCAGCAACGCGTTGGTGAGCAATTCCCTGGCCGGCCTTGCCGATGCCGTCGAAGCAGGCGGTTACCTGGTCTACACAGGCCAACCTTGGCACCCTCAACTGGAGATGATCGCGCGTGCCCTGACCAGCCATCGCGGCGGCGAGGCGTGGGTGATGCGCCGGCGCAGCCAGGCAGAGATGGACCAACTGGTAGAGGCGGCGGGCTTCCGCAAGCTGGCCCAGCGCATCGACGAATGGGGCATCTTCAGCGTCAGCCTGGCGCAACGGGTGCGTGAATGAACCCAACGCGTGAGCCCGGGCTGATTCGGCGGGGCGTGTTCTGGCTGTTGCTGCTGGGGCCGTTCTTCTTCCTCAGCTATGGGCTGGTGAACACCCACACCGCCAGCCGCAGTGATGTCGGCAGCCTGGTGTTCGGCTGGGAGCACGGCATGCCGCTGTGGCCCTGGACGATCATCCCGTACTGGTCGATCGACCTGCTGTACGGGTTGTCATTCCTGCTGCCACGCACGCGCCAGGAGATGGACCGGCATGCCCTGGCGCTGCTCACGGCACAGGTGATCAGCGTCAGTTGCTTCCTGCTCTGGCCGCTGCGGTTCACCTTCGAACGGCCAGAAATGGCTGGGCTGTTCGGCTGGCTGTTCGATGTGCTGATGGGCTTCGACAAGCCTTACAATCAGGCGCCTTCGCTGCACATCGCGTTGCTGGTGATCATCTGGACGATGTTCGCCCGGCACGTGCACCGCCAGCCCTGGCGCTGGGTGGTGCATGGCTGGATGGCGTTGATCGGCGTGTCGGTGCTGACCACCTGGCAGCATCACTTCATCGACGTGCCCACCGGCGCATTGGCAGGGTTTGTCTGCTTATGGCTATGGCCGTGGCAAGGTCGCCTGCCATGGCAGCAGGCCCGCCTTGCGCACGATGGCAAATGCCAGCGGCTGGCGCTGTGTTATGGCGTTGGGGCCTTGCTGTGCGCGGGGCTGGCGTACGCGGTGGGCGGTGCCGGGTTGTGGCTGTCATGGCCAGCCGTGGCGCTGTTGTGGGTGGCACTGAACTACGGCTTGTTCGGCGCGGGTGGTTTTCAGAAGGGCGCCGATGGGCGCTTGTCCAGCGCCGCGACCTGGCTGCTGCTGCCCTATCTGATCGGGGCGTGGATCAATTCCAGGGTATGGACACGGCGCCATCCGCAGGCGGATGAGGTGTGTGACGGGGTATCCTGGGGCGGATTCCTGGCCGTGGTGAGGGCGCGCAGTTCGCTGCCATCGTCGACCTTTGCGCCGAGCTGCCGTGCCGCACTGGGGCCGCTCTCACCGCTCAGAACTACCGCTCGCTTCCCACCCTGGACCTGATCGTGCCCGACAGCAACCTGTTGCACGAAGCTGCAAACGCTATCGAGCAGTTACGCCAGCAAGGCCCTCTGCTGGTCTGTTGCGCTCTGGGATATTCGCGCAGCGCCAGCGCCGTGGCGGCCTGGCTGGTACTCACGGGGCGCTGCGCCGATGCTGACCAAGCTGAACAGCGGATACGCAGCGCACGCGCTGGCGTGGTCTTGCACGCGGCCCATCGACAGGCCCTGCAACAACTTGGCGCACAGCGATGAACCTGCAACTGACTGCCAGCCTACTGGCCCGGGGCCCCCAGCTGGAGCGCCTGTCGGACGGCATCACGCTGCTCGCCCTGGGCGTTGGCCTGGCGCCCTTGCTGGGCGCCGCGCTGCCGCCACTGGGCAGCCTGCTGTGCGCGCTGCTGCTGGCGCTCGGCGTGCTGCACAAGTACTGGGCCATCCGCGTGGCCCTGGACGCCGAACTGTTCGCCCACCTTGGCGCCAGCCAAGACCTACCTGCAGACACGCAAGCGCTGGACCGTGCCTTGTTCGACCTCAACCTGAAACCGCACGCCAAGGATAGCCGCGACTGGCCCGCTCGCAGCCAAGCCGCATTAGCCCTGCTGCGCCGCCAAGCCATGTGCCTGGGCCTACAACTGTTGCTGGCCTTGGCTACCCTGCTGACACTGCCCTTTACCGGATGACCACCGCCCCATGCTTGCGACCTTGACCGCTTTCGTCATCACTTCGGCCGCCCGGCTGATCACTGGCGCCCGTGCGTTATGGCTCGGCTGCACACCGCAGCCGGTGCAACGCCTGTACTTCGCCAACCACAGCAGCCACGGCGACTTCGTGCTGCTCTGGGCCTCGCTGCCAGAACCTTTGCGCAGGCGCACCCGCCCGGTGGCCGGGGCCGACTACTGGGCGAAGCCCGGTATTCGCGACTTTCTCATCCGCAAGGTGTTCAACGGCGTCTTGATCGACCGCCAGCGCGCAGAAGGCCAAGGCAGCCCCCTGCAGCCGATTCTTGAGGCCGTGGCCCAGGGCGATTCGTTAATCTTCTTCCCGGAAGGCACCCGCAACCTGGGCGACGAGCCGCTCATGCCATTCAGAAGCGGCCTTTACCATTTGGCTGCGGCCAACCCCGACGTCGAGCTGGTGCCGGTGTGGATCGCCAACCTCAACCGGGTCATGCCCAAGGGCCGCGCCCTGCCATTGCCGCTGCTGTGCACGCTGAGCTTTGGCGAACCTCTCCACCTGCTGGCTGATGAAAACAAGCAGGCCTTTCTCGAGCGGGCCAGCCAGGCCCTGCTGAACCTGGCGCCGAAGGATGCCTGACATGGACGACAATACCCTTTCGCTGTTCGCCGGCATCGGCGCCCTGCTGCTGCTCGCCAGCGTGATCGGCCGCCTGCTCAAGTGGCGTGCCGGCCCCGCGCCGCATGCGGTGATCGACAACCTCAACGCCCGCATCAACGCCTGGTGGGTGATGGTGCTGGTGATCGGCATCGCCTTCCTGTTCGGCAAGTACGGCGTGATCGTGCTGTTCTACGGCGTGTCGTTCTATGCGCTGCGCGAGTTCATGACCCTCACCCCCACCCGGCGCAGCGACTACCCGGCGTTGGTGGCGGCGTTCTATGTGGCGCTGCCGGTGCAGTACGTGCTGATCGCCATGGACTGGTATGGCTTGTTCAGTATTTTCATCCCGGTTTATCTGTTTTTGCTGCTGCCGATCCTTGCCAGTTTCGGCGGCGACACCACGCGCTTTCTCGAGCGCGCATCAAAGGTGCAATGGGGGCTGATGATCGCGGTGTATTGCGTGTCTTCGGTGCCCGCGCTGATGACCCTCGACATCCCCGGGTTCGAGGGCCGCAACCTGCTGCTGATCGCCTGGCTGATCCTCGTGGTGCAAATCAGCGACGTGCTGCAATACGTGTGCGGCAAGCTGTTCGGCAAACGCAAGGTGGCGCCCAACCTATCTCCCTCGAAAACCCTCGAAGGCCTCGTCGGTGGCGTGGCACTGGCCACACTGATCGGCGCCCTGCTGTGCTGGATTACCCCGTTCAACTTCTGGCAGGCGGCACTGATGGCCCTGACCGTGAACGCCATGGGCTTCTTCGGCGGGCTGGTCATGTCGGCGATCAAGCGTGACCGCGGGGTGAAAGACTGGGGGCACATGATCGAAGGCCACGGCGGCATGCTCGACCGGATGGACTCGGTGTGCTTTGCGGCGCCGGTGTTTTTCCACTTTGTGCGGTATTGGTGGGCTTGAGAAAGATGCGCCTCTTAGCAGGTAAACCTGCCCCCACAGGTGCAACGCCAATCCCTGTGGGAGCGGGTTTACCCGCGAAGAGGCCGGCCCAACCGACACATAGCTCAGCCTTCTAACCCCTGCGCCGCATCATCCAGCAATGCTTTGGCCATACCACTCAGGTAGTGCGCCGCCCACATCAAGCTGCCCCCGCCCTGCTCCGCCAGGGCCGACTCCAGTGTCAGAGCTGCCGCTGATCCACATAGCGCAGTCAGGCACCTGGACGTCGAGCCCAGGCAACTGCGGCGCGGCCAATGGCCTTATGGTGTCGAGTCATTCAGCCAGTCACCAGGAGTTGTGCCATGTCCGATTTCATCACCGTCCTGCGCGAAACCTGCCCGACGCCGGTCGTGGACGCCACCAAGTGGAAGCGCATCGGCGGCGATCCGCACACCGTCAACCTGAACGCCTACCTGTCGGCCGACGGCAGCAAGATCATGGGTACCTGGATCTGCACCCCGGGCAAGTTCGAGGTCAACTATGACAAGTGGGAGTTCTGCCACTTCCTCGACGGCTACTGCATCATCACCCCGGAAGGCGAAGAGCCGAAGCACCTGAAGGCCGGTGATGTATTCGTGATCGAACCTGGTATGAAAGGCACCTGGGAAGTGGTCGAAACCGTGCGCAAGTACTTCGTGTTCGCCTGATTCCTTAGGCTGCAAATCCCCCTGTAGGAGCAGCCTTGCGCTGCGAAAGGGCCAAACCAGGCATAGCAATTGTGTTGCCTTGGCTGGCCTCTTCGCAGCACAAGGCTGCTCCTACAAGAGGCATTCAAGCCTGCACGTTCAGGGCAAAAAAAATCGCGGAGCAGGTGCCCTTCCCTCTGGTGCGCAGTTACAGAGGGAAGGCCGCCTGGCCCGCGATGAAGTACACCTCGCTCGTCAATCCTGCTTGCGGTACCCCTCGACGATGGCCGAGAAGTCTTTACCACCCTCCCCGCGCAGGCTCATTGCCTGATACAGCTGCTGTGCCACGGCACCCAAAATCACCGGTTGGTGCGCCTGGCGTGCAGCTTCGGTAGCCAGCCCCAAGTCCTTGAGCATCAATTCGGCGCCAAAGCCGCCGGTGTAACCGCGTGAGGCCGGTGCGGTCTCGATGATGCCAGGCCACGGGTTGTATGTGTCCGAACTCCAGCAACGCCCGGTCGAGCTGTTGATGATGCCGGCCAGCACCTTGGTGTCGATGCCCAGTGCGTTACCCAGGGCCATGGCCTCTGACACGCCGATCATCGAGATGCCCAGCAGCAGGTTGTTGCAGATCTTGGCAATCTGCCCTGTGCCGACCTCACCACAGTGCACGATGTTGCGGCCCATCTGCTCCAGCACCGGTTTGAGCGTGGCAAACAGCTCGGCACTGGCACCGACCATGAAGGTCAGGGTGCCGGCCGCCGCGCCGCCCGTACCACCGGACACCGGCGCATCGCCCATGTCGACGCCCTTGGCCGCTGCGGCCTTGGACACCTCGCGGGCGGTCTGCGGGTCGATGGTGCTGCAGTCCACGGTCGGCGTGCCGGGGCGTATGCCCGCCAGCACGCCATCATCGTTCAGGTAGACGCTGCGCACATGGGCTGCGGCCGGCAGCATGGTGATCACCAGCTCACTGTTGGCCGCCGCTTCCTTGGGCGATGGGCTGACCTGCCCGCCCAGTTCGGCGAGCTCGGCCAGCACGGTCTTGTTCAGGTCAAACAGGTTCAGCTGATGCCCGGCCTTGATCAGGTTGCGGGCCATGGGCGCGCCCATGTTACCCAGGCCGATGAATGCGATACGCATGGCGAACTCCTTAGCGCAGGCTGATGGTGGTGTTCACACCGTCATTGACGCTGTCGTCATCGAACCAGCGGGCGGTGACGGTCTTGGTCTGAGTGTAGAACTGCACCACTTGCTTGCCGTAAGGGCCGAGATCACCCAGCTTGGAGCCGCGCGAGCCGGTGAAGCTGAAGAACGGTACCGGTACCGGGATCGGGATGTTGATGCCGACCTGGCCGATGTCAATCTCGCTCTGGAACTTGCGTGCAGCCGCACCGCTCTGGGTGAACAGGCCGGTGCCGTTGCCGAACGGGTTGCTGTTGACCAGGGCGATGGCTTCATCGAGGGTGTCGACTTCCAAGGTCACCAGCACCGGGCCGAAGATTTCCTGGGTGTAGACCTGCATGTGGGTTTTCACCCCAGAGAACAGGGTCGGGCCAACGAAGTTGCCTTGCTCATAGCCCGGCACCGTGACTTCGCGGCCATCGAGTTCGAGCGTGGCGCCTTCCTTGATGCCGCTTTCGATCAAGCCCAGTACCCGCTCCTTGGCCCGCTTGGACACCACCGGCCCGACATCGGTGCCCGGCTCGGAGCCGGCATTGACCTTGAGCTTGCTCGCGGCCTCTTTGATGTCCGGCAGCCACTCGCGGGCCTTGCCCACCAGCACCGCCACGGAGGTTGCCATGCAGCGCTGGCCGGCGGCGCCAAAGGCCGCGCCGACCAAGGCGTTGACGGTTTGGGTGCGGTTAGCGTCAGGCAGCACCACGGCGTGGTTCTTCGCGCCCATCATCGACTGCACGCGCTTGCCGTGCTGGCTGCCCAGGTTGTAGACGTGGGTGCCGACTTCGGTAGAGCCGACGAACGAGATCGCCTTGATGTCTTGATGGGTGCAGATCGCATCCACTACCTGCTTGCCGCCATGCACCACGTTGAGCACACCGGCCGGCACGCCGGCTTCCAGCGCCAGCTCCACCAGCATCATGGTCGACAGCGGGTCCTGCTCGGAAGGCTTGAGCACGAAGGTGTTGCCGCAGACGATGGCCATGGGGAACATCCACAGCGGGATCATGGCCGGGAAGTTGAACGGGGTGATGCCCGCGCACACGCCGATCGGCTGGCGCAGGGTGTAGGTGTCGACGCCGCCGGCAACGTTCTCGGCGAACTCGCCCATCTGCAGGGTGCCGATCGAAGCGGCGTGCTCGACCACTTCCAGGCCGCGGAAGATGTCGCCTTCGGCATCGGCGAGGGTTTTGCCCTGCTCGGCGCTGAGGGTTTGGGCGATGCGTTTGGTGTGTTCGCGGATCAGCGCCTGCAGCTTGAGCATGATGCGCATGCGCACGCCGATTGGGGTGTCACGCCAGGTCTTGAAGGCGCGATGGGCAGCGGCCACGGCAGCGTCGACTTCCTCGACGGTGGCGAACGGCACCCGCGCCAACACCTCTTGGGTGGCCGGGTTGACGATGTCGCGCCATTCGGTGGTCTTGGATTCGACCCATTGGCCATCGATCAGCAGCTTGACCTGCGCGACCTTGGTCTGGTCGGGGGATTGAGGTGCGTTCATCTGGGTTCTCCTTGGAATTATTGTCGGGTCGAGATCGCCAGCGCCGTGCAAACGCGAGGTGGCGTCCTGGGGCTTTTTTCGAGTATAGATGTGCAAACATCCAACAAGAACGCACAAAAAAACCGGATCATCATGCAAAAAGACCTCACATCCCTGAGCGCGCTCAACTGGGACGACCTGAAGTTCTTCCTCGAAGTGGCCCGCACCCGCAAAGCCAGTAGCGCCGCCAAGCGCCTGAGCGTCGACTACACCACGGTGTCACGGCGCATCACCTCGCTGGAGGGTGCGCTGGGCACGTTGTTGTTCGAAAAATCCCGGACCAACGGCTTCGTCCTGACCGCCGAAGGCCAGCGCCTGCTGGGCTATGCCGAGTCGATCGAAAGCACGTTGCACATGGCGTGCGAGCAGGTTTCGGGGTCGGGCGTGGCATTGTCGGGGCATGTGCGCATGGGCTGCACCGAAGGCTTTGGCAGCTTCTTCGTCACGCCGCAACTCAGCCACTTCGTCGATGCATATCCGGCCATTTCGGTGGATATCTTGCCGTTGCCGCACTTCATCAGCCTGTCCAAGCGCGAGGCGGATATCGTCATCGCCCTGGAACGCCCTGAACACGGCCCCTATGTGTGCTGCAAGCTGTGCGACTACCGGCTGCGGCTGTACGCAACCCAGACATACCTGGATAACCACGCGCCGATTCGGCAGGTCGGGGACTTGGCGAAGCACCCGTTCATTAGTTATGTGGATGACCTGGCGTTCAGTTCGGAGCTGTTGTACCTGGCCAACCTGATTCCCAATGCCAATGCACATTTGCGCAGTACCAGCGTGATTGCCCAGTACACCGCAGCATTGCAGGGGCGCGGGCTGGCGATCTTGCCGTGTTTTCTGGCGGCGCAGGACCCGCGGCTGGTAACGGTGTTACCGGCGGAGATCGAGGTGACGCGGCAGTTCTGGATGTATTGCCGGGAGGACTTGAGGAAGCTGAAGCGGATAACCCTGTTGTGGGATTACATTCGCGAGGTGACCGAGGCGAATGCGCCGTTGTTGATGGGCGAGACGCGCGAAATGCGATTTGCCCAGGGCTGACGCCGCCCTCAGCCACAGCCCCTTACAGGTAGGCGCTGGATTGTCGTGGCGACGAACCGCTGCGATGGGCCGCAACGCGGCCCCAGGCTATTCCAAGCTATTGAAGATTCTTGCCCATACCACGCTCTATATCATCAATCAGCGCCTTCGCCATCTCACTAAGGATTCGCGCTGCACTTCCAGCCACACGGTCATTATCCATTTCTGCTTCAGTGGTCAGGTGACGGATGCAGCCGAGCAACACTGACAGCTGAGAAAAAGCATGGTTGAAGGGTACGTTCGGCTGCATGCGAAACAAATCGAACGTTTCAACACCCGCTGTCGAAGAGTCGCTTGGAGAATTGTTCATCTCTGCCCTCCCTGACCAGCGCTGCGGGCACTTTTGTGATCGTTCAGGGCGTTGATCATTCGGCACAACAGGCGGATGTTCATGCCCATCGCATCGCGCATAAGGCTTGGGCCGCTATCGATCAGCACACTGGTGGTCTGTTCCACTGTCAGGGTCAATGCACGGATCAGCAGGTCGCATTCCTCGAGACCAGGAGGATCCTGGAGCGAAAGGAGGGGCGGATCTAACAGAAGGAGGGTTGATGCAGGTGGATCGGGGACGAGCTTTTTCATGATGTAGCTCCCTTTAACGAACCAGGAACTGCCGCCCTCTTCGTCTCAAGGATTTGGGTGGCAGTCGTGCGCGGTTTGAGACCCGGGACACATGAATACCGGCCAGGCCGAAGCCTGCCCGCGCACGACCGCCATGAAGCGGTGCCAACACATGTAGTCCGGGGGTCTCAAGCCCGGTCGCCTTGATCGGCGACTTAGGGACGTTATCCCAGGGGAGGTTTCCCGCCTATGTGGCAACTTCTGACTGGGGCGTAGGATAGTTCGCTACATGCTTGAACCTGAAGCAATTGGTTTCATGTTCGGAAATGTCTTACAGCTGAAGGGCCTAGGCGAGGGCTGCGCCCTCGATCGCAGGCAGGCCAGCGCCTAACCTGGGTTGGGTGGGTCTGTTCAGTAGGACGCCACGATGATCGATACGCGTCGATTTTCGGTGCGCCCGGCGCTGCTGCGGTTGTCCGCCACCGGCTGGGTGCTGCCCAGGCCGCGGGTCTGAATGTTCTGCGCGGGCATGCCGACGCCGATCAGCGTTCTGGCCACGCTCTGTGCGCGGCGCTCGGACAATTGCTGGTTATAGGTGGCCCTGCCCGACGCATCCGCGTGGCCATCCACCCGCACGCGTTGGAGACCTACGCCCAGCAGCGCTTTGCCAATTCGCTCGACGATCGCCTGGCTCTGGCCATTGAGGCTGTCCAGGTCACTGCCAAACAGTACCTTGCCGGACAGGTCAAACGCCCAACCTTCATCAGTCGGGGCAAAACCTTCACGCTTGAGCACAGCGATTTGCTCAGCAGTCAGCCCCTTGGGTGTGGTCTGGCAACCGGTAAGTGCCAGCATGGCGAGCAGCAACGCCCAAAGGGGAAAACGCAAACGATGAATCACGGGTTCAACTCCTGTTCTTGATTTCGGTGGCGGACCGTTCCGTCTGCGCCACTTGCCAATGGCCACGGTGCTTACGCTTGGCCTGGTACATTGCCGCATCGGCGGCGTCGAGAAGGCTGGCAGGGTCAGTGCCATCCTCGGGGTAAAAGGCGATGCCGACACTCAGCGAGGTGGCAATGCTGCTGCCACTGTCCAGCTGTACCGGCAGTTTCATGCTGGCGACGATTTTCTCGGCGATGAGTTCGGCGTCTGAGCGCGACTGCAGCGGTGTCAGCAACACCGCGAACTCGTCGCCGCCCAGGCGCGCCACCAGGTCATGCTCACGCAGTTGGGCGCGAATGCGGTCGGCCACGCTGATCAGCACTTCATCGCCCACGGCATGGCCGAGGCTGTCGTTGATCTGCTTGAAGTGGTCACTGTCGAGGAACAGCAGCGCCAGATGATCCTGCTGCCGCGCAGCGTTGCGCAGGCTGCGGCTAAGGCGGCCTTCGAAAAAGGCGCGGTTGGGCAGGCCGGTCAGGCTGTCGTGGCTGGCCTGGTGAGCGAGGGTCTGGTTTTCGCTCTGCAGGTGGCTGTGCCACACCTCAAGTTCATCGAGCAAGGCGTTGAAGTCGTTACTCAGCTCGTTGAGCTCGGCGATCGGGGCTTCTGGCACGCGGCGGTCGAAACGACGTTCACGGCGGGCTGCATGGGCAACGCTGGCCAGGGCGCGCAATGGGCGAACGATGTCGCCGAGCAGGCGCCGCGACAAATACAGGGCGATGACGGCGCTGAGTACCATGCACAACAGGATCCCGCCCAACCCGCCGAGCAGGAACAACAACAGGCTACGGCCTTGGCCAATCAGTTCGATATGCCCGACCTTCTGCTGCTGGTGAATGATCGGCAGGTTGACCGGCTCGTCCAGCAGCGCGGTGGCGACCTGGCTTTCCAGGTGCGCGAGCATGCCGCTGTCATTGCGTTGCCAGTGGGCCAGTTGCTCGCCTTCATTGTTAAAGACCTTGGCGTCGGCCACCTCTTCGGTACTGGCAATCAGTGCCAGCGCCTCACTGGCCGCAACGCTGTCGTCGAACACCACGGCGGCTTCGACGGTGTAGGTGATCGAGCGGGCGATCAAGTGCAGGTTGTGGTTGGCATAGACTTGCAGGGCAAGCACGCCCAGCACGGTCAACGAAATACCGACCAGGCCCACGGCGAGCAGGGCGACACTGAGGTGCCCACGGCCGAGCACCGAACGCAGGGTCGGGCGAATACGCCTGTTGGTCGTTTTCATGGCTGCACACCTCGGCGCCGCGACAATTGCAGCACGCTGGGGTGGATGCGTACGCCGGAACGAGCCACGGAATCGAGGTTCACTTCAAAGGCCACCTGCTGATCGCTGACCCGCAGGCAGAACAGGCTGCCGACCGTACACGGGTCGTCGGCCTCGCTGATGCTCAGCACCGGATGACCGCTGACACGCTGGAACAAGCGGTCGCGCTGGCCCTGATCGAGTTTACCGATGTAGATGGCATCACAGGCCTGGGCAACCTGCGCATCGTCCGCCAGCAGCCGACGCACCTGCAGCGGCCGCCCGGACTCCTGCACGTGGCCCTTGATCAAGTCGTCTGCGTATTCGGTGGGGCCGATCAGGCACAGGCGCAGGGGCGTAGGCTCGACGGGCCAGCGGGCGTAACTGAAGATCCCCAACACCACCTGGGTGACAGCCTTGGCACGTTGCTGGGCCTGCACAGCGGTTGCTGAGGTTTCCGCCCAGGCAGGGCCTGCCAGTAGTAACAGGACCGCCAGCAACAGCGAAAGCGTACAGCGCGTCACTCGCCTTCCGGCCACGGTCATGTGGGAAATCTCTCGAAGTCCTTTCAGATGTTGGCGCAACGATAGCACATGGCCGCCAATCGTACCTGGCGGCCAGTATCAGACCTGTTCGAGCATCAGGCCGGAAATGCGCCGCACCTTGCGCGACACCGCCTCCTCAAAGATGCCCTGCCGTGGTTCGATCAGGCTGAAGCAATGCTTGGCGCGGGTGATGCCGGTGTACACAAGCTCCTTGGTCAGCACCGGGTTAAGGGCGTCCGGCAGCACCAGGGCGGTATGGCTGAACTCCGAGCCCTGGGACTTGTGCACCGTCATGGCGAACACGGTTTCCACTTCGTTGAGCCGGCTTGGCAAGACGAAACGTACCCCACCGTTGCCGTCGTTACGCGGGAAGGCAACCCGCAACAGGGGCTCGCCCCGCTCGTCGGGCAGGCGCAAGGCGATGCCGATGTCGCCGTTCATCAGGCCCAGGCCATAATCGTTACGGGTCACCAGCACCGGCCGGCCCTCATACCAAGGCTGCTGAGCGTCGATCAGCCCGGCGTTGTGCAGCACCCGCGCCACCCGTTCGTTAAGACCCTCGACACCCCATGCGCCCCTGCGTACCGCGCAGAGCAGCTGGAAGTCCTCGAAACTGTGCAGCACCTTGCTTGCCCATTGTTCCCAGAGCGGGTCATCGAACGCGGAAGCCGGAGCCGGCCGATAGCGGCCCAGGGTCCGCAGGTAGCTGCGATAGCCTTGAGGCCCTTCTGCGCCGCGGTTGAGGCCGTCGAGCAGCAGACGGTCGAAGGCTCGATCATGTTCGTTCTTCAGCGCCAGGCCATTGACATCCGGCGGTGGCATCGCGAGCAGATTGCGCGCCGCATGGGATTCCTGACGGTTGACCAGCCGCGCCAACTGACCAATCCCGCTGCCTTCGCCGAAGCGCCGGGAGAACCGCAGCATCACCACCTGCTGGGCCAGCGGATTGCGCTGCGCATCACCGGCTTTGAGACCACTGCCTTCCAGCGACTGGCCACCAATCTGCTCTAGCCACGCCTGGGTCGCGGGTGAGTAACAGCCGTCTTCGGCATCCCGGCACAGGTCGCCCAATACCGCCCCCGCCTCGACCGAAGCCAACTGGTCTTTATCACCCAGCAGGATCAGCCGTGCGCGGGGTGGCAGGGCGTCGAGGAGGTTGGCCATCATCTCCAGGTCGATCATCGAGGCTTCGTCGACCACCAGCACGTCCAATGGCAATGGGTTGCCCGTGTGATGACGGAAATGCCGCGACCCGGGGCGGCTGCCCAGCAGCCGGTGCACGGTGCTGACCTCGGTGGGGATCTGCCCGCGCACGGCTGCGCTGACTTGCAGGCGCTCGACCTGCTGGCCAATGGATTCGGTCAAGCGCGCAGCGGCCTTGCCGGTCGGCGCGGCCAGGCGAATACGCAGAGGCCTGCCCTGCTCCACCGCCGGGGCCTGCAGCAAGGCCAGCAGGCGCACCACCGTGGTGGTCTTGCCGGTGCCAGGGCCGCCGGTAATGATGCTGAAGCCGGCGCGGGTCGCCAGGGCGCACGCCAGCTTTTGCCAATCAACCTGACCGGCCAGGGCACCCGCGTCGAACAGCTGTGCCAGGCGCGCCGGCAAGTCAGCCGGTGCGGCTTCATCCTGGCTCAAGCGCTGGCGCAAGTTCTGGTCGATGCGCCGTTCGTAGTTCCAATAGCGGCGCAGGTACAGGCGCTCGCCGCTGAGCACCAGCGGCCGTGCCTGCTGGCCTGGCGTGTCGCCCGCGGCCACCAGTGGGCTGGCAGCGATGCGCTGGCGCCAGGCCAGAAGGTCCAGGTTTGCAAGCAGTTGCGAAGGCAGCAGCAAGGGGCCGATCAAGGCGTCGCCTTCTGGCGGCAGCGACAGCGCAAAGTCCGGTTCGGCCAGGGTTTGCTGCAAGTCCAGGCAGACATGGCCGTGGCCCAGCTGATGGCTCGCCAGGGCAGCCGCCAGCAATAGCAAGGGGTCGCTGCCCGGGGCACGCTCTTCGAGAAACGACACGAACGCGCGGTCGAGGGCTCGCAGCCAGCCACGCTCGACCCAACGGTCCAGCAGTTGCAGCAGGTCAGCGCTGACACGCTGCGGCGCCAGGGCCAGCAGGTGTTCGGCGTGCAGCGGCGTGGGCAGCAGGTCGGTGAGGGTTCGGCTCATGGTGCGGCTCCGGCAAACAGGTCCTGCTGTGCGGGTGCATGCTCGCCACGGAACAGCGCATCGAGGGCTTCGATCAGTGCCCGCGGCGGCTTGACGAAGTACACACCATGACCGCTGCTGTTGGCACCGCGCAGGAAGATGAACAGGGCGCCGCCGACATGGCGGTCGTAATCGTAGTCAGGCAGGCGGGCGCGCAGTTGGCGGTGCAGGGCCAGCAGGTAGAGCACGTACTGCAAGTCGTAACGATGCTCGAGGATGGCCTTTTCCATGGCCTGGCTGTCGTAGGACTGGATGTCCGGGCCCAGCCAGTTGGATTTGTAATCGGCCACGTAATAGCGCCCGTCCAGCTCGAAGGCCAGGTCGATGAAGCCCTTGAACATGCCGTTGAGCAGCGTCGGCTGTGCCGCCGGCCGCGCCTGGCCTGGGTGCGTATAACGCGCCACCAGTTGATCGAGCTGTTCGGCGTCGACCTGATGGCTGGCGAACCAGAATTCCATTTCGATCTGGTAGTGACGCAGGTCCGCCAGGGTGAGGCTTACGTCGTGGGCCAGTACAGGCAGCGGTTCGTTCAGCAACTGGCGCAGCCACGGCGTCAGCGTCGGGATCCAGCCGGTCCAGTCACGGCGGTTGCAGCGCTGCCCGACTGTGCGCTCGATCAGCTCGGGGTTGCCGCTGACCTCCGCGAAGCCTTCTCGGCCGGCCCATTCCAGCAGGCCATGCAGGAAGGTGCCGGGGTTTGGCCCGCGTGGGAAGCGGTGGATATCCCCCCCTTCAGCCGGCACCTCGCGCAGCAGTTGCGCATCGAGGACTTCGTCATCCAGCAGCTGCTGAGCCTGTGAGCTGTCGGCACCGAGGGTCTGGTCACCGACGCGCAAGGCACTATAGGACGCAATCCACCAGTGCTCGGCGGCCGCTCGCCGGGGCTTGCGCGCAGGCAGCAGCTCACGTTCGGCATGTGGCGTGCGGTACAGCTGCTCGTCGGCCAGCGGCAGCGGCGGGCACTCAATGTACGGGCAGCTTGATGCCAACGCCTGCAGCCAGTCCGCCAATTGCCCGGACCCGGTCAACGCAAGGCCACCGCCAAGCAGGTAACCGAGGGCTGAGCGGTGCAGTTGCGAGCTCTTCTGGTTGCCGCGCTTGAGGTCGGCGACGCCAAGCCAGCAGGCATGCTGGGCGCGGGTCAGGGCCACGTAGAGCAGACGCAGGTCTTCGGCCAGGCGCTCGTCGTCGGCGCGGGCGATCTGTTCCTGGTCAGGGGTTAACGTCAGGTGCGCGTTGCCTTGGCTGTCATGCCAGGCCAAGGGCAGACGGGTACCGTCCACGGGCTTGCTGGTGCAGATGAACGGCAAGTAGACCAAGGGGTATTCGAGGCCCTTGGACTTGTGGATGGTCACCACTTTGACCAGTTGCTCATCGCTCTCCAGCCGCAGGATCTGTTCTTCACCGGCCTGACCGGAGCTGGCCAGGTGTTCGGCCAGGTGACGAATCAACGCTTGCTCGCCATCAAGCTCGCCCGCCGCCTGTTGCAGCAGCTCGGCCAGGTGCAGCAGGTTGGTTAGCACACGCTCGCCGTCACTGCGGGCGATGAGCGTGCGCGGCAACTGGAAGTCGTGCAGCAGGTGGCGCAGCATCGGCAACACACCTTGGCGCTGCCAGGTATCGCGATAGCGCCGAAAACGCATGACCCAGTCTTCCCACACCCGTTCGTCCTGGTTCAGCTTGTCCAGCGCCGCCAGTGACAGGTTGAGCGTAAGGCTGGCCAGCGCGGCCTTGAGCAGGCGCTCCGAATCCGGCTCGGCGCAGGCCTTGAGCCAGGCCAGCAGGTCATGCGCCTCTTGGGCGGCGAACACCGAGTCCTTGTCGGACAGGTACACGCTGCGCACCTCACGCGCGGCCAGTTCGGCACGGATCATCTGTGCCTCGTGGCCGTCGCGCACGAGAATGGCGATATCCGAAGGCAGGCAGGGGCGCAGTTCACCTTCGCCGTTGCGGAAACCCGCCGTACCCTGCTGCCCACCGTTGAGCAAGGCGACGATATGGCTGGCGCAGCTGGCAGCTAGGTGCTGGCGGTAAACGCTGCTCGATACCGGCTCTTCGCTCTGCAGGTGCCAGCATTGCAGGGCTGCGCTTGGCTGGCCGTCCACCAGCAGGTGCTCGCTACGCCCTTTGGCGCGGACCTCGATGAAGGGCAACGGGTTGTCTTGCGCTTCACGGAACAGAAACGCCCCTCGCCCCTGGCTTCGGGCCTCGGCCTGGAGAAACACCTGGTTGACCGCCGCGACCATGGCCTGGCTCGAACGGTAGTTGGTGTCCAGGCTGTGCAGGCGCCCGGTGGTAGCGCGCCGCGCGGCGAGGTAGGTGTAGATGTCGGCACCGCGGAAGGCATAGATCGCCTGCTTGGGGTCGCCAATCATGAACAGCCCGGTTTCAGGGCGGTTCTCGCTGATCTGGTAGATCCGCTCGAAAATCCCGTACTGGACCGGGTCGGTGTCCTGAAATTCGTCGATCAGCGCTACCGGGAACTGCTCACGAATCAACCCGGCCAGGCGCTCGCCGGCCTCACTGGCCAAGGCATGTTGCAGCCGTAGCAGCATGTCGTCGAAGCCCATCTCGGCGCGGCGGCGCTTTTCCACTTCGAAGCGCGCCGACACCCAGCCAGCAGCGTGTTCAAGCAACTGCGCATCCGGGCTGGCGAGGGCCTGCAACTGTTGCTGCAACGTTTGCATGGCGTGGAGCCCGGGGTGATCGGGTGGCTCCCCAGACTTCCACGCCTCGGCCATGCCCGCTGGCGTCAGGCGGGTGAAGCCGGTGCCAAGATCGAGCTCGACGGCCTGCTCGTCGCCGGCCCAGGCGCACAGCTTGTCGAACCAGGGTTCAAAATAGCGTGCCTGCATCTTGCGCCCGTCGGCCTGCTTGGCGGCCACGGCATCGCGGCAGATCTGCCGCAGTTCCTCGGCCCATTGTGCCCAGGGCGCCTTGAGCGCAGCCAACTGCTCGGTACGTTGCCCAAGCGCGGTTTGAATCAACGCTTCGGGCGCTTGCCCGTCCTGCTGTGCCCGTACCCGGCCGAACAGCGGGCGAATCCGCGGCAACAGCGCGTCGGGGCTGCCCCAATGCCCACGCACCCAGGCCAGGGCCTCACCTTGCATGCCATAGCAGAACCGGCGCCAGTAATCGCGCATGACCTGGCCCAGCAAATCGCTGTGATCGGTCTCGAGTGTCTGGGTGAACAGGCTGCCGCTGTCGAACGCGTGCTCGCGAAGCATGCGCTGACACCAACCGTGGATGGTCGACACTGCGGCTTCGTCCATCCATTGCACGGCGATTTCCAGGCGGCTGGCACAACGTGGCCAAGCCTCTTGCGGGTAATCGTCGCGCAACTGGTGCAGCAGTGGGTCGGCAGCGTCAAGCTCGCCACGGAAGAACCGCGCCGCCTCGGCCAAGCGGGCGCGGATACGTTCGCGCAGCTCTTTGGTGGCGGCGTCGGTAAAGGTCACCACCAGAATCTGCGGGGGCAGCAGTTCACGGCCGAAGGCCTGTTCGCCCCCGTGCCCGAGGATGAGCCGCAGGTACAGCGCCGAGATGGTAAAGGTTTTGCCGGTACCGGCACTCGCTTCGATCAGCTGGCTGCCGTGCAGGGGGAAACTCAGTGCCAGGGGACGGTCCTGGGTCATGCGCCACTCTCCGGGTTGCCCAGGGCCTGCCAGGGTGCGTTGAACAAGGGGCGGTACAGGGATTCGCACCAACCTTCAAAGGTTTCGTCGGCGGTGAGCGCGGCGAAGTCACGGAACTGCCGCGCCAGGGCGATGCTCTCGCTGCGCTCGCCAAAACTGTTGCGCTCATCGCCTTCATAGGCGCGAGCAGCCGCGGCCAGCGCTTTGTCGGCATCGTCTTGGGCCAGCCAGGCGAAGGCCGTTTTGGCCGCCACCGGCAGCGGCGCATTCATGGTGGCCTGGCGTGCAACCAACAGGTCGCCGAGCAATTGCGCCGCCTGGTCTTGCGGTAAAGGTGCCAGGAGCAAGGTCAGGTCACTGGCCACCAGCGCACTGTTCAGCGGATAACCCGCAGCGCAGGCAGCCAGGTGCATGACCCAGGGTGCGATCAACCGGTGCCATTTATAGTTGTTGCGCCCGGCACTGATGGTGTTCGGGACGGTGGTGATGCTTAGCAGGCTTTGATCATCAGCCTGGTACACCCGGCCTAGCCAGCCTTCCAGCCGGTGCGTGCCCTGTTCGTAATGCACAGGCAATGCGCCTTCGACCAGGTGTGGCCAACGCTGCAACAACTGACGATGGCGTTGCAGCAGGTCAGGCAGCGGCTGAATCAGATCGGCCTGCAACAGTGCGCCAAAACCGGCAAGCGGCAACACGCCACACGCTTGCAGGCGGCGTGCCTGCACCTGCAAGGCCTGCTCGGCATTCGCCGGGTCGGCCAGCGCGGCATTCAATAGGGTTTCACTGGCGCTGTAGCGTTGCAGGGTGTCGAGGACGAACGGCTCTTCATCCGGCGTCGGCGCCTCCAGGGCCTCGAAGAACACCTTCAGGCGCTGGCTGAAGAAGTGCCGCACCGGGTGGCGAAGAAAATCGTTCAGCTGCGTCAGGCTCAGTGCTTCGTCGTCGACGTAAGGAGGCAAAGCCGGCTCGACCTGCGTGGCGTCCTGCCCTTGCCGATGCAGCAGCTGCCATTCATGGGCGAAGCTGAACAACGGGCTGCCCTTCTGGAAGTAGCGCGGGCTGAACGGTTGCAGCGGGTGCTCCTGGGTCAAGGCGTGCAGCAAGCGCTCATCCGGCCCTTGGATTGGCCCGTCCTCTGCACCGGCCAACCGCCAGCCGGCAGCCACATGATCACGCAACTGGCCGATCAGCACCGAGGCGGGGCGCTCGCTGTTGTCGCGGATGCTGCGCCCGACCCAACTGACATAAAGCTGATCCCGTGCCGACAGCAGCGCTTCAAGCAACAGGTAACGGTCATCTTCACGGCGCGAGCGATCACCGGGGCGGTAGTCGCTGGCCATCAGGTCGAAGTCCAGCGGCTGCTGGGCGCGGGGGTAGTCGCCATCGTTCATGCCCAGCAGGCAGACCACGCGGAACGGGATGGCGCGCATGGGCATGAGGGTGCAGAAGTTCACCGAACCCGCCAGAAAACGCTGGGACAGCTTGCCTTGGTCAAGCCCCGACAACCACGCTTCGCGGACCACCGTCAGCGGTAGCGCGTCTTGCAGGCCGACGGTTTCGCACACTTCCAGCCAGGCGTCGCGCAGGTCCTGCAACTGCATCAGCAGAAACTCGTCGTGCTCACCCTCAGCCAGGAAAAACACCTGCAGCAAGGCATTCAAGCGCTCGCCCCACTCGGTGACGGTCGCCGGCTGTGCCAGTGCCTGGCAGGCCACCTCAAGGGCGTCCAGCAGGGCTACCAAGGGGCCGATCAGTGCCGCATCGAGGCCACCGATTTCGTCATAGGGTTCAATGCCATCACACCCCTCACCCACACCTACGGCATAACCCAACAACATGCGCCGCAGGCCGAAACGCCAGCTGTTCTGTTCCAGACCTTCAGGCAAGCCGAGGCTGGCCCGTTGCTCGGCGTTCAGGCCCCAGCGGATACCGGCACCTTCGATCCAGCGATGAAGCGTGGGCAAATCGCTTTCACGGATACCGAAGCGGGCCCGTACTGCCGGCACGTCCAGCAGGTCGAGCACTTCACTGACCGCAAAGCGGCTGTCTGGCAGCTTGAGCAGGTGCTCCAGGGCAATCAGCAAGGGCTCGCGACCGCGCTGGCCTTGGTCGGTGAGGGTGAACGGGATGTAGCGTGGGTCGTTGCGCTGCAATTGGCCGAACACGGCGCGGATATGCGGTGCATAAGTGTCGATTGCCGGCAGCATCACGATCACATCGCGCGGGCGCAGCGTAGGGTCGGCGCTGAAGCGGGCCAGTAACTGGTCGTGGAGAATTTCCACCTCGCGTTGCGGGCTGTGCGCGATATGGAAGCGCATCGAACGGTCCTGCGCGAGGTCGACTTGCGGCCAGCGTTCGCGGGTTTCGGCAAGTGGGCGCAGTTCGAGGATGTCATCCTGCAGTTGGTTGAGCAGCGTGGTCGGCGAAGCTTCGCTGAACAGGTCGATGCGCCCTTCGCTGAATACGCCGCGGTAGCTGCCGGGGTCGTCATAGCTGTCGAGCAGGTTGATGTAATCACGGCCCTGCTTGCCCCAGGCGGCCAGCAGCGGATGGGCATGCTGGTGTAGCGATTGGTCATCCAGCAGAAGCGGCATGCCTTGCTTGCGTTGTTGACGTTTGTACTGATGCCGCAGCAGGTCTTTGTCGGCGACGATATCGGCCCAGTGATGGCGACACGGGTTGTGAACGCAAAGCAGTACCTGGCTGAACCGGGCAAGCCCCGCCAAAGCCTCCAATGCTTGCGCTGGCAGGGAGGAGATACCGAACACGATCACGCGCGATGGCAGGCCGACAGGTGCCTGCTCCAGGCTGTTGATACGCTCGATGAACCGTTGATGCACACCTGCACGGCTTTGCGCCATGCCCTGCTCGCCGACATCGTCCAGCAGCGCCCGCCACAATTCGGCCTGCCAGCGATTGCCAGGGGGCAAAGGTTTACGCTCGCCACGGGCGGTATTAAGGATGTGCTCGCCGGCAGCCCAGTCCTTGAGCCAATCGGCTCGGTAGACTTGGTACTGGTCGAACAGGTCGGCCAGGCGCTCGGCAAGCTGGTAACGCTTGCGCAGGTCGCTATCGTCGATGAGAAAACGGCGCAGGGGCTCGAAATGCGGGCGCTCGATCAACGCCGGAAGCAAGCGCATGAGGCGCCAGGTCAACGGTGCTTTGTCGAGCAGGGAAACTTCGGGGATCTCATCGCGGCCCAGCACTCGCCGGTAAAGCTGCCACATGAAGCTACCAGGTAGCTGCACATCGATCGCGGCGGCAATACCACAGCCGCCTAGGTCCCCTTCTTCAGGGTCTTCAGCCAGCGCCAGTTTTAGCCACTGGGCGATGCCGTTGCTCTGCACCAGGGCGATTTCGTTTTCCAGTGGCGCTAACGGGTAACGGCGCATCCAGCTCACCACCAAGCTGCGCAAATCGTCGAGGCGGTTGCCATGTACGATCATGAAGCCGGGATGGAGGGCGGTGGTGTTGACCATTGAGCATTCCCTGGAAGCGGTGGGTTCTGATGCGGAACCATATCACGGGGCATGCCCGGGGTTATGGCGGGCATGGCGACAAATCTTTTCCAGCCCAAAAGACAAAACCCCTACCTGCTCGCGCAGATAGGGGTTTTGCGAAATGAATCTTGACGATGACCTACTCTCACATGGGGAAACCCCACACTACCATCGGCGATGCATCGTTTCACTACTGAGTTCGGGATGGGATCAGGTGGTTCCAATACTCTATGGTCGTCAAGAAATTCTGTAGCCAGAATGTCCAGATGGACAGCCCAGCGAATTCGGATATGCGATTTTGTGGTTACGAACTTTCGGGTCTTTCGTCTTCACCACCGCAATTCGCGCTAGCAAATTGCTTGGGTGTTATATGGTCAAGCCTCACGGGCAATTAGTATTGGTTAGCTCAACGCCTCAC
>NZ_AXYZ01000026.1:0-16472 GCF_000483465.1 Pseudomonas sp. LAIL14HWK12:I7
TGCTGGACGAAGGTCGTGCTGGCGAGAACTGCGGCGTTCTGCTGCGTGGTACCAAGCGTGACGACGTTGAGCGTGGCCAGGTTCTGGTCAAGCCAGGTTCGGTCAAGCCGCACACCAAGTTCACCGCAGAAGTCTACGTCCTGTCGAAGGAAGAAGGCGGCCGTCACACTCCGTTCTTCAAAGGCTACCGTCCTCAGTTCTACTTCCGTACCACTGACGTGACCGGTAACTGCGAACTGCCGGAGGGCGTTGAAATGGTAATGCCAGGTGACAACATTCAGATGACTGTCACTCTGATCAAGACCATCGCAATGGAAGACGGTCTGCGCTTCGCTATCCGTGAAGGCGGTCGTACCGTCGGCGCCGGCGTCGTAGCAAAAATTATTGAATAAGTAGTTGATTTACTTGATCAGGCCGGTATAATGGCCGGCCTGATACAGCGTTACAGGTCAGTAGCTCAATTGGCAGAGCGACGGTCTCCAAAACCGTAGGTTGGGGGTTCGATTCCCTCCTGACCTGCCATTCACCTCGGTGTGATTGGCTTTCTTCTCACAGGATCCTCCCCGATGACTCCCAAAACTGAAGCCCAAGAATCGCGTTTTGATCTGTTCAAGTGGCTGGCTGTAGTTGCTTTGGTGGTTGTTGGCGTCGTGGGTAATCAGTATTACTCCGCCTCCCCAATCCTGTATCGCGTACTCGCATTGCTCGCCCTGGCTGCGGCTGCTGGCTTTGTTGCCTTGCAGACTGCGAAGGGTAAGTCGTTCTTTGCGCTGGCGAAGGAAGCTCGTACCGAGATCCGTAAAGTCGTGTGGCCGACCCGCCAAGAAACCACTCAGACCACGCTGATTGTCGTGGCTGTAGTTCTGGTTATGGCGCTGCTGTTGTGGGGTCTTGATTCCCTGCTCGGCTGGGCGGTCTCCTTGATTGTTGGCTAAGGGTGTCCCGTGGCTAAGCGTTGGTACGTAGTGCATGCTTACTCGGGTTACGAGAAGCATGTGATGCGCTCGCTGATCGAGCGCGTCAAGCTGGCTGGCATGGAAGACGGTTTCGGCGAAATTCTGGTTCCGACCGAAGAAGTCGTTGAAATGCGTAACGGCCAAAAGCGCAAAAGTGAGCGCAAATTCTTCCCTGGCTATGTTCTGGTCCAGATGGAGATGAACGAAGGGACTTGGCACTTGGTCAAGGATACCCCTCGTGTGATGGGCTTTATTGGTGGTACCGCAGACAAGCCTGCGCCAATCACTGATAAAGAAGCTGAGGCTATCCTGCGTCGCGTTGCCGACGGCAGCGACAAGCCGAAGCCGAAGACGCTGTTCGAGCCAGGTGAAGTGGTTCGTGTCATTGACGGTCCGTTTGCTGACTTCAATGGCAGTGTCGAAGAGGTTAACTACGAAAAGAGTCGCCTCCAGGTGGCGGTGCTCATTTTCGGTCGCTCTACTCCGGTGGAGCTCGAGTTCAGCCAGGTCGAGAAGGTCTAGGCGAACGAAGCATCCCATACCCCGCAGCCCTGTGTGCTGCGGGGTTTTGTCGTCACTGGGATAAAACGCAAGTCATCCGGGGAGCCATCTGGCGTTTGTACCCGATTTTGGAGTAGCTCATGGCTAAGAAGATTCAGGCTTACATCAAGCTGCAAGTTAAGGCCGGCCAGGCCAACCCAAGCCCACCCGTTGGTCCAGCACTGGGCCAACACGGTGTGAACATCATGGAATTCTGCAAGGCCTTCAACGCCCGTACTCAGGGTCAAGAAGCCGGCCTGCCGACTCCTGTGATCATCACTGTTTACAGCGACCGTAGCTTCACTTTCGAGACCAAGAGCACCCCTGCCTCGGTTCTGCTGAAGAAAGCTGCTGGCCTGACCAGTGGTTCGGCTCGTCCGAACACCGTTAAAGTCGGTACCGTGACCCGTGCTCAGCTCGAAGAGATCGCCAAGACTAAACAGGCTGATCTGACCGCTGCTGACCTGGACGCTGCTGTACGCACCATCGCTGGCTCTGCCCGCAGCATGGGCCTGAACGTGGAGGGTGTGTAATGGCTAAGCTGACCAAGCGCCAAAAGGCCATTGCTTCGAAAATCGAAGCTGGCAAAGTTTACAACTTCGAAGAAGCAGCAGTGCTGCTGGCCGAACTGTCCACCGTGAAGTTCAGTGAATCCTTCGACGTTGCCGTCAACCTCGGCGTTGACCCGCGTAAATCCGACCAGGTCGTTCGTAGCGCTACTGTGCTGCCACACGGCACTGGCAAGACCGTACGCGTTGCCGTCTTCACCCAGGGTCCAGCTGCTGAGGCCGCTCTGGCTGCCGGCGCTGACCGTGTAGGTATGGACGATCTGGCTGCAGAAATGAAAGCCGGCGACCTGAACTATGACGTCGTCATCGCATCGCCTGATGCCATGCGCGTTGTTGGTCAGCTGGGTCAGGTTCTGGGTCCTCGCGGCCTGATGCCTAACCCGAAAGTGGGTACTGTGACTCCAGACGTAGCCGGCGCTGTCAAAAACGCCAAGGCTGGTCAGGTTCGCTACCGTACCGACAAGAACGGTATCATTCACACCTCCGTTGGCAAAGTCGGCTTCGAAGCTGGCAAGCTGAAGGAAAACGTTGAAGCCCTGATCGCTGATCTGAAGCGTATCAAGCCAGCTTCTTCGAAAGGTATCTACGTCAAGCGCGTTACCCTGAGCACCACTATGGGCCCAGGCCTGGTCATCGACCAGGGTTCGCTGAACGCGTAAGGCCATGGCGGTGCGACGTGTCGCGCCGCCAGCAAAAAATTGGGGTCCCTGCCTGGCGGGGGCTATCCAAGACCGTAGGCGGCGCAAGCCTTAAACCACAAGCCTACGCAGATGGTGCTCCCGATTCGTTATCGAATCAGACACCAAAACGACATCCGGCTTCGGCCAGATGAAACGGTAGAAACCAGGAGTAAACCCGTGGCAATTAAACTCGAAGACAAGAAGGCCATCGTCGCTGAAGTCAACGAGGCTGCCAAAGTCGCTCTGTCCGCTGTCGTGGCTGATGCCCGTGGTGTGACTGTAGGCGCAATGACCGGACTCCGTAAAGAGGCTCGTGAAGCTGGCGTTTACGTACGTGTCGTACGTAACACCCTGCTCAAGCGCGCTGTTGCCGATACTGAATTCAGTGTCCTCAACGACGCCTTCACTGGCCCGACCCTGATCGCTTTCTCCAACGAACACCCGGGCGCTGCTGCTCGTCTGTTCAAAGAGTTCGCCAAGGGTCAGGACAAGTTCGAGATCAAGGCAGCTGCGTTTGACGGCAAATTCATTGCCGCCAACCAGATCGATGTACTGGCTACCTTGCCGACCCGTGACGAAGCTATCGCACGTCTGATGAGCGTGATTCAAGGCGCCACCAGCAAGCTGGCTCGTACTCTGGCGGCCGTTCGCGACCAGAAAGAAGCTGCTGCTGCCTAAGGCGGCGTAACCTCTTTCAAAATCATTTGTTTAATTTGATGGCTGCGAAGGCTGTCACCCCAATACAGGATTTAAGTCATGTCCCTGACTAACGAGCAAATCATCGAAGCAATCGGCCAGAAAACCGTTCTGGAAGTTGTTGAGCTGATCAAAGCTATGGAAGAAACCTTCGGCGTTACCGCTGCTGTTGCCGCTGCTGGCCCAGCTGCTGCTGCTGCCGTTGTTGAAGAGCAAACCGAGTTCAACGTTGTTCTGGTTGAAGCCGGCGAGAAGAAAGTAAACGTGATCAAGGCCGTTCGTGAACTGACCGGTCTGGGCCTGAAAGAAGCCAAAGAGAAAGTCGACGGCGCTCCTCAGGTCGTAGCTGAAGGCGTTTCGAAAGAAGCCGCTGAAGACGCTAAGAAGAAGCTGGAAGAAGCAGGCGCTAAAGTCGAGCTGAAGTAATTTCGACTTTGCGATGCCAGCCTGAGCGTTGAGCACAAGGCTGATGGCTGGTGGCTTATGCCACCGGCCTTTTTCCGTTATTGGTGGCCGATCAGATCGGCCCCGATAACGAGCTGCAAGACACCCATGTGGGTGGCGCAAACCAAGGGGTTTGCACGATTTTCTGGCTGCTCCCGCCGGGAGAAGCCAAACAAGCAGGTGACCAAGCTGGGGAACGCTGATGGCTTACTCATACACTGAGAAAAAACGTATCCGCAAGGACTTTAGCAAGTTGCCGGACGTCATGGATGTGCCTTACCTCCTGGCCATCCAGCTGGATTCGTATCGCGAATTCCTGCAAGCGGGAGCATCCAAGGATCAGTTCCGCGACGTCGGCCTGCACGCGGCCTTCAAATCGGTATTCCCGATCATCAGCTACTCCGGCAATGCTGCCCTGGAGTACGTAGGCTATCGCCTGGGCGAACCCGCCTTCGATGTGAAGGAATGTGTCCTGCGTGGCGTGACCTTCGCGGTCCCACTGCGGGTCAAGGTGCGCCTGATCATCTTCGACAAGGAATCGTCGAACAAAGCGATCAAGGACATCAAAGAGCAAGAAGTCTACATGGGTGAAATCCCCCTGATGACTGAGAACGGTACCTTCGTAATCAACGGTACCGAGCGTGTGATCGTTTCCCAGCTGCACCGTTCGCCTGGTGTGTTCTTCGACCACGACCGTGGCAAGACGCACAGCTCCGGCAAGCTGCTGTACTCCGCTCGCATCATCCCTTACCGCGGCTCCTGGCTGGACTTCGAGTTCGACCCGAAGGACTGCGTGTTCGTGCGTATCGACCGTCGCCGCAAACTGCCGGCCTCGGTACTGCTGCGCGCACTGGGTTACAGCACCGAAGAGGTTCTGAACACCTTCTACACCACCAACGTGTTCCACGTTTCCGGCGAAAAACTCAGCCTGGAACTGGTACCTCAGCGTCTGCGTGGTGAAGTTGCGGTCATGGACATCCATGACGAAACCGGCAAGGTCATTGTCGAGCAGGGTCGCCGCATCACTGCACGCCACATCAACCAGCTCGAGAAAGCCGGCGTCAAGCAGCTCGACGTTCCTATGGAATACGTCCTGGGCCGCACCACCGCCAAGGCTATCGTGCATCCGGCTACCGGCGAGATCCTGGCCGAGTGCAACACCGAGCTGACCACCGAGCTGCTGATCAAGGTCGCCAAGGCACAGGTCGTCCGTATCGAGACCCTGTACACCAACGACATCGATTGCGGTCCGTTCATCTCGGACACCCTGAAGATCGACACCACCAGCAACCAGCTGGAAGCCCTGGTCGAAATCTATCGCATGATGCGTCCAGGCGAGCCGCCAACCAAGGATGCTGCCGAGACCCTGTTCAACAACCTGTTCTTCAGCGCCGAGCGTTACGACCTGTCCGCCGTAGGCCGCATGAAGTTCAACCGTCGTATCGGTCGTACCGAGATCGAAGGTTCGGGCGTGCTGAGCAAGGAAGACATCGTCGAGGTCCTCAAGACCCTGGTCGACATCCGTAACGGCAAAGGCATCGTCGACGACATCGACCACCTGGGTAACCGTCGCGTACGTTGTGTCGGCGAGATGGCCGAGAACCAGTTCCGTGTTGGCCTGGTGCGCGTTGAGCGTGCGGTCAAGGAACGTCTGTCGATGGCCGAAAGCGAAGGCCTGATGCCGCAAGACCTGATCAACGCCAAGCCGGTAGCGGCGGCGGTGAAAGAGTTCTTCGGTTCCAGCCAGCTGTCGCAGTTCATGGACCAGAACAACCCGCTCTCCGAGATCACCCACAAGCGCCGCGTTTCTGCACTCGGCCCTGGCGGTCTGACCCGTGAGCGTGCTGGCTTCGAAGTCCGTGACGTACACCCGACCCACTACGGCCGTGTGTGCCCGATCGAGACCCCTGAAGGTCCGAACATCGGTCTGATCAACTCCCTGGCAGCCTATGCCCGCACCAACCAGTACGGCTTCCTCGAAAGCCCGTATCGCGTGGTGAAGGAAGGCGTGGTCAGCGACGACATCGTGTTCCTGTCGGCCATTGAAGAAGCGGATCACGTCATCGCCCAGGCTTCGGCTGCGATGAACGAGAAGAAGCAGCTGATCGATGAGCTGGTAGCGGTTCGTCACCTGAACGAATTCACCGTCAAGGCGCCAGAAGACGTCACCTTGATGGACGTTTCGCCGAAGCAGGTTGTTTCGGTCGCAGCGTCGCTGATTCCGTTCCTCGAGCACGACGACGCCAACCGTGCACTCATGGGTTCGAACATGCAGCGTCAGGCTGTACCGACCCTGCGCGCTGACAAGCCGCTGGTAGGTACCGGCATGGAGCGCAACGTTGCCCGTGACTCCGGCGTCTGCGTCGTGGCTCGTCGTGGCGGCGTGATCGACTCGGTCGATGCCAGCCGTATCGTCGTGCGTGTTGCCGATGACGAAGTCGAAACCGGTGAAGCAGGTGTAGATATCTACAACCTGACCAAATACACCCGTTCGAACCAGAACACCTGCATCAACCAGCGTCCGCTGGTCAGCAAAGGTGATGTGGTCAAGCGTCACGACATCATGGCCGACGGCCCGTCCACCGATATGGGTGAACTGGCACTGGGTCAGAACATGCGCATCGCGTTCATGGCGTGGAACGGCTTCAACTTCGAAGACTCCATCTGCCTGTCCGAGCGTGTGGTTCAGGAAGATCGCTTCACCACGATCCACATTCAGGAACTGACCTGTGTGGCGCGTGACACCAAGCTTGGCCCAGAGGAAATTACCGCAGACATCCCGAACGTGGGTGAAGCTGCGCTGAACAAGCTGGACGAAGCCGGTATCGTTTATGTAGGTGCCGAAGTCGGCGCTGGCGACATTCTGGTTGGTAAGGTCACTCCGAAAGGCGAGACCCAACTGACGCCGGAAGAGAAGCTGCTGCGTGCCATCTTCGGTGAGAAGGCAAGCGACGTTAAAGACACCTCCCTGCGTGTACCAACCGGCACCAAGGGTACTGTCATCGACGTCCAGGTCTTCACCCGTGACGGCGTTGAGCGCGACAGCCGCGCCCTGGCCATCGAGAAGATGCAGCTGGACGAGATCCGCAAGGACCTCAACGAAGAGTTCCGTATCGTCGAAGGTGCAACCTTCGAGCGTCTGCGTTCCGCCCTGAACGGCCAAGTGGTCGACGGTGGTGCGGGCCTGAAGAAAGGCACCGTGATCACTGACGAAGTACTGGACGGTCTGGAGCACGGCCAGTGGTTCAAACTGCGCATGGCCGAAGACGCGCTGAACGAACAGCTGGAAAAGGCTCAGGCTTACATCGTCGATCGCCGTCGTCTGCTGGACGACAAGTTCGAAGACAAGAAGCGCAAGCTGCAGCAAGGCGACGACCTGGCACCGGGCGTACTGAAGATTGTCAAGGTCTACCTGGCTATCCGCCGCCGCATCCAGCCGGGCGACAAGATGGCAGGCCGTCACGGTAACAAAGGTGTGGTCTCGGTGATCATGCCGGTCGAAGACATGCCGCACGACGCCAACGGTACTCCGGTCGACGTCGTACTGAACCCACTGGGCGTACCTTCGCGTATGAACGTTGGTCAGATCCTTGAAACCCACCTGGGCCTCGCGGCCAAAGGCCTGGGCGAGAAGATCGACCGGATGCTCGAAGAGCAGCGCAAAGCCGCTGAGCTGCGCGTGTTCCTGACCGAGATCTACAACGAGATCGGCGGTCGTCAGGAAAGCCTGGAAGAGTTCACCGACGCAGAGATCCTTGCCCTGGCGAACAACCTGAAGAAGGGCGTGCCTATGGCTACCCCAGTCTTCGACGGTGCCAAGGAAAGCGAGATCAAGGCCATGCTGAAACTGGCAGACATGCCAGAAAGCGGCCAGATGGTGCTGTTCGATGGCCGTACCGGCAACAAGTTCGAGCGTCCTGTGACCGTTGGTTACATGTACATGCTCAAGCTGAACCACTTGGTGGACGACAAGATGCACGCGCGTTCCACTGGTTCCTATAGCCTGGTTACCCAGCAGCCGCTGGGTGGTAAGGCGCAGTTCGGTGGTCAGCGTTTCGGGGAGATGGAAGTGTGGGCGCTGGAAGCATACGGCGCGGCATACACCCTGCAAGAAATGCTCACAGTGAAGTCGGACGACGTGAACGGCCGTACCAAGATGTACAAGAACATCGTGGATGGCGATCACCGTATGGAGCCGGGCATGCCCGAGTCCTTCAACGTGTTGATCAAAGAGATCCGTTCGCTCGGTATCGATATCGATCTGGAAACCGAATAACACGTGACGCGAAGGGGAGCGGGGCAGGTAATGCCCGCTTCCTGCTCCGCCAGGAGGAAAGGCCTTGAAAGACCTACTGAATTTGCTGAAAAACCAGGGTCAAGTCGAAGAGTTCGACGCCATCCGCATCGGTCTGGCGTCGCCTGAAATGATCCGTTCGTGGTCGTTCGGTGAAGTTAAGAAGCCGGAAACCATCAACTACCGTACGTTCAAACCTGAGCGTGACGGCCTGTTCTGCGCCAAGATCTTTGGCCCAGTCAAGGACTACGAGTGCCTGTGCGGCAAGTACAAGCGCCTCAAGCACCGCGGTGTGATCTGCGAGAAGTGCGGCGTTGAAGTTGCCCTGGCCAAGGTTCGTCGTGAGCGCATGGCGCACATCGAACTGGCCTCGCCGGTTGCCCACATCTGGTTCCTGAAGTCGCTGCCGTCCCGTATCGGCCTGCTGATGGACATGACCCTGCGTGATATCGAGCGCGTTCTCTACTTCGAGAGCTACGTCGTTATCGACCCAGGCATGACCACCCTTGAAAAAGGCCAGCTGCTGAACGACGAGCAGTACTTCGAAGCGCTGGAAGAGTTCGGTGACGACTTCGACGCCCGCATGGGTGCCGAGGCTGTCCGCGAGCTGCTGCACGCTATCGACCTGGAGCACGAGATCGGTCGCCTGCGTGAAGAGATTCCGCAGACCAACTCGGAAACCAAGATCAAGAAGCTGTCCAAGCGCCTTAAGCTGATGGAAGCTTTCCAGGGCTCGGGCAACCTGCCTGAGTGGATGGTCCTGACCGTCCTGCCAGTACTGCCGCCGGACCTGCGTCCGCTGGTACCGCTGGATGGCGGCCGCTTCGCGACCTCCGACCTGAACGACCTGTATCGTCGGGTGATCAACCGTAACAACCGTCTGAAGCGCCTGCTCGATCTGTCGGCGCCGGACATCATCGTGCGCAACGAAAAGCGCATGCTGCAGGAAGCGGTCGACGCCCTGCTGGACAACGGCCGTCGCGGTCGCGCCATCACTGGCTCGAACAAGCGTCCGCTGAAGTCCCTGGCTGACATGATCAAAGGTAAGCAAGGTCGTTTCCGTCAGAACTTGCTCGGTAAGCGCGTGGACTACTCCGGTCGTTCGGTAATTACCGTAGGCCCGACCCTGCGTCTGCACCAGTGCGGTCTGCCGAAGAAAATGGCCCTCGAGCTATTCAAGCCGTTCATTTTCGGCAAGCTGGAAATGCGTGGTCTGGCGACCACCATCAAGGCTGCCAAGAAGATGGTCGAGCGCGAGCTGCCAGAGGTGTGGGACGTTCTCGCCGAGGTCATCCGCGAACACCCCGTACTGCTCAACCGTGCACCGACCCTTCACCGTCTGGGCATCCAGGCGTTCGAGCCTGTGCTCATCGAAGGTAAGGCGATCCAGCTGCACCCGTTGGTCTGTGCGGCGTACAACGCCGACTTCGACGGTGACCAGATGGCCGTTCACGTGCCGCTGACGCTGGAAGCCCAGCTCGAAGCGCGCGCGCTGATGATGTCGACCAACAACATTCTGTCGCCAGCCAACGGTGAGCCAATCATCGTTCCGTCGCAGGACGTTGTACTGGGTCTGTACTACATGACCCGTGAAGCCATCAACGCCAAGGGCGAAGGTCGCGTATTCGCAGACCTGCAAGAAGTCGACCGCGTATTCCGCGCCGGCGAAGCTGCCCTGCACGCGAAAATCAAGGTCCGTATCAACGAGACCGTGAATGACCGTGATGGCTCCGTCACCAAGAACACCCGCATCGTCGACACCACCGTCGGCCGTGCGCTGTTGTTCCAGGTTGTACCGGCAGGTCTGCCGTACGACGTGGTCAACCAGCCGATGAAGAAGAAAGCGATCTCCAAGCTGATCAACCAGTGCTACCGCGTGGTTGGTCTGAAAGAGACCGTCATCTTCGCTGACCAGCTGATGTACACCGGCTTTGCCTACTCGACCATTTCCGGCGTTTCGATCGGTGTTAACGACTTCGTTATCCCGGACGAAAAAGCCCGCATCATCGGTACTGCTACCGACGAAGTGAAGGAAATCGAGAGCCAGTACGCCTCCGGCCTGGTAACCCAGGGCGAGAAGTACAACAAGGTCATCGACTTGTGGTCGAAGGCGAACGACGAAGTGTCCAAGGCGATGATGGCCAACCTCTCGAAAGAGAAGGTCATCGACCGCGAGGGCAAGGAAGTCGAGCAAGAGTCCTTCAACTCGATGTACATGATGGCTGACTCGGGTGCGCGGGGTTCCGCAGCACAGATCCGTCAGCTGGCCGGTATGCGTGGTCTGATGGCCAAGCCGGACGGCTCGATCATCGAGACGCCGATCACCGCGAACTTCCGTGAAGGTCTGAGCGTACTCCAGTACTTCATCTCGACTCACGGTGCTCGTAAGGGTCTGGCGGATACCGCACTGAAAACTGCGAACTCCGGTTACCTGACGCGTCGTCTGGTAGACGTGGCGCAAGATCTGGTCGTGACCGAGATCGACTGTGGCACCGACCACGGCCTGCTGATGACTCCGCACATCGAAGGCGGTGACGTTGTCGAGCCGCTGGGTGAGCGCGTACTGGGCCGTGTCATTGCCCGTGACGTGTTCAAGCCAGGCACCGAGGACGTCATCGTCCCAGCCGGTACCCTGGTTGACGAGCAGTGGGTCGAGTTCATCGAGCTGAACAGCATCGACGAAGTTATCGTGCGTTCGCCGATCAACTGCGAAACCCGCTACGGTATCTGCGCCAAGTGCTACGGTCGTGACCTGGCTCGTGGTCACCAGGTGAACATCGGTGAAGCTGTCGGCGTTATCGCTGCACAGTCGATCGGTGAGCCGGGTACCCAGCTGACCATGCGTACGTTCCACATCGGTGGTGCTGCAAGCCGGACCTCGGCTGCCGACAGCGTCCAGGTGAAGAACGGCGGTATGGTTCGTCTGCACAACCTGAAGCAGGTCGTGCGCGCCGATGGCAACCTGGTTGCCGTATCGCGTTCCGGCGAGCTGGCCATTGCCGATGAGTTCGGTCGTGAGCGTGAGCGTTACAAGCTGCCTTACGGTGCGGTCATTTCGGTCAAGGAAGGTGACAAGGTCGAAGCTGGTGCCATCGTCGCCAAGTGGGACCCGCACACCCACCCGATCGTTACCGAGCTGAAAGGTACCGTGACCTTCGTGGGCATGGAAGAAAACATCACCATCAAGCGTCAGACCGACGAACTGACTGGTTTGACCAACATCGAAGTTCTGGACGTCAAGGATCGCCCTGCCGCAGGCAAGGAAATCCGTCCGGCAATCAAGATGGTCGATGCCAACGGCAAGGACCTGTACCTGCCAGGTACCGACGTACCGGCTCAGTACTTCCTGCCGGCCAACGCCCTTGTTGGTGTGGCTGACGGTGCACAGATCGGTGTTGGTGACGTTATCGCGCGTATCCCGCAAGAAACGTCGAAGACCCGTGACATCACCGGTGGTCTGCCGCGCGTTGCCGACTTGTTCGAAGCGCGTCGTCCGAAAGAAGCCTCGATTCTGGCTGAAGTCAGCGGCACCATCGCGTTCGGTAAAGAGACCAAAGGCAAGCGCCGTCTGGTCATTACGCCGACCGACGGTAGCGATCCGTACGAAGAGCTGATTCCGAAGTGGCGCCACCTGAACGTCTTCGAAGGCGAACAGGTAAACCGCGGCGAAGTTATCTCCGACGGCCCGAGCGATCCGCACGACATCCTGCGTCTGCTGGGTGTGAGCGCGCTGGCCAAGTACATCGTCAACGAGATCCAGGACGTTTACCGCCTGCAAGGCGTTAAGATCAACGACAAGCACATCGAGACCATCCTGCGTCAGATGCTGCGTAAGGTCGAGATCGCCGAGTCGGGTGATTCCAGCTTCATCAAGGGCGACCAGATGGAGCTGACTCACGTACTGGTCGAGAACGAGCGTCTCGCCAGCGAAGACAAGTTCATCTCGAAGTTCTCGCGTGTGCTGCTGGGTATCACCAAGGCGTCGCTGTCGACCGAATCGTTCATCTCCGCGGCTTCCTTCCAGGAAACCACCCGCGTACTGACCGAAGCGGCCGTCACCGGCAAGCGCGATTACCTGCGCGGCCTGAAAGAGAACGTGGTCGTGGGTCGTCTGATCCCGGCCGGTACTGGTCTGGCTTACCACAGCGAGCGCAAGCGCCGCCGTGATGCCGACAAACCGCTGCGTGTGAGCGCCAGTGAGGTGGAAGCCGCACTGACCGAAGCGCTGAATTCCAGCGGTAACTAAGTACAGGGCAGGGCCCCGGCAAGCCCCGAACGGCCATCGTCGACATGAATTGTTGCCGATGACCGGGCGGGGAGGGCCGGGGCCTCGTCTTGACTGGGTGCAAGATCCTCCGTAGACTTTTGTACCCTTAAATTTGGTGAGGCTCCGTCTCGCCAATTTTTGGCTTTCTTGCAAGACAATAGAGTCGCAAGACAATCAGTGGAGCTAGTAGATGGCAACTATCAACCAGCTGGTACGTCAGCCGCGTAAGCGTTCGGTCGAGAAGTCCGACGTTCCTGCGCTGCAGAACTGCCCGCAACGTCGTGGCGTGTGCACCCGCGTGTACACCACCACGCCGAAAAAACCTAACTCGGCACTGCGTAAAGTTTGCCGTGTGCGTCTGACCAACGGTTTCGAGGTTTCCTCGTACATCGGCGGTGAAGGCCACAACCTGCAAGAGCACAGCGTCGTCCTGATCCGTGGCGGCCGTGTAAAAGACTTGCCAGGTGTTCGTTACCACACCGTTCGCGGCTCTCTGGATACTTCGGGCGTTAAAGGCCGTAACCAGGGTCGTTCGAAGTACGGTACCAAGCGTCCGAAGTAATCGGTCGTTTGCACCCATCCATTTTTTTGAGTCGATAAGAGTAAGGTCGGGCAGGGGTCGAAGACCCACGTCCCGGGCTAACCTGAAGACCGTTTGAGGGCTTATCATGCCAAGACGTCGTGTAGCAGCAAAACGTGAGATTCTGGACGATCCTAAATACGGATCCCAAATCCTCGCCAAGTTCATGAACCACGTGATGGAAAGCGGCAAGAAGGCCGTGGCCGAGCGCATCGTTTACGGTGCACTGGACAAGGTCAAAGAGCGCAAGAACAGCGACCCCCTGGAAATCTTCGAGAAAGCTCTCGACGCCATCGCTCCGCTGGTCGAAGTAAAGTCCCGTCGTGTCGGCGGTGCCACTTACCAGGTTCCGGTTGAAGTTCGTCCATCCCGTCGTAATGCTCTGGCAATGCGCTGGCTCGTAGACTACGCCCGCAAGCGCGGCGAGAAGTCGATGGCTCTGCGCCTGGCTGGCGAGCTGCTGGATGCTGCTGAAGGCAAGGGTGCTGCAGTCAAGAAGCGTGAAGACGTTCACCGTATGGCTGAAGCCAACAAAGCGTTCTCGCACTACCGCTTCTAATTCAAGCATCAATCATTTTGCGAGGGCTTTATGGCTCGTACTACAGCAATTAACCGCTACCGTAACATTGGTATCTGTGCCCACGTTGACGCGGGCAAGACCACCACTACCGAGCGGATCCTGTTCTACACAGGCCTGAGCCACAAGATGGGCGAGGTGCACGACGGCGCCGCGACCACCGACTGGATGGTTCAGGAGCAGGAGCGGGGTATTACCATTACCTCCGCTGCCGTAACTACCTTCTGGAAGGGCTCTGTTGGTCAGTACGACAACTACCGCGTAAACGTCATCGATACCCCTGGCCACGTTGACTTCACCATTGAAGTAGAGCGTTCGCTGCGCGTACTCGACGGCGCGGTCGTTGTGTTCTGCGGTACCTCCGGCGTTGAACCTCAGTCCGAAACCGTATGGCGTCAGGCCAACAAATACGGCGTTCCACGTGTTGTTTACGTGAACAAGATGGACCGTGCCGGTGCAAACTTCCTGCGCGTCGTAGGTCAGATCAAGAACCGTCTGGGTCACACCCCGGTTCCTGTTCAGCTGGCCATCGGTTCGGAAGATAACTTCCAGGGTCAGGTCGACCTGATCAAGATGAAGGCTATCTACTGGAACGACGACGACAAAGGCACCACCTATCGCGAGGAAGAAATTCCTGCCGATATGCTGGAGCTGGCTGAAGAGTGGCGCTCCAACATGGTTGAGGCGGCTGCCGAGGCCAGCGAAGAGCTGATGAACAAGTATCTGGAAGGCGAAGAGCTGACCGTCGAAGAGATCAAAGCCGGTCTGCGCGCGCGCACCCTGGCCAGCGAAATCGTACCGGCCGTCTGCGGTTCGTCGTTCAAGAACAAGGGCGTTCCCCTGGTTCTCGACGCCGTCATCGACTACCTGCCTGCTCCGACCGAGATTCCTGCAATCCAGGGTATCAACCCGGATGACAAGGATCTGGACAAAGACGATCCGGCTGTTCGTAAAGACGAGCGTCACGCTGACGACGACGAGCCGTTCTCGGCTCTGGCGTTCAAGATCGCGACTGACCCGTTCGTGGGTACTCTGACCTTCGTTCGCGTCTACTCGGGTGTTCTGACCTCCGGTGACTCCGTCATCAACTCGGTCAAGGGCAAGAAAGAGCGCGTTGGTCGTATGGTGCAGATGCACGCCAACCAGCGTGAAGAGATCAAGGAAGTGCGCGCTGGCGACATCGCGGCCCTGATCGGCATGAAGGACGTGACCACAGGCGAAACCCTGTGCAACGCCGACAAGCCAATCATCCTTGAGCGTATGGACTTCCCTGAGCCGGTTATTTCGCTCTCCGTAGAGCCGAAAACCAAGGCTGACCAGGAGAAGATGGGTATCGCTCTGGGCAAACTGGCCCAGGAAGACCCGTCGTTCCGCGTCAAGACCGACGAAGAGACTGGTCAGACCATCATCTCGGGCATGGGTGAGCTGCACCTGGACATCCTCGTTGACCGCATGAAGCGCGAGTTCAACGTCGAAGCCAACATCGGTAAGCCTCAGGTTTCGTACCGCGAGAAGATCACCAAGTCCAACGTCGAGATCGAAGGCAAGTTCGTTCGTCAGTCGGGCGGTCGTGGTCAGTTCGGTCACTGCTGGATCCGTTTCTCGGAGCCGGACGTCGACGAGAAGGGCAACATCACCGAAGGTCTGGTCTTCACCAACGAAGTCGTTGGTGGTGTGATTCCTAAGGAATTCATCGCCCCGATCCAGAAGGGTATCGAAGAGCAGATGAAAAACGGCGTTGTTGCCGGCTATCCGCTGCTCGGCCTGAAGGCCACGGTATTCGACGGTTCGTACCACGACGTCGACTCCAACGAAATGGCGTTCAAAATCGCTGCTTCGATGGCGACCAAGCAACTGGCCCAGAAGGGCGGTGGCGTGGTGCTTGAGCCGATCATGAAGGTCGAAGTTGTAACCCCGGAAGACTACCTGGGTGACGTGATGGGTGACCTGAGCCGTCGTCGCGGGATGATCCAGGGTAATGAAGACTCGGTGTCCGGCAAGGTAATCACTGCTGAGGTACCGCTCGGAGAAATGTTCGGTTATGCGACCGACGTTCGTTCCATGTCTCAGGGTCGCGCAAGCTACTCCATGGAATTCTCCAAATACGCCGAAGCTCCGTCGAACATCGTCGAAGCACTCGTTAAAAAACAAGGCTAATCCCCTTTAGGCAAGAGGTTCACTGTCGTGGCTAAAGAAAAATTTGATCGTTCCCTTCCCCACGTTAACGTCGGCACCATCGGCCACGTTGACCACGGTAAGACCACTCTGACCGCAGCTCTGACTCGCGTCTGCTCCGAAGTTTTCGGTTCGGCAGTCGTTGAGTTCGACAAGATCGACTCGGCTCCGGAAGAAAAAGCGCGCGGTATCACCATCAACACCGCTCACGTCGAGTACAACTCGAACATTCGTCACTACGCTCACGTCGACTGCCCAGGTCACGCTGACTACGTGAAGAACATGATCACCGGTGCTGCCCAGATGGACGGCGCGATCCTGGTTTGCTCGGCCGCCGATGGTCCGATGCCACAAACCCGTGAGCACATCCTGCTGTCCCGTCAGGTTGGCGTTCCGTACATCGTGGTCTTCCTGAACAAGGCTGACCTGGTAGACGACGCTGAGCTGCTGGAACTGGTCGAGATGGAAGTTCGCGACCTGCTGTCCACCTACGACTTCCCAGGCGACGACACCCCGATCATCATTGGTTCGGCTCGTATGGCGCTGGAAGGCAAAGACGACAACGAAATGGGCACCAGCGCTGTCAAGAAGCTGGTTGAAACTCTGGACAGCTACATCCCAGAGCCAGAGCGTGCTATCGACAAGCCGTTCCTGATGCCAATCGAAGACGTATTCTCGATCTCGGGTCGTGGTA
>NZ_AXYZ01000027.1:0-15037 GCF_000483465.1 Pseudomonas sp. LAIL14HWK12:I7
CACCTGATCCCATCCCGAACTCAGTAGTGAAACGATGCATCGCCGATGGTAGTGTGGGGTTTCCCCATGTGAGAGTAGGTCATCGTCAAGATTCAAACCCAAAGCCCCTGTCTGCGATGCAGACAGGGGCTTTGTCTTTTCCGGTCAGAATTGATAGCTGACCGTAGCGCTTACGTTTCGCTCTTCACCCATGTAGCAGTAGTTCAGGCTGGCACATGAGGTGATGTAGCTTTCGTTGGTCAGGTTGTTCGCATTCAGGCGCACATCCACCCCGGTGAGGCCGACCTTGCCCAGGTCATACCCGATCGAAGCGTCAAACAGCGTGTAGGAGGGCACCTTCATGCTGTTTTCCGCATCAACCCAGCTATACCCCACATAGCGCATCCCGCCGCCCAGCCGCAGGCCGTCCAACGCCCCCTGCCGGAAGTTGTAGTCGGCCCACAGCGAAAACATCTGCTTGGGCGCCTGGGTGGGCGAATTACCCTTGTTGTCCAAATGGCTCGACACCAGGCTCGGCATCGTCTTGGCGTACTCGATGTCGGTAAAGGTGTAGCCGCCCAACAGCTTGAGGTTATCAGTCAGCTGAACATGGGCCTCCAGCTCCAGCCCCTGTGAGCGAACTTCACCCACAGGGCGATAGAACTCCTCGTTCGGTTGCTTGGAGGCAAGGTTCTCTTGCTCGATGCGGAACACCGAGGCGGTGAACAGGTTGTCACTGCCTGGCGGCTGGTACTTGATACCTGCTTCCCACTGGGTGCCCTCGGTCGGCGCCAGTGGGCGGCCATCCTGGTCGGACACGGTATTGGGGTTGAACGACTCCGAGTAACTGACATAAGGCGCCAGGCCATTCTCGAACAAGTAGAGCACGCCTGCTCGAGTGGTGAACTTGGTGCGCTCGTCATTGACTTTGGTATTGCTGTCGCGGTTTTCCTCAGAAACCTTCACCCAGTCCTGACGCAGCCCCAGCGAGAAGCGCCACTGGTCGAGCTCGACCAGGTCCTGCAAATACACCCCTGTCTGCTGCAGGCGACGCTGGTAGCGGTTCTCGCCAAGTACCTGCAGGTTGCCATTGCCATATTGAGGGTTGCCGGCATCCAGCGCATCGACCGTGCCGTAGCGCCATTCCACGTCGGCTTTGCGGCGTTGATAGTCGGTGCCAAGCAGCAAGGTATGCTTGGCCGCACCGGTGAAGAACTCTGCCTGCAGCATGTTATCGATGATGTAGGAGTGCAGGCGCTCGTCGCCGCCGGTATAGGCGCGGTTGAGGATATTGCTATCGGCATCTGCCCAGCCGGCCGAATACACCTGGTCCATCGAGACGTCAGAGTCCTGGTAGCGGAAGTTCTGTCGGGCGGTGAACACGTCGTTGAAACGGTGCTCGAACTGGTAGCTGAACGACTGCTGAGTGCGTTCGTAGTTGTCGATCCCAGGCTCGCCTTCAAAGAAGTGGTCTGACAGACGTAGCCCGTTGCGCTTGTGCAGCATGCCGTCTGCCGGGTTACCGCCGTGGTACCCACCATTCGGGTCATGCTGCAGATATGCCTGAAGCGTCAGCGATGTGTCTTCGGTGAAGTCGATGCTGATAGCCGGCGCGATGGCGTAGCGTTCTTCCTTGTTGTGGTCGAACTGGGTATCAGCGCTATCGGCTAAGCCTGTCAGGCGATAGGCGATACGTTTGTCGTCATCGACCGGGCCGCTGAAGTCGAAACCCATGCCACGCTGGCCCTGAGTGCCGACTGTGGCCTGCACTTGATGGAATGGCGTGAACAGTGGCTTTTTGGTGGTCAGTGCCACCAGGCCCCCTGGGGAGCTGCGGCCATAGAGTACCGAAGACGGCCCCTTCAGGATGTCGATGCGCTCAAGGAAGTACGGGTCCACTTGCATGGTGCTGTAGGTGCCGTTGTCACCCATGGACTTCAGGCCATCGACGTAGATGTTGTCTACCGAGCCGTCGTTGAAGCCCCGCATGGCCACATAGTCGTAGCGGTGCGTGGCGCCATAGGGGTTGGTCAGTACACCTGGCGTATAGCGCATGGCCTGGGCAACGGTCTGCGAGCCCTGGTCGTCCATCTGTTGACGGGTAACCACTGAAACCGACTGTGAGGTTTCCACCAACGGCATGCTGGTCTTGGTGGCCACCTGGCTGTGCGTGGCGTTGTAGCCGTCCATGCTGCCCAGGGCATTACCCAGGGTAAAACTGCGCACGTCGGTGTCTGGCAACGACAATGCGGCCTCTTCAGACTGGGCCCGCAGCACGTAGCTATGCCCACCCTGGCTGACGGCTTCCAGGCCGCTGCCATTGAGCAGTTGGCGCAGGGCCTGATCAGGCGAGTAATGTCCTTGCAAACCATTGGACTGCAACCCGTTGGTCAACTGCGGCGTGCTCGACAGGGTGATCCCCGCCTGGCGGGCAAACTGGTTGAGTACATCGTTCAGTTCCCCACCCGGGATCGCGTACTGCTGGCTAACCTGGGGCGCTTCGGCGGCCAGAACATGGAGGGGCAGGGTGGACATGCCCAAGGCTGTGCCGAACACAGCTGCCTGGACTGCTTTGCGCAGAGCGGCTGAATTCAAGACAGGTCGAAAATCATTCTCGTTGGGCGGGCGTGTGTGTGGTGAGGCGATGGGCATGAAAGAGTCCGTTGAAGGGTGGGAGGGCAGAAGACGATGCTTACTGTCTTAGCCGGATCGGCGCCCAAAACCCGCCAAAAAGATCAGCGCTTGGGTGAAGTCAGGCAACCTGCTCCACACGTATCCACCAGCGCGTGCGTTGACGAAGCCTCACAGGCAGCGTTTGTGGCAGCAATTGCAGCAGCTGCTCAGGGTCTTCGAGGCGGAACACACCAGACAGGCGTAAATCGGCAGTCTCATCGCTGCAACCCAGGTAGCCGTGGCGATAACGGCCCACCTGTTCAAGAAAGTCGCGCAAGCGCATGTCGCGGGTAACGATCAGCCCTTCGCTCCAGGCAGCTGGGTCCATGGCCACGCTCTCCAGGCGTTGTGCGCCCTGGGCGTCCAGGCGCCAGTGCTGGCCGCGGGCAATCCACTGCACCTGGCCGTTCCCCGGCCGGTGTATCGCCACGTTGCCGTGGCTGACGCTGACCTGCGTGCAGTCTCGCTCCTGGCGCACCACAAAGCGCCCGTCGAAACCTTCGAGCAGGGCATCTTGCGTCTGTACCAGCAGAGGGCGAGCCTGGTTATGTGCGTCACTGCACGTGAGCATCAGCTCCCCATGCCTGAGGCGGAGCAAGCGCTGCTGATCGTCGAAAGCGAGGTCTACCGCACTGCGCGTGTTGAGTTGCATCAGCGAGCCATCGGGCAGCCGGAAGCTGCGCCGTTCGCCCGTGGCAGTCGCGTAGTCCGCTGCCCATCCGCTGACGGTATCGAGGTCTTTGGCCAGCCATGTCGCCGAGCCCGCCATGGCGGCGCAGCCAAGCAACTTGAGCGCCTGGCGACGGTGCAGGCGCCGCTGGCTGGTTTCCAAGGTCTGTAGGGCAACCCCCGCGCCGGGGATGGCGCGCAGGTCAAGGTCCTGATGCAGGTGAACCACCCGTTGCCAGGCCAGTTCGTGCTCGTGCCGTGCGCTACGCCACTGCTCGCATTGCTGCAGCAGCACGGGGCTATTGCCGCTTTCGCGTAGCCTGAGCATCCACTGAATGGCTTGCTTGACCGCTTTGGCGGAAGGGGGGGCGGCGGCTGTCATCGCTCGTCTTCAAAGCGCAGCAGGTAGCAATGGTAGAGCGCATCAGCAATGTAGCGCTCCACAGTGCGCACCGAGATACCCATCTGCTCGGCGATCGCCTGGTGTTTCAGCCCTTCGCACTGGGCCAGCAGAAAAGCGCGGCGCACCTTTGGCTTGAGGCCATCGAGCATGCGAGCGATACGCTCCAGCAGTTCGAGCAGCACCTCGCGGGTTTCCGCCGAGGGTGCCAAGGCTTCCGGCAGGTGGGCCAAGGCTTCAAGGTAAGCCCGGTGCAATTCTTCACGGCGCCAGTGATCGATCACCAGCCCGCGTGCCACGGTGCGCAAGAAGGCCCTGGGCGTATTGAGCTGTACCTGCTCGCCACGCTGCAACAGCCGGACGAACGTGTCCTGAGCCAGGTCTGCGGCATCGGCGGCGTTACCCAGCTTGCTACGCAGCCAGGCATGCAACCAGCCGTGGTGGTCACTGTAGAGCGTTTGCACGGAGTCATTGGAAGGCATGGAGGAGGGCGCTGGCTTCAATGGACATAAATGATAATTAGTCTCATTGTTTGCGGAGCCCGTTTATTTTGCAACAGGCTGATGTCGGGCGACCGGCTATCCCGCTCAGAACCGGCTACCGCCCTAGCTGTGAATCCAGATACTGCCTGATAACACGCGCCCCTGAGTTCAAGTGCTGCTCGAGCACTGCGACCGCTTCATCCACCAGCTTGTCGCTGGCCGCATCCACCAGCGCGTTGTGATCGTCCTGGGTGAGCTTGCCCAGCCCCATCGACGAGAGATGGAAGCGCAGAAAGCGCTCTTCTTCGTTCAGTTCGTTCTCGATCAGGCGCAGTAACTTCTTGTTCGGCGCCTTGCTATACAGGGCCATGTGGAACAGGCGGTTGAGGCGGCCGATTTCGGCGTGACGGGTTTCGTTTTCCAGTTGCTGGATATACCCACGTGCGCGGGCGATGTCATCGGCATCGAGCAACGGAATGGACTGGCGCAGGGCCTCGCTTTCGAGCAGAACACGCAGGGCGTAGGTGTCCACCGCGTCTTCGCCAATCAAGGGCGCAACCACTGCGCCCTTGTGCATCTCCACGTTCAGCAGCGATTGCGCTTCGAGCTGGCGCAAGGCCTCGCGCACGGGCATGCGGCTGACCCCGAACAAGGTGGCGAGCTCTTGCTGACGCACGGCAGTACCTGGCGGCAGACGACCATCAAGAATGGCGCTGCGCAGGCGCTCCTCGATAACAGCACGTGCCATGTGTGGGGATAGCTGTTCGCTAGCCAGCACGTTGCTCAGTTTGATTTTCTCGGCCACGCGGAGTCTGCCTCGACGATAAGAAAAGTTGGATCCAATGACACTAGTTACAGGCAAGGGGGCTTGTCAAACCGTCGACCGCACTGGAGCGGCCGACCCAAGGCCGCGGCTATGGTGTATGAAGTCGCTTGGCAAAGGAAGCGGTACATAGAACGAGATAGCCATAAAGTCAGTATGGCCCGACCATTGGCTGCGTGATTGCAGGGTGCCATTGTTTTTTGCACGGGCAGGCCGCACCATCGCTGCTTTCGACGGGTCTGAACAGGTCTTCGCAGTGGCGATATCCTGGATGTTCAAAACCGCTGTGCGACGTGTCGGCCTTGCCGCGCTGCTGGGTAGCTTGCTACTGGGCGGCTTGCACGCGGACTGGGATTTTTCCCAGATCAGCCGCCAGTCGCAGGCGCTGTATGGCCCGCTTGGCGCGGGGCAGGGGCGTATCGACGCCTGGCAGAACCTGATGGCCACGCAGAAGCAGGGCAGTGAGCTGGAACGGCTGCAAGTGGTCAATCGCTTCTTCAACCAGCAATTGCGCTACGTCGAAGACATCGACTTGTGGCATGAGGTCGATTACTGGGCCACGCCGGTCCAGGCCCTGATCAAGGGGGCCGGTGATTGCGAGGACTACGCTATTGCCAAGTATTTCAGTCTGCGACGTATGGGCATCTCTAGCGAGAAGCTGCGCATCACCTACGTCAAGGCGCTGCGGCAGAACCGGGCGCACATGGTACTGACCTATTATGCCAGCCCACAGGCTCAGCCGTTGGTGCTCGACAGCCTGATGGATGCCATCAAGCCGGCGAGCCAGCGCCCCGACTTGCTGCCGGTGTACGCCTTCAATGGCGAGGGCTTGTGGCTGACAGGCGCCGCCGGCAACAAGAAGGTCGGCGATACCAAGCGCCTGTCACGTTGGCAGGATTTGCTGAAGAAAATGCAGGCCGAAGGGTTCCCGGCCGAGCCGGTTTACTGAAGGAGCACAGATGTCACTGTTCAAACAATTGCTGTTGGCCATTTGCCTGTTCCTGGTGGTCGCTTTCAGCGGCAGCTTCATGGTCAGCCTGGAGAGCTCGCGCAGCCAGTACGTCAACCAGCTGCGCTCGCACGCCCAGGACGCGGCCACTGCCTTGGCGCTGTCGCTGACGCCTAATATCGACGACCCGGCGATGGTCGAACTGATGGTCAGCTCGATCTTCGACAGTGGCTACTATGCGAGCATCAAGGTTGTCGACCTGGGCTCCAATGCCGTGCTGGTGGAGCGCCACGCCGAGCCCGACCCGGGGGGTGTGCCGGCCTGGTTCGTCCACCTCATCGGCCTTGAAGCCGCAGGTGGGGATGCCATCGTTAGCCGTGGCTGGCAGCAGGCGGCGCGGGTGGAGGTGATCAGCCATCCGATGTTCGCCATTGCCAAACTCTGGCAGAGTGCCTTGGGCAGCCTGGGCTGGCTGTTGCTGTGCGGTGCCGCCAGCGCGGTGCTCGGCGCCTTGCTGCTGCGTCGGCAATTGCGGCCGCTGGATTACATGGTCGAGCAATCCCATGCCATCGCCCGGCGCGAATTCCTCAGCCTGCCAGACCTGCCGCGCACCCCTGAGCTGCGCCGTGTGGTGCAGGCAATGAACCAGATGGTCGAGAAGCTCAAGGCACTGTTTACTGAGCAGGCCGAGCGCAGTGAGCGGCTGCGTGCAGAGTCCTACCAGGACAGCCTCACCGGCTTGTCCAACCGCCGCTACTTCGAGATGCAACTGAATACGCGCGTCAGCAACCTGGAAGAGGCGCGCGCCGGTTACTTGCTGTTGCTGCGGGTTCAGGGCCTGGCAGGCCTTAACGCGCGCCTGGGCGGGCAGCGCACCGATCAGCTGTTGCAGGCAGTGGGTGAGCAGCTGCGCCGCACCTGTGCCAGCTACCCGGAGACCAAAGACCTGATCTCGCGCAGCCGTGGGGGCGAGTTCGCCGTGCTGGCGCCGGGCATGGTGCATGAAGAGGCGGTACAGCTCGCCCAGGCCCTGGAGGCGACACTGCAGAGCCTGCACGAGACGGGCGCCAGTGATGTCGACCCGGTAGCGTGCATCGGCCTTGCGCCGTTCACCCCTGGCGATGCGCCACAGGCATTGCTGAAGCTCGCCGACGAGGCCCTGGCGCGTGCCGAAAACCAGCCGGCGCCGGGCTGGGTGTGCCTTGAACAGGGTGCGGCCGCGGTGGCCGGTGATAGCCATCATGCCTGGCATGAGCGGCTCGACCAGGCCTTCGTCAATGGGCAATTCGAGCTCTTCTTCCAGCCGGTGGTGGACTGCGGCACAGGGCAACGGGTACTGCACCACAAAGTGATCTCGCGTTTGCACGATGAGCAGGGCGAGGCGTTGCCGGCCGGGCGCTTCTTGCCTTGGCTGGAGCGCTTTGGCTGGATGCCGCGCTTGGATCTGCTGGTGCTGGAAAAGGTGCTTGCCCACCTGCGCACTCATGATCAGGTGCTGGCGCTGAACCTGTCCGCTGCAACCTTGGCCGACCCCAAAGCGCTGCAACGCGTCTACGAGCTGTTGAGCCAGCATGCGGCGCTGGGCCCACGCCTGACATTCGAGATCGGCGAAGAGCAATTGCCCGAACAGTCAGCCCTCGAACAGCTGACCCGGCGCCTGCACGCGCATGGCTTCGGGCTGGCGCTGCAGCGCTTTGGCGGGCGGTTCAGCATGATTGGCAACCTGGCGCACCTGGGCCTTGCGTACCTGAAGATCGATGGTAGCTATATCCGTAACATCGACCATGAACAACACAAGCGCCTGTTCATCGAAGCGATACAGCGCGCGGCGCACAGCATCGACCTGCCGTTGATTGCTGAACGGGTCGAGACGGAAGGGGAAAGGTTGGTGCTGCGGGAAATGGGCGTGGGCGGTATTCAGGGGCAGTTGGTGGGTGAGCCCGCACCCTGGCGCTGACCGGGTAGGCGCAGCCTTGTGCTGCGAAGATGCCAGTGGCAGCACAGAAGATTCACGGTACTGCCACTGGCCTCTTCGCAGCACAAGGCTGCTCCTACCGGGATTGCGTAAGACTCAACGCTCGCGCAAGGCTTCCGAACGCGCCTTCATGATCGGCTTCAGCAAGTAGCTCATGATGGTCTTCTTGCCGGTCATGATATCCACCGTCGCCACCATCCCGGGGATGATCAGCAGCGGCTTCTCGTCGGTGCCCAAGTGGCTGCGGTCGGTGCGTAACTTGATCAGGTAGTACGTGGTCTTCTTGTCTTCATCGGTGATGGTGTCGGCACCGATCTGTTCCAGCTTGGCCTTCAGGCCACCGTAGATGGTGTAGTCATAGGCAGTGAACTTGACGGTCGCTTCCTGCCCAGGGTGCAGGAAGGCAATGTCCTTGGGCAGGATCTTCGCCTCGATGACCAGTGTGTCGTCCAGCGGCACCACTTCGACGATGTCGCTACCCGGCTGGATGACCCCGCCGATGGTGTTGACCAGCAGCTGCTTGACGATACCGCGTACCGGCGAGGTGACCATGGTGCGGTGTACCCGGTCATCCAACGCCTTGCTGGTGGCAGTGGCCTTGTTGAGCTCGGTGCGGGCCTCGTTGAGCTGGGTCAGCGCCTCGCTACGGAACTTGCCGCGGGTCTCCTCGACCTTGCTCTGCACTTCGCGGATGGCCGCTTCGGCGCGCGGGATGGCGAGCGCGGTTGAGTCCATCTGGCCACGGTTCTCCACTTCGGCACGGCGCAGGCGCAGCACTTCGACCTGAGAAATCGCGCCCTGGGCCACCAGCGGCTCGGACATCGCGATTTCCTGACGCAGCAGTTGCAGGCTGTTGGCGTACTGGGCGCGCTTGGAGGTGTACTCGCGCAGCTCTTGCTGGCGCTGTACCAACTGTTGCTGCAGGCCGCCGATTTCGTCCTGCAGTTGCTGGCGCCGGCTCAGGTACAGCGACTCTTCGTTGGCTGCCTGGCTGGGCGCTGCCTTGCGCAGTTCTTCATCGATTTTCAGCGGGCGGTCTTCGACCTCGGCACTCAGGCGTTCGACCCGCAGCGCCATGGCCAGGCGGTCGGCCTCGGTTTCACCGACGTTGGAGGCGAAGCGGGTTTCGTCCAGGCGCAGCAAGGGCTGGCCGACGTCGACGATTTGCCCTTCCTTGGCGTAGATCTCGGCGATGATGCCGCCCTCAAGGTTCTGGATCTTCTGCACCTTGGACGACGGAATGGCCTTGCCTTCGCCGCGCGTGACCTCATCGATCGGCGCAACGCTGGCCCAGACGATCATGAACACGAAAAACGCGATCACACCCCAGATGGTCAGGCGAACCACCCGTGGCGCGTCCTCGATCAGCGCCTTGTTGACCTCAGGCAGTGGCTGCCCGCCAAGCGAGTCGGAGCCTTTGAAGTAGCGCCGCAGGCCATCCTTGAATTGCCCCATATCGAGCTTATGCAACACTGATCTGCCCCTTCTTCAGCGCATCCATGACCGCGGCTTTCGGGCCGTCGGCGACAATCTGCCCGCGATCGATCACGATCAGCCGGTCCACCAGCGACAGCAACGAGGCGCGGTGGGTCACCAGCAGCACCGTCTTGTTTTCGATGACCGCCTGCAGGCGCTGCTTGAGGCGCTCTTCACCGGTGTTGTCCATGGCGCTGGTCGGTTCGTCGAGCAGCAGGATCTGTGGGTTGAGCAGCAATGCACGGCCCAGGGCGACGTTCTGCCGCTGGCCGCCGGAGAGGTTCTGGCCACGTTCGCCCACCTGCAGCTCATAGCCGTCAGGGTGCAGCCTGGCAAACTCATGAACACCTGCCAGCTCTGCGGCCTGCAGGATCATTTCGTCTTCGATGTAGCGGGCGCCGCTGACCAGGTTGTCGCGCAGGGTGCCGGCCATCAGCTGGATGTCCTGGGGCACGTAGCCGATATTGTGGCGCAGCTCGCTGACGTCGATCTGGCGGATATCCACGCCATCGACCAGCAGCGACCCGCCGTCGGATTCATACAGGCCAACGATCAGCTTGGCCAACGAGCTCTTGCCCGAACCGCTTCGGCCAATGATGCCCACCTTCTCGCCAGGGCGAATGGTCAGGTTGATGTTCTTGAGGGCCAGGTTCTGCTGGTTAGGGTAGGTGAAGTCGACCCCGCGGAACTCGATGCTGCCCTGCAGCACCCGGCGGCTCAGTGGGCGCTCTTCGAAGTTGCGTTCCTGCGGCAGCTCCATCATGTGGTCGGTGGAGACCATGGTCACCTTGGCCTGCTGATAGCGGGCCAGCAAACCATTGAGCTGCCCCAGCGGGCCAAGGGCACGGCCGCTGAGCATGTAACAGGCGACCAGGCCACCCATGCTCAGGTTGCCGTCGATGATCATGTAGACACCGACGCAAATCATCGCCACGCCAGCCAGTTGCTGGATCAGCAGGGTGATGTTCATCGCCAGGCTCGACAGCACCTTCACGCGCAGTTCCAGACGGCTGAGGGTGCCGAGCGTCTGTTCCCACATGTACTGGCGCTCGCTTTCAGCGTTGTTGACCTTGACCGCATCCAGGCCTGCCAGGGTCTCGATCAGGCTCGACTGGCGTTCCGAGGCCAGGGCCATGGTCCGCTCCATGGTCGCCATCAGCGGCCGTTGCAGGGCGTAACCGATGCCCAGGGCCAGCGGGAAGGCGATGACCGGGATCCACACCAGATGCCCGCCAATGATGGCGATGACGATCAGGATCAGCAGCGTGAACGGCAGGTCGATCAGGCTGGTCAGGGTCAAGGAGGCGAGGAAGTCGCGTAAACCCTGGAACTCATGGATGTTCTGGGCAAAGCTGCCGACCCGCGCCGGGCGGTACTTCATCGACATCCCGACAATGCGTTCGAACAAGGTCGCCGAGATGATCAGGTCGGTCTTCTTGCCGGCCAAGTCCAGGCAGAGGCCGCGCAACCCCTTGAGGATCAGGTCGAAGAAGTAGGCCCCGGCGATGCCGACGGCCAGCACCCAAAGGGTCGAGGTCGCCTGGTTGGGCACCACCCGGTCATACACGTTCATGACGAACAGCGGCGCTGCCAAGGCGATCAGGTTGATCACCAGGCTGGCGGCGATGGCGTCGATATACAGCCATTTGCTGCGCAGCAAGGTGTCGCGGAACCAGGATTTCGCGCGCGGGATGAGGTTGCCGTGGTTGACGTCGAACTTGTGCTGCGGCTGGGCGAAGAACACACGCCCGCTGTAGTCACTGAGCAGCGCTTCGCGGCTGACGTGCACCTCGCCACCATCGCTCTCGCTGAGCAGCAGGCGTGCGGTGTCTTCATTCTCCCAGCCCAGCAGGACGGCGCTGCGGCCTTCCTTGAGCAACAGCATGGCAGGCATGGCGATACTGGGGATCTGCTCCAGTTTGCGCTGCAGCAGCCGCCCCTGCAGGCCGGCCCTGGCCGCCGCACGGGGCAGCAGCTCGGGGCTCAGGCGCTGCGCGGGCAGCGGCAGGCCGGTGGTCAGCATGACCCGGCTTGCAGGTTTCTGGTGCAGGACACACAGGCTCAGCAGACTATCCAGCAAGGGATCGTCATGCTGACTGCGTGGATCGTGGCTGAGTTGGACTCGACTGACTTCGGATTCCACGCGGCGCTCTCTTCATCCTTGCGGTGGGTGGGGCAGGGTGCGCTTCAGTTCAGGCCTGGCAGGCTTACCCTTGGTTTCAGATCGTTCTGCACAACGGTGGCCATCGGGGCTACGACACCCTGACTCTTGAGCAGTTGGCCAATGGTCGCCTTGATTCGATACTGAGTAAACAATTGTATGTTCTTCACTTCCACCAGGCGACGCTGGGCAGTGAAGGTTTCATTCTCGCTGTCGAGCAAGTCGAGCAGGGTTCGCTCGCCCAGGCTGAATTGCTGTTGGTAGGCGCTGCGCACACGGTTGCTGTGATCGACGTACTGCTGGGCGATCGGCAACTGGGCGTTGGCGTTCTCCTGAGCATTCCATGCCAGGCCCAACTCTTCATTGAGCTGACGCAAGGCATTGTTGCGGATATCCAGCGCCTGGTTGGACAGGTACGACTTGGACTCCAGGTCTGCCTTGTTGCTGCCGCCAGCATACAGGTTGAAGTTCATTCGCAGCATAGCCTGCCATTCGTTGTTATGGCCTGCTGTGCCGTCGATATTGTTATCCGCCGTTCGTCCGAGTTCTGCATCGAAGCGGGGGTAGAAGGACGACTTTGCGGCCTCGTACTGTTTTTCTGCGGCGGCAACGTCCGATTCGGCCGAGCGCAGCACCGGGCTGCTTTCAACCAACTGCGTGCGGGCTTCATCCAGCGTGGCGGGCAGCAGGTCGATGAACGGCGCCGGTGCGCTCAGTTCATCGGGCATCTGGCCGACGACGCTGAGGTAATTGGTGCTGGCATCGGCCAGGTTGGTCTTCTCGGTGATCAGGTTGTTTTGCGCCTGGGCCAGGCGTGCCTCGGCCTGGTCCAAGTCAGCCAGGCGGCCGACGCCGCGGCTGGTGCGCAGTTTGATCTGATCCAGAATACGTTCGTGGTTGCTCAGGTTGTCTTCGGCCAGGCGCACCATCTCGCGCCGCGACAGCACATCCAGATACACCTGGGCGACGTCAAGTGCGGTGCGCTCGGAGGTGCCCATCAGGGAGTAGGCCCGGGCGTTGGCGGTGGCTTGTTGACGGTCGACTTCGTTTGACGTGGCAAAACCGTCAAAAACCATTTGGCGAAGACGGATTGCGGACTCACCTCGGTTCAGTGTGTCCCAGCGGTTACCGGTGCTCGGGCTATCGGTACCTTCGCGCCCATAGCCCGCCGTTACATCGACCCTCGGCAAGTAGCCGCCCTTGGCCGCGCGCAGCTGGTAATCCGCGGCCACGCGAGCATTCACGCCGGCCTGGATTTCCGGGTGTCGCTCAAGGGCTGTTTGCATGGCTTCGGGCAAGGATTGTGCTTGTACGAACGTGGCGGCTAGGGTGATGGGAAGAACGGTAAACAGTGACGCACGCATTTTTGGCGGGTTCCCGAAGGCGCAGTTGTCCTGAATCACGGTTGAGGTTTTCAGGGCCTGGAAAATGGCACCTGATCTGACCGATGAGCGAACTTCCGACGGGCACTGGATTAGTACTAAAGGAAGGGGTGGCAAAGGTGCAAATATCAATGTGACATTACATTGCCGATTGTTTAGGATGGCGAGTATAAGGTCAATAGTTTGGCAGATAGTTAATTCCAAACAGTTATAGACGGAATTTTGACGTCAAAAATCGTCAACACATCAATCTACACAGTTCCGCCTGAAGTGGCTTTAAAGAGCGCCGCTCTGGCAGGGAAGTACCCCAATCGGGTCACACGGAGAGTCCAATGAGCAGCGTTGTAGCCATCGTCAAAAGCATTGTCGGCCAGGTTATTGCGGTATCCCCAGAGGGCATCCGGCGTGTACTCATCGAAGGTGACCGCCTGTTGGCGGGTGAGGAAGTCCTCACCGGCCCAGGCGGCGCGGTAACCCTCGAGTTGGCCGACGGCCGTATGCTCGACTTGGGCCGTGACAGCCAGTGGAGCGCGGATGCGCCTTACAGCAGCGCCGACCTGAGCCAGGCCACTGCGCAGGCTGCACCGTCGGTGGAAGAGCTGCAGCAGGCGATCGCCGCGGGTGTCGACCCGACCACCGAGCTTGAAGCTACCGCAGCAGGCCCGGCAGCGGCGGGCGGTGGCGGTGCGCTGGGCGGTGGCCACAGCTTCGTCATGCTTGAGGAGACCGCAGGCCGGGTCGACCCGAGCATCGGCTTCCCGACCGGCCCGTTGGGCTTTGCCGCAGCGCTAGACAATGAAGACGTTGGCGCGGTGGACACCAGCAACAACAACCAGGTCATTCCGCCCACAACGGAGACCAACGTCTCCACCGCCCTTGTACTCAACGCCACCCCTTCCATCACCGAAGCGGGTGGCGTAATCGTTTACACCGCGACAGTTGGCCAGGCGCCGACGTCCAACCTGATCGTCACCCTGGCCAACGGCGCAGTGATCGTCATTCCGGCAGGGCAGACCAGCGGTAGCGTCAACGTCACCATCCCGGCCAATGACACCCCGTACATCGACGGTGGTCAGATTTCGACCACCGTAACCGGCACCACCGGTGGTAACGGTCTGATCGTGACCCTGCCGCAAACACCGGCGGTTACGCAGATTACCGATACCATCGACACCACCACGGCGACCTTGACCGCCACCCCTTCGGTGACCGAAGGCGGCGTGATCACCTACACCGTGACCCTGAGCAACCCTGCCCAGACGCCGGTCACCGTGACCCTGTCCAATGGCCAGACGATCACCATTGAGCCTGGCAAGAGCCAGGGCAGTGTTGATTTCCAGACGCCGGCCAATGACGTTTACAACAATGGCTCGACCGTTAGCACCACCATCACCGGTGCTACTGGCGGTAACTTCGAGCAATTGACGCCTAACCCTGCGCCGGCCGAGACCACGATCAATGACTCGGTCGACGTTACTACCGCGACCCTGACTGCGTCGCCAAGCGTGACTGAAGGCGGTGTAATCACCTACACCGTGACCCTGAGCAATCCTGCCCAGACGCCTGTGACCGTTACTCTGTCGAACGGCCAGACCATCACCGTCGAAGCCGGCAAGACTCAAGGCAGCGTTGACTTCCAGACCCCGGCCAACGACGTCTACAACAACGGCTCGACCGTTAGCACCACCATCACCGGAGCTACTGGCGGCAACTTCGAGCAGCTGACGCCGAATCCGACCCCGGCTCAGACCACGATCAATGACTCGGTCGATGTCACCACCGCGACCCTGACTGGGTCGCCAAGCGTGACTGAAGGCGGCGTGATCACCTACACCGTGACCCTGAGCAATCCTGCCCAGACGCCGGTCACCGTGACCCTGTCCAATGGCCAGACCATCACCGTTGAAGCCGGCAAGACTCAAGGCAGCGTTGATTTCCAGACTCCGGCCAACGACGTCTACAACAACGGCTCGACCGTAAGCACCACCATTACCGGCGCTACTGGCGGTAACTTCGAGCAACTGACGCCGAATCCGACCCCGGCTCAGACCACGATCAATGACTCGGT
>NZ_AXYZ01000028.1:0-3027 GCF_000483465.1 Pseudomonas sp. LAIL14HWK12:I7
GTAGTGTGGGGTTTCCCCATGTGAGAGTAGGTCATCGTCAAGATTCATTTCGCAAAACCCCTATCTGCGCGAGCAGGTAGGGGTTTTGTCTTTTCTGGCCGAAAATAGTCCTTCCTGCGGTCTTTCCGGGCAGCCCTTTTCCTATGCAAGCCCACTACCCATAGCTATCATGCCAGCCTTATTCCAAGTCGAGACTGGCATGCTGAAGTTGTTGAATCTCCTCAAGGATGGCCGGTTCCATTCCGGAGAAGCCTTGGGGGCAGCCCTCGGGGTGAGTCGCAGCGCCGTTTGGAAGCAGCTGCAGCACCTGGAGAGTGAGCTGAACCTCACCATTCACAAGGTTCGTGGGCGTGGCTACCAGCTGGCGGCACCTCTCGCCCTGCTCGAATCACAAGCGATCAATGAATTCGCCGAGGGTGAGCAGTGGCCTGTTTTCATCCACGAAACCATCGATTCAACCAATGCTGAAGGGCTTCGGCTTGCAAGCGAAGGGCAGCCGGCGCCATTCCTGGTCCTTGCCGAGCGCCAAAGCGCTGGGCGTGGCCGCCGCGGTCGCCAATGGGTCAGCCCTTTCGCAGAGAACCTCTATTACAGTCTGGTCCTGCGTGTCGAAGGTGGCATGCGTCAGCTCGAAGGGCTGAGCCTGGTGGTGGGGTTGGCAGTGATGCGGACCCTGCAGGGCTTTGGAGTAAAGGATGTGGGGCTGAAATGGCCCAATGATGTGCTTGTTCGTGGGCAGAAGATCACCGGTATCTTGCTTGAGTTAGTGGGTGATCCTGCAGACGTGTGTCACGTTGTGCTTGGAATAGGTATCAATGTGAACATGCAAGCCAACGACCAGGTCGACCAGGAGTGGACCTCGATGCGGCGAGAAGTTGGCACCGCTATTGATCGAAACCGTCTGGTGGCAAAGCTCAGTCAGCAGTTGCAGCATGAATTGGCGCGTCACCGCCGCTATGGGTTTGCTGCATTCCAGGAAGAATGGGAGCAGGCGCATCTATGGCAGGGGCGTAACGTATCGCTTGTTGCTGGCAGTACCCGCATTGATGGGGTGGTGCTGGGGGTGGACGGGCAGGGCGGTTTGCGCCTTGAAGTCGAAGGTGTAGAAAAGAGCTTCAGTGGTGGTGAGCTCAGTTTGAGGTTGCGTGATGATTCTTGAGCTCGATTGCGGTAACAGCTTCATTAAATGGCGAGTCATTCACGCCGCCGACGCTACGATCGTGGGCGGCGGTATTGTCGATTCCGACCAGGCATTGGTGGCCGAGGTCAGTGCGTTGGCGTCGTTGCGTTTGTCTGGCTGCCGTATCGTCAGCGTGCGCAGCGAAGAAGAAACCGCGGCGCTCTGCGCGCTGATCCGCCAGGCGTTCTCGGTGGTGGCGCGCGTTGCCGAACCTGCTCAGCAAATGGCAGGGGTGCGCAATGGTTATGAAGACTACCAGCGCCTGGGCATGGATCGTTGGCTTGCAGCATTGGGTGCATTCCACCTGGCCAAGGGGGCTTGTCTGGTGATTGATCTTGGCACCGCCGCCAAATCCGATTTCATTGCCGCCGATGGCGAGCACCTGGGCGGTTACATCTGCCCGGGCATGCCGCTGATGCGCAGCCAGCTGCGTACGCACACTCGGCGCATCCGCTATGACGATGCTTCGGCAGTACGCGCACTGACAAGCCTTGCCCCTGGCCGCTCGACGGTCGAGGCTGTGGAGCGTGGCTGTGTGTTGATGTTGCAGGGCTTTGCCCATACTCAGCTTGAGCAGGCGCGGGCGCTGTGGGGGGAGAATTTTACGGTGTTCCTTACCGGTGGGGATGCGCCGTTGGTGCGTGAAGCAGCACCGACGGCGCGCGTAGTCCCTGACCTGGTATTCGTTGGCCTGGCAATGGCCTGCCCACTGGACTGAGGTGCTTATGCGTTGGTTGTTTCTGCTGTTGCTGGTGCTCAACGTCTTCTATTACGTCTGGCACCAACAGGAAGCCCCGCTCAAGGCCAAGGATGTCGCCCCGCTGTCGTTGTACAAAGGTAGTCAGCAAGAAATTCGCCTGTTGCGTGAAACCGGTGTGTCCGCGCCGGCCCGTCGTCGTGATGAATGCCTGGTAGTAGGTGGCCTGGCGGCAAAAGAGCAGCTCGATGCACTGCGCCAGCGGCTGTTGAGCCTGGATATCAATGCGTTGCCGGTGTCGGGTCAGTTACCCGGCGCTGATGGTCTCTGGCTCAAGATTTCCCCGGAAAGCGAGCGTTTGCTGGACCAAACAGTACTCGTCGCTCTTTCCAACGATTTCAAAGACTTAAAACATAAAATTATTTTCTGCCAGGGTATTGCAACTGGCGAATAGCTTGATAGAATGGCGCCCGCTTCACAGGGAACACCACTGAGGTGGTAGAGCTGGAAGCGGTGTCAAAGCAGCTAAGTTTCAGATTTGATTGAAAAAATTTGAAAAAACGCTTGACACTAGGACGGCAGACAAATAGAATGCCGGCCACATCTGGAGGGATTCCCGAGCGGTCAAAGGGGACGGACTGTAAATCCGTTGCGAGAGCTTCGAAGGTTCGAATCCTTCTCCCTCCACCAGTTTTAGCGAGAGCCGCAAGCTCCGCGGGTATAGTTTAGTGGTAGAACCTCAGCCTTCCAAGCTGATGATGCGGGTTCGATTCCCGCTACCCGCTCCAAGTTTGCTGGATTTTGCGCAAAGTGTTTCGCTCTTGTAGCTCAGTTGGTAGAGCACACCCTTGGTAAGGGTGAGGTCAGCGGTTCAAGTCCGCTCAAGAGCTCCATATAAACAAGGCAGATATGAAAATATCTGCCTTTGTTTTATCAGCTTTATCAGCGTAAGACTATTTCTTCTGCGGAGGATTGTATCGATGGCTAAGGAAAAGTTTGATCGTTCCCTACCACACGTAAACGTTGGCACTATCGGCCACGTTGACCATGGTAAAACCACTCTGACCGCAGCTCTGACTCGCGTCTGCTCCGAAGTTTTCGGTTCGGCAGTCGTTGAGTTCGACAAGATCGACTCGGCTCCGGAAGAAAA
>NZ_AXYZ01000029.1:0-1673 GCF_000483465.1 Pseudomonas sp. LAIL14HWK12:I7
GCCTTGATAGTAACGGTGGCGTTGTTGCTCAGGGTCACGACCAGGTCGTGAGCCAGCGCGGTGTTGATGTGAACGGTGAAGGTCGGTTTGACGTTCTCGGCCACCGAAACCTGATCAGCGGTGATGGTGACTTTGACCAAGTCGCCTTCGTTGCCCGGAGTGCCTGGCTCGTCGGTGACAGCGGTGCTGACCGGCGTTTTGTCCAGAACCAAGTTCTCGAACTTGCCAACATCCGCGCCATCAACGGTGGCGATCGATTTGATCACTGGATCGTTGGTCCCGACGTAGACGTTGTCCGGAGCAGTCACGGTGGTGAAGCCGGTGGTGCTGTTGGCCGGCACAGTGATGACGGTGGTGCCGTCGCTCAACGTGAAGGTCAGCGCCGAATGTTTATCAATCGGCAAGCCATCTTTGTTGGTCAGCGTAATGGTGTAGGTGATCGCACCGCCTTCGGTGACCGAAGGGGTAGCGGTCAGCTTGGCCACCACGTCATCCGTGGTGTCAGTCACTTTGACCGACGCCGCATCGCCCAGTTGCAGGTTTTCGAAGGCACGGCCGTCAACATCGACGGCGGACTTGATACCCAGCTCGATTTCGCCGGCGTCTTTATAGACGTCATCGCCTTGCGCGTCGTGAGTGTACGGCGCGCTGGTTTCACCGGCCTTGATGGTCACAACCGCATTGTTGCTCAGCGTCACAACCAAGTCGTGAGCCAGGGCAGTATTGATGTGAACGGTGAAGGTCGGCTTCACGTTCTCAGCAACCGAAACCTGGTCAGCGGTGATGGTGACTTTGACCAGATCACCTTCGTTGCCCGGCGTACCTGGTTCGTCAGTGACAGCAGTGCTGACCGGGGTCTTGTCCAGAACCAGGTTCTCGAACTTGCCAACATCGGCGCCATCGACGGTGGCGATCGACTTGATCACCGCGTCATTGGTACCGACGTAGACGTTGTCCGGGGCAGTCACCGTGGTGAAACCAGTGGTGCTGTTGGCCGGGACCGTGATGACGGTGGTGCCATCGCTCAGGGTGAAGGTCAGCGCCGAATGCTTGTCGATCGGCAGACCGTCTTTGTTGGTCAGGGTGATGGTGTAGGTGATTGCACCACCTTCGGTAACCGAAGGGGTGGCAGTCAGTTTGGCCACCACGTCGTCGGTGGTGTCAGTCACTTTGACCGACGCCGCGTCACCCAGCTGCAGGTTTTCGAAGGCACGGCCATCGATATCTGCTGCCGACTTGATACCCAGGCTGATTTCGCCAGCGTCTTTGTAGACATCATCGCCCTGCGCGTCGTGAGTATACGGCGCGCTGGTTTCGCCAGCCTTGATGGTGACGGTAGCGTTGTTGCTCAGGGTCACGACCAGGTCGTGAGCCAGCGCGGTGTTGATGTGAACGGTGAAGGTCGGCTTCACGTTCTCGGCAACCGAAACCTGGTCAGCGCTGATGGTGACTTTGACCAAGTCGCCTTCGTTGCCAGCGCCTGGAGTACCCGAGCCTGGCTCGTCGGTGACAGCGGTGCTGACCGGGGTCTTGTCCAGAACCAGGTTCTCGAACTTGCCGACATCCGCGCCATCGACCGAAGCGATCGACTTGATCACCGCGTCGTTGGTACCGACGTAGACGTTATCCGGAGCAGTCACCGTGGTGAAGCCGGTAGTGCTGTTGGCCGGCAC
>NZ_AXYZ01000030.1:0-1727 GCF_000483465.1 Pseudomonas sp. LAIL14HWK12:I7
ACCAGCGCGCCGTACACCCACGAAGCGCAGGGCGACGACGTCTACAAAGACGCCGGCGAAATCGAGTTGGGCGTGAAGTCGGCAGCAGACATCGATGGCCGTGCCTTCGAGAACCTGCAGCTGGGCGATGCGGCCTCGGTCAAAGTGACGGATACCACTGACGATGTCATCGCCAAGCTGACCGCCACCCCTTCGGTCACTGAGGGCGGCGAGATCACCTATACCGTCACCCTGACCAACAAAGACGGCCTGCCGATCGACAACCATGCGCCGTTGTATTTCACCCTGAGTGACGGCAAAACGGTCATCACCGTGCCGGCCAATAGCACCACCGGTTTCACCACGGTGATCGCGCCGGACAACGTCTACGTCGGTACCAATGACGCGGTGGTCAAGTCGATCGCCAATGTCAGCGGCGCAGACGCCTGGAAGTTCGAAAACCTGGTTCTGGACAAGACCCCAGTTAGCACCACCGTGACCGACGAACCTGGCTCGGGCACTCCGGGCGCTGGCAACGAAGGCGACGTGGTCAAAGTCACCATCACCGCCGACCAAATCTCGGTCGCCGAGAACGTCAAACCGACCTTCACTGTTCACATCAATACCGCGCTGGCCCACGACCTGGTCGTGACCCTGAGCAACAACGCGGTTGTGGTGATCGAGGCCGGCAAGACTTCGAGCGAGCCGTATACCCACGACGCACAAGGCGACGACGTCTACAAAGACGCCGGTGAAATCGAGCTGGGCATCAAATCCGCCGTCGATGTTGACGGTCGTGCCTTCGAGAACCTGCAGCTGGGTGATGCCGCGTCGGTCAAAGTCACTGACACCACTGACGACGTGGTGGCCAAGCTGTCCGCGACCCCTTCGGTCTCCGAAGGTGGTGAAATCACTTACACCATCACCTTGACCAACAAAGATGGTCTGCCGATCGATAACCACGCGCCGTTGTACTTCACCCTGAGTGACGGCAAAACGGTCATTACCGTCGCGGCCAATAGCACCACCGGCTTCGCTACCGTCACCGCGCCGGACAACGTCTACGTTGGTACCAACGACGCGGTGGTCAAGTCGATTGCCAATGTCAGCGGCGCAGACGCCTGGAAGTTCGAGAACCTGGTTCTGGACAAGACCCCAGTCAGCACCACCGTGACCGACGAGCCAGGCTCGGGTACTCCAGGCGCTGGCAACGAAGGCGATCTGGTCAAGGTCACCATCACCGCCGATCAGGTATCGGTGGCTGAAAACGTCAAACCGACCTTCACCGTTCACATCAACACCGCCCTGGCTCACGACTTGGTCGTGACCCTGAGCAACAACGCTACCGTCACCATCAAGGCCGGTGAAACCAGCGCGCCTTACACCCACGAGGCACAGGGCGACGACGTCTACAAAGACGCCGGTGAAATCGAGTTGGGCGTGAAGTCGGCAGCAGACATCGATGGCCGTGCCTTCGAAAACCTGCAGTTGGGCGATGCGGCGTCGGTCAAAGTCACCGACACCACGGATGACGTGGTGGCCAAGCTGACCGCTACGCCTTCGGTTACCGAAGGTGGTGCGATCACCTACACCATCACCCTGACCAACAAAGATGGTCTGCCGATCGATAAACACTCGGCGCTGACCTTCACCCTGAGCGATGGCACCACCGTCATTACTGTGCCGGCCAACAGCACCAGCGGTTTCACCACCGTGACTGCCCCGGACAACGTTTACGTTGGTACCAA
>NZ_AXYZ01000031.1:0-1422 GCF_000483465.1 Pseudomonas sp. LAIL14HWK12:I7
AAGGCCGAGAGCTGATGACGAGTTGCCTTTAGGCGACGAAGTGGTTGATGCCATGCTTCCAAGAAAAGCTCCTAAGCTTCAGATAACTGGGAACCGTACCCCAAACCGACACAGGTGGTTAGGTAGAGAATACCAAGGCGCTTGAGAGAACTCGGGTGAAGGAACTAGGCAAAATGGCACCGTAACTTCGGGAGAAGGTGCGCCGGCGAGGGTTAAGGACTTGCTCCGTAAGCCCATGCCGGTCGAAGATACCAGGCCGCTGCGACTGTTTATTAAAAACACAGCACTCTGCAAACACGAAAGTGGACGTATAGGGTGTGACGCCTGCCCGGTGCCGGAAGGTTAATTGATGGGGTTAGCGCAAGCGAAGCTCTTGATCGAAGCCCCGGTAAACGGCGGCCGTAACTATAACGGTCCTAAGGTAGCGAAATTCCTTGTCGGGTAAGTTCCGACCTGCACGAATGGCGTAACGATGGCGGCGCTGTCTCCACCCGAGACTCAGTGAAATTGAAATCGCTGTGAAGATGCAGTGTATCCGCGGCTAGACGGAAAGACCCCGTGAACCTTTACTATAGCTTTGCACTGGACTTTGAATTTGCTTGTGTAGGATAGGTGGGAGGCTTTGAAGTGGGGACGCCAGTTCTCATGGAGCCATCCTTGAAATACCACCCTGGCAACTTTGAGGTTCTAACTCAGGTCCGTTATCCGGATCGAGGACAGTGTATGGTGGGTAGTTTGACTGGGGCGGTCTCCTCCCAAAGAGTAACGGAGGAGTACGAAGGTGCGCTCAGACCGGTCGGAAATCGGTCGTAGAGTATAAAGGCAAAAGCGCGCTTGACTGCGAGACAAACACGTCGAGCAGGTACGAAAGTAGGTCTTAGTGATCCGGTGGTTCTGTATGGAAGGGCCATCGCTCAACGGATAAAAGGTACTCCGGGGATAACAGGCTGATACCGCCCAAGAGTTCATATCGACGGCGGTGTTTGGCACCTCGATGTCGGCTCATCACATCCTGGGGCTGAAGCCGGTCCCAAGGGTATGGCTGTTCGCCATTTAAAGTGGTACGCGAGCTGGGTTTAGAACGTCGTGAGACAGTTCGGTCCCTATCTGCCGTGGACGTTTGAGATTTGAGAGGGGCTGCTCCTAGTACGAGAGGACCGGAGTGGACGAACCTCTGGTGTTCCGGTTGTCACGCCAGTGGCATTGCCGGGTAGCTATGTTCGGAAGAGATAACCGCTGAAAGCATCTAAGCGGGAAACTTGCCTCAAGATGAGATCTCACTGGGATCTTGAATCCCCTAAAGGGCCGTCGAAGACTACGACGTTGATAGGTTGGGTGTGTAAGCGCTGTGAGGCGTTGAGCTAACCAATACTAATTGCCCGTGAGGCTTGACCATATAACACCCAAGCAATTTGCTAGCGC
>NZ_AXYZ01000032.1:0-1202 GCF_000483465.1 Pseudomonas sp. LAIL14HWK12:I7
CTGAGCAACCCTGCCCAGACGCCGGTCACCGTGACCCTGTCCAATGGCCAGACCATCACCGTTGAAGCCGGCAAGACTCAAGGCAGCGTTGATTTCCAGACCCCGGCCAACGACGTCTACAACAACGGCTCGACCGTAAGTGTCACGATCAAGGACGCTACTGGCGGCAACTTCGAGCAACTGACGCCGAACCCAACCCCAGCGTCCACTGTAATCAATGACAGTGTCGATACCGTCACCGTAAGCATCGTCAGTAACGGTAATGTCACTGAAGACCAGCAGCCATCCTTCACGATCAAAGTGAGCCAGGCGCTGGACCGTCCGCTGACCGTGACCCTGTCGAATGGCGAAACCGTCACCATCGAGGCCGGCAAGACCGAAGTCGAGTACAAGACCCCGGCTCAGGGCGATGACGTCATCAAGGACGCGGGCTCCGTGACGCTGAGCGTCACCGATGCCACTGTTTCGGGTGCAACCTTCGAGCATCTGGCCATCGGTGGTCCCGCTACCGTCGAGATTTCGGACACCATCAGCGAAGTCGTTGCAACCTTGACTGTCGACAAGGCGACTGTGGCGGAAGGCGGCCAGGTGACCTACACCGTCACGCTGACCAACGCGCAGGGGCTTTCGGTCACTCAGCACGGGGCACTGACCTTCACCCTGACCGACGGCACAAAAGTCACGATTCCGGCTGACAGTGCCTCTGGTACCGCGACCATCACGGTTAACGATGACGTGTACGTCGGCGGCCAGGCCGCTATTGCCAACAAGCTTGAGTCGGTTTCGGGTGCAGACAGCTTCGAGAAGCTGACTCTGGGTGGTGAAACCGTCACCACTTCTGTGACGGACGAACCGGGTTCGGGTACTCCAGGTACCGGTAACCAGGGCGACTTGGTGCAGGTCACCATTACCGCTGACCAGGTTTCGGTTGCTGAGAACGTCAAGCCGACGTTCACCGTCCACATCAACACCGCGCTGGCCCACGACCTGGTCGTGACCCTGAGCAACAACGCTCAGGTCACTATCAAAGCGGGTGAAACCAGCGCGCCTTACACTCACGACGCGCAAGGCGATGACGTCTACAAAGACGCTGGCGAAATCAGCCTGGGTATCAAGTCGGCAGCAGACATCGATGGTCGTGCCTTCGAAAACCTGCAACTGGGTGACGCGGCGTCGGTCAAAGTCACCGATACCACTGACGA
>NZ_AXYZ01000033.1:0-1241 GCF_000483465.1 Pseudomonas sp. LAIL14HWK12:I7
GTGACCGAAGGCGTAGCGGTCAGCTTGGCCACCACGTCATCCGTGGTGTCAGTCACTTTGACCGAAGCGGCGTCGCCCAGCTGCAGGTTTTCGAAGGCACGGCCGTCGATGTCTGCTGCCGACTTGACGCCCAACTCGATCTCACCGGCGTCTTTATAGACGTCATCGCCTTGCGCGTCGTGGGTGTACGGCGCGCTGGTTTCACCGGCCTTGATGGTGACGGTAGCGTTGTTGCTCAGGGTCACGACCAGATCGTGAGCCAGCGCGGTATTGATGTGCACGGTGAAGGTCGGCTTCACGTTTTCAGCCACCGATACCTGATCGGCGGTGATGGTGACCTTGACCAGATCGCCTTCGTTGCCAGCGCCCGGAGTACCCGAGCCCGGCTCATCGGTGACAGCAGTGCTGACTGGGGTCTTGTCCAGAACCAGGTTCTCGAACTTACCGACATCAGCGCCATCGACGGCGGCGATCGATTTGATCACCGCGTCGTTGGTACCGACGTAGACGTTATCCGGAGCAGTCACGGTGGTGAAGCCGGTAGTGCTGTTGGCCGGGACCGTGATGACGGTGGTGCCATCACTCAGGGTGAAGGTCAGCGCCGAGTGCTTGTCGATCGGCAAGCCATCTTTGTTGGTCAGGGTGATGGTGTAAGTGATCGCACCGCCTTCGGTAACCGAAGGAGTGGCAGTCAGCTTGGCCACGACATCGTCAGTGGTGTCGGTGACTTTGACCGACGCCGCATCGCCCAGCTGCAAGTTCTCGAAAGCACGACCGTCAACATCGACGGCGGATTTGATGCCCAGCTCGATTTCACCGGCGTCTTTGTAGACGTCATCGCCCTGCGCTTCGTGAGTGTACGGCGCACTGGTTTCGCCAGCTTTGATGGTGACGGTAGCGTTGTTGCTCAGGGTCACGACCAAGTCGTGAGCCAGCGCAGTATTGATGTGAACGGTGAAGGTCGGTTTGACGTTCTCGGCGACCGATACCTGGTCAGCGGTGATGGTGACTTTGACCAAATCGCCTTCGTTGCCGGCACCCGGAGTACCCGAGCCAGGCTCGTCAGCAACAGCGGTGCTGACCGGCGTCTTGTCCAGGACCAGGTTTTCGAACTTGCCAACATCCGCGCCATCAACGGAAGCGATCGATTTGATCACTGGGTCGTTGGTACCGGTGTAGACGTTGTCCGGGGCAGTCACGGTGGTGAAACCAGTGGTGCTGTTGGCCGGAACCGTGATGAC